>CP131915.1:1268422-1902633 GCA_030704225.1 Kosakonia sp. H02
CCATGCGGGCCGCAATTTTCAGCGCCAGCGCCATAGTATCCATCGCGCCAATGTGGCCGTAGAAAAGGTCGTATTTATCGGTACTCTGGCGACGCACTTTGGCATCGAAGTTCAGGCCGCCGGTGGTGAAACCGCCTGCTTTGAGAATTTCATACATCACCAGCGCATTCTCTTCGACGCTGTTCGGGAACTGGTCGGTATCCCAGCCGAGCTGCGGATCGCCACGGTTGGCATCTACGGATCCGAACAGCCCCAGCGCGATAGCGGTGGCGATTTCATGGTGGAACGAGTGACCCGCGAGCGTGGCGTGGTTCGCTTCGATATTCAGTTTGATCTCTTTTTCCAGACCGAACTGTTTCAGGAAGCCATACACGGTAGCCGCGTCGTAATCGTACTGGTGCTTGGTCGGCTCCTGCGGTTTTGGCTCGATAAGCAACGTGCCGCGAAAACCAATTTTGTGTTTGTGCTCAACCACCATATGCATAAAGCGGCCAATCTGCTCGCGCTCCTGGCGCAGGTCGGTATTCAGTAGGGTTTCATACCCTTCGCGACCGCCCCACAGCACATAGTTTTCACCGCCGAGTTTATGGGTGGCGTTCATGGCGCTCACCACCTGGGTGGCCGCCCAGCTAAACACTTCCGGATCCGGGTTGGTGGCTGCGCCTGCGCCGTAGCGCGGGTTAGTAAAGCAGTTTGCCGTGCCCCATAGCAGCTTCACGCCGCTCTGCTGCTGTTTTTCTCCTAATACATCAACCATCTGCGCAAAGTTGTTGAGATACTCTTTCAGCGACGCGCCTTCCGGGGAGACGTCCACATCATGGAAGCAGTAAAACGGCACATTCAGTTTATGGAAAAACTCGAAGGCGACATCGGCTTTACGTTTCGCCAGCGCCATCGCCTCGCCGGGCTGCTGCCACGGGCGATCAAAAGCGCCAACACCGAACATATCCGCGCCATTCCAGCAGAACGTATGCCAGTAGCAGGCGGCAAAACGCAGGTGATCTTCCATGCGTTTACCGAGCACCAGCTCATCCGGATTGTAATGACGAAACGCTAAAGGATTCGTGGTTTTCGGGCCTTCAAAACGAACCCTTTCCAGCTGGTCGAAATAAGCTTGCATAATGAGCTCCATTGGCGAGTGTACATATCTGAGCTAATACTGGATTCTCCGCAGGCCTTGCTCAATTACGTTATTTCACACTGCCATTAAGAGAATACGCAAACGTGCGCTGGCTCGCAAAATAACAGCAACATTTGCTGCGACGTGCTTTCCTGCTTTTTATGCAACGCTGGTTTAGTTTTTTTTAAAATAAGATCGAGGTCATAAATCAGCAAATAAACCAAAAAACGTAACGCCCGGATTAAAATCTGTAATTGCCAGCGCTTGATTCTGCGTTAAGAATTTGCTCGTCCAAAGCAGTGCATGTTTCTTTTATCTCGCTCACCACCCTACGAAAGGTATTACTATTATGAAGATAAAGAACCTTTGCCTTACACTCTGCGCTTCCCTGCTGCTTGCCAGCGTGGCCAGTCATGCCAAAGAGGTGAAAATCGGCATGGCGATTGACGACCTGCGCCTTGAACGCTGGCAAAAAGACCGCGACATTTTTGTTAAAAAAGCCGAATCGCTCGGTGCCAATGTGTTTGTTCAGTCCGCTAACGGGAATGAAGAGACACAGATGTCGCAGATTGAAAATATGATTAACCGCGGCGTCGATGTGCTGGTTATTATTCCCTACAACGGCCAGGTATTAAGTAATGTTGTAAAAGAAGCTAAGCAAGAAGGAATTAAAGTGCTGGCTTATGATCGCATGATTAATAATGCAGATATTGATTTCTATATTTCGTTCGACAATGAAAAAGTCGGGGAATTACAGGCGCAAAGCCTCGTCAACAAAGTCCCTCAGGGTAATTATTTCTTAATGGGTGGCTCGCCGGTGGATAATAACGCCAAGCTGTTCCGCGCCGGGCAAATGAAAGTGTTAAAACCCTATGTTGATAGCGGAAAAATAAAAATCGTCGGCGATCAGTGGGTCGATGGTTGGCTGCCGGAAAATGCGCTGAAAATAATGGAGAACGCGCTGACCGCTAACAATAACAAAATCGACGCCGTCGTGGCCTCAAACGACGCGACGGCCGGGGGCGCAATTCAGGCATTAAGCGCGCAGGGGCTAGCCGGGAAAGTGGCTATCTCCGGGCAGGATGCGGATCTCGCGGGGGTCAAACGGCTGATTAACGGCAGCCAGACGATGACCGTCTACAAACCAATCACTCAACTTGCCAACACGGCGGCGGAAATTGCCGTTGAACTCGGTAACGGGCAGCAGCCAAAAGCGGATGCTTCGCTGAACAACGGCTTAAAAGATGTTCCAGCCCGTTTGCTGACGCCGATTGAGGTCACGAAAGACAACATTGACGCAACGGTGATTAAAGACGGCTTCCACCAGAAGAACCAGCTCTGAAACCAGCGACGCGTCTGGGGTTAACCCGGGCGCGTCGCTGTCCTCTCTTTCAGGCGCTGTAATACCTGCGAACCACGTGGAGCGGCCATGCCTTATTTACTCGAAATGAAGAACATCACCAAAGCCTTTGGTGTCGTCAAGGCGGTGGATAATGTCAGCCTGCGCCTTAACGCGGGCGAAGTGTTATCGCTGTGCGGCGAGAATGGCTCTGGTAAATCCACACTCATGAAGGTGCTGTGTGGGATCTATCCGGCGGGCAGCTATGAAGGTGAAATTGTCTTCGCCGGGGAAACCTTGCAGGCCAGCCATATCCGCGACACCGAGCGCAAAGGTATCGCCATCATTCATCAGGAGCTGGCGCTGGTGAAGCACCTTACGGTGCTGGAAAACATCTTTCTCGGCACGGAAATTACCCGCCACGGCGTAATGGATTACGACCTGATGACTCTGCGCTGTGAAAAGCTGCTAGAGCAGGTAAGCCTGAATATTTCACCGGATACCCGCGTCGGTGATTTAGGGCTGGGCCAGCAGCAACTGGTAGAGATTGCCAAAGCGCTGAACAAACAGGTGCGGTTATTGATTCTTGATGAACCCACCGCTTCGCTGACCGAGCAGGAAACTGCCGTTCTGCTGGATATCATCCGCGATCTGCGTAACCACGATATTGCCTGCATCTACATCTCCCACAAGCTTAATGAAGTCAAAGCGATATCCGATGTGATTAGCGTTATCCGCGACGGCAAGCATATTGGCACCCGCGACGCCGCCGGGATGAGCGAAGACGACATTATTACCATGATGGTGGGGCGCGAGCTGACCGCACTTTACCCCAGTGAACCCCATACCACAGGCGCGGAGATCCTGCGCGTCGAGCATCTGACCGCCTGGCATCCGGTCAATCGCCATATCAAACGTGTCAACGACATCTCCTTTAGCCTGAAACGCGGCGAGATCCTCGGCATTGCCGGGCTGGTCGGCGCCGGGCGTACCGAAGCCGTACAGTGCCTGTTTGGCGTGTGGCCGGGGCGCTGGGAAGGGCAAATTTTTCTGGATGGCAAACCGGTGCAGATCCGCCACTGCCAGCAGGCCATCGAACACGGCATTGCGATGGTGCCGGAAGACCGCAAAAAAGACGGCATTGTGCCGGTGATGGCGGTGGGCAAAAACATTACGCTGGCGGCGCTGAATCAGTTTACCGGCGCGCTCAGCAGCCTGGATGACGCCGCCGAACAGGCGTGTATTTTACAGTCGCTTCAGCGCCTTAAGGTCAAAACCTCCTCCCCGGAGCTGGCGATTGGTCGGCTGAGCGGCGGCAATCAGCAAAAAGCGATTCTCGCCCGCTGCCTGTTACTCAACCCGCGCATCCTGATCCTGGATGAGCCGACGCGCGGCATTGATATCGGCGCGAAATATGAAATCTACAAACTGATTAACCAAC
Organism: Kosakonia sp. H02; assembly: GCA_030704225.1. NCBI lineage: Bacteria > Pseudomonadati > Pseudomonadota > Gammaproteobacteria > Enterobacterales > Enterobacteriaceae > Kosakonia > Kosakonia styphnolobii. Next base: position 1,272,323 of record CP131915.1, read on the forward strand.
TGGTGCAGCAGGGGATTGCCGTCATTGTTATCTCATCTGAGCTGCCCGAAGTGCTGGGCTTAAGCGATCGGGTGCTGGTAATGCATGAAGGCAAGCTAAAAGCCGACCTAATCAATCGTAATCTGACCCAGGAGCAGGTCATGGAAGCGGCGCTGAGGAGCGAACATCATGTCGAAAAGCAACCCGTCTGAAATTAAGTTATCCACCGCGTCGCCGGGGGCCTTCTCCGGTCTGAAATCCCTGAACCTGCAAGTATTCGTGATGCTTGCCGCCATTGTGGTGATCATGCTGTTTTTCACCGGTATGACCGATGGCGCTTACCTGAGCGCGCGTAATATCTCTAACCTGCTGCGCCAGACGGCCATTACCGGCATCCTGGCGGTGGGGATGGTGTTTGTGATTATCTCCGCCGAAATCGACCTCTCTGTCGGTTCAATGATGGGCCTGCTGGGCGGCGCGGCGGCAATTTTTGATGTCTGGTTCGGCTGGCCGCTGCCGCTTACCGTGGCGGTGACGCTGGTACTCGGCCTGCTGCTCGGCGCGTGGAACGGCTGGTGGGTGGCGTATCGCAAAGTGCCGTCATTTATTGTCACCCTCGCCGGGATGCTGGCCTTTCGCGGCGTGTTGATCGGCATCACCAACGGCACCACGGTTTCTCCCACCAGTGCGGCGATGTCGCAAATCGGGCAGAGCTATTTGCCGGACGGCGTTGGTTTTGGCGTCGGCGCGCTGGGGCTGGTTGCCTTTGTGCTCTGGCAGTGGCGCGGGCGGATGCGCCGCCAGTCGCTCGGCTTAGCCACGTCATCTTCCGGCAATGCAGTTGGTCGCCAGGCGATTATCGCGGTGATCGTGCTCGGCGCAATCTGGCTGCTCAATGATTACCGTGGTGTGCCAACGCCGGTGCTGCTGCTTGCTTTCCTGCTGCTGGCCGGGTTGTTTATGGCAACGCGTACCGCGTTTGGCCGCCGAATCTACGCGATTGGCGGCAATCTGGATGCCGCGCGGCTGTCCGGGATTAACGTCGAGCGCACCAAACTGGCGGTGTTTGCCATCAACGGATTAATGGTGGCGATTGCCGGGCTTATCCTCAGTTCACGTCTCGGCGCAGGTTCGCCGTCGGCAGGGAACATTGCCGAACTGGATGCCATTGCCGCCTGCGTCATTGGCGGCACCAGTCTGGCGGGCGGTATCGGTAGTGTCGCCGGTGCGGTGATGGGCGCATTTATTATGGCCTCGCTGGATAACGGCATGAGCATGATGGATGTGCCCACATTCTGGCAGTACATCGTTAAAGGGGCGATTTTGCTGCTGGCGGTCTGGATGGATTCGGCAACGAAACGTCGTGCCTGATGGGAGCGAATACGGGTGCTGTCACACTGCCGGATCTTTTTTATCCGGCAGTGTGTTGAATATGGTAATCAGAACTGATGGAAAGTCAGGAAGCGAACCAACATGTTTGAAAAGCGCCATCGCATCACGTTGTTATTTAACGCAAACAAAGCCTACGACCGCCAGGTCGTCGAAGGAGTAGGAGAATATTTGCAGGCGTCGCAATCCGAATGGGACATCTTCATTGAGGAGGATTTTCGCGCCCGCATAGAAAACATCAAAGAGTGGCTTGGCGACGGCGTAATTGCCGATTACGACGACCGGGAAATTGAGCGGCTGCTGGCCGATGTTGATGTGCCGATTGTCGGCGTCGGCGGCTCTTACCACACACCGGAACACTACCCGCCGGTGCACTACATTGCGACCGATAACTACGCGCTGGTGGAAAGCGCGTTTTTGCATCTGAAAGAGAAAGGGGTGCACCGCTTCGCCTTTTACGGCCTGCCGGCCTCCAGCGGGAAACGCTGGGCTGCCGAGCGCGAATACGCGTTTTGCCAGTTGGTCGCGCAGGAGAAATACCGCGGCGTGGTCTACCAGGGGCTGACCACCGCGCCTGAAAACTGGCAGCATGCGCAAAATCGCCTTGCGGACTGGCTACAAACCCTGCCGCCGCAAACCGGGATTATCGCCGTCACCGACGCCCGCGCCCGCCATGTTCTGCAAGTCTGCGACCATCTGCATATTCCGGTGCCAGAAAAACTGTGCGTGATTGGCATTGATAACGAAGAACTCACGCGCTATCTCTCGCGCGTTGCACTCTCTTCAGTGGCGCAGGGCACGCGGCAAATGGGCTACCAGGCGGCAAAACTGCTGCATCGCCTGCTGGATAACGAAGCTATGCCGCTACAACGTTTACTGGTGCCACCGGTGCGGGTGGTGGCGCGGCGCTCAACAGATTACCGTTCGCTTAACGATCCGGCGGTGATTCAGGCGATGCACTACATTCGCAATCACGCCTGTAAAGGTATCAAAGTCGATCAGGTGCTGGATGCGGTGGGAATTTCCCGTTCGAACCTGGAAAAACGCTTTAAAGAAGAGGTGGGGGAAACCATTCACGCCGTTATCCATGCGGAGAAGCTGGAAAAAGCGCGCAGCCTGCTGATCTCGACCTCGCTCTCTATCAACGAAATTTCGCAAATGTGCGGCTATCCCTCGCTGCAATATTTCTACTCGGTGTTTCGCAAGGAGTACGACAGTACGCCAAAAGATTATCGCGACCGCTATAGCGAAGTGCTTATTTAAGGCAAATAAAAACGCCTTCCGGATGGAAGGCGTTTCAGCTAAAGAAGCTTACATATGGGCAGCAATTAACTGCTGGTTGTCCTGATACATGGCAAACAGGTAGTTGTTGTAGCTCTTGCCACGGGTCGAATAACCCTTCAGCTTATGAATCATGTTGGTCGCCGTCACTTCCTGATCCGCTTTGCGCAACTGAGCGCGGGACTTACGGAACGAGTTATAAGCCCCGTGCGTATTCAGGTTGGTCACGTAAGCGTCTACAGATTCCTGAACGGAACCGAAGTGGGAGTAACCTTTCACTTTGCCAGGCCCGTTCTTACATGCCCCTTTCGCGCATTTCATGCCGAAAAGGTTGTTATTGCTACGCGCCAGTTTCGACGTTCCCCAGCCGCTTTCCGCTGCCGCCATCGTGGCGACCATGCTGTCCGGAATAATGTCTACGCGCTCCAGCAGCGTGTTCCACGGAATACGGCGCGTATTCCCGGACCAGCTCACTTTGTAGCGTTTGGCAATATCCTTCATGCGCGTACGCTCGGCTGGCGACCACTGACTGTCATACTGCTTTCTGAGCAGCCAGTTACGCTCGGCGGTGATCGCAGAGTTTTTGCTGGTGATATAAGGCATTACTGTCCGGAGAAACGCTTTTTTTCTTGGTGTTCCGGAAGGGTATTTTCGCAAGTCAGGAAGTGAACTGCTATTTACACTATTGCGAGAATACTCTTGTTTACTGCTTGCCTGTTTCTTTACGCTTGCCTTTGTGACGTGGGCTTTGTGACTCGCTGTTTCTGTGTGCGTCTTTGCCAGCACTCCACCCGAAAATATGAGGGTGAAAAACATGAGTATCGTCGCCCCAGGTCGTCGCATGGGTATCGATATCATTAGGTCTCCTGGTCGGATATGAACATTCCAACACCTTCTCTTATGTATGATTTGCAGACTGAACCGCAAATCATACCAAAAGTACCCCGTAAGAGCACGTACAGAAATAATCCAATTCTGAAACCATGTCACGGGTAAACTGCGCATTAATTATACAATCTCTTATAAATGTGGTGGTTATCACAACGCCAAAACCGCACTTTATGCGCGTACACTCACCCTTTCCTCTCCTCCCTGGCGATAACACAAAGAGGAGGAGTTACCCGTTTCGCCGGGTGGGCAAAATAAGGAAAATCGCAATCACAGGGCTCTCCGATGAAACACGCCGCGTTTTTACTTCTGTTGCTGCCCGGCATTGCCAGTGCCGACTGGTCTGCCACCGGCTTTCCTCCTTTGACCGACGACGGCAGCGGCGTCTGGCGCAGCCAGGCGGCACTCAAAAAAGGTGCGCGGCCTGTAACTCTGCAACAGGATGAACAGTGCTGGCAGCCCGCCAGCAGTATTAAGCTCAATCAAATGCTTTCGCTGACACCCTGCACAGGCAGCGCACCGCAGTGGCGAGTTTTCCGCGATGGCGATTACCAGGTGCAGGTCGACACCCGCTCCGGCACACCAACGTTATTACTCAGCGTGAAAGCACCGGTAGAGCGCGCAGCCGCCGTTGCGCGCCAGTGTCCGGTGCGTGACGGGAAATCATTGACCATTCCAGTCGGAAAAACCTTCACGGAAGGCAGCTTCGTACGGGACTTTTACAGCCAGCAAACCGCGACGGTGCGCGACGGGAAAATCACCCTGCAACCGGCGGCAGAAAGCAATGGGCTTTTACTGCTGGAACAGGCACAAACCCACGGCACAGCACCCTTTCAGTGGCATAACGCCACGGTCTATTTTGTGCTTACCGACCGTTATGTGAATGGCGACCCGTCGAACGACAACAGTTACGGGCGGCACAAAGACGGTATGCAGGAGGTAGGCACCTTTCACGGCGGCGACCTGCAAGGCCTGACCAGCAAGCTCGATTATTTGCAGCAGTTGGGCGTCAATGCGTTGTGGATAAGCTCGCCGCTGGAGCAGATCCACGGCTGGGTCGGCGGCGGCACCAAAGGCGATTTCCCCCATTACGCCTATCACGGCTATTACACCCAGGACTGGACGCGCCTCGACGCCAATATGGGTAACGAAAACGACTTGCGCACGCTGGTCGATGAAGCGCACCGGCGCGGCATCCGCGTGCTGTTTGATGTGGTGATGAATCACGCGGGCTACGCGACGCTGGCCGATATGCAAACCTACCAGTTTGGCGCGCTCTATTTACAGGGTGAGGAACGCACAAAAATCCTCGGCGAGCACTGGACAGACTGGAAACCCGCGCCTGGACAGAGCTGGCACAGCTTTAATGATTACATCAACTTCAGCGATAAAACCGCCTGGCAAAACTGGTGGGGCAAAGCGTGGATCCGCACCGATATCGGCGATTACGACAACCCCGGTTTTGACGATCTGACGATGTCGCTGGCCTTTTTACCGGATCTGAAAACCGAATCCGCGACGCCATCCGGCTTGCCAGTCTTTTATCGCCATAAACCCGATACTGCCGCGCGGGAAATTGCCGGGTATACGCCGCGCGATTACCTGACCCATTGGCTGAGCCAGTGGGTGCGCGAATACGGCATTGACGGTTTTCGCGTGGATACCGCCAAACATGTTGAACTGGACGCCTGGCAACAGCTCAAAACGCAGGCGTCACAGGCGCTGGCAGAGTGGAAACAGGCCAATCCGCAGAAAAAAATCGATGATGCGCCGTTCTGGATGGCCGGAGAATCCTGGGGCCACGGCGTGATGCAAAGCACTTACTACCAGCACGGTTTCGACGCGATGATCAACTTTGATTATCAGGAGCAGGCCGCCAGTGCCGCGGCTTGCCTGGCAAATATGGACAGCGTCTGGCAGCAAATGGCGGAAAAACTGCAACGCTTTAACGTCCTGAGCTATCTGTCATCCCACGATACTCGCCTGTTCCGTGAAGGTGGCCAGCAGTCGGCTGAACTGCTGTTACTGGCTCCCGGTGCCGTGCAGATCTTTTATGGTGATGAATCCGCGCGCCCGTTTGGCCCCACGGGATCGGATCCGCTCCAGGGTACGCGATCGGATATGAACTGGCAGGATCTTAATGGCAAGGCGGCGGCGAGCCTGCACCACTGGCAGCGGCTTGGGCAATTTCGCGCCCGCCATCCGGCGTTGGGCGGCGGAAAGCAAACCACGCTGACGCTGCCACACGGTTACGGCTTTGTGCGTGAGCAGGCTGATGACAAAGTGATGGTAGTCTGGGCCGGGCTGGCGCAATAAGGCAAATCTTAGGTGATTATGCTGACAATCAACCGACATTAAGCATTAACGTCGATAAACGCCGTCGGAAGGCGATTTGCACCGCGCCGTTGGGAGCGCTATGGTTAGCCACTTTGACCAGAAGCCCGACAGAGCAGTAGCGATGACATTTTCACTTTTCGGCGACAAATTTACCCGCCACTCAGGCATTACGCGCCTGATGGAGGATCTTAACGACGGTTTACGCACACCTGGCGCAATCATGCTTGGCGGTGGAAACCCGGCGCAAATTCCGGCGATGACCGACTACTTCCACAATCTGCTCGCAGAGATGCTGGAAAGCGGCAAAGCGACTGATGCGCTGTGCAATTATGACGGTCCGCAGGGCAAAACCGAGCTATTAACCGCGCTGGCCGCGATGCTGCGCGAAGAATTAGGTTGGGATATTGAGCCGCAGAATATTGCACTGACAAATGGCAGCCAGAGCGCGTTTTTCTACTTGTTCAATCTGTTTGCCGGCCGTCGCGCCGATGGAAGCACCCGAAAAGTGTTGTTCCCGCTGGCCCCGGAATACATAGGCTACGCGGATTCCGGGCTGGAAGAGGATCTGTTCGTCTCCGCGCGCCCGAACATTGAGCTGTTACCCGACGGTCAGTTTAAGTATCACGTCGATTTTGAACATCTGCATATTGGCGAAGAGACGGGGATGATTTGCGTCTCGCGCCCGACCAACCCGACCGGCAATGTCATCACCGATGAAGAGTTGATGAAGCTGGACGTGCTGGCAAATCAACACGCTATTCCGTTGGTTATCGACAATGCCTACGGCGTGCCTTTCCCCGGCATTATCTTTAGCGAAGCGCGCCCGCTGTGGAACCCGAATATCATTTTGTGCATGAGCCTGTCGAAGCTGGGCCTGCCGGGCAGCCGCTGCGGCATCATCATTGCCAATGATAAAGTTATCTCCGCCATCCGTAATATGAATGGCATTATCAGCCTGGCGCCGGGCGGTATCGGCCCGGCGATGATGTGCGAGATGATCCAGCGTAAAGATCTGCTGCGCCTGTCTGAAGAGGTGATTAAGCCGTTTTATTACCAGCGGGTGCAGGAAACCATCGCCACTCTGCGCCGCTATTTACCGCCTGAGCGATGCCTGATCCACAAACCGGAAGGGGCGATTTTTCTCTGGCTGTGGTTTAAAGACCTGCCGATCAGCACCGAGCTGCTCTATCAGCGCCTGAAAAAGCGCGGCGTGCTGATGGTGCCGGGCGATTACTTCTTCCCTGGGCTGGATAAACCCTGGCCGCACACCCACCAGTGCATGCGCATGAACTATGTGCCGGAACCGGCGATGATCGAAGCCGGGGTTAAAATCCTGGCCGAAGAGATAGAAAAAGCCTGGCAAGAACACAGCGCCTGAAAATAACCCCAGGCCATCTTCAGGATGGCTTTTTTATTGCCCCCAAATTAACTTCACAAATTTTGTGGTTAATAGAATAGCCCGCTGTTTTTTCATGGATATATTGAAAAAGACAAAGATAAAACAGGTATTTTTATTAATGGCGTGGGTGAAAATATATTTCATTTGTTAACAAAAACAGACCAAATATCCACAACACACAAAAACACAAATACATATCACACTGAAAATAAAGAAATATATTATTTCATCGCGTTTCACCTTTAGGAATAATCATAATTTTGCAAGTTTTTGCCAAATATTAACAGGTCAATATTGCCGGTCTGGAAATACGATTTACACTGTTTATTACGCCGTCCGGCGTTTTATTCTGTGGAGTATCAGTATGGCTACTAATAAAAAAAACCACCTCAGCGTAATTGCGGTGGCGGTACTTCTTGCATGCTCATTATCAGCCTGTAGCGGAAGTGGCGGTGGGTCACATTCGTCGGCCAAAAATAACCCCACAACCGGCACGGACTCCTCCGGCTCTACCGGAAGCGGTTCTGATGGTAATACTGCCGGGAATGGCAGCACCGGCAACAATAGCGGCACGGACGGCACAGGTGGAACCGGCGGAACAGGCGGGACCGGTGGGACGGATGGAAATGGCGGGACAGACGGCGGAAATGGCGGTTCAACCACCGCGTCCACAACCGCCGTGCGCACCCTGCTCAGCGACACCGGTTCTACCGTCACCACCGTCGGGGGCACGCTTTCCAGCCTTGGCAGCCAGCTTCCGAACGACAACCCGGTTACCTCAACGGTTTCCACTACCGTCAGCGGCCTGGGTGGCGCAGTTGAAACGGCCGGCGACGGCGTAGCAACCGGCATTGGCGACCCGAATAACCCGAACGGCGTCGGCACCACTCTGCAAGGCACCACCAACACCCTCGCCGTGGTCGGGGATACCGTTTCCGGGGTGGGTACTCATTTAGCCAGCACCACGGCGAATTCTCGCCTCAGCCCGGTTACCGCCGCAGCGGGTGCGATCGTCGATAGCACCGGCCAGGTAGTGAGCACCACCGGCAACTCCCTCACCAGTGTGATCGCCAGCCCCGATGTGGCGCGCGTCACCACCGGAACAACCACGCTGGTAAATAACACCGTGGGCGGCGTAGAGCGCGTGACGCAAGGCGTTGGCACAAAAACCGGGCTTGGCACGCCAGTCAATAACCTGCTGACCACGGTAGGCAATGGCGTCAGCGGCGTTGGCACCAATATCAGCGGCAGTAATACCGCCCTGAATGGCGTTGGGCAGGTGGTGAAAAATGTCGGTCAAACGGTGACCGATGTTGGCGGGCTGGTGAAACCAGCAACCACCTCGTCGGGCACCACCAGCGGCGGTATCTCGGCTGATGCATCGGTAGGCGCGAATAAAACCGGTCTTCTGGCCAATGTGAACACCACCGTGAATAGCCTGACGGCGGGATTAACCGCAGGCGTCACCACCAATAACACCACCAGCACCAGTGGAACCACCACCAGCCCGACGGGCGGATTAACCGGCCTGGTTGGCGGCATTCTAAAACCGGCTCAGTAGTCAGCGCTTTTGTGCCCCCGTTTGGGGGCACGTTTTTACCGCAACACTTTTGCGTGATCTCTAAGGGACGACGTGATGAAACGCCCACTTTGCGCCGCAGTGCTGTGCACTGCCCTGCTGGCTATTGCCCGCGCCGATACGCTGCCATCGATTGTCGATACAGCCAACCCAGCAAAACCCTCGAGGAATATTCCTGAACCGAACACGAACCCTGCGCCCGCCCCGGCCGTGACGGTCGCTAAACCTGAAAGCCAATTGACCCCGGAGACGCCGGTATTGGTGAAACATATTCAGTTTATCGGCGGCACGGTTTACCCGCTGGAGTCGCTGCTGACTCCCTTTGCGCCCTATGCCAACAAAACCGTACCGCTGAAAACCATTATCGATCTTGCCAATGACATCACCGCGCGCTACCGCCAGGACGGTTACCCGCTCTCTTACGCCTGGTTACCGGATAACAATTTTCACGACGGCACGATAAAAATCGTGCTGGTGGAAGGCTATATCGCGCGCAGTAATATCCAAAGCGACAACGCCAACAGCGCAGAACGCCTGAAAAGGCTGGCGAAAAAGGTGATGGCGGAAAAGCCGCTCGCACAGGACAGCTTTGACCGTTACAGCCAGTTGATGACGCGCACGCCCGGCAGCAAAGTCGATGTCAGCGCGCAGTTACCGAAAAATATTTACGGCGCGGCCGTGATGCAAGCCACCGCCACGCAGCCGCATCTCTGGGATCTCTCGTCGACGCTGGATGCGCGCAAAGGGCAGAACCTGGCGCTGGTAAACGGCTCGTTAAGCAATCTTACGAGCTATGGCGATCAGCTTGGCGTCGCCACTTTTCTGCCGCTAGATAACAGCAACGAGAAGCGCTATCTCGGCCTCAACTACCAACAGTTTCTTAACGACGAAGGGCTGACCATGCAGGTGAAAGGCAGCTTTTATCGCGATGATCCGCACGATTACGATCCCCTGCTCGTTTTACCTGGCGGCATTGCGGTCGATGCCCGGCAAAAAGCCACGCAATACACCGGCGGTGTGACTTTTGGCTACCCGTTGCTGCTGACCCGGCAGAAGCAGATCAACCTGTCAGGCGGCGTGGATTACACCGACCGGCGTAATGACTACCGCCTGCGTGCGCGCGGCTTCGGGCAAACCCTCAGCCTGGGCGAGCAGAATCAGCACACCCGCTATCCGGCGGTTGAACTGGGGGTAAATGGCTTTCGCGGTTTTGAGAATGCAAGCGTGGCGGGCAGCCTGACGCTGCGCAAAGGCATTGAGGGAGCCGGAGCCGATACCACGGCCGGCAGCGGCACCGATGTCAATTTTACCCGCTGGAAAGGCACCGTTGACGCCGCATGGTTGCCCGCAGAAACATGGCGTTTATCGACGTCTCTGGAAGGCAACTGGTCTGCCAGCAATTTGCCGGAAGCAGAACGCGCCAGCTTTGGCGCGCAGCGTTTCGGGCGCGGTTACCAGGATGGCGAAGCCAGTGGAGATTATGGCTACGGCGGCCAGGTGGAACTGCGCTATCTGCACCAACGCAAAGAGAGCCAATGGCTGGCAACGGTGCAGCCTTACCTGCTGGCTGACAGCGCCCGCACCCGGTACAACCAGCCGGGTTACCGGCAACAACGGTTAAGCTCTGTCGCCGCCGGGGTGATGTTTGGTGATGATCGCCACTATTCGTTGACGCTCGAGGCCGCGCGGCCCACCGGCGATAAGCCGTTCGACAGCGACAAACGTAGCTGGCGTTACAGCCTGACGGTGACATGGAATTTTAACGATTTACACTAACTGGCTGCGCAGGCGTGTCTCGCGCAGTTGCCCCGGGTTTACGCAGCGAAGGGCACTGGTCGGGCAAGCTTCCACACAGGCCGGGCCGCTGTCGCGGTGCTGGCACAGATCGCACTTCAGCGCCTGCGCCCGGTCATTCACCACCGTGACATCCATTGCGCCGAACGGGCAGACAATCATGCAGCTTTTACAGCCAATACAGCGGGATTGTTCAACGATCACCGCGCCTTGCGCCCGGTGAATGGCCCCGACCGGGCAGACATTGGCACAGGGCGCGTCTTCACAGTGATGGCAGGTGACCGCCGTGGAGAATGCGCCGGTTTTCACCACGCGAATACGGGCAGAAAAGGTAGCGGGTTTTATGCCTGAGCAGTCCTGATTCGCTTCGTGCGATACCACGCAGGCCACTTCGCAGGTACGACAGCCTATGCACTTTGCCGGATCGGCAATGATAAATCGGTTCATTCTCTGCTCCGCCTGACGACCAAAAAAGCGAGAGTGCCAGAAAAAACCGTTATCGCGCTTTGATCACGGCAGGGGAAATCGCCAGATTGGTCATTCGCCTGACCCTTTCTGGCGAAATGCCTTATCCCTTTTCGTTAATGAATAGGGCTTTGTCGCGCAGGATATGGTCGTTGCCACGGCGGCGGGTAAAACCAATGCGATCAAAATATTCGAGGATCTGGATTGCCAGTTTACGCCCGACATTTAACGTATCGCGGAAATCTGCCGCGCTGGTGGAGCCGCGCGCCTGATCCAGATCGCGGATCATGCTGGCAAAAGTAATAATGCGATCGTTACGGTAATAGCGGTCTTTGACGATCGCCGTGATCAGCCCCTGCTGCGCCGCCTGGCGCAATACACCGCGCATGACCTGCTCATCGACACCGGTTTCCCGCGCCAGATCGCGCACCCACCAGGGTTCATCACCGAATAACGCAGCCACTTTTTGCCACAACTGCACCTGCTCATCACTAAAGCCCGCTTTATGTTCCGGCAGATGCAGCCAGCCGTGGTGGCTGTGGATATCGCCGTTTTCACGCATGCGCTCAATCAGCGTTAACACCAGCGCGTCGTCTTCCATCGGCAAGGCCATACGCCGTAAGCGCTCGCGCCCCGGCCCCGGCTCATCGCGATGCTGCTCATGATACGTTGCCAGAGTTTCCAGCAATTTGCGCTGCCAGCGTGCCGCGACGGGCGCATCCAGCAGGTTGTTACCGGCGCGAATAAAGTGCGGGTTCGCCAGCAACGCCTCCAGCCCGATGGCGCCCAACTGGCGCGCCCAGCCAAACTCCGTGAGAGAGACCGCGCCGCGCGATAAATGCACCGACAGCGCCTGCGCATCGTCTGCGGCCTGCGCCAGGTCCGCAATCCACTGCAAATAATCGACTTTGCGTTTGCCGCGACGCGGTGAGTTCAGCGTTACCACGCGCGCGCCGGCAAGCGTTATGCGCGCAGAGATATCGCGCAGCACCAGCCGGTCGTTATCGGCCAACCACAGCGGCGTATCCAGCACCAGCTCCGCCAGATTGTTTTCCAGCAGCGACACGCGCCCGGTCACATGGCTGGCGGCATGGTGAATATGCAAAGGCTGCCACTGGGTCAGCGGTGTATGGCTTTGCACCGCGACAATCACGCGCTCGCTCGGCTCCGGCGGCTGTTGTGCTAACAGCCAGTCGCCACGGTTGAGCTGTTCTTTCTCGGCATCCCCGGCAATATTCAGCGCAATACGCTGCCCGGCATGAGCATGGTCCACGGGCTGGTTTTGCGCGTGCAAACCACGCACGCGCATCGGCTTGTTCACGCCGGTGAGCCACAACGTATCACCCACACGCACATCACCGGAAAGCGCGGTGCCAGTAACCACCAGCCCCGCGCCTTTCACCGTAAACGCGCGATCCAGCGCCAGGCGAAAACGCTGATGCTCCGGGTGCGCGCGCTCCGGCAGGTGCAACAGATGCTCACGCAGTTCGTCGATACCGCGCATTTCGCTGGCGGCCGTGACAAACAGCGTCGCCTGCGGGTAACCAAAGGTCTGCAAGGTGCTTTGCACCTCTTCACGCACCTGCGCGATGCGCGCCTCATCCACGCGATCGGCTTTGGTCAGCGCTACGGTCAGCGCCGGGTTACCGGTTAACTGCAAAATCGCCAGATGCTCGCGGGTCTGCGCCATTACGCCATCGTCACAGGCCACCACCAGCAGCGCGTGATCGATGCCGCCAACACCCGCCAGCATATTGGAAAGGAATTTTTCGTGCCCCGGCACATCAATAAAGCCCGGCACGCGGCCGTCCGGCTGCGGCCAATAGGCATAGCCGAGATCGATGGTCATGCCGCGGCGTTTCTCTTCCGGCAAACGATCGGCATTTACGCCAGTTATGGCTTCAATCAGGGTCGTTTTGCCGTGGTCCACATGCCCGGCAGTGGCGATAATCATTTCAGCAACATCTCCAGCAAGCGGGATTCATCATCAAGACAGCGGCAGTCCAGCCACAGGCGACCATCATAAATACGGCCAATAACCGGCTGCGACAGCGCCCGCCACTGTGTCGCCAGCGCCTCCAGCCGACGGCCACTGCCGTCATGGGGGGTGAAGGTTAACGCAGCGCCAGGCAGACGTTCAACCGGCAACGAACCGCTACCGATTTGCGATAAGCACGGCTCCACACGCAGCGCAAATTCGGGATAACGCGCCGCCAGTGCGCTGCATAAGCGCTGCGCCTGCGTGTGGATCTCCGCTTCTGGTCGCGTGAGATAACGCAGCGTCGGCAGGTTTTCAGCCAGTTTTTCCGGGTGCAGATAGAGTCGCAAGGTGGCTTCCAGCGCCGCCAGCGTCATTTTATCTGCCCGCAACGCGCGTTTTAGCGGGTGCTGCTGCAACTGTGCAATCAGCGCTTTGTTGCCGACAATAATCCCGGCCTGCGGGCCACCGAGCAGCTTATCGCCGGAGAAGCTTACCAGGCTGACACCGGCGGCAATCAGCGCCTGCGGCATCGGCTCTTTCGGCAACCCGTAGAGGCTTAAATCCACCAGCGAACCGCTGCCGAGATCGACAATCACTGGCAGGTCCGCTTCCTGCGCCAGCGCCACCAGCTCCGCTTCATCCACCGCTTTGGTGAAACCGTCAATATGGTAATTGCTGGTGTGGACTTTCATCAGCAGCGCGGTGTTGTCGTTGATAGCCTGACGGTAATCTTTGGCGTGCGTGCGGTTGGTTGTGCCAACTTCGTGCAGCACACAACCGGCCTGACGCATGACATCCGGGATGCGAAACGCACCACCAATTTCCACCAGCTCGCCGCGAGAAACCACCACTTCGCGCCCCGCCGCCGTTGCCGCCAGCATCAATAACACCGCCGCCGCGTTGTTGTTGACGATGCAAGCATCTTCCGCGCCGGTTAACTGGCAGAGTAAATCCGCCAGCGCGCGATCGCGATGCCCGCGCCCGGCACCGTCGAGATCGTATTCGAGCGTTACTGCCGAGCCCATCACCTGCGTGACCGCCTCGATAGCCGCCTGCGACTGTACCGCCCGACCTAAATTAGTGTGCAGCACCGTGCCACTGAGGTTAAATACCGGGCGCAGCGCGCGGCTGTTGTCCTGCTCCAGACGCGCGAGTACCGCCTGCGCCCAGTTTTCGCACCAGTCGGGCAAGGTCTGGGCGTGGCGAATCTGCTCACGCGCCTCGTCCTGCAACTGGCGCAGGGTTTGCGTTACGCGGCTGTGGCCGTAAGTGGTTAATAACGTGGCGAACGCCTCGTCACGTAACAGGCGATCGGTCGATGGGATCTGGCTATAAAGAGTTGTCATGAAAAGGCCCGGCTGTGGGTTTATCCCCTCCCGTCAGGGGATTTGACATGAGGGGATTGTACAGCGACTTTCCTCAAGCGGACATATGGCTTATCACGCCTTTGGCGGTTCCGTGCGAGCGAAGCTCTCGCGCTGGAACAGGTTTTCCACCAGTTTCACCAGCAGCGGGCGGTCAACGCACCAGCCCGGCGAAACATGGCGGAAGTTGATATAGCTAATGGCGCAGGCAATGGCAATGGTCGCCAGATTGAGGGCGTCGACGCTGAGCGTGCCGTCTTTCAGGTAGCTTTCCAGCGCATCCAGCCCGCGCGTCACTTTTTCGCGCTGGCGCAGTAGCTCCGTTTGCGATTGTTGCTCAACCGGGCGCGCCAGTTCACGCACGGAGACCAGCGCGGCATCCATAATGCCGTCGGCCAGGGCTTCAAGCTGGCGAATTTTCAGCGCCGCTTTGGGATCAGAGGGCAGCATGGCCGGTTCAATGCCCAGCAAATCAATGTATTCGGCGATAATCGGCGAGTCGTACCAGACGTCGCCGTCATCGGTCACCAGCGCCGGGACTTTGCCAAGCGGATTGTACTGCCCGACGCTGTTAACGGCGTTATAAGGCTGTTCGTTAATAAATTCGAAGGTGATGCCTTTTTCCAGCAGTATCACGGAGATTTTACGTACAAAAGGGCTGGTGTAGCTGCCGATCAGTTTCATTGCCTTGTCCTTTCAGGTTTCACCGCAGAGATAAAAAAGAGTGTACGTGAAGCGTGATGTTTGTACAGGCCGTTGCTGTTGCACATGCCTGGTAATAATGGTCGAAGAATTAAAAATATTTTCAGAATTAGAGGGCAGTTCAGTATTATCAGGCCGGCTAAATAATCTTATTTATACATATATTCATTAGAGAAATAAGAACCCCATTTCAGCACCATTAATTAATAAAAAACTTATCCTGTAATGCCAGGAGAAAGGATCGTTTTGTCACTAAGGAAAGGTTGAGATGTTTCGACAGCAAGCATTAGAAAATAGAAAAATGCGATGGCGCGGGCGCGCAATTTTGCTTCCCGGTATTCCGGCCTGGCTAACAATAACCGGCTGCACGCTTTTTATGGTGGCCTTTTTGTTATTTGTCACCACCGGAACCTATACACGGCGAGTCAATGTGACCGGGGAAATAACTACCTGGCCTCGCGCCATTAATATTTCATCTGGCGTTCAGGGCTTTGTCGTGAAGCAATTTGTTTCCGGTGGGCAAGACATTAAAAAAGGCGACCCGGTTTATCTGATTGATGTCAGCAAAAGTACCCGCAACGGTATTGTCAATGAGAATCAGCGAAACGAGATAGCCAGCCAGTTAACGCGTCTGGATGAGATGATTGCCCTTTTGCAAGCGAATAAAAAAACCACGCTTACGGCGCTGGGTCAGCAAAAGAACCAATATTCCGATGCGCTGGCACGCTCGACAGAAATTATCAAACGCGCCGAAGAGGGAATAAAAATCCTCAAAGAGAATATGGATAACTATCGCCATTACCACGCACGGGGATTAATTAATAAAGATCAATTAACCAACCAGGTCGCTCTTTATTATCAACAACAAAATAATTTTCTTAACCTCAGCGGGCAGAATGAGCAGAACGCATTACAGGTTAATTCCCTTACCAGCCAGATCCAGACTCAGGCGACCGAGTTTGATAACCGAATTAATGAACTGGAATTGCAGCGTTATGAATTGCGCAAAGAGTTGGTGAATACGGATGCCAATGGCGAGGTGATCGTGCGGGCGCTGTCCGCCGGGAAAATTGATTCGCTCAGCGTGACCGTGGGTCAGATGGTCAATCCAGGCGATAGCCTGGCGCAGATCTTGCCAGAGAAAATTACGGAACATTATTTGGTGGTTTGGGTACCCAATGACGCGCTGCCGTATATTTCCCGCGGCGATAGAGTGAATGTCCGCTACGAGGCGTTTCCCGCCGAAAAATTTGGCCAATTTCCCGCCACTATTACCTCTCTTGCGAAAACGCCCGCCTCTCATCAGGAAATGGCGAGCTACCACGGCGCGCCGCAGAACACGCAAGGAATGGCCGTGCCTTATTACAAAGTGCTGGTCAAACTCGATAAACAACGCATTGATTACGCAGGAAAAAGCATGGCGCTGGAAAACGGCATGAAAGCGCAGATCACCCTGTTTCTGGAGAAAAGGAAAATATACCAATGGATGCTTTCGCCGTTCTACGACATGAAACACAGCATAACGGGGCCAATCAATGCTTAAGAAAATGACGTTTCGGGCCATTATTAGCAAACTGGATTTGGGGCTGCGCCAGAAAATACCCGTTGTACATCAAACGGAATCCTCAGAGTGCGGGCTGGCCTGCCTGGCAATGATTTGTGGCTACTACGGCAAAAATATCGACCTGATTTCACTGCGCCAACAGTTCAACCTCTCTGCGCGGGGAGCCACCCTCGGTGGACTCACGGGCGTCACATCGCAATTGGGGATGATGAGCCGGGCGCTAACGCTCGAATTGCATGAGATTAGCGCACTGAAAACGCCCTGTATTTTGCACTGGGACTTTAACCATTTTGTGGTGCTGGTGAGCGTGCGCGGCAACCGCTTTGTGATCCATGACCCTGCCCGCGGGCGCAGAACCGTGGCGCTGGCTGAGATGTCGCAATATTTTACCGGCGTCGCGCTTGAAGTCTGGCCGGGGAGCGAATTCAAAGCCGAAACGGTGAAAAACAAACTGAGCCTGAAAACGCTGATCGGCAGCGTGCATGGTTTGAAAGCCACGCTGATTAAAGTGTTCTGCCTGTCGGTGGTGATTGAGAGCATCAACCTTGTGATGCCCATCGGCACCCAACTGGTGATGGACCACGCTATTCCCGCAGGCGATCGCGGACTGTTAACACTTATCTGCGCAGGATTAATGTTCTTTATTCTGCTGCGCTCTGCCATTGGGATGCTGCGCGCCTGGACATCATTAGTGATGGGCACACTTATTGATGTGCAGTGGCAATCGGGATTGTTTCGTCATTTATTGCAGTTACCGCTGGGCTATTTTGAACGGCGCAGAATGGGCGATATCCATTCCCGTTTTGCTTCGCTCGATTCGCTACGCACGACGTTTACCACAAGCGTGGTGGGCGCCATTATCGACGGCGTAATGGTGATTGGCGTGCTGATTATGCTGGTTCTTTATGGCAACTGGCTGACGTGGATAGTGCTCGGCTTTACCTCTGTGTATGTCCTGATTCGCCTGCTGACCTACCGCTACTATCGCCAGCTTTCGGAAGAGACGCTGATCAAAAATGCCCGCGCGACCTCCTACTTTATGGAGACGCTGTACGGCATTGCGACGGTGAAGATGCAAGGGATGGCCGAACGCCGCGGCGCACACTGGCTGAATCTGAAAATCGATGCCATCAACACCGGCATTAAAGTTAATAAAATGGAACTGCTGTTTGGCGGGATCAACACCTTTATTACCGCCTGCGATCAGGTGGTGATCCTGTGGCTGGGCGCCAGCCTTGTGGTTGGCAACCAGATGACTATCGGCATGTTTGTGGCGTTCGGCGTATTCCGCGGGCAATTCTCCGATCGCGTATCGTCCCTGACGAACTTTTTACTCCAGCTTCGGATGATGAGCCTGCATAACGAACGTATCGCTGATATTGCGTTGAATGAGCAGGAAGCCAGCAAGCCGGATATGGCGATTAACGAAGAAAACGGAGCAATAGCGCTGGAAACGCGCGGCCTGAGCTACCGGTATGATAGCCAGTCAGCACCGGTATTTCACAATCTGACCATGAGCATCAGTGCGGGCGAAAGTGTGGCGATAACCGGGCCATCGGGGATCGGGAAAACCACCTTGATGAAAGTGCTCTGCGGCTTATCGACGCCGGATGCCGGTGTGGTGATGGCCAATGGTACCGACATTCAGCAAATCGGGGTTAATAACTACCATAAGATGATTGCCACCGTGATGCAGGAGGACCGGCTTTTTTCAGGCTCCATCCGCGAGAATATCTGCGGTTTTATGGAGCAGATGGACGATAGCTGGATGGTCGAGTGTGCGAAAGCGGGCTACATCCATGATGTGATTATGCAAATGCCGATGGGTTATGAAACGCTGATTGGTGAACTGGGTGAAGGGTTATCGGGCGGGCAAAAGCAGCGTTTATTTATTGCTCGCGCACTTTACCGCAGGCCTAAAATTATTTTTATGGATGAAGCCACCAGCGCGCTGGATAGTGTCAGCGAAGAGTATGTTAATCAGGCAATTAAGCGTTTGAACATTACACGAATTATTATTGCTCACCGGGAATCAACCATAAAACTCGCCGACCGGATCATCGCGTTATAAAAAATAAAAGCACCGCTTAAAAAAGCGGTGCTTTTAATTAAAGAGGTAACTTATTTAGACGGGTTGAAAAGACCCAGAATTGCATTGCCAATATCGGAAATACCTTTACCCACGGTGCTGGCGATATAACCACCCAGACCTACACCCCATTCAGCAACAGACGTCGCACCCGCAATGCTTGCATCAACGATAGCGCCGATGCCCGCACCCAGCGCGCCGCCAGCGATAGCAGCACCTGTGTTTTTACCATTGGCCCAGTCAACAATCGCGCCGATGCCACCGCCCAGCATACCGCCTGCTTCCTGTCCGAAACCGAGGCCAATACCGCCATTGACTTCTTCCAGTTCAACTTTATTCAATTCACGCATTATTACAGCTCCTTTTTTAGTGTGATTACGACTAAACGCGTTAATTATTACCAAGTGTATCAACTGGTTTCAATTAATATTTCTTTTGCCTCGCAAGCATAATTACATTTAATTATTCATATAAGATTTGCACTCACCTTTAATATATTTACCGAAAGGATAATTCATGTATCTTTATTTTTTATAAACCAGGAACTAATTATTACTTTTACTTAATGGATTGAAATAGAACAAAAAAAACACAAACGCGTATAAACATAGAGCCGATAAGGGCTGCGCATTTTTTCCAGGCCGATTCATCAGAATGCAAAGTTCTTTACCCAGGATGATTACCTTTGCAAACAGTGAAAGAGAATTACAAGCATGCTGATTGCAAAATGTACAATTTGCTGCGGATCACATTCAGAATTTTCTCGAAAAAATAACTTGTGACTTAGATCACAAATAAATAACAAAGTAACAGCCGTTAAATGTGAATAACATCACACTTATGGGCCTGTAACGCTTAGGTTTTGCGCTTTGTACTTTTTTTACACGGACTTTTTGTGATCAATATCACGCTAAGTGACAGGCTACCCCCTGTTCTGGCGTGATCTAAATCACACTTATGTGCACCATCTGGACAGGTGAACGATATGGTGCGAGATTTCGCGTCACAGATAACCCAGGTCCGGCTACCTCTGCCGCCTCGTTAACAACAAACCTCGGGCTTCCGGCCTGTGCGATAGCAAACATAAGAAGGGGTGTTTTATGTCATCCGATATCAAGATCAAAGTGCAAAGCTTTGGTCGTTTTCTCAGCAATATGGTGATGCCTAATATCGGCGCGTTTATCGCGTGGGGGATCATCACCGCATTGTTTATTCCTACAGGGTGGTTACCAAGCGAGACGCTGGCGAAACTCGTTGGTCCAATGATTACTTATCTGCTGCCGTTGCTCATCGGTTTTACCGGTGGTCGTCTGGTTGGCGGCGATCGCGGCGGTGTCGTCGGCGCGATCACCACAATGGGTGTTATCGTCGGTGCGGATATGCCGATGTTCCTCGGCGCAATGATTGCAGGCCCGCTGGGCGGCTACTGCATCAAGAAATTTGACGCGCTGGTGGACGGTAAGATCAAATCCGGTTTCGAAATGCTGGTGAACAACTTCTCCGCTGGCATCATCGGTATGATCCTCGCCATTCTGGCGTTCCTCGGCATTGGCCCGGCGGTTGAAGTCCTGTCCAAAATCCTGGCAGCCGGCGTTAACTTCATGGTTGTCCATGACATGCTACCGCTGGCGTCTATCTTTGTTGAACCGGCGAAAATCCTGTTCCTCAACAACGCCATCAACCACGGTATCTTCTCGCCGCTGGGTATTCAGCAGTCTCATGATATCGGCAAGTCCATCTTCTTCCTGATTGAAGCGAACCCGGGTCCGGGTATGGGCGTTCTGCTGGCGTACATGTTCTTTGGTCGCGGCAGCGCTAAACAGTCTGCTGGCGGCGCGGCTATCATCCACTTCCTGGGTGGTATCCATGAAATTTACTTCCCGTACGTGCTGATGAACCCGCGTCTGCTGCTCGCCGTGATCCTCGGCGGTATGACTGGCGTGTTCACGCTGAGCGTGCTGAATGGCGGCCTGGTTTCTCCGGCTTCTCCGGGTTCTATCCTGGCAGTGCTGGCAATGACGCCGAAAGGCGCGTACTTCGCTAACCTGACGGCTATCTTTGCCGCGCTGATTGTCTCCTTTGTGATTGCTTCTATCCTGCTGAAAACCAGCAAAGTGAAAGAAGAAGAGGATGATATCGAAGCTGCAACCCGTCGTGTGCAGGACATGAAAGCCCAGTCTAAAGGCGCAACCCCGCTGGCAGCGGGCGACGTGACCAACGATCTGAGCCACGTACGTAAAATCATCGTTGCCTGTGATGCCGGTATGGGTTCCAGCGCCATGGGTGCAGGCGTACTGCGCAAAAAAGTCCAGGATGCGGGTCTGACCAACATCTCCGTGACCAACAGCGCGATTAACAGCCTGCCGTCGGACGTTGATCTGGTGATTACCCACCGCGATCTGACCGAACGCGCCATGCGCCAGGCACCGCAAGCACAGCATATTTCCCTGACCAACTTCCTCGACAGCGGCCTGTACACCGGCCTGACTGAACGTCTGGTTGCCGCACAGCGCCACACGGACAACGAAACAAAGGTCAACAGCAGCCTGCAAGACAGCTTTGATGCATCCAACAGCCATCTGTTTAAACTGGGTGCAGAAAACATCTTCCTGGGCTGCGCAGCGAGCCACAAAGAAGAAGCCATCCGTTTTGCCGGTGAGCAACTGGTTAAAGGCGGCTACGTTCAACCGGAATATGTTGACGCCATGCTGGAACGTGAAAAATTGACCCCGACTTATCTGGGTGAGTCTATCGCCGTACCGCACGGCACCGTTGAAGCGAAAGATCGCGTGCTGAAAACCGGCGTTGTGTTCTGCCAGTACCCGCAAGGTGTTCGTTTTGGCGAAGACGAAGATGACATCGCCCGTCTGGTGATCGGCATCGCGGCGCGCAATAATGAGCACATTCAGGTGATTACCAGCCTGACCAACGCGCTGGATGATGAGACGATTATCGAACGTCTCTCCCAGACAACCAGCGTTGATGAAGTGCTGGCGCTGCTGAACAAGTAAGCCCCACGCTCTCTCCTCTTCGGAGGAGAGGGCTCGGGTGAGGGGAAATGCAAGCGGTTCCTCACCCCAGCCCTCTCGGGTAAAAACATTAATGAAGGTTAATACTATGAAAGCATTACATTTTGGCGCAGGTAATATCGGACGTGGCTTTATCGGCAAGCTGTTGGCCGACGCGGGGATTAAACTGACGTTCGCCGATGTGAATCAGGTGGTTCTCGATGCCCTGAATGCCCGTCATAGCTATCAGGTTCATGTTGTTGGTGAAAAAGAGCAGGTCGATACCGTATCCGGTGTCAATGCTGTCAGCAGCATCGGCGACGAAGTTGTCGACCTGATTGCGCAAGTTGATTTGATTACCACCGCCGTTGGCCCGGTGGTACTGGAACGCATCGCTCCGGCGATTGCCAAAGGTCTGGCAAAACGTAAAGCGCAGGGCGTAAACACCCCGCTGAACATTATCGCCTGTGAAAATATGGTGCGCGGCACAACGCAACTGAAAGGCCACGTGATTGCCGCGCTGGCAGACGCCGACAAAGCCTGGGTTGAAGAGCACGTTGGCTTTGTCGATTCTGCCGTTGACCGCATCGTTCCGCCGTCTGAATCCGCCACGAACGATCCGCTGGAAGTGACCGTTGAAACCTTCAGCGAGTGGATTGTTGATAAAACCCAGTTCAAAGGCACACTGCCGAACATTCCGGGTATGGAATTAACCGATAACCTGATGGCATTTGTTGAACGCAAGCTCTTTACTCTGAATACCGGCCATGCGATTACCGCCTACCTTGGCAAACAGACCGGTCATCAAACCATTCGCGACGCTATCCTGGATGAATCCATCCGCGCGGTAGTAAAAGGCGCAATGGAAGAGAGCGGTGCGGTGCTGATCAAGCGTTATGGCTTTGATGCCGACAAACATGCTGCGTACATTCAGAAAATCCTCGGCCGTTTTGAGAACCCCTATCTGAAAGATGATGTTGAGCGCGTAGGTCGCCAGCCGCTGCGTAAACTGAGCGCAGGCGATCGCCTGATTAAACCGCTGCTCGGCACGCTGGAATACAACCTGCCCCACGCCAACCTGGTAAAAGGGATTGCCGCCGCGATGCATTATCGCAGCGAGCAGGATCCGCAGGCTCAGGAACTGGCTCAGCTTATCGAAGAGAAAGGCCCGCAAGCGGCGCTGGCGCAGGTCTCTGGCCTGGATGCAAATAGCCCGGTCGTAAACGAAGCCGTCAACGCTTATAACACCAAGGCATGATGCCGACGTTGGCGCGGGACACCCCGCGCCAGCTAACGAAATTGTCAGATATGCAGGCAATAATGGAACAAACGCAGGCTTTCGAAAACCGCGTACTCGAGCGTCTGAATGCGGGCAAAACCGTGCGAAGTTTTTTGATTGCTGCCGTTGAATTGCTCAACGAAGCTATCAATATTCTGGTGCTACAGGTGTTTCGCAAAGATGACTACGCGGTGAAATATGCTGTAGAGCCGCTGCTTGACGGAGATGGGCCGCTGGGCAACTTGTCCGTGCGTTTAAAGCTGATTTACGGCCTTGGGGTCATTTCCCGTCACGAGTACGAAGACGCGGAGTTGCTGATGGCGCTGCGTGAAGAGCTGAATCACGACGGTACGGAATACGCGTTTACCGATGATGAGATCCTCGGGCCGTTTGGCGAGCTACACTGCGTTGCTGCCCTGCCGCCGATGCCGGTGTTTGATACCAGCGATGCCGATCTTTACGCGATGCAAAAACAGCGCTACCAGCAGGTGGTGCGCTCAACCATGGTCCTGTCGCTGACCGAACTGATTTCCCGAATCAGCTTAAAAAAAGCATTCCAGAAGTAATCCTTTCCTGAAGTGTTGTATCCTTGCACTTTCCCCTGAAAAAAACTGAGCACCATGAAAGAAGTCGAAAAAAACGAAATCAAACGTCTGAGCGACCGTCTCGACGCCATCCGCCACCAGCAGGCGGACCTCTCTTTAGTTGAAGCCGCGGACAAATACGCCGAGCTGGAAAAAGAGAAAACCACGCTGGAAACTGAAATTGCCCGCCTGCGCGAACAGTACGGCCAGAAGCTGAGCAAAGAAGCGCAGAAGTTAACGCAAATGCGCTTTCGCCGTGCGATCACCAAGAAAGAGCAGGCTGATCTTGGCAAGCTGAAGAAAAGCGTGCGTGGCCTGGTGGTGGTTCACCCGATGACGGCGCTGGGTCGCGAAATGGGTCTTGATGCCATGACCGGCTTCGCCAACAGCGAGTTCTAATCCCGCTTTTACAGCCCTTGGCGTTTATCGCGCCGGGGCTGCCTTAATTGGCCCTACCAATTGCGCCTGCTTTTTCTCCGCGCTTCACAGATTCATTAAATCTCGTCACACCTCCATTGCCACTCCGCAACATTTAGATAACCATTCGTTATCACAAACCCTACACAACTGTACTGGCAGGGCCACTTTTACAAAACTTGTGAGGCAGAGCTAAGCGCAGACTTATCGCTCACCGGTTTTGCGGTGGTTCTCAGGAGACCTGCATGAATCTCTGGCAACAGAATTATGACCCGGCTGGCAACCTCTGGCTTTCCAGCCTGATCGCATCGCTGCCGATCCTGTTTTTCTTTTTCGCGCTGATAAAGCTCAAGCTGAAAGGCTATGTTGCGGCCAGCTGGACCGTCGCCATCGCCCTTGCCGTGGCGCTGCTGTTTTACGATATGCCGGTGGATAACGCGCTGGCCTCGGTGGTGTATGGCTTTTTCTATGGCCTGTGGCCAATAGCCTGGATAATCATTGCCGCCGTATTTGTGTATAAGATTTCCGTCAAAACCGGTCAGTTCGACATCATTCGTTCTTCCATCCTCTCTATTACGCCGGACCAGCGCCTGCAAATGCTGATTGTCGGCTTCTCTTTTGGCGCATTTCTGGAAGGGGCCGCAGGGTTTGGCGCGCCGGTGGCGATCACCGCAGCGTTGCTGGTTGGACTCGGTTTTAACCCGCTGTATGCCGCTGGCCTGTGTCTGATCGTCAATACCGCGCCGGTGGCATTTGGCGCGATGGGCATCCCGATTCTGGTTGCCGGCCAGGTGACCGGGCTGGACAGCTTTGAAATCGGTCAGATGGTTGGCCGCCAGTTACCGTTCCTGACCATTATCGTGCTGTTCTGGATCATGGCGATTATGGACGGCTGGCGCGGGGTGAAAGAGACCTGGCCTGCGGTGCTGGTAGCGGGCGGTTCGTTCGCCATTGCCCAGTATCTGAGTTCTAACTTTATTGGCCCGGAACTGCCGGACATTATCTCGTCACTGGTTTCGCTGGTGTGCCTGACGCTATTCCTTAAACGCTGGAAGCCGGTGCGTATTTTCCGCTTTGGTGATATGGGTGCCTCGCAGGTTGACCTTGATTTGCAGCGCACGAAATACAGCGGCGGGCAGATCCTGCGAGCCTGGTCGCCGTTCCTGTTTCTTACCGCCACCGTGACGCTGTGGAGCGTGCCGCCGTTCAAAGCAATGTTTGTACCGGGCGGTGCCCTGTACGACTGGGTGTTTAATCTCTCTGTGCCGCACCTCGATAAGCTGGTTGCACGCATGCCGCCGGTGGTCAGTGCCGCCACGCCTTACGCAGCGGTGTATAAATTCGACTGGTTCTCCGCCACCGGCACCGCCATTTTGTTTGCGGCGATCCTGTCGATTATCTGGCTGAAGATGAAACCCAGAGAGGCGGTTAGTACTTTTGCCAGCACGCTGAAAGAACTGGCGCTGCCGATTTACTCTATCGGTATGGTGCTGGCGTTCGCCTTTATCTCCAACTATTCGGGGCTGTCGTCGACGCTGGCCTTAGCGCTGGCGCACACCGGCAGCGCGTTCACCTTCTTCTCGCCCTTCCTCGGCTGGCTGGGTGTGTTTCTTACCGGTTCAGATACATCGTCGAATGCACTGTTCGCCGCCCTGCAAGCCACGGCAGCCCAACAGATTGGCGTTTCGGACGTACTGATGGTGGCGGCCAATACCACCGGCGGCGTGACCGGGAAGATGATTTCGCCGCAGTCGATCGCCATTGCCTGTGCGGCGGTGGGCCTGGTCGGTAAAGAGTCGGATCTGTTCCGCTTTACGGTAAAACACAGCCTGATTTTCACCTGCATGGTGGGGGTAATTACTACACTTCAGGCATATGTCCTTACGTGGATGATCCCATGAAAGTGTTACCCAGACGCCTGACAGACGAGGTCGCTGACCGCGTGCGGGCGCTGATTGCAGAGCAACAACTGGAAGCGGGCATGAAGTTGCCCGCCGAGCGCCAGCTCGCCGTGCAGCTTGGCGTATCGCGCAATTCATTACGCGAAGCGCTGGCGAAGCTGGTCAGTGAAGGTCTGCTGTTAAGCCGCCGCGGTGGCGGCACGTTTGTGCGCTGGCAACATGAAGACTGGTCGGAGCAAAACATTGTCCAGCCGCTGAAAACGCTGCTTAATGACGACCCGGATTACAGCTTCGATATTCTGGAAGCGCGCCACGCCATTGAAGCCAGCACCGCGTGGCATGCGGCAATGCGGGCAACAGAAGCCGATAAAGAGAAGATTGCGCTGTGCTTTGAAGCCTCGCAGTCGGACGACCCGGACCTGGCGTCGCAGGCGGATGTGCGTTTCCATCTGGCGATCGCCGAAGCCTCGCATAACGTAGTACTGCTGCAAACGATGCGCGGTTTCTTCGATCTGCTGCAATCGTCGGTAAAACAGAGCCGCCAGCGCATGTATCTTGTGCCCCCCGTTTTCGCGCAGCTTACGGAGCAACACCGCGCCGTGATGAATGCCATTCTTGAGGGCGATGCCGACGGTGCGCGCCAGGCGATGATGGCGCACCTCGCTTTCGTCCATACCACGATTCGCCAGTTCGACGAAGAAAGAGCCCGCCAGGCGCGAATTACCCGCCTGCCCGGCGAGCAGCACACTCATTCGAGGGAGAAAAAAGCATGATTATTTCCGCAGCCAGCGACTACCGCGCGGCGGCAAAACGCGTACTGCCGCCATTCCTGTTCCACTATATCGACGGCGGTGCCTATGCCGAATATACGCTGCGCCGCAATGTCGAGGATTTATCACAGGTCGCGCTGCGCCAGCGGGTGCTGAAAAATATGTCCGACCTCAGTCTCGAAACCACGCTGTTTAATGAAAAATTGTCGATGCCCGTCGCGCTTGCGCCGGTAGGGCTGTGCGGCATGTATGCCCGACGCGGCGAAGTGCAGGCCGCTGGCGCGGCGGATGCGAAAGGCATTCCGTTTACGCTATCGACGGTTTCCGTCTGTCCGATTGAAGAAGTGGCCCCGACGATCAAGCGCCCGATGTGGTTCCAGCTGTATGTACTGCGCGATCGCGGGTTTATGCGTAACGCGCTGGAGCGCGCAAAAGCGGCGGGCTGTTCAACGCTGGTATTTACTGTCGATATGCCCACTCCCGGCGCGCGTTATCGCGACGCCCATTCCGGCATGAGCGGGCAAAACGCCGCCCTGCGCCGTTACTGGCAGGCAGTTACCCATCCGCAATGGGCATGGGATGTCGGCGTTAACGGGCGACCGCACGACCTGGGTAATATTTCGGCCTATCTCGGTAAGCCAACCGGGCTTGAAGACTATATTGGCTGGCTGGCGAATAACTTCGATCCATCCATCTCCTGGAAAGACCTCGAGTGGATCCGCGAGTTCTGGGACGGCCCGATGGTGATCAAAGGGATCCTCGATCCTGAAGACGCTCGCGACGCGGTGCGTTTTGGCGCGGACGGCATTGTGGTTTCTAACCACGGTGGCCGCCAGCTTGATGGCGTGCTCTCTTCGGCGCGGGCGCTGCCAGCAATTGCTGATGCGGTGAAGGGCGATATTACGATTCTGGCGGACAGCGGGATCCGTAACGGTCTTGATGTGGTGCGTATGATTGCCCTCGGCGCGGATTCGGTTCTGCTCGGTCGCGCGTATCTGTATGCGCTGGCGACCCACGGCCGCCAGGGCGTGGCGAATCTGCTGGATCTGATTGAGAAAGAGATGAAAGTGGCGATGACGCTGACCGGCGCGAAATCTATCCGTGAAATCAGTAAAGCGTCCCTGGTACAAGCGCAGAGCGAGATCCCTGCCGCGCTGGCACCGCTGACGCACGGCGACGCGGCGTAAGAAAAAATCCTCTCGCCGCCCTGGGCGAGAGTGCTATTCTGCCCCCGCTATTAAGGGGGCTGCATGCTTAACATTGTTTTATTTGAACCAGAGATCCCACCCAATACCGGGAATATTATTCGCCTGTGCGCTAACACCGGCTTTCGCCTGCATATTATCGAACCGATGGGTTTTACCTGGGATGATAAGCGCCTGCGCCGGGCCGGGCTGGATTACCACGAATTTGCGGCTGTGCAGCGCCATGCTGATTACGCAGCGTTTATTGCCGCCGCACAGCCGCAACGCCTGTTTGCGCTCACCACCAAAGGCACGCCTGCGCACAGCGCTGTCAGTTTTCAGGATGGGGATTATTTGATGTTTGGCCCGGAAACCCGCGGCCTGCCCGCGACCATTCTTGATGCGCTGCCGCCGGAGCAGAAGATCCGTATTCCGATGATGCCGGACAGCCGCAGCATGAATCTGTCAAATGCGGTGTCAGTGGTGGTGTATGAAGCCTGGCGCCAGCTCGGTTATTCCGGCGCGGTGTTGCGCAGCTGATGAGGTAGTTGGTGTGGAATTGCCGGATGGCGCTGCGCTTATCCGGCCTACGGGTAGTATGGCAAATGCATCAACCTACCGCGCTTTCTGGCGAGTAAAATAGCCAGAAATTAGATGCCGTCGCCGTATTCAAACCCGTTATTAACACCATTAAAGTGCTGATCCATATCCATCGCCGGTTTATCGCTTTCGGGTTTACCGACGATACGCGCCGGAACGCCTGCGGCGGTGGTATGCGGCGGCACCGGTTGTAACACCACGGAGCCCGCGCCGATTTTCGCGCCGCGACCCACTTCAATATTGCCGAGGATCTTCGCCCCGGCGCCAATCATCACACCTTCGCGGATTTTCGGATGGCGATCGCCGCTGGTTTTGCCGGTCCCGCCAAGGGTGACCGACTGGAGAATCGACACGTCATCTTCAATAACAGCGGTTTCACCCACCACAATGCCGGTGGCGTGGTCGAGCATGATGCCGCGACCGATTGTCGCCGCCGGGTGAATATCCACCTGGAAGCTGACCGACACCTGGTTTTGCAGAAAAATCGCCAGCGCCTGGCGGCCTTGATACCACAGCCAATGACCAATGCGGTAAGCCTGCAATGCGTGGAAGCCTTTCAGATAGAGCAGTGGCGTCGAGTATTTATCTACCGCCGGGTCACGCGTGCGCACGGCCTGGATATCACAAGCGGCAGACGCAATCATCTCCGGATCGGCCGCGTAGGCCTCTTCCACCACTTCACGAATGGCAATTGCGGGCATGATGGGCGAGGCCAGTTTGTTGGCCAGCATATAGCTCAGCGCGCTGCCAAGGTTTTCATGCTTGAGTAAGGTTGCGTGATAAAAACTGGCCAGCATGGGTTCACAGTCCGCCAACGCGCGGGCTTCGGCTTTGATATTGTTCCAGACCAGATCCAGTTCTTCACACGGCATTACATACTCCAGACGAAATAACAGGAAGGCTGGTCTTTGCCAGCCTCAACGTGATGTTTAAGAAATCCCCAGCGAACCGCCGGTTATTGCTCTTCCTTACGCGCACGGCCCAACAGGGTCAATGCTGCCTCGCGCGCATTTTTTCCGCAATACAATACCTGATAAATTTCCTCGGTTATTGGCATTTCGACACCAAACCGCTGCGCCAGGGCGCGCACTTCTTTGGTATTGCGGTAGCCTTCAACCACCTGACCAATCTTGTCCTGGGCACCTTGCACATCCATACCCTGACCCAGCATCATGCCGAAACGGCGATTGCGCGACTGGTTGTCGGTACAGGTCAGCACCAGATCGCCCAGGCCTGCCATGCCCATAAAGGTGGCAGGATCTGCACCGAGCGCCGCGCCAAGACGCGACATTTCCGTCAGGCCACGAGTGATTAACGCCGTGCGGGCATTTGCGCCAAAGCCGATACCGTCAGACATCCCCGCGCCAATCGCAATCACGTTTTTCACCGCGCCACCAAGCTGCACGCCGATGAAATCCGGGTTGCTATAGACACGGAAACTTTTGCCGCAGTGGAGAAGCTGCTGAAGATCTTCCGCAAATTGCGGATCGGTGGAAGCCAGCGAAATTGCCGTCGGCAGTCCCGCCGCCAGCTCTTTTGCGAATGTCGGGCCGGAAATCACCGCCAGCGGGATCGTCGGGCCTAAAATTTCACGCGCCACGTCCTGTAACAGACGCCCGGTTTCCGCCTCCAGCCCTTTTGTCGCCCAGACAATGCGCGCGTCATCACGCATCAGCGGTTTGATTTGCGACAGCACATCGCCAAAGACATGGCTGGGTACGACAACCAGAATGTTACGGCTGGCAGCCAGCGCACGGGCGAGATCGCTCTCAAGCTGGAGCGTGTCGGGAAAAGGCACATCGGGGAGAAACGCCACGTTGCAACGATCGTGTTGCAGCGTCGCGATATGTTTTGGGTCATGGCCCCACAGCACAACCGGGTGGCCATTTCTTGCCAGGGTGATGGCAAGAGCGGTGCCGTAAGAGCCGGCACCGATCACAGTCATTGCAGCATTAAGTGCGTTCATCAGGCATCCTGATGTTCTTCGGCACCTTCGCCAGTCTGCTGTTGCAGGTAGTTCATGAACAGCGCATCAAAGTTGACCGGTGCAAGGTTCAGTTGTGGGAAAGTACCGCGGGAAACCAGGCTGGTGATGCACTCGCGGGCATACGGGAACAGAATGTTCGGGCAGTATGCACCCAGGCAGTGCGCCATCTGCGTTCCTTCGATACCGTCGATGGAGAAGATACCGCCTTGCTGAACTTCGCACAGGAAGCCGGTTTCTTCGCCCAGAGAAGCGGTCACGGTAACGCGCAGAACCACTTCATAAACGCCTTCTGCCAGCTGTGTGGAGGCAGTATCCAGATCCAGTTTTACTTCTGGCTGCCACTCTTTCTGGAAAATATGTGGCGCATTCGGCGCTTCGAAAGAAATGTCTTTCGTATAGATACGCTGAATCTGAAAAGTCATTTCGGTGTTGTTTTGTTCGGACATAAGTGCATAACCCCTAAGTGTTGTAGTGCTTTAAAAGCATTAACGTAACAGCGGATCCAATCCGCCACGCGCATCCAGCGCATATAAATCGTCACAGCCACCAATGTGCTGCGCATCAATAAAAATCTGCGGAACCGTGGTACGGCCACTACGTTGAATCATCTCTTCACGTTTTACCATGTCGCCATCGATTGGCAGCTCAGCAAAATCAACGCCTTTGCTGGTGAGCAGCGCTTTTGCGCGATGGCAAAACGGACAGGTTGCTTTAGTGTAGATTTCGATATTGGCCATAACTCTTCTCCCATTTCACCCTGTGGGCCGCAGCCCACCGGGAAAATTATTTACCGCGAACTAACGGCAGATTTTCGCCGACCCAGCCAGAGATACCCTCTTTGAGCACGAAGACTTTCTCAAAACCCGCTTTCACCAGCTCATTTGCCGGGGTCTGCGCCTGCATGCCGGTACCATCAACAACGATAATCGGCGCGCTTTTACGTTTTTCAAGCTCACCTACATTATTGGCTTTGATCTCGCCTGGCAGCAAATTCACAGAGCCTGCGATATGACCTTTACGGAAATCATCACGCTGACGTAAGTCCACAACCACCGCATCTTCTTTGTTGATAAGGTGAGTGGCCTGGCCGCGAGAAATCACTTTCACTTTCGACGCCATGCCTTTGAAAGTAGTGAATAATACCGCGCCGAACAACGCAATCCAGCCGATACAGAGTATCGGGTTGCGTCCAATAAATTGCATAATTTCTTGCATCTGGGGTAACAACTCCCGACTAAGTGATTAAAAACCAGCAAGGAGTATACCTGCGCAGGGTGGCAAATACAGCCAGCGAGCACGACGGAATGCATTTTCTGCGGCGCGTTACGAAAAAAATGGATAAACCTGTGCAAAACACTCCCCTGCCTGGCCGCTTTCTTTGATCTTCTGCGGCTATTTGATCGATTCAGCTGTAGTAAAGTTACGCAAAATTTTTTGTCTTCAGAGCATGAGGTTGTCGCAATGTCGGTTTCTAAAAAACCTATGGTACTGGTGATTCTGGATGGCTATGGCTACCGTGAAGACCAGCAGGATAACGCAATTTTCAACGCAAAAACCCCGGTCATGGACCAACTGTGGGCCAACCGCCTGCATACCTTAATTGACGCATCTGGCCTTGAAGTCGGTCTGCCGGATCGCCAGATGGGTAACTCCGAAGTGGGGCACGTCAACCTGGGCGCAGGCCGTATTGTTTATCAGGATTTGACCCGCCTGGACGTTGAAATCAAAGAACGTACCTTCTTTACCAACCCGGTGCTGAGCGGCGCGGTTGATAAAGCCGTTGCCGCAGGCAAAGCCGTGCATATTATGGGCCTGCTCTCCGCAGGCGGCGTGCACAGCCATGAAGACCATATTATGGCAATGGTTGAACTGGCCGCCGATCGTGGTGCGGACAAAATCTATCTGCACGCGTTCCTCGACGGTCGCGATACACCGCCGCGCAGTGCAGAAGCCTCCCTGAAAAAATTTGAAGAGAAGTTTGCCGCATTAGGGAAAGGCCGCGTCGCGACTATTGTTGGTCGTTACTACGCTATGGATCGCGACAACCGTTGGGATCGCGTTGAGCAAGCGTATGATCTGATGACCCAGGCCAAAGGTGAGTTCACTTTTGATAGCGCAGTGGCGGGGTTGCAGGCGGCTTACGCGCGCGATGAAAATGACGAGTTCGTTAAAGCGACCGTGATCCGCGCGGCGGGCCAGGCCGATGCGGCAATGCAGGATGGCGACGCGCTGATTTTCATGAACTTCCGCGCCGACCGCGCTCGCGAAATCACCCGTGCATTTGTTAATGCCGATTTTGACGGTTTTGCACGTAAGAAAGTGGTTAATCTTGATTTCGTGATGCTGACTGAATACGCCGCCGATATCAAAACCGCCGTTGCCTACCCGCCGACATCTCTGGCGAACACGCTTGGTGAGTGGATGGCGAAGAAAAACCGCACCCAGTTGCGCATTTCCGAAACGGAAAAATATGCCCACGTGACGTTCTTCTTTAACGGCGGCGTTGAAGAGCCGTTCCCGGGCGAAGATCGCATTCTGATTAACTCACCGAAGGTCGCAACCTATGATTTGCAGCCGGAAATGAGCTCTGCCGAGCTAACTGAAAAACTGGTTGCAGCCATCACCAGCGGTAAATACGACACTATTATTTGTAACTACCCGAATGGTGATATGGTCGGCCACACCGGCGTATTTGATGCCGCCGTTGCCGCCGTTGAAGCGCTGGATAACTGCATTGCGCAAGTCACCAACGCTGTGGAATCCGTTGGCGGCCAGATGCTGATCACTGCCGACCACGGTAACGCAGAACAGATGCGCGACCCGGCGACCGGCCAGGCGCACACCGCGCACACCAACCTGCCGGTGCCGCTGATCTACGTGGGTGGCAAAGCAGTGAAAGCCGTTGCAGGCGGTAAACTTTCCGACATCGCGCCGACCATGCTGTCGCTGATGGGCGAGGAAATCCCGCAAGAGATGACTGGTAAGCCGCTGTTCATCGTGGAATAATCGCTCCCCATGAGGGGAAAGGCGATTTTTTCAATTACATGGGTCGGGCTCCGACCTCTACTTTGCGCCAGCGCACTCAGCGCTGGCGCATTGCTGTGCGCCATTCCCGCCCATGCGGATGACCGCGACCAGCTCAAATCTATTCAGGCCGATATCGCCGCCAAAGAGCGCGCGGTACGCCAGCAACAGCAGCAACGCGCGGGTCTGCTCGCTCAACTAAAAGCGCAGGAACAGGCCATCTCTGCCGCTGCCCGCCAACTGCATGAAACGCAAAAGACCCTCACTCAGCTCAATAAACAAATTGATGAGATGAACGCCTCGATAGCCAAACTGGAACGCCAGCGCGCAGCGCAGGAGCGCAACCTTGCCGCCCAGCTTGATGCTGCGTTTCGCCAGGGTGAGCACACCGGCATTCAGCTAATTTTAAGCGGTGAAGAGAGCCAACGCGGCCAGCGCTTACAGGCCTATTTCGGCTATCTCAACCAGGCACGACAGGAAACGATCGCCCAGTTGAAACAGACGCGCGAAGAGGTTGCCACGCAGAAAAGCGAGCTGGAAGAGAAGCAGAGCCAGCAACAAACGCTGCTGTATGAGCAAAAAGCGCAGCAGGCGAAGCTGGAACAGGCGCGCAGCGAGCGGCAAAAAACCCTTGCCGGGCTGGAGTCCTCCATTCAGCAGGGGCAGCAGCAGCTCAGTGAACTGCGCGCGAACGAATCCCGTTTGCGTGACCGCCTTGCGCGTGCGGAAGCCGCTGCAAAAGCCCGTGCCGAGCGCGAGGCTCGTGAAGCGCAGGCGGTGCGCGACCGCCAGAACGAAGCCAGCCGCAAAGGCACCACATATAAACCCACCGAAAGTGAACGCTCGCTAATGTCCCGCACCGGCGGGCTCGGTTCGCCATCGGGCAAAGCTTTCTGGCCGGTTCGCGGCCCGTTGCTGCATCGCTATGGCGAACAGTTGCAGGGTGAGCTACGTTGGAAAGGGATTGTTATCGGTGCGTCTGAAGGCAGCGAAGTCAAAGCTATCGCTGATGGGCGCGTCATTCTGGCCGACTGGCTGCAAGGTTATGGCCTGGTGGTGGTCGTTGAGCACGGCAAAGGCGATATGAGCCTGTATGGTTACAACCAAAGTGCCCTGGTCAGCGTCGGTGCGCAGGTGCGCGCGGGCCAACCGATAGCGCTCGTCGGGAGCAGTGGCGGTCAGGGCCGGCCTTCACTCTATTTCGAAATTCGCCGTCAGGGTCAGGCGGTCAATCCACAACCGTGGTTGGGAAGATAGGTTTGCTTCAATTTCGTCGTATCGTGTTCACCTTTGCCAGCCTGCTGGCGTTCTCCTTCCCGGTGTTTGCCGGCAAACTGGCCATCGTAATCGACGATTTTGGCTATCGTCCACAGACTGAAAACCAGGTGCTGGCCATGCCACAGGCGGTTTCCGTCGCGGTGCTGCCCAATGCCACACATGCACACGAAATGGCGACCAAAGCCCATAACAGCGGCCATGAAGTGCTGATCCATTTGCCGATGGCTCCCCTCAGCAAACAACCGCTGGAAAAAGATACTCTGCGCCCGGAGATGAGCAGTGCAGAGATCGAGCGCATTATTAGCGAAGCTGTTAACAAAGTGCCGTACGCCGTAGGGCTGAATAACCATATGGGCAGCGCCATGACCTCAAGCCTGTTCGGTATGCAAAAAGTGATGCAGGCGCTGGAGCGCTATAACCTTTATTTCCTCGACAGCATGACCATTGGCAACAGCCAGGCGATGCGGGCTTCGTCAGGAACCGGTGTTAAAGTCATCAAACGCAAAGTGTTCCTCGACGATACGCAAAACGAAGGTGATATTCGCCGCCAGTTCAACCGCGCCGTAGCGCTGGCTCGCCGTAACGGTTCCGCCATTGCTATTGGTCATCCACATCCGGCAACCGTGCGCGTTCTCCAGCAAGCGCTCTCTGGCCTGCCGGAGGATATTACGCTGGTGCGCCCGAGCGAACTGCTTAATGAGCCGCAGGTAGATACTTCAACGCCAGCCCAACCGCAGCCACCTCAGCCACCGCGCAACCCGTTCCGTGGTGTGAAAGTGTGTAAAGCGAAGCAGAAGCCAGAGCCGGTTAACGCCAGCCGCTTCTTTAGTGTGGTCGGTGAAAGTATCAGTGAAAGTACGCTGATTCAGTACTTCCAGCACCAGTGGCAAGGCTGGGGCCGGAAGTAAGCCTGAGATTAATAGATTTTCAGCGCCTTGCGGGCTAGCCGGTGATGCGAAACGGTTTTGTCCCGCCATTTATACAGACGAATGGACCACAGTAGCGCCTGGTAAGCGAGTTTCACACTGCGCACGTTGCTGACCATTCTTTTAAACATCCCTGAGGTATAAATCTCCGCAATCATGCGCTTGCGAATTGCCTGATCGGATTCTTTTCTCACGGCATGGCATACACGTAAGGCTTCATAAGTAATCTGCTGATGAAACTCCGGATATATCGTTATTTTGTCAGCATAATCGCAATTAAGTTTTTCAAGCAGGCGGGTAATTTTCATGTAATGGCGTTGATAAGCCAGATTTTTCTGCCCACTGCGTTTTAATCGGCTGACGGAACAATCGTGCAGGAAATATTTATATAACGATTGTTCGGTATATCGCACACGTTTGGCGTTATACATAAATTCAGTGGTCCAGATAATATCCTGATGATGCAGTCCTGGAATAAATTCAATGCGATTTTGCTTAATTACATCGTGACGATAAACGCCCATCCAGACAACATGCGTCCAGCGGCGGCTTGCCAGCGCCATTCGTAACCAGTCTGGTCCGTTTAGCACACCGGTAGAACGAACGCGATCTACCGGTATGGATTGCCAGGTGCTGCCTGTCTGCCGATCGCACCAATCTGAGTTACATTGCGCGACATCCAGATCATCTTCCAGCGCCATTTTCATCAGCGTTTCATACATTTGCGGATAGACAATATCATCGGCATCGACAAAGGCAATGTAGTCACCCGTGGCATGCTCCAGCCCGCGATTTCGCGCCACTGACGCGCCGGCGTTGCATTGGTGGATAAGGTGAATGTGAGGGTACTTCTTTGCGTAACCCTCTGCTATTTCAGCAGAATGATCGGTAGAACCATCGTTTACGATGATGATTTCAAGCGCAGTCCAGGTTTGCGATAACAACGATTCCATGCATGGAATAAATTCATCACCTGCGTTGTAGAGAGGAATAATAACGCTAAGTTTCCCAGGGCTATTCATCATTAATTACCTGATTCATTGTCATTACGGTGACTATTATTGGCCTGCTTAAGTTAAGAAAGAATTAAGACGGACCTTTTAATTGTGTAATGTTTCTGACACGCCTTCTCCCGGTTAGTTTCATCTGATCGGAATATTAATAATTAAAGAGTAGCGGGCATGGCAGACACAGGTAATAAGACTATTGCGTAATTACGAAGGAATTATGTCAATGACAAAACTTTACAGTCAGAGGTGGGAATTAAGATTTATCGTAGGTAAAAATAAGGGCCGAATAACGACCCTTATTTATATTTTAGTTCCAACTGAGGATAACTTTACCGGACTGGCCCGAACGCATTGCATCGAAGCCTTGTTGGAAATCATCAATAGCGAAACGGTGCGTGATAATCGGTGAGAGATCCAGACCGGACTGGATCAACGCCGCCATCTTGTACCAGGTTTCGAACATCTCACGGCCATAAATGCCTTTGATAAACAATCCCTTAAAGATAACTTTATTCCAGTCGATAGACATATCCGACGGCGGAATACCTAACATGGCAATGCGACCGCCGTGGTTCATGGTATCGAGCATGGTACGAAACGCTGGCGGCGCGCCGGACATCTCCAGGCCAACGTCAAACCCTTCCGTCATGCCCAGCTCGGCCATCACATCACCGAGGCTCTCGTTAGCCACGTTCACCGCGCGAGTCACGCCCATTTTGCGCGCCAGCTCGAGGCGGTATTCATTCACATCGGTGATCACCACATGGCGCGCGCCAACGTGTTTCGCCACTGCCGCGGCCATAATACCAATCGGGCCTGCGCCAGAAACCAGCACATCTTCACCCACCAAATCGAAAGAAAGCGCGGTGTGTACTGCGTTACCAAACGGGTCAAAAATCGACGCCAGGTCGTCAGAGATATTGTCCGGGATTTTAAACGCGTTAAACGCCGGGATAACCAGGTACTCGGCAAAGCAACCCGGACGATTCACGCCCACGCCAACGGTGTTGCGACACAGGTGCGTACGGCCCGCGCGGCAATTGCGGCAGTGACCGCAGGTGATATGACCTTCGCCAGAGACGCGATCGCCAATCTTGAAGCCTTTTACTTCCTGGCCGATACCGACCACTTCGCCCACATATTCGTGCCCAACAACCATCGGCACCGGAATGGTTTTCTTTGACCAGTCATCCCAGTTGTAAATGTGCACATCGGTTCCGCAGATAGCGGTTTTACGGATCTTAATCAGCAGATCGTTATGTCCGACTTCCGGCTCCGGCACGTCGGTCATCCAGATACCTTCTTCCGCTTTCAGTTTGGATAACGCTTTCATTGCACGTCCTCAGGCGATCACACCCAGTTGCTTACCAATGCGGGTAAAGGCTTCTACCGCGCGTTCAATTTGTTCAGCGCTATGCGCCGCAGACATCTGCGTGCGAATAC
The DNA here is from genome assembly GCA_030704225.1 of Kosakonia sp. H02. Lineage (NCBI taxonomy): Bacteria > Pseudomonadati > Pseudomonadota > Gammaproteobacteria > Enterobacterales > Enterobacteriaceae > Kosakonia > Kosakonia styphnolobii. The sequence continues at coordinate 1,310,545 of CP131915.1, forward strand.
GCGCCTGGCCTTTCGGCACCACCGGGAAGAAGAATCCGGTGACGTAAATCCCCTCTTTTTGCAGCTCGCGGGCAAAGTTTTGTGCGATTACCGCATCGCCCAGCATCACCGGGATGATGGCGTGATCGGCACCCGCCAATGTGAAGCCTGCGGCACTCATTTTTTCGCGGAACAGGCGGGCGTTGGCCCACAAGCGATCGCGCAGTTCAGCCCCGGACTCCAGCATCTCCAGCACTTTGATGGATGCAGCGACAATCGCCGGAGCCAGCGAGTTAGAGAACAAATACGGACGCGAGCGCTGACGCAGCCACTCCACGACCTCTTTGCGCGCAGCAGTGTAACCGCCCGACGCGCCGCCTAGCGCCTTACCCAACGTGCCGGTAATAATGTCGACACGGCCCATCACGTCGCAATATTCATGCGTACCGCGACCGTTCGCGCCAACAAAACCGACCGCGTGGGAATCATCCACCATCACCAGCGCATCGTATTTATCCGCCAGGTCGCAAACGCCCTTCAGGTTGGCAATCACGCCATCCATTGAGAACACGCCGTCGGTGGCAATCAGCACATGACGCGCACCGGCTTCGCGCGCTTCTTTCAGGCGCGCTTCCAGCTCTTGCATGTCGTTATTGGCATAGCGATAACGTTTCGCTTTACACAGACGCACGCCGTCAATGATAGAAGCGTGGTTCAGGGCATCGGAAATAATGGCGTCTTCGGCACCGAGCAGGGTTTCAAACAACCCGCCGTTGGCGTCGAAGCAGGAGGAGTAAAGAATAGAATCTTCCATGCCGAGGAACCCGGCCAGCTTCTGTTCCAGTGCTTTATGGCTGTCTTGCGTGCCGCAGATAAAGCGCACCGAGGCCATGCCGAAACCGTGGCTGTCCATGCCGGCTTTCGCTGCGGCTATCAGATCCGGGTGATTCGCCAGGCCAAGATAGTTATTGGCACAGAAGTTAATGACGTGGCTACCATCCGCCACGGTGATGTCAGCCTGCTGCGCCGACGTGATAATGCGTTCTTCTTTGAACAACCCTTCCGCACGTGCGGTTTGCAGATCGTTCGTTAACTGTTGATAAAAGTCCCCACGCATCGCAATTCTCCAGACTGGGCAAATTTCGGCACATATTACCCAAAGCTATACGTTGATACGAGATGACGCGTCACTCCTTATCCATTTTGCAGCATAAATCACGCATAGCCATGCCGTTCGCCGGGGAATGGCTGAAGGGTTGGCAATGTAATGGTATGATAAAGTTATGCGTGTCTGAGATTGTCTCAACGCTCCATTTTTCAAAGGTACAGTTATGATCATCGTCACTGGCGGCGCAGGTTTTATCGGTAGCAACATCGTTAAGGCCCTGAATGATAAAGGCATCACCGATATTCTGGTGGTGGACAACCTGAAAGACGGCACCAAGTTTGTCAATCTTGTCGACCTGCACATCGCCGACTACATGGATAAAGAAGATTTCCTGATCCAGATAATGTCCGGAGAAGAGTTCGGCGATATTGAAGCGGTATTCCACGAAGGTGCGTGTTCTTCCACCACCGAATGGGACGGCAAGTACATGATGGATAACAACTATCAGTACTCCAAAGAACTGCTGCACTACTGCCTGGAGCGTGAAATTCCCTTCCTGTACGCCTCGTCCGCAGCGACGTATGGTGGCCGCACGTCTGACTTTATTGAATCCCGCGAATATGAAAAACCGCTCAACGTCTACGGCTACTCCAAAATGCTGTTTGATGAGTACGTGCGCGGCATTCTGCCGGAAGCGAATTCACCCATTGTTGGCTTCCGCTACTTCAACGTTTATGGCCCACGTGAAGGGCACAAAGGCAGCATGGCGAGCGTGGCTTTCCACCTCAACACCCAGTTGAACAACGGGGAAAGCCCGAAACTGTTCGAAGGCAGCGATAACTTCAAGCGCGATTTCGTCTACGTTGGCGATGTGGCAGCGGTAAACCTGTGGTTCTGGGAAAACGGCGTATCCGGCATCTTTAACCTGGGTACTGGTCGCGCGGAATCTTTCCAGGCCGTGGCCGATGCGACCCTCGCCTTCCACAAAAAAGGCAGCATCGAATACATTCCGTTCCCGGATAAACTGAAAGGCCGCTACCAGGCATTTACCCAGGCGGATCTGACGAATCTGCGTGCCGCAGGCTACGACAAGCCGTTTAAAACTGTTGCCGAAGGCGTAACCGAATATATGGCCTGGCTGAATCGCGACGCGTAAGTATGAAAATTTTGGTCATTGGCCCGTCCTGGGTAGGCGACATGATGATGTCGCAAAGCCTTTACCGCACGCTTAAAGCGCGCTTTCCCCAGGCGATAATTGATGTGATGGCACCTGCGTGGTGCCGTCCGCTTTTATCCCGTATGCCGGAAGTCAACGAAGCGATTCCGATGCCGCTCGGTCACGGCGCGCTTGAGATTGGCGCACGCCGTAAGTTGGGCCATAGCCTGCGCGAGCGGCGTTACGACCGTGCGTATATCCTGCCTAACTCGTTTAAATCCGCACTGGTGCCGTTTTTTGCCGGCATTCCACACCGAACCGGCTGGCGTGGCGAAATGCGCTACGGCTTGCTTAATGATGCGCGCGTACTAGATAAGCAAGCCTGGCCGCTGATGGTGGAACGTTATGTTGCGCTGGCTTATGACAAAGGTGTGATGCACTCGGCGAAGGATCTGCCGCAGCCGCTGTTGTGGCCGCAATTGCAGGTTCATGACAGTGAGAAATTACAGGTTTGCGCCACGTTTGATATCTCTGATGAGCGGCCAATGATTGGCTTTTGCCCCGGCGCAGAGTTTGGCCCGGCCAAGCGCTGGCCGCACTATCACTATGCTGAGCTGGCAAAACAACTCATTGATGAAGGTTATCAGGTACTGCTGTTTGGCTCGGCCAAAGATCACGAAGCGGGCAACCAGATTCTGGCCTCGCTGAATACTGAACAGCAGGCGTGGTGCCGCAATCTGGCTGGCGAAACGCAGCTGGAGCAAGCCGTGGTGCTGATAGCCGCATGCAAAGCTGTTGTCAGCAATGATTCTGGCCTGATGCACGTTGCCGCCGCACTCGACCGCCCGCTGGTTGCGCTGTATGGCCCAAGCAGCCCGGATTTCACCCCGCCGCTGTCGCACAAAGCGCGCGTTATTCGTCTTATCTCCGGCTATCACAAAGTGCGCAAAGGCGACGCCGCCGAAGGGTATCACCAGAGCCTGATCGACATTACGCCGCAGCGCGTGCTGGAAGAGCTGAACGGCTTGTTGCTGGACGCGGAAGGGTAATCGATGCGGGTACTGATCGTTAAAACATCCTCAATGGGTGATGTGCTTCACACGCTCCCCGCATTGACCGATGCCGCACAGGTTATTCCCGGTATCCGTTTTGACTGGGTGGTGGAAGAGGGTTTTGCCCAAATCCCGTCCTGGCATGCTGCGGTTGATCGCGTGATCCCGGTCGCGATTCGACGCTGGCGCAAAGCGTGGTTTTCCGCGCCGATCGCTGCCGAGCGCAAAGCTTTTCGCAAAGCTGTGCAAGCAGAGCATTATGATGCCGTTATCGACGCGCAAGGTCTGGTGAAAAGCGCCGCGCTGGTCACCCGGCTGGCGCATGGCGTTAAACATGGGATGGACTGGCGCACCGCGCGCGAACCGCTGGCAAGCCTGTTTTATAACCGTCGCCACCACATTGCAAAGCAGCAACATGCCGTGGAACGAACCCGCGAACTGTTCGCCAAAAGCCTTGGTTATGTGAAACCGCAGATCCAGGGTGATTACGCCATTTCTGACCATTTTGCCGTGGCAGAAACCGCGCATGCGCCGTACGCCGTTTTCTTACATGCAACGACTCGCGACGATAAACACTGGCCGGAGAGCCACTGGCGACAGTTGATAGCGCTGTTGGCGAAGAGCGGTTTGCAGATAAAACTGCCCTGGGGTGCTCCCCATGAAGAAGCACGCGCTAAACGGCTGGCTGAAGGGTTTGATTACGTTGAAGTATTACCGAAGTTGAGTCTTGGAGAGGTCGCGCAGGTGCTTGCGGGTGCGCAGTTTGTGGTATCCGTGGATACGGGCTTGAGTCATTTGACTGCGGCGCTGGATCGACCAAATATCACGTTATATGGCCCGACCGACCCAGGGCTAATTGGCGGGTATGGGAAAAATCAGCATGTATGTCGCGCAATCGACCGGGATTTAGCCCATTTAAATGCGGATACCGTATTAAGTGAAATTGAAAAATTAATTTAAAGGAAATTCAATGTTAGTTTCTTTAACGCAGCAAAACTGGAAGGGATATTGCGCTAAAGTCTCTTCCGTTCTGGAAAAAGCGACATTTTTCTTTAGCGCAGCCGCGTTACTGGTTGCGATGGTTGATAATAATTTCAGTATGAAGCTGTTCAATATCTGCGGCATTATGGCAGTGTTGACACTGATATTAAAAGCAAAATCAAACAGTATTAATTGGAAAGTGGCTGCCTTACCGGGATCCATTCTTTTTATCGGCATTATTAATTTGATTTGGTACGAAGTATTCAAAGCCGATAATTCACCATTCAAGGCAACATACCATAACTATATTAATACGGCGCGAGTGTTTATTTTTGGCGCGTTTATTGTCTTTTTGGCTGCCACGTCAAAATTGAAATACAAAAACACCGCCATTCTTTATCTGCTTTATCTTATTTCTTTCGTTATTTTAGGCTATGCGGCATATCAGAAATTTGCCGTTGGAATGGAAAGAATCGATTTTGGCATAGGCTCTTCAACGGGCGCAGCCTACTCTATCATGCTCATTGGGCTTATCAGCGCCATATCCATACTTAATACGCCTAAAAGTCATCCGTTTTTATTTATAATAAATGTGGCCGTGGTTTTTGCTGCGTTGATGTTAACGCAAACGCGCTCATCGCTCCTTATTTTCCCAGTGATTTGCTGCATTACCATCGTCACCTATTACCTTGAAAATCCGAAGAGACTGTTTCTGGCAATATGTGGATTTCTGGTTCTGCTGATTGTTCTCGGATTGGTTTTCAGCCAGCCGATAGCGAAACGCTATAATGCTGCGGTCAATGATATTGACTTATATCAGCAAGGCTCAGGCAATACCTCCCTCGGAGCCCGTCTTGCTATGTATGAGGCCGGCATTAACTTATTCGAGGATTCGCCATTAAAATGGCGATCGGCTGAAGAACGCTCGAAAAATGTTTCGCAAATGATAACTCAGGATAAAACGTTAAGCCCTGTGCGCTTATTTACAAATATCCATTTACACAACGAGATCATTGAAAGTGCGTCGCTAAAAGGAATCTTTGGTGCGCTTTCTATTGTGGCTTTTTACGTTGCGCTGCTGTTTTCGGTCTATTATTTCAAATCGTTAGGATTGTTTGCTTATTCACTGGCGATTATTGGCACTGGCTTAAGTGATGTGATTATTTGGGCGAGAAGTATACCGATTATTATAATTTGTGGAATAGCGCTTTTACTATTATTCAATAAACAACGCAGTGAATAATAAAATAAATATTGGCCACTCGCTGTGGCCAATATTATCTCTGCATAAATACTTTTTCCAAAGCTTCCAGTAAAGTGCGATTGTCAATATCGCTGACAAAGCATGTCGGCGAAATAATTTGCAGAGCATTGGGGCTATTTGGCGACCAAATTAATGGCGAAGGGTATTCCGGGTTACGTGCTTCTGGATAGAGAGCAAGCATAGGGCGGTTGTAAGCGGCTGCGATATGCACCAGAGCAGTATCAACGGATACAACGTACTCACAGAATTTGGTGAGTGCGACGGTATAAATAAAATCCTTATGCGGCAGCGTTTCTTTATCGTGCACAGGTATTAACGGTAAATCGTCTGGATGCCCCGTATAAATAATTCTCAGCTCAGGGTAGTGCTCGCTTATCCAACTATGCACAAGGGTTATTTGCTCTGGCGTGAGCCTGCAAATCTTTTTCGCACCTAATGGATTGATCATCACGACTTTCGAGTCACCGATGAACGCTTTTACTGACGATTCAATATCCGCAGGAACCGACAGGTCATAACTATAATCAAAGCCTGTATCGCTCCCAAAAAGCTGCTTCGCAATCACCTGTGTGCGTGTCGACATATGTTCTTTCAGGTTTTCATCGTGCGGGTGATAACGGGAATAATAACGTTTATACCATTTATCAAATCCGAGAACGTAAGTGTTATGAAAACCCGAAAGGAGTAGCGAATGATTAAAACAAGGAAAAGTCTCGAAGGGATCTAATACGACATCAAACTGAAACTTCTTCAGCTCGTTACGAAGTTTCAATGTATCAGCGACACTGTTTGATTTTTTGATAATAAAGTGAGTGATATGCGGATGCGATTTGAGAAACGCATGCCCAGCCCCACAGGATACGATAGATAATTTAATATTTTTATTTGCTAATATCCGATAGAGTGCGCTGAGAACGATGAGATCACCAATTTTGCTATTGTCATGAATTAGCAAACAGTTTTTTACGGTTGCACCATCGATAAACGGATCATGTTTATTTTTAAAAAGAAAAGAAAGAATATTTATTTTTATGAGATTAATTAGATACTTTTTTTTCTTGTGGAATGTTCCAAGGCGCATTTTTCGTACCGATAAAAGAAGTTATAGATTCGAAGAGACTAGTTAGCAAAAGTATTCGCGTTACGATCGAAATTTATACCTTCATTAAATTTATTATCGTTCCGATAAGATAACTTGTCCATCTCGTCAGATTTAATAAAGGGAATAATATCGCGGCTGATAGCTGTATCATCCGACAAATTATAAATATTAATATCAGTAACTTTGTCTCGCATAAATTTAAAGAAAGGAACTATTTTATGTAAATCATTGCTAAGCTCAGATGGCATTGGGTTAGTAATTTCATCATAAAAACGACGGCAGGTATTAGTCAGATCCAGACCTGAACATACAATCGCAGTGTACTGAAGTGAGTACGCAATTTGAATTGCTGTATAAGCAACCGTATGGCAAGAACAATATCCCAACGCAATATCTTTACTGAAGCCAACCAAACGCGCTTTTTTGGACCATGGAACATCGATTAGTAAGCTTTTGTGTAATCGAGACTTCAATGAAAGTCGCAATTTTTTGAAAAAACCACCTTTTTCACGTTTATAGAATGCCTGTAAAATCAGGCAATTCTCACGCAAATATTTCTTATCTTCTTCTGATGCCTCTGCATAAACATCCGTATTTATAATCGTAAAACGACTATTACGGCTGAATCTGTAAAAGTCATCGCGCCTTTGCAACAAAAAGCGTGCATCAGTCAACGTATAGATAAATGGCGTAACACCATTATCGATAAGATAGGCTGCCGATCCGTTAACAGCGATGATGTCTCTATTTCGTAAAAGAGAGAGCGGAGTCTTCTTTGATGTCGGTCCCGACAGGAAAATCACCACATCGTCTGATGTTCTGTGTTTTATCAGGCGTTCAACACAGGCGTGTGTAATATATTTTATATTGTTCATAAGGAACCTATTGGGATTAATGCATATTAATAAACAAAGTTATTAATATGGTTACTTCATATACTGGGTAGAATTGTAAGATACTATTAGCCTAAACAACAATTAGCGGCTTGCTATATCTAAACGATATAAATACTTGCTAACGAATTTGTTTCCCTTTGATCTTACGAATAAAGTTTCTAAATTTTTTCTTATAGATAAATTGATAGTAACCAACATCTTTGGTGGTATTGACAATGCCATAGTGCCGTTCTAAATCGATTCGATCTTTTGCTTTTCTGAGTGAGGAGGGGGACTTTCCTGATAAATCGATAATACGAACCTCGCCGTTCTGTATTATAAAGTTTCCTTTGTGTGGATCACCGGAAACCATACCATTCTGATGTAACGCTGATATCGAAGCCTTTATTTTTTGTTTTAATTCATCGTCTATAGCTTCGTAATCAGCAAGTTCAACGCCTTCAATATACTCGATCAACATAATATATGAATGCGTGAAACGAAAGGTTTTCTTTGCCGCTAACAGATAAAAATCATTAATGATATTTACACCATTTTTCCGCATACGATCCGTTTGGTGAAATAACGCTTCATAATAATCGCCTTTAAAAATAGACTTGAGGAAGCGTTCAGTCCTCTTCTCTTTTGGAACGAATATTTTTAATATGAATTTTCCATACTGTGTATCAATCAGCAACACTTTCGTATCATCAATACTACGAAAGACTTTTAAGATATTTATATTATACGAAAGGAAATCATTAAATATTTTTAGATAGTTTTCACCACCATTTTTTTTGGTAAAAACTTCATAATCTCCAACTGTGTATTTGTCATTCATAAAATAAACCAACGCTTGTTTTAATTTTGATAAAGAGAATATTTTCTTAATAGATATTGAAAACCAGCGATAAGCCCTGCGTAGTATTTATGCTGGATTAACAGGTGCTTATATCTTTTTTTGAATTCAATAAACGTTCTTGCATCACGAGGAGGCTGATCCTTCCATGGTGAAGCAGCCAAAGCCTGTTGATAATAGACAGTTGATGGATAAGTTGCCCATTTATGCCAGGGTTTAGTGGCGCCGGTATAATGTATCAGCACGGTGTCATCGTGAATAAGCTGTTTATATTGCTGGTGAGTACGATCTTTCAGTTCACTTTTTATAGTGTAAATCGTATTAAACCTACTCGGCAGGTAAAGTACTTTATCTTTTAATAGTACATTCAGTACATCCTGATCTGGGTACTTATATTTAATTCCTTTACTGTCATCGTTCAGGAGAATTGAGAACGTGCGGTTAGTCAAATCGTTACGAACCCACTCCTTGAGATTCGCTAATACAACACCTGAGTTGAAGTAATTATCTTTTATACCAGGATCTTTAAGCCTTTCTGCCGCTTTATTTTGCATCGAATCAACATCTCTGACAACTGCGGCAGCAACATCTTTCAAATTACAGGCAGCCAACTCATCCAGTCGGCCTTTGCAAAAGACGTCAGCATCCAGATACAGTAATTTATCAAGTTTATTACTGAAATATTCAAAGGCAAATAATCTGAAGTACATTGCCCGTGACCATACTTTGGTACTGGGAAGATCCGCAAGACATTCTGAATTTATCAAATAGAGGCTGATTTTAATTTGATATTTTTTCGCGAGACTGGCAATTCGTTCAAGAAAGCATGCATCGTACTCATCACAAATGATATGGTACTCAATATTGATATTGTTATTTATCACAATTGAAGTTATTGAGACACCGACCCAATCAAGGTAGTTTCGGTCAATACCATAGGCGATGTCTAACGCGTTTGTTATATTTCTATCGCTATAATCATAACGTTCAAATTCTGTAATTTTGATTGCGGGAAATGAGTCCACTGCATCACCTATGTGTTTTTTTAGTTTGTGATTTTCTTTTGAAAATAGAAAAGATAACTAACCATCCCTTTAATAAACTTCTTTTGATGCAGCATGTGCTTCGCACAGTATCGATATTGGTTAGCATTAGTCGGCTTTAACAATTTGTCATTCTTCCATGGCGAATGGCTTTTTGCCTTGAGAAAACTCTGAGAAACCTCATAATCAGCCCAGTCATGCCACGGTTTTGTTGGCCCAATATAATGAATAAATACGGTATTCTCCGTGACAGGATTTATTGCACTCATTTTCAGTTCATAATTAATGCTATATTGCGTATTAAATTTCTTATCGATAAATTTAGCCTTGCCCACCAGCAACATGTTCAATACATCTTGATCAAGATGGGTGATTTTGCTTACTACTATAGGATCACGTAGCATTTCGATGGCATTATGTGAAATATTATTTTCCATCCAGCACGGAATATTAATCAATAAAAATCCGGCATTGAAATATCCATTCACTAAACCTGGCTTGTCGAGGCTTACGGAGCGTTTTTTCCACCATTCTGCTTCGCCTTCTGCCACAACAGCAGCAATTTGTTGTTCGGCAAATTCAAGATCTATCAGTTCCTGTATATTTCCTTGACAGGCAATATCGGCATCGAGATACAAGACCCGATCCGTTTTACCCGAAAAGTAATCCGCAATAATAAAGCGGAAATAGGTTGCGTAAGTCCAGTTCTTGGTGCTGGGCAGGCTTTTTAGCTTATCGCAATTAACCAGATAGATAATGATTCTGGATTGGTACTGTTCTGCTAAAGCCGAAAACTTCGCATTGTCACTTTCGGTTATAAAGTCGGTAAAGACATGAAACGTTATTTCTTTGTTTTTATTACTTAACAAAATCGAAGCAATTGAAATACCACAACCATAGAGGAAATTCTTATCGATGCCATAAGAAATATTAAAGGAGCTGATATCTGAATCAGGAAAATAATTATAATCTTTAATTGAAAGAATCACTTCTTTCTCATCAAAATAAGTTTGGCTCATTTATCACTCTGCTTCATGACGGAGAGGATTGCCTCTCGCATAGTCCGATTATACGTATCACTGTAAAATTGCGTTATAGAGTGCTTAACGCTCTCGGGTTCAAATACGCTGCGATGATCAGTTATCTGTTGCAATAATCCAACGAAATGTTCTATATCTCCTGCCGGGTAAAGATAACCATTTATCCCTTCATGAATAATATCTTCCGGCCCAGCAACACAACGTGAACTAATACAAGGGATCCCCCAGGCCATCGCTTCGAGTAACACCATTCCGAAGCCTTCAAATGCAGAGGTGAGCAGTAAGGCAGATACCTTTTTTATATCATTCCTGACCACTTCCCAGGGATTTGCCTGCCAGCCATGCCACGTTATGCGATCATCGATGTCCAATTGGTGCGCATAAGCCTGACACTGTTCAAAATCAGACCCGTCTCCGATGGCATGTAAATGCCAGCGGCCTTTTACCTTTGAAAGGCCATCCAGCAGATCTTTAACCCTTTTCTGCCCTTCAAATTTCATACGCCCGACATATAAAAATGTCGCTTCTTCATCCCTATTCGGCGCAAGTATCGTGCCTATTTGAGGCGAAACGGGATTGTAAATCACACTGATTGTGTCTGCTGGCACACCGCGATCGAGCATCTGTTTTTTAATCCCGGTGCTAATCGCAAGGTGATAATCAGCATAAGTGATGCACTCGGCATGCTTTTTATGATCCAACGAAAAATGCGGCCATGAAAAAAGCGGGAACTGTTGTCCACTTTTTATGCGCGCTTTATTCGCCAGAAGACAAGAAAGCACATCGACACAAATCACGGCATCCGGCTTTTTCTCTTTTAACCAGCGCGCGAAATTTCGTATATGAATCGCCCGGCGTACAAAACTTATTTTGAAATTTGAGAAGGAATAAGCAGCAGTGATTCCTTTCAGCCAGGACTTATCCATTCTGTCGTTACGACAGAAAAAGAACATTTCGCATTCGGCGAAATTGTCAGCGTCCTGAAATGAATGAATGACCGCCTTGATCACGGTTTCCATACCACCGAAACCTGAAACGGCCTCGCCAACAAATGCAATTTTCATTGAGTCATCACTTGTCTGTTCATAGAGACTTACGGTCAGTTCTCTCGCGGATTTTTTCCGCTTTCGCTTTCGCTTTTTCTAATAACCCCGTCTCTTGCTTAATGATTTCCCGTGGCGATTTAGCAAAATAGACGGTGAGAAAACGCCAAATATCCCGCTGTGTCAGACCTATATTCAGTGAGGAAAAATAGAGTCCAATCAGGTCTTTATCCCGCCAGCGCTGCGGAACATGAGCGCGCATTTGGGCACGATGCAGATCGATTACCGATATTTTCAGCGTCTCTTCGTCACCGTTGAAAGGCAGATGCAGCAGAAAATGGCAGATATAACAGTCGCGATGGTTTACGCCAGCCTGGTGCATCTTGCGAACCATGGTCGCGATACGCTTGATGATCATGCGTTTGATTCGCGGTTCTGGCGGATGGGTCAGCCAGTCGGCACAATAATCTTCCAGGCTAATCGTCGGCGTTAAATCTTCAGTAATAATAAAAGAGGTTTTATTGATAGGATTTACGCCCTTTTCACCAAACCCCACGCCATGCATCGTATCCACACCCGCATCATGCAAACGGTGAATGGCATTCCACTCCCTGTCTGCACCCAGCACGGGTAAACGCAGCGAAAGGAGATTTTTCACCACCTCTTTCACCGCCGTTCCCTGGTGCCACTTCAGGAAATAACTTTTATCCGCGAGTTCAAAGCGCAGGGTGCGGCGTGTTTCGAGCTGGCGAAAGACCTCCCCCTGCAATTTTTCAACTTCAGCAAATGCATCTTTTCCCCGCCAGAGTGTTGCCAGCGGCTCTTTCAACTCAACCATGCACTTCACCCGTAATAATATCCGCCGCTTTTTCCGGCAGACTATAGAGATCATGAGTATCTGCGAAATGTCGCGCCTGCTCCGCCCACTCGTTGCGTATTGCTTTGTCTTGCAAGGCCACTCGCAATGCATCGTTCAGGGCCATCTGTGAATAAGGCTCATTAATTACCACGCCGCATTGTGCTTGCGTGATGTAATGCGCATAGCCACAGACCGATGTGGTGAGCACCGGTAAACCCGCCGTTATCGCCTCAAGCAGTACGATGCCTGCCGCTTCCTGGTAGGCGGGGTGTATTAGTAAATCCGCGCCAGCCATCAGTTCCGAGACATCATTGCGACCCGAGAAGAAGCGTACATTTTCTTTAATGCCCAGTTTGTCCGCCTGGGCAGCAAAACGTACCGGCTTATCTTGGCCCACGACAAACAGCAGCGTATTTTTCCTGATCGCTTCAGGCAAAGCGGCAACGGCAGCAATGCTTCTGTCGACACCTTTGCGGCTAAAATCAGAACCTACTTGCAGGAGCCAGTGTTGATGTTCGGCAATACCGTTTTTATCGCGGTAGATTTGTCGGCTGTTCGGTATTTGCTGGCTGTATTTGCGGTCAGGATAAATACCCGGCGGCAATATATAAAACCGATCGGATTCAGTTTGATAATGCTTTTGAAAGTCGCCGATTTGCTTATCCGTCAACATCAGCAATTGCGTCGCTTTCCCTTGTTCGAAGGTGGCGCGCTCAAACGCAGCATAATGGCGGTAACGGGACGTCAGACGGTAAAAGAAACCTTTTTCCTGCACGACTTTTTCGGCATAACACACATCCGCCGCATAGTAGACGTCCAGGCCAGGCATTTTGTTAAAACCAACGACCCGATCAACCGGATGCTGCGCCAGATGCGCCTGCACCCAGGCATAATATTCGGCATTGCGCCCATGGTTTGTACGCGATTTCACTGGCACGCGAATAAGCTCGAAATTTTCCGGCTCGTCGCCTTCCCAGGATTGCGTGTAGACCCTGACATGATGCCCGCGTCCTGCCACGGTTTCTGCGATACGCAGAAAATCGCGTTGCAGGCCGCCGAACGGGAAATACTTATATAAGCAGAAGGCGACAATCATGATGAAGCCCCCATAGCCGCAGCGGAAAAGCGTTGCGGAAGCATCTTTTCCGTTGCAGCAATAACATCTTCGGCCGGGATGACGGACATGTATTTTTTATTTCTGTCCAGATCACGTCGTGCTGGCATCGTCTGATAATTTCCCGCCCAGAACTGGATAATGTCGTTGCTCCATGGCCGCCAGAATACGTGGTCGGTCGCACCAAAGAGGCAAATAATCGGCGTTTTTACCGCAGCGGCAATGTGTCCTGGAGCCGAATCAACCCCAATAAACAACGCAGCGTGATCAATCAACGCGCCAAGTTCCGGGAAACGCGTTTTACCCGCAAGCGTGGTGACCGGTTTTTGCTTACACCCGTCAGCGATATCTTTAATACATGCGAGATCATCTGCGCCCGGACCGGATGTCAGGACAACCTGATAACCGCGGGCTTGCAACGCATCAATAACCTGGGAGAATTTGTCGTTATCCCAGCATTTGAATAGCTGCCGGGCCGTGGGTTGTATCACGACATAATGCTCACCCACCTCAGATTCATTCAGCGCGTTGCGCATACGCTGCCAGTGTTCAGACGCGTAGCTCATGGTCGTTTCACGGCAATAATCTGTAATACCCAGCGGAGCAAGCGCCGACAAATTACGCTCCACGGCGTGTTCACCCGCAAACGGCGCGAGGTGCGTGAAGCTTTTTTTCCAGAACGGCGACTGCCGGTTGGCAAAATCCTGCGAGATTTTCACTTTAGCCGCCAGGCATCTCACGAGCAGCGCCACGATGTGTTGATCTGTCAGATTGACAATCAAATCGTAATCATTCTTGCGTAAGTGGCTAACCAGACTGAAGAAATTCTGTATCTTCTCCTTTAGCGATGCCCCTTTATTGCTCACGCCGTAAAGCGCATGAATCTCCGTGTTTTCGGATAAAATCGGCATCGTGTCTTTATACAGCAGCATATCGATGTTCGCGTCAGGATAATGACGTTTCAACGTACTGATAACCGGCGTGGTCAGCAGCATGTCTCCGTGAAAACGCATTTTTATGACCAGAATTCGCTTAAATGGCTTTTCCACAATCGGCTTTGGCTCTTTAGGAAATGGTATCCGGAAAAAAAGACTGGCACGCTACCGCCCCAGGCTCGACAGCTACCTGAACACTGATATTGCGTACTTATAGATCTTTTATTGTACCACTTCTTTCCCGCCGATCCGATATCAAGCACTTTTCGGCAATTCTTTCAAAAAAGAGCCTTAAATCAAAGAGATGAAAGCAAGCGCTTTTACCTTACGACAGAATCAGTGGTCTCCCGAAACATCAATAAAATAGATAAGAATGCAAAAAAACATGGCTGGCCGATATTATTGATGCGATAAGAGGCCAATTTAGCTGATTTCGGCAAAAGTAATAGCAATGGCTGTGCTAAATACTTAAAATCCCCAGCACATTCCTAAGCCAGCAAAGTACTATGCTCCAATTGCTCTACACCACATTGCTGTATCTTATTCAGCCGCTGATTTGGGTGCGGCTGTGGGTGCGTGGTGCTAAAGCTCCGGCTTACCGCAAACGCTGGGGTGAACGCTACGGCTACTATCGTAAGCCGCTGAAAGCCGGCGGTATTATGCTGCACTCAGTGTCCGTCGGTGAAACCCTCGCCGCCATTCCTCTGGTACGCGCCTTGCGTCACCGTTATCCCGATCTGCCGATTACCGTTACGACGATGACGCCGACAGGATCGGAGCGTGTTATGTCCGCGTTTGGCAGCGATGTGCAGCATATTTACCTGCCCTATGATCTGCCCGGTGCGTTGAACCGCTTCCTTGATAAGGTTGACCCCAAATTGGTGCTGATCATGGAAACCGAGCTGTGGCCAAACCTGATTAGCACGCTTCACAAGCGAAAAATCCCGCTAGTGATTGCCAATGCGCGCCTTTCCGCGCGTTCTGCTGCCGGTTACGCAAAGCTGGGCAAATTTATCCAGAACCTGTTACGCAAAATTACGCTGATCGCCGCGCAAAACAGCGAAGACGGCGAGCGTTTTATTGCACTCGGAGCAAAACGGAACCAGCTTACTGTAACCGGGAGCCTGAAGTTTGATATCTCGGTCACACCGCAACTCGCTTCCAGAGCTGTCGCTCTGCGCCGCCAGTGGGCTCCTCATCGCCCGGTCTGGATTGCGACAAGTACGCATGAAGGCGAAGAGAGCATTATGCTGGTTGCGCATCAAGCCTTGCTAAAACAGTTTCCTGATTTACTCTTGATTCTGGTTCCACGTCATCCTGAACGTTTCCCGGACGCTGTAAATATGGTGCGCGAAGCCGGTTTGAATTACATCACCCGCTCTTCTGGCGAAATACCGTCAGCCAGTACGCAGGTCGTGATTGGCGATACTATGGGCGAGCTGATGCTGCTTTACGGCGTTGCAGACCTTGCGTTCGTGGGTGGTTCACTGGTTGAAAGAGGCGGCCATAATCCTCTTGAAGCTGCTGCCCATGCTATCCCTGTATTGATGGGGCCGCACACGTTCAACTTTAAAGATATTTGCGCGCGATTGTCACAGGCCGATGGTTTGATAACGGTGCCGGACGTGGATGCACTGACCAAAGAGATCACCTCTTTGCTAACTGATAAAGATTACCGTAATTTCTACGGTCGCCATGCAGTGGAAGTCCTCTATCAGAACCAGGGCGCTTTGCAGCTTCTGTTACAACTGCTGGAACCCTATCTGCCACCTAAAGCGCAATAAGGTCAATTATGCAAAAGCGGGCGATTTATCCTGGCACCTTTGATCCCATCACTAACGGGCACATTGATATTGTCACCCGTGCCGCCACAATGTTTGACGAGCTGGTACTGGCGATTGCGGCCAGTCCAAGCAAAAAGCCGATGTTCGATCTTGATGAGCGCGTGGCGCTGGCGCAAGCCGCAACGGCGCATCTGCCGAACGTCACGGTGGTAGGCTTCAGCGATTTGATGGCAAACTTCGCACGGGCGCAGCAGGCAAATATCCTGATTCGCGGTTTGCGGGCGGTGGCGGATTTTGAATATGAGATGCAGTTGGCGCATATGAATCGCCATTTGATGCCAGAACTGGAAAGCGTTTATTTAATGCCGTCAAAAGAGTGGTCGTTTATCTCTTCGTCGTTGGTTAAAGAGGTGGCCCGCCATCAGGGTGATGTTGCGCATTTCCTGCCGCAGAACGTACACCAGGCGCTGCTGGATAAGTTGAAGTAATCTTTCGATGCCGGGCCGGATGGCAGCTTCGCTTTACCCGGCCGACAAAATTACGCTTATTTCTGACATCGACGACAATAAAATGTTGAGCGCTGTGCGTGTTTTGCCGCCACGATCGGTGCGCCGCACACACGACAAGGTTCCCCTTCCCTCCCGTAGACTTGCAGCTCCTGTGCGAAATAACCTGGCTTGCCGTCACTTTGCAGAAAATCTTTTAGCGTCGTTCCGCCCTGCTCAATAGATCGCAGCAACACCGCCTTGATGACCCGCACCAGGATGTCGCACTCCTGTTTTGAAAGCGACGAAGCCAGCCGATCAGGATGGATCCCGGCCGCAAAAAGCGATTCGCTGGCGTAGATATTCCCTACCCCCACCACCAGCTTGTTATCCATCAGCCAGGGTTTAATGGCCGTTTTTTTCCGGGCACATTTCTGTTGAAGATAGTCGGCATTAAAGTCATCGCTGAGCGGTTCCGGGCCAAGGTGAGCCAGCACGTTGTGGCCTTCCAGCTCTTTGGTCCATAGCCATGCGCCGAAACGGCGAGGATCGGTGTAGCGCAGCACTTTGCCGTTGCTCATCACCAGGTCAACGTGGTCATGTTTTTCCGGCGGCAGCTCATGGGGAAGAATACGCAGGCTGCCAGACATTCCCAGGTGAATGATGATCCAGCCATCAGGCAGCTCAAGCAGCAGGTATTTGGCGCGGCGCTGAACGCTGAGCACCAACTTATCGCTCAGGCTGTGAATTTCTTCGGAAACCGGCCAGCGTAATCGCCCGTTGCGCACCACCGCGTGCAGGATGGTCTCGCCCACCAGATGCGGTTCAATGCCTCTGCGGCTGGTTTCAACTTCGGGTAATTCAGGCATCTCGTCTCCGGCGTTTTTGCGGGTTGTCAGAAATGCAAAAACCCCGACAGTGCGGGGTTTTTGTTCAAGAAAACTAAAATTATTTGATTTTAGCTTCTTTGTACAGCACGTGCTGACGGACAACTGGATCGAACTTTTTCAGTTCCAGTTTTTCCGGCTTAGTACGTTTGTTCTTCGTGGTGGTGTAGAAGTGACCAGTACCAGCGGAAGAAACCAGCTTGATTTTCTCACGAATACCTTTAGCCATGATTTATATCCTTTAAGTACTTAGTACTTTTCGCCACGGGCACGCAGTTCAGACAGAACTGTATCGATGCCTTTCTTATCAATTACACGCATACCTTTAGCAGATACACGCAGGGTGACAAAACGCTTTTCGCTCTCAACCCAGAAACGGTGAGAGTGCAGGTTCGGCAGGAAACGGCGTTTAGTCGCGTTCAGTGCGTGGGAACGGTTATTACCGGTCACCGGACGCTTGCCAGTAACTTGGCAGACTCGGGACATGTCTATTCTCCAAAAATCAAATTAGCTCGAGCTTCGTATGGGGTATCGGCGCCTCGTCAGGCTTTACAGCCCGGTCATCGCAGTTCTATGTGAACTCTCGATTGCCAGGCCCAAATGCCAAACCCGAGATTCTCAAAGGTGGCGTAGTATACGCTGAGTCGGCGGTGTGCTCAAGTCCCGAACAGACAAAGATCCCGATGGATCGCGCAAAGTGGTCTAAATCCAACCACGTTCTGCAAAAGAAACGTACTCTCCGTGACCAATAACCAGATGATCAAGAACGCGAATGTCCATGAACTGGCAGCTTTTTATCACGCGTTCCGTGATCAATTTATCCGCTTTACTCGGCTCAGCGTTACCCGAGGGGTGATTATGCGCGAGGATCACGGCGGCTGCATTGACTTTTAACGCTTCACGTACAATTTCTCGTGGATGCACTTCCACATGATTGATGGTGCCGCTAAAGAGCCGGCAATGTTTAATGATGCGGTTCTGGTTATCCATCATGATGACCATAAAGATCTCGCGCTCTTCACTCGACAGCTGGCTTTGCAAAAACTCCCGGGCCAGTTCAGGGCTGAGCAGAGGGCTTTCTTCCACGACGATGCGGGCGTTATAAGAACGCCGCGCCAGTTCGCCAATGCCCCGCAGTTGCGCATATTTCGCCACGCCGATACCCGGAATATTTTTAAATTCCTCATAATCGGCAGAGAGCAATGTATATAGCGAACCAAACTGTTTCAGCATTTCCCGGGCAACGGTGAGCACACTCTTCCCGCGCGTTCCGGTGCGCAGAAACAGTGCCAATATCTCAGCATCGGTAAGGGCCTCAATACCTAACTCCAGCATTTTTTCGCGTGGTTTCTGGGGCATAAAAACGATATCCATATCCATTCCTCTCTGTCTCGCCTTAATGCTGCCACACCCGGCGCATCCCATTCGACTGCGAATTTTCATCCCTGCGTAGCGCCTCGCAAAGTGCCTTGCGGGCAAAAGCACGACAACATCAGGATTGTGATAAAATCCCCAGCTTCTGGTGAAATCCAACAGGAAAGAATCATGATCAGTCTGGCGGGTAAAAAAATTGTCCTCGGTGTAAGCGGCGGAATTGCTGCTTATAAAGCTCCTGAACTGGTGCGCCGTTTGCGCGATCGCGGAGCCGAAGTCCGCGTGGCAATGACCGAGGCCGCCAAAGCCTTTATCACCCCGATGAGCCTGCAAGCCGTTTCCGGCTATCCCGTTTCCGACAGCCTGTTGGATCCCGCTGCCGAAGCGGCGATGGGCCATATCGAACTGGGTAAATGGGCCGATCTGGTGATTTTGGCTCCCGCCACCGCCGACTTGATAGCCCGCGTCGCCGCCGGCATGGCCAACGATTTGGTTTCCACAATTTGCCTCGCTACGCCGTCGCCTGTCGCGGTGGTACCGGCCATGAACCAGCAGATGTACCGCGCCACCGCCACGCAGCACAATTTGCAGGTGCTGTCTTCTCGAGGCCTGCTGTTGTGGGGGCCAGACAGCGGTAGCCAGGCCTGTGGCGATATCGGCCCGGGGCGAATGCTCGATCCGCTCACTATTGTTGATATGGCCGCCGAACATTTTTCGCCGGTCAAAGATCTGCAACATCTGAACATCATGATTACCGCCGGGCCAACCCGTGAGCCGTTGGATCCGGTGCGTTACATCACCAATCTCAGCTCCGGCAAAATGGGCTTCGCCATTGCCGCCGCCGCCGCAAAACGCGGGGCCAACGTCACGCTGGTTTCCGGCCCGGTGTCGCTGCCAACGCCCGCCTTTGTGCAGCGCGTGGATGTGACTACCGCACTGGAGATGGAAGCCGCCGTGCAGAGCACAGCACAGCAGCAGCACATTTTTATTGGCTGCGCAGCGGTAGCGGATTACCGCGCCAGCCAAGTAGCTGATGAAAAGATTAAAAAGCAAGGCGATGAAATCACGATAAAAATGGTCAAAAACCCCGATATCGTGGCAGGTGTTGCGGCACTTTCTGTAAATCGCCCTTATGTTGTTGGGTTTGCCGCCGAAACAAATAATGTGGAAGAATACGCCCGGCAGAAACGCGCCCGCAAAAACCTCGACCTGATTTGCGCGAACGATGTTTCGAAATCCAATCAAGGTTTTAACAGCGATAACAACGCATTACACCTTTTCTGGCAGGATGGCGATAAACGTTTACCGCTGGAGCGCAAAGAGCTTC
The DNA here is from genome assembly GCA_030704225.1 of Kosakonia sp. H02. Taxonomy (NCBI): domain Bacteria; kingdom Pseudomonadati; phylum Pseudomonadota; class Gammaproteobacteria; order Enterobacterales; family Enterobacteriaceae; genus Kosakonia; species Kosakonia styphnolobii. The sequence goes on from CP131915.1 coordinate 1,330,812, forward strand.
TGGGACACTTATTACTGGACGAGATTGTTACCCGTTATGATGAAAAAAATCGACGTTAAGATTCTGGACCCTCGCGTGGGTAAGCAGTTTCCGCTGCCGACCTATGCTACCGCCGGTTCCGCCGGCCTTGACCTGCGCGCCTGTCTTGATGACGCCGTAGCGCTGGCACCAGGCGCAACAACTTTGCTGCCGACCGGTCTGGCAATCCATATTGCCGATCCAGCGCTTGCCGCCGTGATTTTGCCGCGTTCAGGGCTGGGCCATAAACATGGCGTGGTGCTGGGTAATCTGGTTGGGCTGATTGATTCAGATTATCAGGGGCAACTGATGGTCTCTGTCTGGAACCGTGGGCAGGACAGCTTTACGATCGTTCCCGGCGAGCGCATCGCGCAAATGGTCTTTGTACCGGTTGTCCAGGCGGAGTTTAACCTGGTAGAAGATTTCGACGCCACCGAGCGTGGTGAGGGCGGCTTCGGCCATTCAGGGCGTCAATAAGCCGCTCTTTTTAACGCATCACACAGCAAAACAACGCGATAACATAACCGCAAACGCACCTCGTTTGCGGGTGTTGTGTGGTTGCTCGCCTGACAAGTGCTTATTTTCAGGGGTATTTTAGAACATGGCAGAAAAACAAACTGCGAAAAGGAATCGTCGCGAGGAAATACTTCAGTCTCTGGCGTTAATGCTGGAATCCAGTGATGGAAGCCAACGCATTACGACGGCGAAACTGGCGGCGTCCGTTGGCGTTTCTGAAGCTGCGCTGTATCGCCATTTTCCCAGCAAAACACGCATGTTCGATAGCCTGATCGAGTTTATCGAAGATAGCCTGATTACCCGTATCAACCTGATTTTAAAAGACGAAAAAGACACTACCACCCGTCTGCGTCTGATTATGCAGCTCATCCTTGGTTTCGGCGAGCGCAATCCGGGTTTGACGCGCATAATGACCGGCCACGCGTTGATGTTCGAACAGGATCGCCTGCAAGGGCGCATTAACCAGCTGTTTGAGCGTATAGAAGCGCAGCTACGTCAGGTACTGCGTGAGCGCAAGATGCGTGAAGGCGAAAGCTATACAACCGACGAAACACTGCTGGCAAGCCAGTTACTGGCGTTTTGCGAAGGAATGCTTTCACGCTATGTGCGCAGCGAGTTTAAATACAGCCCAACCGAGGATTTCGATGCCCGCTGGCCGTTGTTAGCCATGCAACTCCAGTAATACCATATGCAGTCCTTGTGGCTGCATTCGCGCTTCCCCCGCTTACTTTGCAAAATCACGGCGTAATTCCTTATATTACAGCGCGTCAATCCACGCCCCGTGCATCCTCACACAGGGCGTAAATGTTATACGCCGTACTCTTCGCGATAAGCGCGTACAGACGCCAGGAGATCGGCCATCTCCGGCTTCTCTTCCAGATAACTAATTAAATCATTCAGGGTAATGATTGAAATCACTTTACAGCCGTAGTCGCGTTCCACTTCCTGAATGGCGGAGATATCAGCACGGCCACGCTCCTGGCGATCCAGTGAAATCATCACACCCGCCAGCGTCGCGCCGTTGGCCTGAATGATTTCCATCGATTCACGAATCGCCGTACCGGCGGTTATCACGTCGTCCACCAGCATGACACGGCCCTGCAAGGCGCTACCGACCAGATTGCCGCCTTCACCGTGGTCTTTAGCTTCTTTACGGTTGAAGCAGTACGGCACATCGCGTTCGTGATGCTCCGCCAGCGCTACCGCCGTGGTGGTAGCAATCGGAATCCCTTTGTAGGCCGGGCCAAACAGCAGATCAAAATCGATACAGGAATCCACCAGCGCTTCGGCGTAAAAACGGCCTAACAGCGCCAGATCGCGCCCGGTATTAAACAGCCCTGCGTTGAAGAAATAGGGGCTTTTGCGCCCGGATTTCAGCGTAAATTCGCCGAACTTCAGTACCTGTTTGTTAAGCGCAAATTCAATAAACTGACGCTGATACGCTTTCATGGATTCGCTCCTCATCTCACTTTTTACAGACAACAAAAAGGGCGACATCGTCGCCCTTAATAATTAACTCGCCAGCGCCGCTTTCTGCGCCGCGATAATCGATTCAATCCCCCCTCTGGCTAACGCCAACAGGGTGAGTAGCTCTTCATGGGAGAAGGGCTCGCCTTCCGCGGTACCCTGAACTTCAATCATGCGACCATCTTCGGTCATTACTACGTTCATGTCGGTTTCCGCTGCGGAATCTTCCACATATTCAAGGTCACACACCGCTTCGCCGTTAACAATGCCGACGGACACCGCCGCAACCATCCCTTTCATTGGGTTAGTTTTCAGTTTTCCGGCGGCGACCAGTTTGTTCAGTGCATCGGCCAATGCGACACATGCACCAGTAATCGACGCGGTACGGGTACCACCATCGGCCTGGATAACGTCACAGTCGAGGGTAATGGTGAATTCACCGAGCGCATTCAAATCGACTGCGGCGCGCAGCGCACGGGCGATCAGGCGCTGGATTTCCATGGTGCGGCCGCCCTGCTTCCCTTTCGCAGCTTCACGCGCGTTACGGGTATGAGTAGAACGCGGCAGCATGCCATATTCGGCGGTGATCCAGCCCTGGCCCTGACCTTTCAGAAAACGCGGAACGCCTTCTTCAATGGAGGCGGTGCACAGAACTTTGGTATCACCAAATTCAACCAGCACGGAGCCTTCTGCGTGTTTTGTGTAGTTACGGGTCAGGGTGACGGGGCGCACTTGAGTGGCGCTACGGCCTGCTGGACGCATGATGATTTCTCCGGGCTGTTACGAATGTGGCTGCGCATTATACTGGCTTACCGAGGTTATGCCTATCCTGATAAGGCCATGAAAGCTATAATCCCCGCATCTCTCTTTAAAAACGGGAACGTCTATGATCCGCAGTATGACCGCCTACGCCCGGCGTGAAATCAAGGGTGAATGGGGCTCCGCCTCCTGGGAACTGCGCTCGGTTAACCAGCGATATCTGGAAACATATTTCCGCCTGCCGGAACAATTCCGCAGTCTCGAACCGGTTGTCCGTGAACGTCTTCGTACCCGTCTGACACGTGGCAAAGTCGAATGTAACCTGCGTTTTGAACCGGACTCGAGTGCACAAGGTGAACTGATTCTTAATGAAAAACTGGCGAAACAGCTGGTTACTGCCGCGAACTGGGTCAAAATGCAGAGCGACGAAGGGGAGATTAACCCAGTCGATATCCTGCGCTGGCCGGGCGTTATGGCTGCCCAGGAGCAGGATCTGGACGCGATCGCCGCGCAAATTCTTGCCGCACTGGATGGCGCGCTGGACGACTTTATCGTCGCCCGTGAGACCGAAGGCCAGGCGCTGAAAGCGCTGATCGAACAGCGTCTCGAAGGTGTCAGCGGCGAAGTCAGCAAGGTTCGTGCGCATATGCCGGAAATCCTGCAATGGCAGCGTGAGCGCCTGGTCGCCAAACTGGAAGACGCGCAAGTGCAACTGGAAAACAACCGACTCGAGCAGGAACTGGTGCTAATGGCGCAGCGAATCGACGTTGCCGAAGAGCTGGACCGACTCGAAGCGCATGTTAAAGAGACTTACAACATCCTGAAGAAGAAGGAAGCGGTCGGTCGCCGTCTCGACTTTATGATGCAGGAGTTCAACCGCGAGTCGAACACGCTGGCCTCCAAGTCTATTAACGCTGAAGTGACCAACTCCGCTATCGAACTGAAAGTGCTGATCGAGCAAATGCGCGAGCAGATCCAGAATATCGAGTAACGCTTCATACTGTCGCACTGCGTTGCAGAACGCCCCGCCAAGCCCGCTAACCACGGGCTTTTTACTATATTGTCGTCATCGCACAGGATTGCGTGAAATCATACGCAAGCTTGCGCCCGGCGCCGTCTTCATCAGCGGATAATTTCTTGCAACACAATTAAGTCCGTGAAATGAAAAGTGGGCACGATGAGTATCCTGAAAAGAGGAAGCCCGACAATATAAAAAACACCTGCGAGTAATTGACCCGGTATATATATCCTTTATTATTTCGCTGGTATTTATATAGTTAACAGACCCAAAACGATCCACAACAGCACATAAACGCCGTAATTTTTCGCCGTTAAAAACGTAAGAAAAAATAACATCCCTACGCACATAACATCAATTAACTAACTGATAATAATTAAAAAAACTCAGATCGTGGAGAAAAAATAGCGACAATAACAATACGGTTGTTAACCAATATATTAGTACCAGGAGAAAATTTATTACTGATTGCCAGCAGAATAGCCGCCTATTTATATCGACACCATTTGAATGCTACCTCCATAGAGGTAGGTGATTTAATTTCTCGATAAGGGTTTGTTATGACTATCAGGCGCGTTTCTTTCTTATTATTTGCAATACTGATTGGCATTTTTCTTGTGAGTTCCGCTACTAATTTGTGGCGACTCACGCAAAGCAACCGCACGTTAGACAATACGAATAACGAGCTAAACGTGATTCTTTATGTGATAGACCCGATCAACCACAGCCGCACTGTGCGCGTAGTGCTGCGCGAAGCCATATCCCATGCACACAAGGGCGACATGCAAGCGGCACGGGCGGCTATTGAAAAAGCTGAAATCACCTTACAAAAAGGCGTGGGAGCTTTTAATAATTATCTATCCGCCCCGCATTATCCTGGTGAGAGTAAATTCGAACCGGGGTATCGCGCAGCGTGGAAAGAATATTACGACAAAGGCTTATTCCCCTTGTTACAAGCGGCGAAAGCCAACGATTTTGTACAGTTCGAATCGCTGGTAGGCGACACCTTACCTAAGCTTGATCACGATTTTGAAGTCGCGCTGGATAAGCTGTTAGCGTTTCGTAATATCTACGCAGATAAACGTAACCAGGAGGCGCAGCAGCATTTCACTAGCAGCGTTATTAATGTGGTCGCTTTCACTGTACTGTTTGTCTTAATTGTTGCTTTGGTGTTTGTCGCAATTCGCCGTCGTCTCTTAACCCCGTTAGCTATCGCACATAATGAGTGTTCGCGCATCGCAGCAGGCGAATTGCATAATCCGATCAACGCCACGGCGGGAGACGAAATCAGCGACATGCTTCGCGCTATCGAATCCATGCGCGTATCGCTGGTAGACATCATCCACAAAGTGAAATCTTCAAGTGATCATGTGTCGCATTCAGCACAGGAAATCGACGCGGGAAATACTGACCTCTCATCACGCACAGAGCAACAAGCGGCGTCATTGGGGCAGACCGCTGCGAGTCTGGAAGAAATCACCTCCACTGTTAAGAAAACGTCCGAGAATTCACAATACGCCACACGCCTGGCGGAAGAGATGCGCACAGCCGCGTTAACGAGCGATCAAACTATGCAACAGGCCATGACTTCGATGCGAGATATCGAAACCAGCTCTGGCAAGGTGAGCGATATTATCGGAGTCATTGAGGGAATCGCGTTTCAGACCAATATTCTTGCCCTTAACGCAGCGGTAGAAGCCGCCCGCGCCGGTGAGCAAGGGCGCGGTTTTGCAGTTGTAGCCAGCGAGGTACGCAATCTGGCGCAGCGTTGTGCTGTTGCGGCGAAAGAGATTGCCGCATTACTGGAGAAAGCACGGGAAGAAGTGCTAACCGGCGGCGAGCATGTAATGCACGCAGGTGAGAGCATGAAACAGATTATTACCACTGTTAGCCACGTTTCTGAGCTTATGAAAGAAATTGCGGTTGCGACAGGTGAACAAAGTATTGGTATCGATCAAATAAATGCAGCTATCGCGCAGATTGACACAGTCACCCAACAGAATGCCGCGCTAGTTGAAGAGTCATCCACCGAGGCGCGGGTGCTCAATGAGCAATCCATAATGTTGGCTAACACCGTCTCCCTTTTCCGTTTAGCTTAATATCTCCCGCACGCGCTGCCGCTGCTTGCCGCTGGCGCGTGCACACATATCTCATGAGCTTATCGCTGATATTTAACAAACAACTCCCGAACATCGATTCAGATCTTCGCGGCTTTAAAAGGGAAAAATTTGCTGACCAATCTTTCTTCATGCTACGGCCAACAAATTAGATAAACTAATCCGAAACACCTCTCCTTAGAAAAACTCAATCGTCCCGCTGCCGCGTAATCGTTACCCTGCCGCATCTACATCACGGAGGCGGGCATGCTGCTACACATTCTTTATCTTATCGGTATCACCGCCGAAGCGATGACCGGTGCACTGGCAGCTGGCCGTCGCCGGATGGACACCTTTGGCGTCATTATCATTGCCACCGCCACGGCACTCGGCGGCGGTTCGGTACGCGATATCCTGCTGGGCCACTATCCGCTCGGCTGGGTGAAGCACCCGGAATACGTCATCATTGTTGCCATCGCCGCAGTGCTGACGACTATCTTCGCACCAGTGATGCCGCATCTGCGCCGCCTGTTTCTCATACTTGATGCCCTTGGTCTGGTTGTTTTCTCTATTATCGGTGCACAAACCGCGCTTGATATGGGCGAAGGCCCGGTGATCGCCGTGATTGCCGCTGTCGTCACCGGGGTTTTTGGCGGTGTGCTGCGCGATATGTTCTGTAAACGTATTCCTCTGGTATTCCAGAAAGAGCTCTACGCCGGGATCGCGTTTGCTGCCGCCGTGGTTTATATCGCGCTGGGCCATGTCATTACCAGCCACGATACCGTCGTGATTACCACGCTGCTGTTTGGTTTCACGACCCGCCTGCTGGCCATTCGCTGGAAGCTGGGCTTGCCGGTGTTTCACTACAAACATAGCGCTCACTGAAACGCTTTCACGCCTTGCTTACCCAGCCATGTTGTCAGTTGTTCAATCACTGGCGCATGGATAAAAGCGATAATCTGGCGGGCTTTTTCTGCACCAATAGCGGGTAGCTGTTGCCAGGCCTGATCATCCCGCCCTTTTATTTGTTGCCATGAAGTATCACCAGCGGCGTTGATCGCAGATTGCGGCATCGGTGTACTGAGCGCGTTAAGCCAGCGGATAAAAGGCTTTTCGCGCGTCAGGGAAAAACGGTGCCAGAGCTGTAGCCCACGCGCTGGCGAGATGCCAGGCGTTGCCTGCAACTGCTCTTTCGTTAATGTCAGCCAGGAAAAGAGATGCTCAAAGTGATGCGTCTGGTGCAGCATTCGCCATCCGCTCTCACCCAGACCGTCCAGATCCAGCGCCTTTGCTGAACTTAGCCATACCAGGCGGGCAATAAACTGTTCGTGGCAATCCGGGGCGACATAAAAACAGCTAAGCGGCGTAAAGCGCGAAGCGGGAGGAACAGACCGCTCCCGAACAAGGCTGCGCCAGACCACACGATCAATGCGCGGAATACCCTGCCCAGCAAGGCTGATAGCAATGTTATCTCCTGGCGCAATATCCAGTTCCTGCCAACGTCTTACTGAGCCGACATTCACCCTCTGGACACGCTTGTCATCAAGCTGTACCGGCTCGAGCAGGGCGACGACGGAAATTTTGCCGGTGCGCCCAACGGCGAATTGAATATCTTTTACGGCAGCGACTTCCTCGACGGGCTCGTATTTCCACGCCACAACCCAGTCGCCCTGACCGGGCAGCCAATTTTTACCCGCAGGTTCTGTGCTGGTGCGCACCACCACACCATCGGTGACGAACGGTAGCGATGAGGTAAACCACCGCTCACGCAGATTCTCCACATCCTGCACGGAGTTGACCGGCACACTGTAATGCTGCATGTCGCTAAACCCGGCTTTACCGAGCGCAATCAGCCGCTGTGCTAATGTTGCCGGGCCGTCTGGCCAGGCCCAGACAAAAAAGGCCAGCTCGTTGAGAATGGCAGGATTATCACGCCGCAGCATCGCGCCCGCCACTTTTGCCCGCGCGTTAACCCCTCCAGCCTGTTTTTGCACATGATTTTCACGGCGTAGATAGAGCTCGCCTTGTAACACACTGTTTGCCAGTACACCGACCACGGTTTTGGGGATTGATGGAATTGCGCGTACTTTTGCCGTCCAGTCTTCACCTATCAGGCCATTTCCCCGGCTGATGGCCTGCACCAGCTCGCCGTTGCGATACACCAGTGTGACCGCAATACCGTCCACCTTCGGCTGCACCCACAGATCCTGTTTACCCACCATCCACTGGCGTAACGCGAATTTATCCGTCAGCTTGCGCACTCCGGTGTGTGCAACCGGATGTCTCACACTACCGCCTGGCAATGCAGGCGATTGACGGGTAGATTCAATGGCAAAGCAGCGCTGCCACTGCGCCAGCCGGGCGCTTAAACGGTCATAAACACCGTCACTCACTTCACTTGCGCCCTGCTTCCAGTAGGCATCATTCCACTTGCCGAGCTGTTGTTGCAGGCGGCCAATCTCATCTTGCGCCCGCGATGGCGACCAGACCGGGCAGGTCGCCTGGCTTAACGCGCTCCATAGCAGCAGAAAAACGGTCATTCCGGCTCTTTTCCACATCATGCTTTCTCCCTTGTGATTGCGGTTTGGTTATACCGTGGGCGGTTGGATGCTTCGAGCAGGAAAAAGCGAGATTGCGAGCCGGGTTCCAGCAACTCGTTGCGGCGGTGAAAATTTGCAAATAAATCAGGAAACGAGTGCGCAAAACGCCATACTCAATGGGAAAAAGTGTGACAAAGACTACGTCACATAGCGCTGATGTGTATAATAGGCACGTATGTAAGTTCCTCTCGCATTCACATACAAAAGACTCTCATGGCTCAAGGCACGCTCTATATTGTTTCCGCCCCCAGTGGCGCGGGTAAATCAAGCCTCATCCAGGCTTTGCTGAAAACCCAACCGTTATACGACACACAAGTTTCTGTTTCGCACACTACCCGCGCTCCGCGCCCGGGCGAAGTACACGGTGAACACTATTTCTTTGTTAATCATGATGAATTCAAAGCCATGATTAATGATGACGCGTTTCTTGAGCACGCCGAAGTTTTTGGCAACTACTACGGCACGTCTCGTGCCGCTATTGAGCAAGTGCTGGCAACCGGTGTAGATGTTTTTCTCGATATCGACTGGCAGGGCGCACAGCAAATTCGCACCCGTATGCCGCAGGCGCGCAGCATCTTTATTCTGCCGCCGTCGAAGCTGGAGCTGGATCGCCGCCTACGTGGGCGTGGCCAGGATAGCGAAGAGGTGATTGCGAAGCGTATGGCGCAGGCGGTTGCGGAAATGAGCCATTACGCGGAATATGATTACCTGATTGTGAATGATGATTTCGATACCGCCCTGGGCGATCTGAAAACCATTATTCGCGCCGAACGTCTGCGCATGGGCCGCCAAAAGCAGCGACATGACGCTTTAATCAGCAAACTATTGGCAGACTGAGCCTGGTTTCAGTATCATGCCCAGTCATTTCTTCACCTGTGGAGCATTTTAAGTATGGCACGCGTAACTGTTCAGGACGCTGTAGAGAAAGTTGGTAACCGTTTTGACCTGGTGCTGGTCGCCGCGCGTCGCGCTCGTCAGATGCAGGTTGGCGGTAAAGATCCGTTAGTTCCGGAAGAAAACGATAAAACCACCGTTATCGCGCTGCGCGAAATCGAAGAAGGTCTGATTAACAACCAGATCCTCGACGTACGTGAGCGCCAGGAGCAGCAAGAGCAGGAAGCCGCAGAATTGCAGGCTGTTACCGCCATTGCTGAAGGTCGTCGTTAATTAACCCGCAGGTCACCCTTGTATCTGTTTGAAAGCCTGAATCAGCTGATTCAAAACTATCTGCCTGAAGACCAAATCAAACGTCTCAGGCAGGCGTATCTCGTTGCACGTGACGCTCACGAGGGTCAAACACGTTCAAGCGGTGAACCTTATATCACGCACCCGGTAGCGGTGGCCTGTATTCTGGCCGAGATGAAACTCGACTATGAAACGCTGATGGCCGCACTGCTGCATGACGTGATTGAAGATACCCCTGCCACCTACCAGGATATGGAGCAATTGTTTGGCAAAAGCGTTGCCGAGCTGGTGGAAGGGGTCTCTAAGCTTGATAAGCTCAAGTTTCAGGATAAGAAAGAAGCGCAGGCCGAAAACTTTCGCAAGATGATTATGGCGATGGTGCAAGACATCCGCGTCATTCTTATCAAACTCGCCGACCGCACCCATAACATGCGCACGCTGGGCTCTCTTCGCCCGGATAAACGTCGTCGCATCGCCCGTGAAACCCTCGAAATCTATAGTCCGCTGGCACACCGTTTAGGTATTCATCACATCAAAACCGAGCTGGAAGAGCTGGGCTTTGAAGCACTGTATCCAAACCGCTATCGCGTGATTAAAGAAGTGGTGAAAGCCGCACGCGGCAACCGTAAAGAGATGATTCAAAAAATCCTCTCCGAAATCGAAGGGCGTTTACAGGAAGCGGGCATTCCCTGTCGCGTCAGCGGGCGCGAAAAGCATCTTTACTCCATCTACTGCAAGATGGTGCTTAAAGAGCAGCGTTTTCACTCGATCATGGATATTTACGCCTTCCGTGTGATTGTTCATGACCTGGATACCTGCTACCGCGTGCTCGGTCAGATGCACAGCTTGTACAAGCCGCGTCCCGGTCGCGTAAAAGACTATATTGCGATACCCAAGGCGAACGGCTATCAGTCGCTGCATACCTCAATGATTGGTCCGCATGGCGTGCCGGTTGAGGTGCAGATCCGTACCGAAGATATGGATCAAATGGCAGAAATGGGGGTTGCCGCACACTGGGCTTATAAAGAGCACGGCGAAAGCAGCACCACTGCGCAAATTCGCGCCCAGCGCTGGATGCAAAGCCTGTTGGAGCTGCAACAAAGCGCCGGTAACTCATTTGAATTTATCGAAAGCGTTAAATCTGATCTCTTCCCCGATGAGATTTACGTTTTCACTCCGGAAGGCCGCATTGTCGAATTGCCCGCTGGCGCGACGCCGGTGGATTTCGCCTACGCAGTCCATACGGATATCGGCCACGCCTGCGTTGGCGCACGCGTTGACCGCCAGCCGTATCCGCTATCGCAATCGCTCTCCAGCGGTCAGACGGTCGAGATTATAACCGCGCCGGGCGCTCGCCCGAACGCTGCATGGCTGAACTTTGTTGTCAGCTCGAAAGCGCGCGCCAAAATCCGCCAGATGCTGAAAAACCTCAAACGCGATGACTCGGTAAGCCTGGGTCGCCGTCTGTTGAACCATGCTTTGGGCGGTAGCCGCAAGCTGGCGGAAATCCCGCCGGAGCATATTCAGCGTGAGCTGGATCGTATGAAGCTGGCCTCGCTTGACGATCTGCTGGCAGAAATCGGCCTCGGCAACGCCATGAGCGTCGTCGTGGCAAAAAATTTGCAGCAAGGGGAAGCCGTACAAGCAACACAATCATCGTCCAGCGCAAATGGTCATCTGCCGATTAAAGGCGCAGACGGCGTACTGATTACGTTTGCCAAATGCTGTCGACCTATCCCTGGTGACCCGATTGTCGCCCACGTCAGCCCCGGTAAAGGGTTGGTTATCCACCATGAGTCCTGCCGTAATATTCGTGGCTACCAGAAAGAGCCAGAGAAATTTATGGCTGTGGAGTGGGATAAAGAGACCGCCCAGGAATTTATCACCGAGATCAAGGTTGATATGTTCAACCACCAGGGCGCACTGGCCAACCTGACAGCAGCCATTAACACGGCCTCCTCCAATATTCAGAGCCTGAATACCGAAGAGAAAGATGGCCGCGTTTACAGCGCTTTCATCCGCCTTACGGCGCGCGATCGCGTCCATCTGGCGAATATCATGCGTAAAATCCGCGTGATGCCGGATGTGATTAAAGTCACCCGTAACCGAAACTGATTGTATGAATTCTCAGCGTTATGCGCGTATTCGCGAGATGCTCGCCAGGCGTCAACCCGATTTGACCGTCTGTATGGAACAGGTTCACAAGCCTCATAACGTCTCTGCCATTATCCGTACTGCGGATGCCGTTGGCGTACATGAAGTCCACGCCGTCTGGCCGGGCAACCGCATGCGCACCATGGCCTCATCTGCGGCGGGCAGCAATAGCTGGGTAGAAGTGAAAACTCATCGCACCATTGCAGACGCGGTTGGCGCGCTAAAACAGCGCGGCATGCAAATCCTCGCCACCCATCTGTCTGACAAAGCCGTCGACTTTCGCGAAATCGACTATACCCGCCCGACCTGTATTCTGATGGGCCAGGAGAAAACCGGGATCACTCAGGAAGCGCTGGATCTTGCGGATCGGGACATCATCATCCCGATGATTGGTATGGTGCAGTCGCTCAATGTTTCGGTTGCATCAGCACTTATTCTTTACGAAGCGCAGCGCCAGCGGCAAAACGCTGGCATGTACCAGCGCGAAAACAGCACATTGCCAGATGCCGAACAACAACGGCTGTTGTTTGAGGGCGGTTACCCGGTGCTGGCCAGAGTCGCGAAACGCAAAGGTCTGCCTTATCCTCACGTGAATAATGAAGGCCAGATTGAAGCCGACCCGACGTGGTGGTCCACCATGCAGGCCTCGAGGTAACCGATGAAAGGTAAGCTGCTCGATGCGGTGCCCTTAAATACGCTGACCGGCGTCGGCGCGGCGCAGAGCAGCAAGCTGGCAAAAATCGGCCTGCATACCGTTCAGGATCTGCTGTTACACCTTCCCCTGCGCTACGAAGACCGCACCCAGCTTTACCCTATTGCCGACCTGCTGCCAGGCGTTTACGCCACGGTGGAAGGTGAAGTGCTGAACTGCAATATCACCTTCGGCGGTCGCCGGATGATGACCTGCCAGATAAGCGACGGCTCCGGCATTCTCACCCTGCGCTTTTTCAACTTCAACGCGGCGATGAAAAACAGCCTCGCCACTGGCCGCCGAGTGCTGGCCTACGGCGAAGCGAAACGCGGGAAATATGGCGCCGAGATGATCCACCCGGAGTACCGCGTACAGGGCGATTTCAGCACCCCGGAATTGCAGGAAACACTGACGCCAATTTACCCCACCACCGAAGGCGTTAAGCAGGCAACACTGCGCAAGCTGACTGACCAGGCGCTGGAATTGTTGGCGACCTGCGCCATCAGCGAACTGCTGCCACCGGAGCTGGCACAAGGCATGATGAGCCTGCCGGACGCACTACATACGCTGCATCGTCCGCCGCCCTCGTTGCAATTAAGCGAGCTGGAAAGCGGGCAACATCCGGCGCAACGTCGGCTAATTATGGAAGAGTTGCTGGCGCATAACCTGAGTATGCTGGCGCTACGTGCCGGGGCGCAGCGTTACCATGCGCAACCGCTTGGCGCTAACGATACGCTGAAAGAAAGCCTTCTGGCGTCCCTGCCCTTTAAACCCACGGGCGCACAGGCGCGCGTGGTGGCAGAAATCGAACGCGATATGGCGCTGGATATCCCAATGATGCGTCTGGTGCAGGGCGACGTTGGTTCCGGTAAAACGCTGGTAGCCGCACTCGCGGCGCTACGCGCAATTGCCAATGGCAAACAGGTGGCGATGATGGCACCGACAGAGTTGCTGGCAGAGCAACACGCCAATAACTTCCGCGCGTGGTTTGCGCCGCTTGGTATCGAGGTGGGCTGGCTGGCTGGGAAACAGAAAGGTAAAGCACGCCAGGCACAGCAGGAAGCGATCGCCAGCGGGCAGGTGCAGATGGTGGTCGGCACGCACGCCATTTTCCAGGAGCAGGTACAGTTTAACGGCCTCGCACTGGTGATTATTGATGAGCAGCACCGCTTTGGCGTCCACCAGCGGCTGGCGCTGTGGGAAAAAGGCCAGCAGCAGGGCTTTCATCCGCATCAGTTGATTATGACCGCAACGCCGATCCCACGAACCCTGGCGATGACGGCCTATGCCGATCTGGATACTTCGGTGATTGATGAACTGCCGCCGGGCCGTACGCCAGTGACCACGGTTGCTATTCCCGATACGCGCCGCAGCGAGATTATTGATCGCGTGCGCAGCGCCTGCACTGGCGAAGGCCGCCAGGCGTATTGGGTTTGTACGCTGATTGAGGAGTCCGACCTGCTGGAAGCGCAGGCAGCGGAAGCGACCTGGGAAGAGCTCAAACTGGCACTGCCAGAACTGAATGTCGGGCTGGTGCATGGCCGCATGAAACCGGCAGAAAAGCAGGCGGTGATGCAGGCGTTCAAACAGGGTGAGTTGCACTTACTGGTTGCCACCACGGTAATTGAAGTCGGCGTGGATGTGCCCAATTCCAGCCTGATGATCATTGAAAACCCGGAACGTCTTGGCCTTGCGCAACTCCACCAGCTACGTGGTCGCGTAGGACGTGGCGCGGTAGCATCCCATTGTGTGCTGCTGTACAAATCCCCGCTCTCCAAAACAGCGCAAAAACGTTTGCAGGTGCTGCGTGATAGCAACGATGGCTTCGTGATTGCACAAAAAGACCTGGAAATTCGCGGTCCCGGAGAATTACTGGGTACACGCCAGACCGGCAATGCAGAATTTAAAGTAGCCGACCTGCTGCGCGACCAGGCGATGATCCCGGAAGTGCAGCGCGTCGCGCGCCATATTCATGAGCGCTACCCGCAGTTGGCCGAAGCGCTGATTGACCGCTGGATGCCAGAAACCGAACGCTACTCTAACGCCTGATTTTTAGAACCTGACGGTGCGAAATCAACATCCCTTAGAAAAGTATGCGTTTAACCAAGCAACCGTTTGCTTTTACCAAACAGTCCGATAAAATCAGCGCTTTTCCATCAGGGGATGCTTGAGATGTCCGTAAACACCATCGAGTCAGAAAATGCGCAACCGGTTGCGCAGACTCAACCCAGCGAACTGATCTACCGCCTTGAAGATCGCCCGCCGCTGCCGCAGACCCTGTTTGCCGCACTGCAACATTTGCTGGCAATGTTCGTTGGCGTTATCACGCCCGCGCTGCTGATTTGCCAGGCGCTGGGTTTACCGGCTCAGGACACTCAGCACATTATCAGCATGTCGCTGTTCGCCTCCGGCGTTGCTTCTATTATTCAAATCAAAGCCTGGGGCCCGGTTGGCTCCGGTCTCCTGTCGATTCAGGGCACCAGTTTTAACTTTGTTGCACCTCTGATTATGGGCGGAACTGCGCTGAAAACCGGCGGTGCGGATGTGCCCACCATGATGGCTGCGCTGTTCGGCACCCTGATGCTGGCAAGCTGCACCGAAATGGTTATCTCACGCATTCTGCCGCTGGCCCGCCGCATTATTACCCCGCTGGTTTCCGGTGTAGTGGTGATGATTATCGGGCTGTCGCTGATTCAGGTGGGCCTGACTTCCGTAGGCGGTGGCTTCGCGGCAATGGGCAACCACACCTTTGGCGCGCCGAAAAACCTGCTGCTGGCAGGCGTTGTTCTCGGGCTGATTATTCTGCTTAACCGCCAACGCAACCCGTACCTGCGTATCGCCTCGCTGGTGATTGCGATGGCCGTCGGTTATGTGCTGGCGATGTTTATGGGCATGCTGCCGGAATATAACGCGCCAGCGGACACGTTTATGGTGCCGACGCCGCTCTATTATGGCCTGAGCATCGACTGGAGCTTGCTGCTGCCGCTGATGCTGGTGTTTATGATCACCTCGCTGGAAACCATTGGCGATATCACCGCAACCTCTGATGTGTCTGAACAGCCTGTTACCGGCCCGCTGTATATGAAACGCCTGAAAGGCGGCGTGCTGGCGAACGGTCTGAACTCCTTTGTTTCTGCGGTGTTCAACACTTTCCCGAACTCCTGCTTTGGTCAGAATAATGGCGTTATTCAGTTGACCGGCGTTGCCAGCCGCTACATTGGTTTCTTCATTGCGCTGATGCTGATCGTGCTTGGCCTGTTCCCGGCAGTCAGTGCTTTTGTGCAGCAATTGCCAGAGCCGGTACTTGGCGGCGCAACGCTGGTGATGTTTGGCACTATCGCCGCATCCGGCGTGCGTATCGTCTCCCGCGAGCCGCTTAACCGCCGCGCGATCCTGATTATTGCGCTGTCACTGGCCGTTGGTTTAGGTGTTTCTCAGCAGCCGCAAATCCTGCAATTCGCGCCGGACTGGCTGAAAAACCTGCTCTCTTCCGGTATCGCCGCAGGCGGTATCACCGCTATCGTACTGAATCTGATTTTTCCGCCAGAGAAAAACTGATTAACCCCGCGGCAATGGGGTACAACCTGTTGCCGCAGCAATCTCCTTTCACCATTCCTCCCTTGAGCATTGCGCATAATTCGTGCATAAATCCCTTACTGACACTTCGGGGATGGAAGATCATGAAATTTCTTGGAAAGCTACTACTTGTTGTCGTTATCGTCCTGCTTGTGGTGATTCTGGCAGGCTATTTCCTGCTGCAAACACGCTGGGGCGCGACGCAGGTGAGCAAATGGGTAAACAACAACAGCGACTACCACCTCACCTTTGAGGCCCTGGATCACCGCTTCTCCTCCCCATCCCATGTGCTGCTGAAAAACGTGAATTTCGGTCGTAAAGGCCAGCCCGCCACCTTGGTTGCCAAAACAGTTGATATTGGCCTGAGCAGCCGACAAATTACCGACCCGCTGCACACCGACACCATTCTGTTACAGGACGGTACGCTGAATCTATCCCCAGCCGCTGCGCCGCTGCCCTTTAAGTCTGACCGTCTGCAATTAAGCAATATGGCATTTAACAGCCCGACCACCGGCTGGGATCTGAGCGCGCAACGCGTAACCGGCGGCGTTGTGCCGTGGGAGCCTGTCGCAGGGAATGTGATTGGCAGCAAAGCACAGCTTCAAATGAGTGCCGGATCGTTAACCTTAAACGGCGTTCCCGCCACGAATGTGTTGATTCAGGGCAGTATTGATAAAGATGTAGTCACGCTCACCACTATTGGTGCAGATATGGCGCGCGGTTCACTCACTGGCGATGCGCAACGCGGCTCAGATGGCAGTTGGGTGGTGAATAATTTGCGCCTGAATGATATCCGTCTGCAAAGCGATAAATCTCTGCTCGATTTCTTCGCGCCGCTGACTACGCTGCCTTCCCTGCAAATCGGCCGGGTGGAAGTGACGGATGCTCGCTTACAGGGGCCAGAGTGGGCAGTGACAGATCTGGATCTCAGTTTGCGCAACCTGACGCTGGCGAAAGGCGACTGGAAAAGCGAGGACGGCAGGCTATCGATGAATGCCAGCGAGTTTATTTACGGCTCGCTGCATCTGTTTGACCCTATTCTTAACGCGAATTTTTCGCCGCAGGGCATTGCGCTGCAACAGTTCACTTCACGCTGGGAAAACGGCATGGTGCGCACCTCCGGTAACTGGTACCGCACAGGCAATGCGCTGGTACTGGATGACACTGCATTCGCCGGGCTGGAATATACCCTGCCTGATAACTGGAAACAGTTATGGATGGATGAATTGCCGACCTGGCTCAACAGCCTGGTATTGAAAAAATTCAGCGCCAGCCGCAACTTGGTGATTGATATCGATCCCACGTTCCCGTGGCAGCTCACCGCGCTGGATGGTTACGGCGACAACCTGCAACTAGTGCGCGAACGCAAATGGGGCGTCTGGGGTGGCTCCGCAAAACTGAATGCCGCAGCCGCAACGTTTAACCGGGTGGATGTACGCCGCCCGTCGCTGGCGCTTAATGCCAACAGCAGTGTGGTCAACATTACCGAGCTGAGTGCCTTTACCGGCCAGGGCTTGCTGGAAGCCAGGGCCGTGGTTGCACAAACGCCGGATCGCGGCGTAAATCTCAGCCTCAACGGACGTGGCGTGCCGGTAAATGTATTGCAAGAGTGGGGCTGGCCTGCGTTACCGATCGGCGGTAACGGCAATCTGCAATTAACCGCCAGCGGCACTGTACGCGCCGATGCGCCGTTAAAACCGTCGGTAAACGGCGAGTTACAGGTTATAAATGCGCAAAAACAGCAGGTTAAGCAGAGCATGCACGGTGGCGTAGTCTCCGGCGGCGTGGTTGCGCCACCAGCAGAAACACCAGTGCAAGCGGCACCATAAACCCATTTTGCCGGATGGCGCTAACGATTCCCAGGCCCGGTAACCGTTAGCGCCACCGGGCGATTCTCTTCTCAAAGTATTATGCGAACCTCCCCGCCCTGCGGCGCGATCACCACACCGAGTTCGCTACCAGTCTGCGTTGCGCCCTCCACGCGAGTGATTTGCGCGATATTACGCAAGCAAAGCGTCCAGTTTTTGCCTTCACCCTCAGCCCGAACGGTTATCACCCCTCCTTCGCGTTTCGCCCGCAGACGGAAGACAATCGCACCGCTGGCATCGGGGATTTCGCTCAATGCTTCGCGCCCGTCATCCAGCTCAAATAGCTGGAATGCAGTATTTTGATGCCAGGCATAATCCGGTCGTTGTTCGTTATTGCCCAGCGCCAGCAGGGTATTGTCACGAACATAAACTGGCAGGCTCATAAAGCCGTGACGCTGCTTATGCCAGCGGCTGCCGTTAAGCGTGTCGTTATGCCAGAGGTGTGTCCAGCGCCCTTCCGGCAAGTAAAATTGCACATCCCCCACTTCGCTGAACACCGGTGCGATTAGCAGCGCATCGCCGAGCATATACTGGCGGTCGAGGTAATCGCAGGCCGGATCGTCCGGGAAAGCCAGCATCATGGCACGCATCATCGGTAAGCCGTACTCGCTTGCCAGCGCGGCCTGGCGATAAAGATAAGGCATCAGGCGGCATTTTAACTGGGTGAAATGGCGCACCACATCGCAGGACTCTTCATCGTAGGCCCACGGCACGCGGTAAGATTTGCTGCCGTGCAGGCGGCTGTGGCTGGAAAGCAGACCAAATGCGCACCAGCGTTTATAGACATGTGCGGGGGCGGTGTTTTCGAAACCGCCAATGTCGTGGCTCCAGAAACCAAAACCAGAGAGGCCAATGGACAACCCGCCGCGCAGGCTTTCCGCCATCGATTCATAATTGGCGTAGCAGTCGCCGCCCCAGTGCACCGGAAATTGCTGCGCCCCAACGGAGGCCGAGCGGGCAAAAAGTACTGCTTCCTGCTCGCCAACGGTCTCTTTCAGCACGTTCCACACCAGCTCGTTATAGATGTAAGCATAGTGGTTGTGCATTTTTTGCGGGCAAGCGCCGTTATGCCATACCACATCCGTTGGGATGCGCTCACCAAAGTCTGTTTTGAAGCAGTCCACGCCCATTGCCACCAGGCCTTTGAGTTTATCGGCATACCACTGGCAGGCTTCCGGGTTGGTGAAGTCATAAATTGCCAGCCCCGGTTGCCACTTATCCCACTGCCACAGCGAACCATCCGCGCGTTTTAGCAGATAACCTTTCTCTTTTAGCTCACGGAATACGGGCGATTTTTGGCCGATATAGGGGTTAATCCAGACGCAGATTTTCAGCCCGCGCGCTTTCAGGCGTTTGATCATCCCTCCCGGGTCCGGGAAGGTCACCGGGTCCCATTCGAAATCACACCACTGGAAGGCTTTCATCCAGAAACAGTCGAAGTGGAAAACATGCAGCGGTAACTGCCGCTCAGCCATGCCATCGATAAAGCTGTTAACGGTTGTTTCGTCGTAGTTGGTGGTAAATGAGGTGGTGAGCCACAGGCCAAATGACCACGCAGGCGGCAGTGCCGGCCGACCAGTGAAGCGGGTATAGCGGTTCAGCACGTCCTGCGGTGTCGGGCCGTCGATAACGAAGTATTCCAGGTGCTCCCCTTCAACGCTGAATTGCACTTTGGAGACTTTCTCCGAACCGATTTCAAACTCCACCGCTTCCGGGTGATTCACCAGTACGCCGTAGCCGCGATTAGTGAGGTAGAACGGGATGTTTTTATAGGATTGCTCAGTGCTGGTGCCGCCGTCGCGGTTCCAGGTTTCTACTGACTGACCGTTGCGCACCAGCGCGGTAAAGCGTTCACCGAGGCCATAAACCGTTTCGCCAACGCCCAGATCCAGCCGCTCAAAAATAGAGTTGCGCCCGCTGTTACTGTCCTGCACGTAACCGTTATTTTTAAGCTGGCTACCGGTAATACGTTCGCCATTGCGAAAAAAATCGAGTGCCCAATTTTCGCCTTTACCAACACGAACCGTTAACGCACCGCTTTGTAGCTCGGCAAACTCATTGGTGTTGCGTATCTCAACAGGAACGTTTGGCGCAATGTTGAGCGGGAAGTGCGGCCCTTTGTCCACTTCGCCCTGAAAGTGCTCAATACGCACACCGATAATTCCTTCGTGTGGGGAAAAAAAGCGCAACGTAAACAAAGGTGTATCCAGTTGCCAGGTACGCTCGCGCACATCGCGCGGCGCGGCATACACCACCATCTCATTGCCTTGCTGTTCGACATCGAACACCTGGACAGGCTGGATTAATGTCAGACCAGGCTGGATAAGCCAGTTACCATCACTGATTTTCATGCGTTGCTCCTTACAGTAACTCTTCCCGGGTTGAAACGTCGCCGAACCGCTGTTGGCTGCGATGCTCACCACGCGCCAGTTGCGCCATGATGGATTTCAGGAACGGGGTTTTCAGGGCGTAGTAGCGTTTAGCGATTATGGCGCTCAGCAAATAACAGGCCGCCGGAACCAGAGTGAACAGCGCGATGATAATGCTGATGGTGGTGCTGTTCTGGCTTTGTGCCGCGGCATTGTAACCGCCGCCCGCCAGCGCCCAACCTATCAACGCGCCACCAAGCGCCAGGCCGAGTTTCAGCACGAACAGCGTGCCGGCAAAGCTGATGCCGGTCAGGCGCTTACCGTTGCACCATTCGCCGTAATCGACGGTGTCGGACATCATTACCCACTGGATCGGGGTAACAAGTTGGTGCAACACGCCGATGACAAAGATAAAGGCGAACATGGTGATGCTGGCCTGAATCGGGATAAAGAACATGGCAATGCTCAGCACGGTGAGCGCGGCGTTAGTCCACCAGAAGATGGTGACTTTGCATTTCCAGTCGGTAAGTGGCTTGGCCATTGCGCTACCGATCAGGTTGCCGACGCAGTAAGTGGTGAGGAAGGCAGTAAAGATGGCGGCATCGCCCATTATCCAGGTGACGTAATACATCATCGCGCCGCCGCGCACGCAAACCGCCAGGATATTAAGGATGGTCAGCATACCGACGATGCGCCACTGGTCGTTTTGCCAGATATCGCGAAGGTCTTCGCGCATGGCCGTTGTGCTCGGTGGAGCCTGAATACGCTCTTTGGTGGTGAAGAAGCAGAAAGCCAGCATCATAAAAGCGACAACGGAGAGCACCGCAATACCGCCCTGAAAGCCGACAATTTTGTCTTCACCACCGATAAGTCTTACCAGCGGCATCATTAGCACGGTTGAGAGCATGCCGCCTGCGGTTGCCAGTACGAAGCGCCAGGATTGCAGCGAGATACGTTGTTGTGGGTCATTGGTAATGACGCCGCCGAGAGCGCAATACGGAATGTTGACCACGGTGTAAAGCAGGGTGAGTAACGTGTAGGTTACAGCGGCATAGAGCATTTTGCCGCTGAGGCTAAGATCCGGTGTGCTGTAGGCAAGTACGCAGACTATGCCAAACGGCAACGCACCAAAAATAATCCACGGGCGAAATTTACCCCAGCGGCTGCGGGTGCGGTCGGCAAGCAGCCCCATGCAAGGGTCGGAAATGGCATCTAACGCGCGCGCCAGAAGAAACATGGTGCCGACAAATCCGGCGGGGATGCCGAAGATATCGGTGTAGAAAAACATCATGTACAGCATTACGTTATCAAAGACGATATGGCTGGCGGCATCGCCCATTCCGTAGCCAATCTTTTCTTTCACAGAAATAATCTGACTGTCCATTTTTGTTTCCTTAACGCCTGAAAAATAGGCTGATAGCGGTTTCAGACGTTGTAAACGATCGCTTTACAGGCGGGTATTGCGATTTCTGGTTATCAAATTACGTTTATTCTTTTCTGTGATCGTGATTCCTTTAAGGTATGCAAAATGCTAAGCAATGGAAAAGATAGAGATTTATCTTAAACAAACAGAGAAAGCAGAAGCACAATGAGAAAATTTATGGTGGGGGGATGTGGTAAATGTCTGAAAGTAGCTATAATGCGCCCCGCCTCCATGTAGCAATGCAGGCGCGGAAGATCGTCATCTCCGGTGAGGTGGCTGGACTTCAAATCCAGTTGGGGCCGCCAGCGGTCCCGGGCAGGTTCGACTCCTGTGATCTTCCGCCAATTTGCCTCTCCTGAACTCCACTGTCTCAAGTAAATCCCCTATAATACCCGAAATTACTGCTAATTATGTTCTCCCGAGGTCAACTGTCTCTACCAGAATCAAGTGCATTCTGGGGGCATAATGGGGGGCATGATTTATAGCCCCATTTTGAGATGCCCCCAATGAAGCTAACAGTCAGACAAATCGACACAGCCAAGCCCAAAGAGAAGGCGTACAAGCTATCTGATGGTGGAGGCCTCTACCTTGAAGTAACCACCAACGGCTCACGCTATTGGCGTTTAAAGTATCGTTATGCGGGTAAAGAAAAGCGCCTTGCTTTCGGCGTTTATCCTGAGGTTTCTCTCGCTCAAGCCCGTGAAAAGCGTGAAGCTGCGAAAAAGTTACTATCTGCTGGAAGCGATCCCGGAGAGCTAAAGAAAGCAGAGAAAATCGCTCAAAAACTAAACTACGAAAATACCTTCGAGGCTATTGCCCGTGAATGGCACCAGCTGAGAGCGGATCGTTGGTCATTACGTTATCGCGATGAGATTATTGATACCTTTGAAAAGGATATTTTCCCCTATATCGGTAAGCGTCCCATAGCTGAAATTAAGCCCATGGAATTGCTGGAAACCCTTCGTCGTATGGAAAAGCGTGGTGCATTAGAAAAGATGCGCAAAGTCAGACAGCGCTGCGGTGAAGTATTCCGTCATGCAATCGTGACCGGACGCGCTGAATACAATCCTGCACCCGATCTCGCTACAGCCCTCGCAACACCAAAGAAAACACATTTTCCTTTCCTGACTGCCGAAGAGCTTCCTCACTTTCTTATGGATCTTGCCGGTTACACCGGTAGCGTTATTACCAAGACTGCGACTCAAATCATCATGCTTACAGGGGTACGAACTCAGGAGTTACGTTTTGCCCGCTGGGAGGATATCAATTTTGAAAAGCGGCTTTGGGAGATCCCTGCTGAAGTGATGAAGATGAAACGACCACACATCGTTCCGATGTCGGATCAGGTTGTCGAGCTCTTTGAGTCACTTAAGCCTATTACTGGGCTATACCCACTGGTATTCGTCGGACGCAATGATCGAACGAAGCCGATCTCAAAGGAAAGCGTTAATCAGGTGATTGAGTTATTGGGATATAAAGGAAGGCTGACGGGGCATGGTTTCCGCCACACGATGAGTACCATCCTCCATGAAGAAGGTTTTAACTCAGCGTGGATAGAAACGCAGCTAGCACATGTGGATAAGAACGCGATACGTGGGACTTACAACCATGCACAGTATTTGGAGGGACGGAGGGAGATGATGCAGTGGTATTCAAACTTTATTAAAGTGAAATGTATATCGATAAAGTAATTAAAATATCAGCTTTAATTAATTTTCAAGTGGGCATTTTAAGAGCCCACTTTATTTTTATTTTTTGCTTCCAAATTGAATGCCAAGAAGCTTATTCTCAGCTTTATCTCCTCGCAAGGTGAGTACAACTTTTGACCTTAAATCATCCATTTCGAACTTGGAGAGTGTTTCGGCCATAGCTTGGAAGTTTTCTGTGTTTAACGACGCTATATACTGTTTTCCATTAAATTTCACAGATTCATTTATGAATGCAAACCATCTTGAACGCACCCCGGGGTCAATATCAGCAAACAGGCGGTTGTCATGCCACAACATATTCATCGAATGATTTTGACCATACATAAATACTAACCAATCAAAACATAATATCCTTGCATCATTAATACCATCAGAATCATCTCCTTCTATTTGAATGCTTAAATCATAACGAATTTGATTATCACCGGTATTAACATCTAAGACTATACCAGCCGGTACTCTCGGATACAATATTTCAGCAAGCTCGGCAAATATTCTATCATATTCTGATAAAGGATTGGTGGAAGTATAATCAACCGCCAGTCTATCTTGTTCAACTTTTCTTTCTCTTAATTTTTGTGCTTTTTCTTGGAGTTTAGTTGCGAAGTTTAAGTATTCATGCAATCTTGATTTTTCTTCCTCTAATTCAGCAAGTTGCCTTGCAACGACGGAATATTCATCAAGCGCTTTTTTACCATGCAAAGATTGCAGATTTAGATCTCGAAGCTCTGAAACTTCAGCAATATTGAACTTGAGAATTTCCAATTCAGAAAGCAGATTTATTTTATCCTTCTCTAATCGTCTTTTTCTATTGAAAGAAAGTGAATTATGAAAATTTTCAACCGCTTCAAAATGAGCTAATGTTTCTGGTTTGAAAATATTTTGCAAACCAGAATATAAATCAAGCAAATCTTCTCTTGATATATCTGGATGTTCTAAAAGAGTTTTATCAATATTACTTATTCTAAATTCAATAATGTTTTTATTTTTTTCTAACTCTCGCACTTTCTTTGTTAATATATTTGTTTCTTCTTCTATAGCTCGATATTTTTCATGAATCTGGAATTCATCTAGCTCATCTTTTAATTTCGGAATGACACGTTCAAGCCACTCATAACGAACTTTGGGCTGAGAACCAGCTCTAAACATATCTTTTAATATATCGTCGTTCTGCCAATTTTTTAAAGATTGACTAACCTTGTCTAATTCATGCTTATTATTTCTTTTAGACAAAATTAAGGTATGATCAATACCTAATAAAAATGCCGTTCGGAGTAAAGCTTCAAAATCAGGCTCTTTAGTTGTGCGAACTGGGCTAATGCAGTCATCCCTTGTATACCGTGTAAACCGCTTAAATAATGATCTAAAGCTTAAATAAGGAATGTTATCATTTAAGTTAAATATGCCAGATTTATCCAATAACTCTTTGTATGCCTTTAAAGAAATAGGCTGATCGTTTAATATTATTTTTTTCCCATTACCTGTTCTCGAAACTAAGTATTCAGTCCCGTCGTGTGAAAAAATTAATGTAAACCACCAATCAGGAACAGCAGAGGATAATTTTTTATCAGCATTTGCTCCTAAACAATGCTGTATAAGGCCAAGTACTAACGTTTTGCCAACGCCATTACTACTCCCTTCTTTTTCAGTTGAACTATCCCCTATTATTAGAGTTAATCCAGATTCATTGAAATATACAGGGTGAAAAGTTGGTTGATCGCAAGTTAAGCGGATTAGTTTCATTAAACTTCTCTTCTACTATAGTTCATTATCATTGCAAACTTCCAAAGTTAATCTGCCTTCTTCATCAACAATTATCTGCTTGATGCAAAATAGAATATCTAGAGCGAATATAAATTGTGTAAATGATGGAGTTATCAGCTCTGTGGATTTTTTTTGTTCAATTTTCGACCAGAGCTCATCGACAGATAGTGGTTCATCTATAATTGTCCGGATGTAACCAGCAATTGCTACTAAAGAATTGCTAAATCTAATATGTTTATGTGGCAGAAGCATTGTTTGGATGTTCATACGCATCGCACGTCTCAAAATATTTTGCTAAGATCAGCTCAGCGGCAAATCTATAGCTAGCTTTAGCATTTTCATGAATTCCTGATGGGAGTAATCTATCAATCATCCAAAGATATCTCAAGTCCGCTCGTTCAGGAATTTCGGAAGATATGGCTAATTTACTTAGTGCATAAGTCTCTTTGACTTCCTGTGCTATGCGTTGTTCTAAACCATTATCTACAGAATTGAGAAATTCGTTTATTAGGTATAATTGATAGCTATTCATTTCAAGCCTTAATTTTATAGGCTTAGAAATACCATTTATTTTTATTTTCTCATCAAAATCAGGTGCTGTTTCGCTTAAAAAAGCCAAGTCTGAAGATGATTTATATGCCAAATAATTCAAAACTTCGCCGACAGCACGACTATCAATAAAATCCAGGTCTACGTCTGGAATTAAACCTACAATATCTTGCTTATCACACTCAGACAAAGACATAAACTCTTTGAGGAGTTCCATCCCTCCCATAGCTCCTGCATGGTCAAGGCATTTTTCGTCCGCAAGTTTTTTTAGGGAATTTCCTACAGGTGCAGGAATCCCCTTAAAATAATCATTCATAACAAAAGTATACTTTGATACCTTTCCCCACTTAACAACTAACTTGTCAAAATCGCCAATCGATTTATTAACAGCTTCTAGCTCTTTGATTTGATTAGAAGGCTTGGGGCCATAAACTTGGAAGTAGTGAGCTTCGGTTTCTATCCATCCATCGTTTCCACCATCTCCCCAGTTTCCCCACGGTGATACAGCCTGGAATCCAGGGGTCGTATATTGCATAACCTTCGAAAAAAGAGCCTGAAAAGCATCGCCCATGCTTTCATGAATCTTCAGTCGAAATAACTGCCTGTAAAGATATTCTTGGTGTGTAGAACTCATACGACCTGCATCTTTGATGAACAATTTTTGATGATAATATCCTCTCTTTCAGTGATGTAAACTTGTTATTTTGAAAATTGGGACTACTTCCACTTTACAAAACCAAAATTTCTTAAATTCTACCAACCCACCCCCAAAACACATATGAAAAATCGAATATGACATTGACTCCTGTACAAACCTGTTTATCATTAAAAATATTTGTCGGAGGTATCAATGAAACTTACCAATCTACAACTCTTCAAAAATCTCTCTGATGAAACTCGTCTGGGCATCGTGCTGCTACTCAGGGAGATGGGCGAGCTGTGCGTGTGCGATCTTTGCACGGCGTTGGAGCAGTCGCAGCCCAAGATCTCCCGTCATCTGGCAATGCTCCGGGAAAGTGGTCTATTACTGGATCGCAAACAGGGCAAGTGGGTTCACTACCGCTTATCCCCGCATATTCCTTCCTGGGCCGCTCAGGTGATTGAGCAGGCCTGGTTAAGCCAACAGGACGACGTACAGGCCATCGCCCGTAGGCTGGCATCGGCAAACTGTTCTGGCAGCGGTAAGGCTGTTTGTATCTAAAAAATTTGCCTGAATATATATGATTTTTCGAATGTGAGGTATTCAGAATGAAAACGTTAAAGGTGTTTGACCCGGCAATGTGCTGCAGTACCGGCGTATGTGGCTCAGATGTCGATCAGGTTCTGGTTGATTTTTCTGCTGATGTGCAGTGGCTGAAAGGACGTGGTGTACAGGTTGAACGTTACAACCTGGCGCAGCAGCCCATGAGCTTTGTTCAGAATGAGAAAGCGAAAGCATTCCTCGAAGCATCTGGAGCAGAAGGGCTTCCGCTACTGCTGTTGGACGGTGAAACGGTGATGGCAGGGCGATACCCAAAACGCGCTGAGCTGGCTCGCTGGTTCGGTATACCGCTGGAGAAGGTAGGGTTAGCTCCCACCAGCTGCTGTGGTGGTGGTAATACTTCCTGTTGCTGAGTATGTCAGGAGGACATATGAAATTCTTACAGAATATCCCGCCTTACCTGTTTTTTACCGGTAAGGGAGGTGTAGGAAAAACTTCTATTTCCTGCGCGACGGCAATCCGCCTTGCTGAACAGGGTAAGCGGGTTTTGCTGGTCAGTACCGATCCAGCCTCCAATGTCGGCCAGGTATTCGATCAGGCTATCGGTAACACCATTCGCCCTGTGGCAGCAGTTCATGGACTTTCCGCTCTGGAAATCGACCCGCAGGAAGCCGCCAAACAATACCGCTCCAGAATCGTTGATCCTATCAAAGGTCTTTTGCCTGATGACGTTGTTAACAGTATCAGCGAGCAGCTTTCA
The DNA here is from genome assembly GCA_030704225.1 of Kosakonia sp. H02. NCBI lineage: Bacteria > Pseudomonadati > Pseudomonadota > Gammaproteobacteria > Enterobacterales > Enterobacteriaceae > Kosakonia > Kosakonia styphnolobii. Next base: position 1,358,535 of record CP131915.1, read on the forward strand.
GGAGCCTGTACCACTGAGATTGCAGCGTTCGATGAATTCACTGGCTTGCTAACAGACGCTTCCCTGCTGACCCGCTTCGATCACATCATTTTTGATACAGCGCCGACGGGCCACACGATTCGCCTTCTCCAGCTTCCCGGTGCCTGGAGTAGCTTCATTGAAAGCAATCCAGATGGTGCTTCCTGTCTTGGCCCAATGGCCGGGCTGGAAAAGCAGCGTGAGCAGTATGCTCATGCGGTAGAGGCGTTATCCGATCCTGAACGTACCCGCCTGGTTCTGGTTGCGCGACTGCAAAAATCTACGCTGCAGGAAGTCGCCCGCACCCATGAAGAACTCGCCGCAATTGGCCTGAAAAACCAATATCTGGTGATTAATGGTGTGCTGCCTAAAGCCGAAGCTGAACATGACGCCCTGGCAGCTGCGATATGGCAACGTGAGCAGGAGGCACTGGCAAATCTTCCTGCCGGTTTATCTGGGCTACCGACAGATACCCTATTACTACAGCCAGTCAATATGGTTGGTGTTTCAGCATTGAAGGGACTGCTGGATACCGGTTCTGAGGCATTACCGCTCCCGGTAACGAACATCCAGTACACGCCTGAAAACTTATCGCTCTCTGGCCTAGTCAATGATATCGCTCGCAGTGAACACGGCCTGATTATGCTGATGGGCAAAGGTGGCGTAGGGAAAACCACAATGGCTGCTGCCATCGCCGTCAGGCTGGCAGACATGGGATTTGACGTGCATCTCACGACCTCTGATCCTGCTGCGCACCTGAGTACAACGCTGAACGGCAGCCTCAAAAACCTTCAGGTCAGCCGCATCAACCCTCACGATGAAACCGAACGCTATCGCCAGCATGTTCTTGAGACGAAGGGAAGAGATCTGGACCAAGCAGGGAAACGGCTACTGGAAGAGGATTTACGCTCTCCCTGTACTGAAGAAATTGCCGTGTTTCAGGCCTTCTCCCGCGTGATTCGTGAAGCGGGTAAGCGCTTTGTTGTTATGGATACCGCCCCTACCGGACACACGCTGTTGCTGCTGGATGCGACCGGGGCTTACCACCGAGAGATTGCCAAAAAAATGGGGAGTAAAGGTCATTTTACTACCCCCATGATGCAGCTTCAGGACCCGGAACGAACCAAAGTTCTGCTGGTTACGCTTCCTGAAACCACACCGGTGCTGGAAGCGGCAAACCTGCAGGCTGATCTTGAAAGAGCGGGAATTCATCCGTGGGGCTGGATTATCAATAACAGCCTTTCCATTGCGGATACGCGTTCTCCGTTGCTTTGCCAGCGCGCCCGGCAGGAACTGCCTCAGATTGAGGTTGTTAAGAATCAGCACTCTAACCGTTTAGCGCTGGTTCCGGTGCTGGCATCAGAGCCCGCTGGTATTAAAAAGCTCAGAGAGTTGATGAGTTAATTTTTTTGCATATACAGGGCGGCAAAGTCGCCCTGTCAGGAGGTTTTATGTTACTGGCAGGCGCTATTTTTGTCCTGACCATTGTTTTGGTTATCTGGCAACCAAAGGGATTAGGGATCGGCTGGAGTGCAATGCTGGGCGCGGGACTGGCTCTGATATCAGGCGTTGTGCATGTGGGCGATATTCCGGTGGTGTGGAATATCGTCTGGAACGCGACGGCGACCTTTATTGCCGTAATTATTATCAGCCTGCTGCTTGATGAGTCCGGTTTTTTCGAATGGGCAGCGCTGCACGTTTCCCGCTGGGGTAACGGTCGTGGACGTTTGCTCTTTACGTATATCGTTCTGCTTGGTGCGGCGGTGGCGGCACTGTTTGCCAACGATGGTGCGGCACTTATTCTGACGCCGATAGTCATCGCCATGCTGCTGGCATTAGGGTTCAGCAAAGGCACCACGCTGGCATTCGTCATGGCTGCCGGTTTTATTGCCGATACTGCCAGCCTGCCGCTTATCGTGTCGAACCTGGTGAATATAGTCTCGGCGGACTTCTTTGGACTGGGCTTCACTGAGTATGCGTCGGTAATGGTGCCGGTGGATATTGCCGCTATTATCGCCACGCTGGTTATGCTGCATCTGTTCTTCCGCAAAGATATCCCGCCGACTTACGATCTGGCTCTCCTGAAGGCACCGGCAAAGGCGATTAAAGATCTGGCAACCTTCAGAACCGGCTGGATAGTTTTAATTCTTCTGCTGGTTGGGTTCTTTGTCCTCGAGCCGCTCGGTATTCCCGTTAGCGCGATTGCGGCTGTTGGAGCTGTGATCCTGTTTGCAGTAGCTAAACGAGGCCATGCCATTAACACTGGCAAAGTGCTGCGCGGTGCACCATGGCAGATCGTCATCTTCTCATTGGGGATGTACCTGGTGGTCTACGGTCTGCGCAACGCCGGGCTAACCGAATACCTTTCAGGTGTGCTGAACGTACTGGCGGATAAAGGACTCTGGGCTGCGACGCTGGGTACTGGCTTCCTGACGGCTTTCCTGTCTTCCATCATGAACAACATGCCTACCGTGCTGGTTGGCGCTCTTTCTATCGATGGAAGCACCGCAACAGGCGTTATCAAAGAAGCGATGATCTACGCCAACGTGATTGGCTGCGATCTGGGCCCGAAAATTACACCTATTGGTAGCCTGGCAACGCTGCTCTGGCTGCATGTTCTTTCACAGAAGAATATGACCATCACCTGGGGATACTATTTCCGCACCGGGATCGTCATGACTCTGCCTGTGCTGTTTGTAACGCTAGCCGCGCTGGCGCTACGTCTCTCTTTCACTTTGTAATGAGATACTGATATGAGCAACATCACCATTTATCACAACCCAGCCTGCGGCACGTCGCGTAATACGCTGGAGATGATCCGCAACAGCGGTAATGAGCCGACCGTAATTCTTTACCTTGAGACTCCACCTTCACGCGATGAGTTGGTCAAACTTATCGCAGATATGGGGATTACAGTACGGGCGCTGCTACGTAAAAATGTCAAGCCTTATGAAGAACTGGGGCTTGCCGAAAACAAGTTTACTGACGATCAGTTAATCGATTTTATGCTTCAGCATCCGATCCTGATTAACCGCCCAATTGTGGTGACACCGTTGGGAACGCGCCTTTGCCGCCCTTCCGAAGTTGTACTGGATATTCTTCCGGATGCGCAAAAAGGCGCATTTGCTAAGGAAGACGGCGAGAAAGTCGTTGATGAAACAGGTAAGCGATTGAAATAAACATAAAGGGGGCAGACGCCCCCTTATTCCTGCCTCAGAGCATAAGATCTGAATCTTCTGGCAGAGTACTATTCCCTTCACCAAGTTTCATTTGCAGCAAAACCGTGTCAAGCCAGCGGCCATGTTTGAAACCAATGTCCTTTAATGTGCCTATTTCAGTAAATCCTGCGCGGATATGCAGCGCAACAGAAGCGACGTTAGCGCTGTCACCCACAACAGCAATCATCTGACGATATCCCTGAGATTCGGCCCATTTTAATGCATGATCGAGCAGTGCTTTTCCGACGCCCTGTCGCTGATAAGCCGGATCAATATATATCGAATTTTCGACAGTAAACCGATAGGCATGGCGTTCGCGGTAACGGGAAATATAACAGTAGCCGATGACCTTATCGCCCTGCAGGGCGACATACCATGGGAATCCCCGAGACTGAATGCTCCTCAGCCGGTTAAGCATTTCCTGCGTATCCGGAGGTTCGGTTTCGAAGCTACCTGTACCATGCAGAACATGGTGAGCATAGATATTGCGTATCGCGGTAATGTGCTGTTCTTCAGCTTTGATAATGTGCATCGAATTGCTCCAGTAATGGTGTTTTACAAACTACCGGAATTCGCGACAGCAGGTTAAGCACTTAAACTTATAATCTGTATAAGCAAAAGTTTGGCTACAGAAGATGGGGCCGTAGCCCCATCTATTAGTCTGCCATTTTTGCCAGCAGAGCCGCACCCACTGGTTCTTCGTTCTGCAGTGGTGTTAATGCAATTCGCTTTGCAAACTGCTCTGTAACGTCATTTATCAGCGGCAGTTCGCGACTGGCTCGGGTTACGAGGAACGGTGAGGACGGTTTCGCAGCAGCCAGACTGCTATTGATTACCCATGCCCATGGTTCAATTCCGGCCCGGCGCAAATCCTGCTGCAGGTTTGCCGCTTCCAGTACAGGTGTCGTTTCGGCAAGTGTCACGATAATCACCTTCGTCTTCTCCGGGTCCTGCAATTGCATCATTGGCGTCATCACATGGTCATGTGTTTGCCCCATCTGGCGCACCATTTCCCGGTGATAGGCTCCTGTTGCATCCAGTAGCAGAAGTGTGTGGCCCGTTGGCGCTGTGTCCATAATGACAAAATGGTCGTCAGCCTCTTTGATGATCCGCGAGAATGCCTGGAAGACGGCGATCTCTTCAGTACATGGCGAGCGGAGATCTTCCTCCAGCACCGCCAGCCCTTCTGCATCTAACCCTTTCCCCTGATTTTCCAGAACAAAGCGACGATAGCGTTCCGTCTCTACTTTAGGGTCAATACGGCTGACCTGAAGGTTTGGTAGCGAGCCATCCAGCGTGTAAGACAGATGTGCTGCCGGATCTGACGTCGTCAGATGGACTTTATGGCCGCGTTTTGCCAGAGATACCGCCACCGATGCCGCAACAGTCGTTTTACCCACTCCGCCTTTACCCATCGTCATTATCAGCCCTTTCCCTGTCTGGCTGAGTTCATCTACCAGCGAGGCAAGTTTCGGTAAATCCAGAGCATTCAGCGTGGTAGCAGCGAGAACCGGTGAGGCTTTGCTCTCCGTAAATAGCTCCCGCAGGGCTTCCAGACCGACCAGATTAAATGGCTTCAGATACAGCTGCGAGCGGGGAAGGTTCGCCAGGTTCTCTGGCATTGCCTGTAATGCTTTTTCTTCCCGAGCCAGAATACTTTGTGCCAGTGGATCATTTTCACCTGCAAACGGCGGCAGCACGCCATTGATGGCAAGGTGTTGATGCTGCAAACCGATTGCATACAGCTCATCGTGCGTATGAGAGACTTCTTTCAGTGTTGAAGCCTGGGCACGGGCAACCAGAACCAGACGCGTGAGTGCAGCATCAGAGAGAGCCTTAACCGCGTCTGAGTACTGGTGCTGTTGTTTCTCCAGCCCCACCAGCGGCCCGAGGTTAGCGGCGGCATCAGGGTTCGCTTCGAGATAACCGCTCCAGGCCCCCGGCAACTCAAGCATACGGATGGTATGACCGGTTGGCGCAGTATCAAATACGATATGGTCATACTTTTCCCGCAACTCATGGTTGGTAAGAAGACCTGTAAACTCATCAAATGCCGCGATTTCCGTGGTGCATGAACCTGAAAGCTGTTCTTCAATGCTGCTTACCACCTCGGCTGGCATCAGCCCGCGAACCGGGTCGAGCACTCGGTCACGATAGGCTTGTGCAGCAGCCATCGGGTCAACTTCCATCGCCGCAAGATTTTGTACGGTACTGATATCTGTGATTCGGTGGCCGATAGTCTGGCTAAATACCTGGCCGACATTGGAAGCCGGATCGGTACTCACCAGAAGTGTTCTCTTGCCCTTATCGGCCAGCCATACCGCAGTAGCACAGGCCAGAGATGTTTTACCCACGCCACCTTTGCCGGTGAAGAAGATGAACGGGGGAATGTCTTTTAAAAATGGCATATTCATCAGTGATAGCTCCTCTGGAATTAAGGCATACTTGGAATGCTGCAGCAGCGTGGTTGCGTGCTGTCCTCACTCCAGTCCTGAGTAAGCGGAATACCTGCCCAGCGGGCGATATCTTCACGAGTCGGGAGTTTGCCTGCCATTACCAGCTTGCCGTCAAGTAAGGTGACAGGGAGGGATTCCATCCCTGATGAGTTCAGGAACTCTTTGATGACAGGCGTATTCAGGAACTGCTGCGGATTCTTCGCGAGGCTGTAACGCTGAATATCAACGCCATTTTTTTTCGCCCATTCGGCGCTGGCGTTCCATTTGACGGCTTCGTCACTGACCACAACGCTACTGGTTGCACAGCAGCCTGCAGCTTCAAAGATCTCAATTTTTGACATGGAATGTTTACCTCAGTGTTTAGTCATTTGGCTTTACACTGAGGTAAACGAAGGTGGTGGGAAAAAGATGCGCGATTAATTCATTTTTTTGTGGCAGCAGACGGGAGACGTGTCATCCGCCTCAATCTGACAAAGTTCTGTCATCGTTTCTTTCAGGTGCTTTCTGGCCCGAAGCAGACGGGATTTAAACGCCGTAAGCGAGATTCCCAGTTCATCGGCCAGAGACTGCTGGGGACGCCGGTTAAGGTCGGTATCTTCAATCAACCACCGCTCATCTTCGGATAAAGCCTGTAATGTTTCAGGCAGGCAAATATCCAGCGTTGAGATTGCATCAGGGGATGCGTCTGTTAATGGGGCATCTTCTTCCAGCTCAACAAACTCCCTGGTGGTGCGGTACTCATCAATCAGCAGATTCCTCGCCGCCCGATACAGCCAGGCTCGCGGATTCTCCATCTCGCAGAAACTGTCTGAATGAGCGCGGGCACGCAGGAATAGCTCTTGCATAAGGTCAGCTGCTTTTTCGCTATCGCCAGTCTTTGATGTCAGAAAGCGAGATAGTTCGGCTTCATGTTGCCGCCAGAACACGCGCATGCAGTTGTTGAATGCCGTTATATCAATCATACCAGCCCTCAAATTTTGCTCTGATTAACCCGCCGGGAAAGTTCTTCTGCCGATTCTTTTCGTTCGCTGTAGCGATCAACGAGATAGGCTGAGTTGCCTCTGGTCAGCAGGGTAAATTTCACCAGTTCTTCCATCACATCCACGATACGGTCGTAGTACGATGACGGCTTCATGCGTCCGTCTTCATCAAACTCCTGCCAGGCTTTTGCCACAGAGGACTGATTCGGGATGGTGATCATCCGCATCCAGCGGCCAAGAATACGCATCTGGTTAACGGCATTGAAGGACTGAGAGCCACCGCAGACCTGCATTACGGCCAGCGTTTTCCCCTGAGAAGGGCGAACAGCGCCTTCCGAAAGTGGTATCCAGTCAATCTGGGCTTTCATGATGCCGGTCATCGCACCATGGCGTTCAGGGGAACACCACACCATCCCTTCAGACCAACGAACCAGCTCGCGCAGTTCCATGACTTTAGGATGCGAGTCAGGCGCATCATCAGGAAGAGGCAAGCCAGAAGGATTGAAGATCCGCACTTCTGCACCCATGGCGGTCAGTAACCTTGCCGCTTCTTCCGTTGCCAGTCGGCTGTAGGAACGTTCGCGCACAGAGCCGTACAACATGAGGATGCGTGGAGGATGGGGAACGGCAGGAACACCGAATCTTGCCTCTGTGATTGAGGTGTCGAACAAACCCGAATCAACATTCTTAAGATCACCTGTCATTTTACTTCTCCGTCTTCTGGGGCATGGTGAGGTAGTCGTCAGTTCCTAAGCAGCATTCTTCTGTCAGGAAGGCAATCAGAGCCTCAAGGTTTTCATATCGAGCATGGCAAAAGAGCGTTCTGCCCAGACGTTCCTGGCGTACCAGAGAAACTGATATCAGCGATGAGAGATGATGGCTCAGCGTAGAGGCAGGGATATCGAGCCGCTTTTGCAGTTCACCAACCGGTAACCCTTCATGTCCGGCTTTAACCAATTCTCTGTACACGCTCAGGCGCGTAGGATGCCCCAGCTCTTTCAGGGTATCTGCTGCTTTTGAAAGCTCCATCTGTATCTCATTTCTATATTTCCGGAATTGTAGAAATATATCTAATTTCCTTTCCTGGTAAAAGAGGGGCAATGGTCGATGTCGGCACGCTCAGATTTAATCTACGAACTCTACCGACCGAAACTGTCTCTTAAACGTCTAACACATAAATCAAGTCGCTACATTTCGGACAAACCTTGTCCCCATGCCAGTGAGTATCGCACCAGCAGCATCGCCATTGCCGTATCGTCGTGTTAGTAGGTCGAAGGCGCATTTCTGAAGGCGGGATAGTTTTTGGCGAGGTTTGTTCTGGTACTGTTTGGAGCTTGTTAAATCGACAAGTTTTAAGCCGAGCAACATTGTTGATATGCCTCGGTATGTGCACAAACGTTCTTGTAGTTGTCAGAGGATCAAACTGAACACCGATCTGCAGTTTGCAGTAAATACAAAGCAATGAATCAAAATCAACCTGTTGAACAGATTCTGGTGTAACCCATTCACCATCTACGGTGACGGCGTGAGTGGCTAAGACGAAGTAATTCATCATGAACTCCGTAACAAATGAAAAAAGCCAGCATGGTTAGCTGGCTTTGTAGATAGAAGGGGGAAGGAAGCATTACCGACAGTTACAACAGGTTAGGTTTACCGGCCTGTTTATGCTCTCTTCCTTTTTTTCAATGAACGTACTTCTCCGCGACCAAAGGTTCTGGCATTACCCGGAAGAACCAGACGTGCACAGGCATCGATTTTGGTGATGTAACTTAGCGCCTTAAGTAACCCCTTGTCCTTACTACTGTCACCGCGTTTCAGTTTGCCGAGGCAGCAGTCCTCATAACGCTCTTTGTAAGCGTTGCAGTTGTAGAACATGCCTTTACCTTTAGTAATAGTTTCATTCCAGTATCTCCCGAAAGCATGAGCAATCACGCCATCCTGTTGTGCCTTATTACCATTTAAGATAAATAGCATGTGGTAATGAAATTTACGTTGTGGGCCATATTCCAGTTTCCATACCGTCCCGAGGACATGGCGAAATATTGGATTCTTTTGCATATTGCGAAACAGCTGCTGACGGTGCTTACGGGCATCATCAGCAGTGATATCAGCTTTGTGCTCATTTGCCCATGATAAATCAACCCGCAAGACCAGCAGCCGGGAATGACGCTCCTGCAGATGTCTGATGTAATTCATCACTCCCTTCAGATTTTTAACCGAAGCCCTCTGGTACTTTCTGCATGCTTTTTTAAATCCTGCCTGGCTCACAGTAAACCGGTAATCCTGTATCAGCTTATTCAGCATTTCTGCTGTGGTAACAGTGTCTGCCCCTGCTATTTTCCCGTTATGGACACGCGAATATAAATCGGCGCTAGTAAATAAACGCTGGAAGGTAGCTATACGTGGATTAGCTATTCGTACTTTCATTGCATCTTGTGGCAACATATTGAGATAACGGATGGCATCAAGAATGGTGGCTGACTCAGCACTCTCTTTGTATCCTGATCGGTTATACAGAATAGCGAAAGGTAACTTACGTCCTCTGCTGATAGTTTTAAGACAACTGTCCAGTTGTTCTAATCTGAATCTAAATTCATTGTCATCGGATATGGTGACATAGGGAGTGTTATTCTCAATGTGATATTCAGCATGAGATAACAGGAATGATTCTGGTAAGTCCATATTGTGTTTCCCTGAAGCCAGTCAGTAGTGGCTGACTGGCAATGTATTTGTGTGGTTATTGGATGAGTGTCTTTGTCTGATATTCAGTATGAATAGTGACATCAGAGGTAGAGTATGTGTGATAACAAAGTGTAAGTGTATGACGCTATAATGAGTGTGATAAAACGTGTTTATATGAAGTGATATTGACTTGTGATTGAATGCATTAAAGAATAATTGATAATGCATTAAATACAATAATAAATAAACCGACTTTATAAATCACATTAAACTCACACGGCATAAGGCGTGAGAGTATATAAACATGGTGTAAAGTTAGTAACCCTCACCATCACTATCTTTAGCAGTCTTTTATGCTCTCGGCTCATTAACACGAGCTTCCAGCCACTCTTTTACTTCACGTTCTATCCAGCGGGAACTGCGGCCAAATTTTACAGGTTTTGGAAACTTTCCTTGCTGTGCCATTTTATAAAACCACTTATCAGACAGACTGGTCAGCTCGGTAATGAAAACCATATCAACGAATCGGTCTTTATAAATATCAATCTCTTTCATGACTTCTCCAAAAGAATTTATCATGAGGACGCCGGGCGGCATCCTTTCAAATGGATAGGTCATGTATGTATGGTTTTACATTTCTAAGGAGAGTCTCCATAGTAGTTGAAGAGTCATTACTGAAGGCATGCAGGGACAGGTTATGGCCTTTCACTATGGCGATAAGGAAACTCACCTTACATACCTGTCTAAAACAAGTTACTTTCTGTGTAATTTGTCAGTAATGCTGGACTTTCCATCAAAAAAAACACTACAAAAAAACTACGAAAAATCTACTCGTTGACTACGTAATACACTACATCTATTATCAGTATAAAAATAATGGATATACTGTAAATTAAGTCCGCCATTCGAAGAGGTAAAAGATGAGTTTAAGCAAAGGTAAGAATAAGGATTACCGGCTAAAAATAAAAACAAAAAGAGAACTATCCGTTTTTTATTGGTTTGTAATGGAAAATAAACCTATGGTCGATCGTTACCGTTCCTCACCTCTAAAAAACATGAAAAGAATAAATTCAATTTACCGAATGAATATACGGGATGCCCCTTTACTATTATCTGAAATTGTCAGCGATTATTATTCAGGTGTCCTTGATGCCATACTTTATTATGAAAGAAAAATAGAGTTGTTTCTTGACTCACTTCTTCCGGAGTCAGAGTTTGAATGGTTCAGGAAAAATGAGCATGCCTGCTATTTTGTGTGGTTAAGCATTAAAAAATATTGTCCTCAACTATCTTCTGAAATGATTAATATCCAAAAGGAGGTTGCGCCACAAAAATTTAGTCATGTCCATTCCCTGACTGATCTATCCGTTTCTGATAATTTCAACACAAATACTCAGTATGCGATTGCGTTAGAATCTTTTCTTTCAGAAATAAAATCGCTGCATACACATCCCACATCCCATAAAGAACGTTATAACTCCATTCTGTATTTTATGGATTTAGTCCCAGCATACTTCATTGATAAATTATCATTTATAAAAAATATAAGATCCCAATGGGATAGTAAATTTAAAGCAAAACGTAAGTTAAGCATTCCCATGGACAATACAGAGTTATGCCAGTGGGCCTGGGAATATATGAAAAACAAACCGTCCAGAAGAATGCGTATTTACGACCAAAGCACAGACACCCCGGAGAAGAGTGTTGCATTATCTGGTGAATATAATATCCACTCAGTATGCACTGCTGACAACAAAGATGATATCTGCAATCAGAATATGTCAGAAAGTACTTCACAGGAAGATTACGATAAATCAACCGGCAATGACGCCGCTAGTGATAAGAATTCAGGGCATGAAAGTGGCACAAAAAAGGTTAGTTACAGAACCATAGACCTTTCTCCGGAAGATGGCGGTCTACTTTCCAGTTTTAACAAAATTGGCTGGCATGATGCATTTGAGATCATTCAGCCATCGACACCAAAAGAAACATATTTATCTATCCATGCAGTCTGGATTTTCTATGTTGGAGGAACTTACATCGAACCAGAACTGTATCAGCAGTTTAAGCGTGCCAGGGATACATACCTTACCCGTAAAAGAAAAATAAAAAGAATCAGTAACAAACTACAGCTAATAAATTAGCTAGTGGGGAATTGGTGATCTTATTACTCAGGATAAATTACCCCATAAAAGTGCCTTGAAAGCACTCCACATATTTTCACACCTATATTACCCCCATGAAGCCGCGCCGGTATGTATTACTGGTGTGGCTTCTGTACATTGATCTGTTGTGCCGATCGATACTTAAATCATGATAGCTAATGACTATTAATAATCATGTATCGATCGTTTTAATGATAGATTCAAACGATCAATTTTCTGAAACTGATCTGTATTAACGATTATCTGCTAGCTCATTTTATCAATACGATCAGCCTGCTCCCCTTAACACGGAAGCGGGCTTTTTTGTATCTAAATCATCAGGAAAGGAAACCAAAATGCTCAGAAACTATTATGCAACTCTGGCTGGATTACTGCTGCTTAGCCACAGTGCCAGCGCCGTACAGGCTGACCAGCAATGGGGTGACTGGTACGGGAACATCAGCGCCATGGAGTTTGAACTCAATACTCAAAATGCTTCAGGCGAAGTGCTCACACTGACCTGCACAAGCGGAAAGCTGGCTGCTGCTTACAGCGTACCTGCGGAGGATTACCGCATCTCGTCACAAACAGGGCTTTCTGATCCTGGAGTCAGTATCAATGGTACAAACCATCCTCTGGATAAAACGACCTTTACTGCGTTAAAAGCGACAAGTGAAAAAGACGTAATAAAAATGACCTCAATGAATGCCGCTATCTCTAAAAAATTCAGCGCCAAAGGGCTGAATGAAGCACTGGCTGATATCACATGGCAGGACTGTATTAATAACTAATAAACTGAAAGGAAACCTTATGCGTAAACTCGTTGTTTTATCTCTCAGCTCTGCAGCACTGTTTATTCCATTGGTCTCGTCTGCAATGACAATTCACGGCGACATACATCCCGAACGCTATACCTTCTTTCTGACTCAGGAAGGCAGTAATCAACTGAAACAGGCAAATGACCGGATAGCGAAGAACCCGCAGGCTTATACGCTTGATGTGAATCACACCGGCATTCAACCCTTTGACGCTGTTCGCTGGGACGGGAAGCCTGTAAAAGCTGTCACCTGCGTCTTGGTAGACGGCGTGATGATGGGACAAAAAGCCACGTGGTCACAATGTAAAGACGAGAGCGGTGCTGAGTATTTCGGCAATAAAGGCTGGCTGGTACGTGATTATGTGGCAAAAGCCTGTGAAGTCGGAAAATCAGATTGTCCTGTTTATCTTGTGCTTCAGACAGATCCGCCAACCATGCGCAGCGATATGGCGAATTTCGTACCTGCTCCTAAAAACTTTAATGCTTCGACAAGCCTGACGGATGAAATTAAATCTGAAGGTTGCCAGATGGCGGATAACTCATTTGAACATGCCAAAAGTAGTCTGCGTTGTCGTGCCATTAATACCGTGCGTTTCATCCGCAAACAAAATACCGAAGCGGCATATGAAGCTGACTTAACCACCACAACGGGTGAAGCTCTCACTATGACAGTAGGGTACACCTACGGTAATGCCTCCAGTAAAGAGCCGGGCTGGCGCACAATTTCGGTCAACCAGGGAGACATCATTACTGATATCCGTAAGCAAGGCCAGTGGATTCCCAATGGTTATAAATAACATTATCAGTGAGATAACTTTTTAACCGGCATTCAGCTAACGGAGGTTCAGTGGGAAAAACATTACATCAGGAAACGCTACCAACCGTGGACTGTACCTGGCAACTTGTTTTGAGTATTGCCGGTGTGACATTGATGCGCAGCAATTCTGTTGCGGTTAAAGCACTGGGTGCCAGCCTCACCACACTGAGTCTGATACGCATCATCAAAAAACTCGCCACACTTGCCTGATCTCCCTTGCTGCAAGCTCAGAGGAAAAAAGCAATATGTCTGAAAATACCCAAGGAAAACTCAAGGGACTGAAAGAGAAATTAAATCTGCGGGGAAATATCTCCCCCACTGATAACAAGGATGAGCAGGTAGAAGAAAATGTCAGTGAGCAAATTACAGAAGGGCCAGAATCCCGTACTACCCGATATAAGCGCTTGCTCGACAGTATCGTTATCAGCGGTTTGCTGACCATTGCCGAGGATAAACTCAGTGACGATGTGTTTATCGAGTCGATGTTCAGTAAGGCTTATGAGCTTCTGCCTGTGCCGGTCAGACTGGTTGTTAGAAGGGAATGGTGTCTGGATTATCTCCAGTCACGGAAAGCCCCGTTACTGGCGCAGCTCCAGCTCTACCGAGCCGAAAGGCACGGCTCAGCAGAAATGGTGCCTCCTGCCCTGGAACCCACGTTACCACCAGCGACCTAATCAGACTCATCAATAACAGACAGGGCCATCCTTCGGGGTGGCCTTTTTTATGTCCATTTTCTACAGGAGTTTTTATGACCCGTTTAGCCAGCCGCTTCGGCTCAGTCAATCTTGTTCGCCGCGACCGCCCGCTAACCCGTGACGAACTGGCGCACTATGTGCCGAGTGTCTTCAGCGAAGACAAACATGAATCCCGAAGTGACAGGTACACCTATATCCCAACTATTTCCCTGCTCGATAACCTACAACGTGAAGGCTTCCAGCCATTCTTTGCCTGCCAGACCCGAGTTCGAGACCAGAGCAAACGAGAGCATACGAAGCACATGCTGCGCCTGCGTCGTGAAGGTCAGATTACTGGCAAACAGGTTCCAGAAATTATTCTACTAAACAGCCACGACGGCTCTAGCTCATATCAGATGTTACCGGGGTTATTCAGATCGGTTTGCCAGAATGGGCTGATTTGCGGTGAGAGTTTTGGTGAAGTTCGTGTGCCACATAAAGGCAACGTAGTAGAGAAAGTAATCGAAGGAGCATACGAAGTACTGGGGATATTTGACCGCGTAGAAGAGAAGCGCGATGCCATGCAGTCGCTTTTGTTGCCGCCACCCGCTCAGCAGGCAATGGCTAAAGCGGCATTAACCTATCGCTTTGGTGAAGAGCATCAGCCGGTGACAGAATCGCAGATACTTTCCCCACGCCGCTGGCAGGACGAAAGCAATGATCTCTGGACCACTTACCAGCGTATTCAGGAAAACCTGATTAAAGGCGGTCTGTCGGGGCGAACGACCAAAGGTCAACGCTCCCATACACGTGCCGTTAAAGGCATCGACGGGGATGTGAAGCTGAACCGCGCACTTTGGGTGATGGCCGAGAATATGCTGCAGCTTGCTTCATGAACCTTTTTACCATCCATCTCTTCATGCCCTGCCACTAAGCAAGCGGGGCATTTTGTTTTAAGGAACAATTATGTCAGCACTCAATTTATCCCCAATATTCCTGCCAAATGAGCAGCGCGTTATTCGTCGGGCGTTACGACTGCTGGAAAAATATCAGCGTCAACCGAGTGAGTCTTTTACCTCCACCAGCTTCACCAAGACCTGGCTTCAGCTACAGATGGCTCATCAGGAGCGGGAAGTATTTATCGTGATGTATCTCGATAACCAGCACTGCCTTTTGGGGCGAGAAACGCTGTTTACCGGCACGCTCAGCCATACCGAAGTACATCCGCGCGAAGTTGTGAAGTCAGCCCTGAAGCACAACGCCGCTGCAGTGATTCTGGCGCATAACCATCCGTCCGGTACGACAGAAATAAGTCAGCAGGATAAACACATCACCCAGCGAATAATGAAAGCGTTAGCACTGGTAGAAGTGCGAGTGCTGGATCATTTGGTTGTTGGGAACGAAGTGGTGTCTTTTGCTGAATGTGGTTGGTTGTGAGGTGCAGAATGAAAATCATCAGTAAGCGCCAGGCGATGCATATTTATCGTCAGCATCCCGAATCCCGGTTATCTGCCTTCTGTACAGGTCATTACCAGTGGCATGGCAGTGTCTGCCATTACTACGGACGTGAAGTTCAGGATATCAGCGGTGTACTCGCTGTTTTTGTTGAGCGTCGTCAGGACCGGGCAGGCCCATATGCCATCCTTCGCAGCGTGACGATGAATTAATCACTTCTCTCAGTCATTAAGGAATATGTTAATGCAATCGACCACCTTATCCGGCTCATCAGCGGAGAACGCATCCTGCCTTCAGTGGGGATTAAAACGTAATATCAAGCCGTGCTTCGGCGCTCGCCTGGTACAGGAAGGCAACCGTCTCTACTTTCTGACTGATCGGGCTGGGTTTGATGGCTCATTCAGTGACGATGAAGCTTTGCGTCTGGACCAGGCATTTCCACTGATGATGAAACAGCTTGAGCGGATGCTAACGACTGGCGAGCTTGATCCTCGCAGCCAGCACTGCGTCACACGGTATCACAACGGACTTACTTGTGAAGCTGACACTCTCGGCTCTCATGGCTACGTTTACATTGCCATATATCCCCAGTCAGCTCTAACCAGATAACACCTTCCTCTTCTTTTATCAGGGACTCAACTCATGCATATTTCAACTGTACCGGCAACAGTGACGGTTTCGTCACGCCTGTCTCCTGTCCAAGTTTGGCAAAAACTATTAACGTATATTTTAGAGCATCATTACGGCCTCACGATCAACGACACACCGTTCAGTAACGATACGACGATTCAGGAACATATAGAGGCGGGAGTGCATCTTACTGATGCTGTTAATTTCCTTGTGGAACGATTCGAGCTTGTGCGCATTGACCAGAAGGGTTTCTCCTGGCAGGATCAAGAACCTTGGATAACATCTTTGGATGTTCATCGGGCACAGTTCAACCTTGGCTTGAAACGCTCATAAATCAGCCAGCTGATCATTAAGGAAAAACATGTGGGGGCATAATCGGGGGCATGTCAGTAAAGAGCATATGAAAATAATCAATAAATTCAACATGATTAACCACCAAATGCGACTCCTGTGATCTCCGCCAAACGTGGCTTTTCTTTATTAGAACGTATTAAAGCTTCGATAAAAATCATTAACCGTTATGTTTTTAGCTCTGAATTTTATTAGCAAAAAATAAATGAGACACAAGTCGCATTTATTTATGCAATGTCTTTTTATTTTCCTTTCGCACCCAGTATTAATCGCACCTTTTAGTTTCCTTATTAATTTCAGATGTTTCATTACCCATGATCTTTATTAATCATGCTATCTTCGCCGGCGAAAACAAATGGTTTCCCGTTTTAACTCACCAGTATTAACAAAATATTCACACATAACTGTTCACACGAGGAAGAATAATGAATGTGAGAGATGCGACTTATTCAGATATCGATATGGTATGTGATCTGCTTGCCGATGCCTTTTATGACGATGTACTTATTAAATCTGCTTTCCCAGTTCCCGAAAGACGAAAAGATGCGCTGCGCAGCTTTTTTAGAATTTATGGGGAAATAGCGCTAAAAAAAGGCGGCATTATTATCGATGAAAATAACAGCGGCGCATTGATGTATTTGCATTACGACTCAGAAAATATCACTGACGAAATAATATTGAAGCAATTCCAGGACGAATATAGTCCCGATTATGCCGTAATGGCGTTCTTAATGCACAAACTCAGCGCTTATCACCCTAAAACCCCGCATTACTATATTTTCGTCCTTGCCATCCCGGGGCAAGAATATGGTATGGACGTGATAGGTGCACTGTTACGCAGACTGCATGTCCTGCAAGATAAGGCCGGCATCCCCTGTTATGCCGAATGCACAGCGATGCGGGTGCAAAAACTCGCCAGTCGACTTGGATATCAACATGCTGGCTTCCCATTGTGTATAGAGGGTTTCCCGGAACTTTATCCGATATTAAGAAATCCGCAATAAATAAAAATATCTATAATTATTCACACACAAGGGATTGTAATGAAAAACTTAGCTACAAATTCCAAAAAAAAACACCAGGAAATTGCGAACTCTTTTTTTCCTTCTGCATTCAATGATAAGAACGATGCTCTGGCCAGTACTATCCCCGGACTACTTGCACATATAAATACGTTACGTCCTGATAATAATGGCCCTGCATATTTAGGCGAAAGCGGTGCATTCAATGATAAGAACGATGCTCTGGCCAGTACTATCCCCGGACTACTTGCACATATAAATACGTTACGTCCTGATAATAATGGCCCTGCATATTTAGGCGAAAGCGGTAGCCTGAATATTAATTTCAATGAAGTAAAAAACATCGAAATGGCTGACAATATTGGCAGCTGCGATGACGTAATTAAACAAACTGTCGCATTATTTAATGGTATGCCAAACTGGGGCCATCCATTAACCATGTGTAACGTTATCCCGCAAGCGAATATCGCTTCCATTATTGCAGCCACGATGGCGCAACTCTTTTCGCCGAATATTTTATCAGGTGAATATGCCTGGAATGTGCAACGCGCAGAATTAGAAAGCGCCGGGATGCTGGCAAATATGGTGGGATGGAAGGGGCAGGATGCCGGCGGGGTTTACACCTATGGCGGCTCCGGCTGCTGGACTTACCATGTTAAGTACGCGCTTACGCGTGTTTTGCCCCAGTCCCGCACCGGTGGTGTACGTACCGATGCTAAAGTCATCTGCTCTCAGCAAGCACATTACTCCATGCTGAACAGCACGGACTGGGCAGGCCTGGGAATGAACAACGTTATTCGCGTCAAAACCGATCCAAATACCAATGCGATGGATCTTAACGATCTGGAATCGGTGCTTCAGTCCCTGCAAGCGCAAAATATCCCTGTCGCGTCGGTTGTCTGCACCATGGGAACGACCGATGCTAATGCCTTCGATCCTGTTGCTGGTGTTCGCCGTTTGTTAGACCGTTATCCCAACGGTGCCCCGTATGGCAAAGCGCTGCTCTATTGCGATGCAGTAACCAGCTGGTCATGGCTGGCATTTCAGAAATATGACTTTGCCCGCAACCCACTGCAATTTACCGATACACTGTTACCGATTCTGGAAAGCAACTGCCGGGCTTTGCAGGATATGAAATACGCCGATGCAATTGGCATTGATTTTCACAAAGCGGGCTTTGCGCCCTATATCAGTAGCTTTTTTGCCTACCGCAATGCCGAAGAGTTTGAAACCCTTCACCAGCGTCCCGGTTCGGCTTATCTGCA
This sequence comes from Kosakonia sp. H02, assembly GCA_030704225.1. Taxonomy (NCBI): domain Bacteria; kingdom Pseudomonadati; phylum Pseudomonadota; class Gammaproteobacteria; order Enterobacterales; family Enterobacteriaceae; genus Kosakonia; species Kosakonia styphnolobii. Next base: position 1,377,064 of record CP131915.1, read on the forward strand.
ATCCCGAACGCCGTACAATCCGCTTGATTACACGCTGGAAGCGTCGCGCTCGGCGACCGGAGCGCTAGCGGGCTGGGCAACGATGAAATACTTCGGTTATGAGGGTTTTCAGGCCATTCTTGGCACGATTATGGAAAACCATCACACGTTGCGTAACGTGCTGAAAGCGGAGAGCACCAGCGTCTGCGTCAATACGCACGATCACGGGTTAGTTACTCTGTTCCGGGTTTATCCACAGGGAGTTGAAGCAGAGCAACAATATCAGCATGAGCTATGCGATCCGGCATATAAGCCGCAACTTCTGGCACACAACCAATTGACACTGGATATTGGCAATAAACTGTACGAGTGGTTTCGGGCGGGCAAGAAAATTAACGGCAAGTACACGCCGTATATGAGTTTCACCACCGGCTTTTGCGTCACGGAATATAACCGCGACGCGAGCGATGCAGATGCCACGGTCTTTGCGTTGAAAATCTATATTATGAATACGCATCTGACCCCGGAATTGATGCAACATGTTGTGGATTGCATTATGGCCGCGAGAGACAACGTGACTGGCATTGTTAGCGACCAATGAAAAAAGGGGGAAATCCCCCCTTTCTGCACTGCGTTATCAAGCTTGTAGCGCCGGATAGTCAAGATACCCTTCTGCACCGCCGCCGAAGAATTTCTCCCGGACAGGCTCATTCAACGGCAGATTGTTTGCCAGGCGGTGCGGCAAATCCGGGTTGGCGATAAACGGGCGGCCAAAACCAATCAGGTCTGCCCAGCCTTTTGCCAGCGCTTCTTCGGCGCGTTCCGGTGTATATTTTCCTGAATAAATCAGCGTACCGTGGAAAATAATACGCAGCGCTTCTTTAAACGCTGCTGGCATTACCGGTGCGTCATCCCAGTCAGCTTCCGCGATATGAATATAGGCAATGCCAATCTCATTTAGCACGCTTGCTGCTGCCAGGTAAGTCGCCTCTGGCGTATCGTCGCGCGAACCCATCAGCGTGGTCAGCGGAGCAAGGCGAATACCGACGCGCTCCTTGCCAATCGCCGCCGATACCGCTCCCACGACTTCTTTCATAAAGCGCAGACGGTTTTGCAGCGCGCCGCCGTATTGGTCATCACGCAAATTAGATTGGGAATCAATAAACTGATTAATCAGATAACCATTGGCACCATGCAGTTCGATGCCATCGAAACCCGCAGCAATTGCGTTACGCGCAGCTTGTGCATAGTCGTTGACGATAGCGGGGATTTCATCGAGCGTCAGCGCACGCGGCATAGTGTGCTGAACCATATCGCCGACGCCGTTCTCCGGCCCACGACCTTCTACATCGACAAACACTTTTACGCCTTCAGCCTGAATGGCGGAGGAAGAAACCGGAGCCGCATTACCCGGCTGCAATACAGTGTGAGAAACACGTCCCACATGCCACAGTTGTGCAAAGATTTTCCCGCCAGCGTTATGTACCGCGTCGGTCACTTTTTTCCAGCCCGCAACCTGCGCCTCGGTATAAATACCCGGCGTCCAGGCATAACCCTGACCCTGCTTGCTGATTTGCGTACCTTCGCTGATGATAAGACCCGCGCTGGCACGTTGTGCGTAGTAATCCGCCATCATATCCGTCGCCACATCACCGGCTCCGGCACGGGAACGCGTCATCGGCGGCATCACGATACGGTTATTAAGCGCGAGCGCATTCAGAGAGTATTTATCGAATAACATGGTTGCTTATCCTTTCTTGATTCGGTCAGTGTGGTTGTGTTTAACAACCTGATGGGAAGCAGGATAAGCGCTGAGTAATATTGAATAAATAGCAATAAAGGCAATAGACTATTGCTTTTTTGGCACAAAAAAACCTGACCAGCATTTGCAGGATAGCGACGGAGCGCTTACAGTCGATAACGACACGTTGCTTTTCAACTTTTTATTTTGCGGGAAGCGTTATGTTGTTCATTGATTTTCGCGTCGTCGCGGCGGCGCAACAGGAGTGCCGCTAATGGCGACACTCACGCCCACATTGCGTAACTGGTTACAGCTTATCGCGCTGTCGTTGATGTTAGTGGCACTGATGGAATTCGTTCATCTTCCTGCCGCCCTGCTACTTGGCCCGATGTTCTCCGGCATTCTTCTTGCCATCGGCAAACGCCCGGTCACCGTCAGTAAAAACAGCTTTAGCGCCGCGCAGGCGGTAGTGGGCGCAATGATTGCCCATGCCATTCCGCCCTCGGTGTTTGGCCGCATCGCCGCCGACTGGCCGGTTTTTATCCTTTGTATTATCTCGGTGATTTTCGCCAGCGCCATCCTCGGCTGGATCATGGCAAAGTTGCAGGTATTTCCCGGCTCAACGGCGATTTGGGGATCGTCGCCAGGTGCGGCGGCAGCGATGACGATTATGGCCGAGAGTTTTGGCGCAGACGTGCGGCTGGTCGCTTTTATGCAGTATTTGCGGGTGATGATCGTCGCATTAGTCGCGGTGCTGGTCACCCGCATGTGGATGGGTGCCGAGAGCGCGGATCACGCAGTGGCGACGTTCACCCTTTTCGGCCCGCTGCGCTGGTTGCCTTTTGCCGGAACGCTGCTGGTGATTGCCGCAGGCTATGTGATTGCCCGGCGAGTAAAAATGCCGTCCGGGCCGATGCTTATCACGCTGGCGCTGGGGATAATCGTTGAAGATAGCGGCTGGCTGACGCTGGAATTGCCGCCGTGGCTGCTCGCCATTTCTTACGCGATTATCGGCTGGAGTATCGGACTGCGTTTTACGCGCGAGATTGTGCTGTACGCCGCCCGCGCCCTACCACGCGTGCTGCTTTCCGTTCTGACGCTGGTTGCCGTGTGCTGCGGCTTTGCCTTCTTATTGGTGAAATTCGCGGGCATTGACCCGCTCACCGCTTACCTCGCCACCAGCCCCGGCGGAGCCGATACAGTGGCGATTATTGCGTCATCAAGCCATGTGGATATTTCGTTTGTGATGGCGATGCAAACCGGGCGCTTTATTGTGGTGCTGATAACCGGCCCGGCGATCTCACGCTTCGTGGCGAAGCGGTTGGGGACATAAGCATCGCATTGTTGCCGGATGGCGCTATAAACGCTTATCCGGCCTACAAAACCACCGAACCCGCAGCCGCCCTCCGACAAAAAGATCAAACCGCTAACCGCAATTTCTCAATGACTTGCGCAACATCGCGGCGCGCATCGCCTTGCAGCGTCTGTAATGGCGGCGGTAAACACGGCGCGGCCACGGCCCCGAGCAGCTCTGCTGCGGTGGCAATCACGCGCAAACTGCCGCCGTAGCGTTTAAACAGATCCCACAGAGGTTGCAGCGCATCTGATTGCGCCCGCGCCTGCGCCATATCACCCGCCATCGCCGCTCGGGAAATCGCCAGCGCGGCTTGCGGAAACAAGCCGCCCGTGACCGAATACCACACGCTGCACCCGGCGCTCAGCCCTTCGACCGCGCTGGCATCGCCGCTGATACCCAGCCGAATATGTTCCGGTATCTCCGCGCGCAGTTTTGCCACCCGCTGCGGGGCAAGCTCAGCGGCGACCGGGGGAATTTTAATCGAACCAATATTGGGTAATTGCGCGATGCGGGCAATCAGCGCATCGCTAAAGGAGAAGTGCGTAGTGGCGGGATTATCGTAAACGCACAGCGGCACCGACAGTTCGCGGGTCACCGCGTCGAACAGGTTAAACACTTCCTCTTCGGTTAACGCATGATAAGAAACCGGTGCCAGCAGCACGGCGCTGACCCCCGCTTTCTGCGCATCTTCCGCCAGCCACAGCACATCGCGGGTGCGCAACGCGCCAATCCCGGCGATAACCGGCACCGCGCCAGAATGTTCCGTCGCCAGACGTAACGCGTTGGCACGTTCACTACGGCTGAAATAGGGATAACACCCCGTCGAACCCAGCGCGCCGATTGAATCCACCCCGGCTATGCGGAGCTTTTCAATTAACCTGACATAGGCCGCCTCATCCAGGCGGTCATCGAGAAGCGGCGTCAGCGCAAACGCGCTTAACCCTGTGAAATCCATTTTTTCCCCCTCATTGATCCAGTCTGAGCACTGTTTTTTCGCTACGACAGCCCGGCATCATACGTGCTAACCCGGCGATCAGTTCGTTGCCTGCTTCACATAATGCAGCCAACGGCATTTCCGACTAAACAACATCTGGCTGTTTGATGCGCTTGCAGGAAAGCGAACGCCACTCATGAACCCGGCTCATAACGTCATTATGATTTAATGGCGTTATCGTTTGTGTCGCCCTGCTTAAGATAACGTTCCGCTTTGTCGGCTCCCCTCTTCGTTACTTAATCAGGATCTTATGTCTACTAAGCTTCACGGGCCGCTGTTTCTCGCGATCCTCAGCGCGCTGATGGCCTTTACTTCCCTGTCGACGGATATTTACCTGCCCGCCATGCCGCTGATGGCGCGTGAACTGCAAGGCGATATCGAACTCACTATCACCGGTTTTTTGATGGGGTTTGCGCTGGCGCAACTGGTATGGGGGCCAGTCAGTGATGCCATTGGCCGCCGCACACCGCTGTTTATCGGCATGGTGCTGTTTGTTATCGGCTCTGCGGGCTGTGCGCTATCAACAGAAATCCATCAGATGGTGTTCTGGCGCGTGTTCCAGGCCTTTGGAGCCTGCACCGGGCCGATGCTGGCGCGGGCGATGATCCGCGATCTGTTTGTTCGCACCCGCGCGGCGCAGATGCTCTCCACACTGACCATTATTATGGCGATAGCGCCCATCGTCGGGCCGCTGGCGGGCGGGCAAATCATCAAAATCACCACCTGGCACGCGATCTTCTGGCTGCTGGTGGTGATTGGCGGGCTGATGTTTATTTCTCTTTTTGCGCTACCGGAAACTCTGCCCACAGAGAAACGTGTTAAAGCTTCGCTGCCGGGGGTGTTTCGCAACTACTTTACCCTGCTGCGTAACCGCGCGTTTATGCGTTATACGCTGTGTGTCACCTTTTTCTATGTCTCTGCTTATGCGTTTGTGACCGGTTCGCCGTTCGTTTATATCGGTTATTACGGTGTGGAGCCGCAATATTTCGGCTGGCTATTTGCACTAAATATTGTCGGTTTGATGGGCATGAGCGCGGTAAACCGGCGGCTGGTGCAGCGCCATCCGCTGGATAAGCTACTGAAAATCGCCGTGTCACTTGCCGCCGTTGCGGGCGTCGTGTTGGCGCTGTTGGTAAAAATGCAGATTGGCGGCATTGTCGCCGTGATGGTCACCGTGTTCCTCTTTTTCTCGATGAACGGCATTATCGCCGCCACGTCCACCGCCGCCGCACTCGATACGGTGCCTGCATTTGCGGGTTCGGCCTCGGCGCTGATCGGCTCCCTGCAATATGGCAGCGGCATTATCTCTTCGTTGTTGCTGACCTGGTTTCGCGACGGCACGCCGTGGACAATGGCATGGATTATGGCGCTGTTCGCCGTAGCCAGCGCGGCGATGGTGTGGCGTCGCCATTAATGAGCAGTATTCATAAGATCATGCTGATTTAGGCCAATAGTGCGGATGTCTGGCGGGGATTAAGATTGCTTAATTAACAGCAGCTACGCTTTAGAGACGTGTTCAAAGAATGGAGAACAGCATGAAAATCATCCGCAGTGCATCAGTTCCCTCGGCGCAGGGGCCAGCAGAGTATTTCACCGGCCGGGTGCGTATTGACGCGCCATTTAAAGCAGACGAGCCCGCGCGTGTCGGCGGCGCCACCGTAACGTTTGAACCCGGCGCGCGTACCGCATGGCACACCCATCCGCTCGGGCAGACATTGATCGTCACCCACGGCAAAGGCTGGATCCAGTGCGAAGGCGAGCCGGTGCAGGAGATGAACCAGGGCGATATCGTCTGGATCCCGGAAGATATTAAACACTGGCACGGTGCCACAGCAGAAACCGCAATGACGCATATCGCCATTGCCGAATCCCTCAACGGCAGCCCGGTGACCTGGCTTGAGCACGTCACCGACGAGCAATATCGTGGTTAATCAGGAGGCATGATGAAGAATGTCGAGAATAAAGTCGTTGTCATTACCGGTGCCAGCAGCGGCCTGGGTGCCGCGCTTGCCCGGCGGCTGGCAGAGGAAGGCGCGAAAGTCGTGCTTGGCGCGCGCCGTGTTGACCGGCTGACGCAACTGGCGCAGGAGCTAAATCTGCCTGCCGAAGCAGCAGTGCAGACGGATGTTACCGACGCCGAACAGGTTCAGGCGCTGGTCGATCGCGCGGTTAAACTCCATGGCCGTATTGACGTTATCGTGAATAACGCCGGGTTAATGCCACATTCCCTGCTGGATAAACGTCGCCTTGCCGACTGGAACGCGATGATCGACGTCAACCTGAAAGGGGTGCTGTACGGCATCGCCGCCGCGCTGCCTTATATGCAGCAGCAAAAGTCCGGGCATATCATCAATACTTCGTCAGTGGCCGGGCATAAAGTGCGCCCCGGTAGCGCGGTCTATGCCGCCACCAAAACGGCGGTGCGGGTAATTAGCGAAGGGCTGCGCCAGGAAGTGAAACCGTACAATATCCGCACCACTATCATTTCCCCAGGTGCGGTTCAGAGCGAGCTGGCGGAGAGCGTGACCGAGCCGGAAATGGCGGCAGGCATCAAAAAATTCTACGAGGAAAACGCCATCTCTGCTGATTCGTTCGCCAGCACGGTGCTGTTTGCTATCAGCCAGCCGGACGATGTGGATATCAACGAAATCCTCTTTCGCCCTACCAAACAAGAATTGTAAGCGCAACCGCCATCCGGCCTACGACGTTTGTAGGCCCGGTAAGCGCAGCGCCACCGGGCGTTGTAGGTGATAAAGAGATGTTACGGCTTGATCATATTAATCTGTTCGATCCGTAACTTATTCATATTTAATATGCAACCTAACATATCTTCACCAAATGCATGGGTTCCCATAGCCTGCGTACTAACCAGTTCGCAATAACCATTTCTATATTGAATCCACTCTTTCTGATTCTGTTTATAGGTTGCCAGCATGCGGTCTTTCTGCTCTTGGGTGCCTCTCCACCAGCGGGTATAATCATGCGAGGTAATTTCTTTTAACTTATTGTTAAAACTATCATTTAGCTCTTTCTCAGATTTTTCATTGAGATCGCCCAGGCATTCGTCATCACTCTCGCCATATACTTTTGCGCAATGCGAAACATCTTTGTTTTCGGTTATGCTTTTGGTTGCCGCAAATGCACTATTTCCAAAAAATAGTAACGATGCTATTAAAGTAATCGTTTTCATCTTAAATAATTTAACCTTAGTGATAAGCGCTGAGGATCCCGCGATTGAAATAAATCGTTTTTAAGGTAATCAATAATATCTTTTCGTGTACCGTTCTCAGCCATAATTTTCACCATAGCCCGGGCCGTCTGGTTTCCCTGAAAAATCGTATCAACAAATACATCTCTTATTTTTATATCCACCTGATCCCAGGTTAATGCTTTCGGCAAATTGGCACTATTTCGACTATATACTCCTTTGGCATAATCTTTTTTCTCACGATATGAAAAATCAAAAAGACGTATTTGTTGTTGATGTGTAATCTCACCAACCAGGGGACCATAAACGCTAATAAAAACATCGGCCTGCCTTCCTTGCAAATAGGCGGCTTTAGCGCATATCTGAGCTTTATATTCCTCAATACCCGATTATCGGAGCATATATAAGATACTACCGGCGCTACGTTTTTTCATATCATAGCCTCGTCCGAGAGTTACACCTGAGTCGGAAGATGGGTGATGCAAGATACGCGAAAACCATGGCATGCGGGCTGGCTGCCGAAAAGGTTCAACAGCAGTTATATAATCAACACCTTCATAGTCAAAAGTTAGCTGGCCTTCTTGTACTTGCAAAGGTCCACCAGTGTGTCTTTCACGCCAACGCATAGAAGTTGCATTCTCTAGCGCTTCCATAAACCACATGTCAGTAGGGTAAACAAGCCCTGAAGCAGGCATACCTACCAATCTCTGGAACCAGCGTATCGCTTCTAACGTATCTGCTATGCATTGACCATCAGTATTGATGATACGTCCCGTACCTTGCGAGTATCCTGCGTTTTTAATTTGAATCTGAAGCGCTTTAACATCACCAGGATCATTAAAACCACACTCTCCAACTGTTGATGAGAGGCGAAAAACCCTCGGCTGATGGTACTTATGCTGATTCATCCTTTTCATTTTTTCTCACATATCCATTGATAAATAGTTATTGGTTAATTTACCGCGAATGTCTCGCCTTTTAATTGGCAACATTCAAAAAACGAGTATCTAACATAAAAAGAGCCCGAAGTATCCCCCGGGCATCTCAGAACTTACGCGCCCGCTTTATTCAGCGCGGCAATCTCGTCTGTAGAGAGTGTTAACGATACGGCGGTGACAAAGCTGTCGATATGGGCGAGTTTGGTGGCGCTGGCGATCGGGGCGGTAACGCCCGGTTGATGGATAAGCCAGGCCAGCGCGACTTCGGCGGGTTTCACATTATGGTTCGCTGCAACGCTATCCAGCGCATCAAGAATGGCGAAACCGCGCGGGTTCAGGTATTTGGCGATTCCCTGGCCGCGCTGGCTCTGGTCAAGATCGTTCTCGCTGCGGTATTTGCCGGACAGAAACCCGGACGCCAGGCTGTAATAAGTCACCACGCCGATATTTTCCCGCACCGTTAAATCCTGCAACGCGCCCTCAAAGCTTGCGCGATCGTAGAGATTATATTCCGGTTGCAGCACCTGGTAGCGAGGCAGCCCTTTTGCGTCCGCCACTTTCAGCGATTCCGCCAGTTGTTCAGCATTAAGATTGGATGCGCCAACCGCGCGGATTTTCCCGGCTTTCAGCAATTTTTCATATGCGCCGAGGGTTTCATCATACGGCGTTTCGCTATCCGGCCAGTGCGAGAAATAGAGATCGATATAATCCGTTTGCAGGCGACGCAGCGAGTCGTCAACCGCCTGCTCTATCCAGCGCGCAGAAAGCCCTTTTTTACCCGGTTCGCCCAGATCGGCGCCTACTTTCGTGAACAGGGTGATCTTTTCACGGTTACCGGGGTGCGCAGCCAGCCATTTACCAATAATCGTTTCCGATTCACCGCCTTTATTACCCGGCGCCCACGCCGAATAGACATCCGCCGTATCAATGGCGGTGAAGCCTTTTTCCAGCAAGGCGTCCAGTAAACTGAAGCTCTGTTTTTCATCGACGGTCCAGCCAAAAACATTACCGCCAAAAACGAGGGATGGGATCTGTAAACCCGTGGTGCCTAATGAACGTAAAGCCATTGCCACTTCCTCCTGTAGGACAAACCTTAAGCCTGGCGCGTAAACGCGTACATATTTTGGTCATCCGTGCGGTTTAAACGCCGGATGACTTTGCAGCAGCGCGGTCACAGGCTGTAAGTGTTCGCGCAGGACGCGGTGAAGATGGCGGATGGCAGGCGAAAACTGCTTGCGATGCGGGCAAATCAGGTTCAGCGGCGCGGCCTCGCCGGGATGTTGCGGCAGCAGTACGTCCAGCCGCCCGGCCAGTACATCGGCGCTGATATCGATCCAGGATTTATAGACAATGCCCATCCCCTCAACCGCCCAGCGCCGGGCGACATCTGCGTCATCGCACAGCATCCGGCTTTTAACAATGAGCTGACGGCGCATGCCGTTTTCCGGGAAGATCCATTTGTCGTACACCTGGCTGTTCATGGTGAACAGCAAACAGTGGTGATTCACCACTTCATCCAGCGTTTGCGGCCTGCCATGTTTCGCCAGATAGCCGGGCGACGCGGCAAGTACGCGGCGGTTATCCTCAGCGAGCGGTAGCGCTACATAGCTGTTGTTATCCAGCACCCCGTAACGAATAGCGATATCCACCGGGTCACGAAACACATCACTGATTTGATCGGACAAAGACAGGCGCAGCGACACTTTCGGGTAGTGCTCGCAAAAACGACCAATCAGCGGCAACAAAACGTTGCGGCCCAGGTCGGAAGGCATCGCCACGCGCAGTTCGCCCTGCGGTTCGTTATCGCCACTGTGCAGGCTTTCCGCACCGGCATGCACCACCTCCAGCATCTCCTGGGCAAAAGGCAGGTATTTTTCCCCCTCGGCGGTGAGGCGCAAACTGCGCGTCGAGCGTACAAACAGGCGCTTATCGAGATCCCGCTCCAGCCGGTGAACCGCCGCGCTGACCTGCCCCGGCAGCAGCCCCGCTTCGCGCGCGGCGTTTGAAAAACTGCCCAGTGCCGCCGAGCGAACGAACAGCGTGACATCTTCCAGCCGAATCATGGTTTCTCCGAAGGCCAATAAAAAGAGTGGATCTGTTGTGCCAGAAAAAAGTGCCAGAAAACGCCGCGCAGGCAAACAGCATTTTCACTCAATGAGTGAAAGTGTTGCCTGTTTACGCTGATTTATCTTGTTATGTTTTGCGTTTATCCTCGACACACTCTACGGGACGGTACGCCCCGCATTTTTCAATTTTGCGCCAGGAGAAAGACGATGACCCTTGATGATGCCGTTATTGCCCGCCATACCGTGAAAGCCTATGAACCCGGCCAGACCGTGCCGCAGGATAAAATCGACACGCTGCTAAACGTGCTGCAAAACAGCCCCTCTTCTGTTAACTCGCAGCCGTGGCACTTTGTGGTTGCCTCCAGCGCAGAAGGCCGCGCAGCAATGGCAAAAGCCGCCACCAGCGCCTTCGCCTATAACGAACCCAAAATTTTGAACGCGTCCCATGTGATTGCGTTCTGCATGCGTAGCGATCTGGATGAGCAGCATCTGCAAAAAGTGCTGGCGCAGGAAGAGAAAGATGGCCGTTTTGTGGCCGATGGCGCGAAAGCAGGCCAGGACAAGAGCCGCCGCTCCTATGTTGATCTGCATCGCTATGAGCAGCGCGACCTGCCGCAGTGGATGGAAAAACAGGTTTACCTGGCGCTCGGCGGCCTGCTGCTGGGTGCGGCAATGCTCGGCATTGACGCCACGCCAATGGAAGGCATTGACCAGCGCGCGCTGGATCTGTCCCTGGGCCTGCGTGAAAAAGGGCTGACCAGCGTGATGCTGGTGTCACTCGGCGTGCGCAGCGAAAAAGACTTCAACGCCGCGCTGCCAAAATCCCGCCTGCCGCGCGACGAAATTTTTACCTTTATCTAACAACGTTGGAAGCCCGGCGCACCGGGCATTTCCACGCCTTAAATCGTCGCTTTTGCCGTGCTGAGACCCGGCACGAGGATCACTTTGCGGCAATCTTCGGCATGTTTATCAAAGATGTCATAGCCACGGGCAGCTTCTTCCAGCGGTAAATGGTGGGTGACAATCTCTTCCGGTTTGAGATGACCGGATTCGATGAGCGGCAGCAAGTCTGGCAAAAACGCTTGCACATGTGTCTGGCCCATTTTAAAGGTCAGCCCTTTGTCAAAGGCATCGCCAAACATAAAGGCATGGATAAACCCGGCATACACGCCCGGCACGCTGACAATACCGCCACGACGCACCGCGGCGATGGCCTGGCGCAACACTTTTCCGCTGCTGCCTTCGATTTTCAGGGTGCTGAGCACAGTTTCAGTGGTGCTGCCTTTGGCTTCAAAGCCTACGGCATCAATCACTGCATCGACACCGCGATGGCCTGGGGTGTTTTCGATTATCCACTCGGCGGGGTCATCGTTTTTGTCAAAGTTGATGGGAATAACGCCATAGCGATCGCGGGCAAACGCCAGCCGATAGTCGCTGTCATCAATCATAAAGATCTGTTCCGCCCCTTCCAGGCGAGCGCAGGCCGCAGTGAGAAGCCCCACCGGCCCCGCACCGTAAATCGCCACGCTTGAGCCCTGTTTCACTTCGGCGTTTTTTACCGCCTGCCACGCTGTGGGGAGGATATCGGAGAGAAACAGCACTTTTTCGTCGGACAGCGTGTCAGGGACTTTAAATGGCCCGGTATTGGCTTTTGGCACGCGGACATATTCCGCCTGGCCGCCCGGAATGCCGCCATACAGATCGCTATAGCCGAACAGCGCCGCCGGTGGCGTAATACCTTTGCGATTGAGGGCTGCGCCTTTGCCGCTGTTGGTTTCCGAACAGGCAGAATATTGGTGAAGTTTGCAGAAAAAACACTCACCGCAGGCAATCACAAAAGGGATAACCACCCGATCGCCTTTGCTGACCGCGTGAACGCCCGCCCCGGTTTCCACCACTTCGCCCATAAACTCGTGACCGAAGATATCGCCATGATTCGTCCCGGGAATTTTGCCGTGGTAGAGGTGCAGATCCGAACCGCAAATCGCCGTTGCGGTCACGCGAAGAATAATATCATCTGAAGCTTCGATAACCGGATCGGGTCGGTTATCGACACTGACTTTATGTGCGCCGTGATAAGTAAGTGCTCTCATGTACCGTGCTCCCTATAACATTCAGACAGGATTGTTAAGCATAGAACAGCCTGCGGGAGCACGGCGAAATCGGGCTAAATCTTATCCACCGCGCCACGACGGTGGGTGAGAATATCATCCAGGGAATAAGCAGCGGCAGGATTGCCGCTGCTTTTGTGAGTGTGCGCATGAGAGACATGCCATTACGTAAAATTTTATATTGCGATTTGGTAAGGAGTGTCTCATTTAATGGAAATTATAAGCACACGGATTAGCAAAAAGCTGAAAAAGGAAGTATGAACAGTGAGAGATAGAAAAGTATAAGCATTTTCGTAATAACCTCATATGAAAGATCGATATAGGTACCCACCGGTTAGCGCCTGGCTGACCAGTGGGGGAGTGTAACAATGGCTTAGCAAGCGAATATCAGCCAGGCAAAATAAAATTAGCTGCTTCCTTGTTGATTTTGTATGCTGTGAAACTATTTACAGACAAGAAAACATAATGGCAGAACAATCTTAGCTTTCAGATAAATGACTTATTAACCAGCACAACCTATTTCTTTCAGGAGTTGAAAGTAGAACAATCATCTAAATTGCAGGTATACATAAAGGGAGATTTTGTAATGTCTGCGAGATTTATCGTATTTGGTTATTCATGGCCTGCGCTTTTTGCTATCACAGCCTTTCTCGAAAAGCAGGATCATCTTATTACGCAAATATATCAGGATGAGCAAAAACTCTTAGAGGCGTTACAGAGCAACCCTTCTCTTCCGCTAATTGTTGATGCCTCACCGCATCGTAAAATCCTGTTGATTGCGGCTATCGCCGCCACCTCCCGATTAAGATCGGCTTTCTTTACCGCCAGAAAAATTTATCTTAATGATAAAGTAGTTGCTGATTTTTATTTCGAGGAAAAGAAATGTCTGACACACGAAAAATTAATATCGATGACGAAAGAAGAGATAGATGATGCACTGCGCGTTGAGCGTTCACCGGCGTGTTTATCCCCAGGTGTTATGCGCCCCCGGATAATGAATCTTATGCATCATAGGAAAGCGTTGTATAAGGCGATGCAGGGTAATATTTATCACAGGCTGTATTTGCTTGGCGCCACGACAAATGAGATCAATACATTAAGGTTGCTTATTTCGGGGTTATCAGTGCAGAAGATTGCGGGACTCATTAATTTACAAAACAAAACGATTTACGCTTATAAAGCGCAGCTTGCACAGAGAATAGCGCTATCGATATCTTCTCGCGAACTGATTAGGGGATTAAGTGTGGGGGAAGCAAACCAGGATAATAATCATTTAAAACATATATATGAAACTCATTGTAATAAGGGGGAAAGCCACTGCGCTGCGTGCCCGTTTTGCCATTTTTGTTATGACACAGAATGCGGGTAATGTAATTTACCGTGTAATGAGACAGGTGGAGAAGATATTGTTCCCGACAGCAAAGGCGAGAAGCGCAATAAGCAACAAAGAGACGCCAAGCGTAATTCCCAGCACACCCCAGAACCGATTACCCAGCCCGAGCACGACGTTCAGCAAGGATGATCCATACCGTTCAATGTTTTTAATACCCGAAACCGGATAAGAAAAAATGCCAGTCAGTTGCTTAACTGGCTGGCATCACTCCTTGCGGAGGCTTTACCGTTTCCGCATTTCGGGAATAATCAAATCCCCGCGCACGCGATACGTTCCCAATACGCTTTGGGTTTTCTCATTCAGCCACGCCACAATGCGTGCGGCCATTGCATCCATGGAATATTCAATTGCCGGAATGGTGGGAATACCGGGCAAATGTAATGAACCCGCAAGGCTGAAGACCATAATGTCGCCCGGCACCGATTTATTAAACGCCTGCAACTGCGGAATAACCCGCTGCGCTTCTTGCTCGTCGGCCACCAGCAACGCATTGAAATTCAACGTCGTTGCGTTATTGAGCAGCACCTGGAGCGCCACAGAAGACGACGTATCATCCATAAACACCAGGTTGCGGTTAAATGGCAGAAAGTTGTTTTCCAGCGCCAGCTTATAGCCGTGCAGCACGTGATCGGCAGCGGCATTGCGCGGGTGGATCAGCGCAATCTGTCGGCGGCTCTGGCTAATCAGGTAGTTACAGGCGGTTTCGGCGGCAAAAGCGCGATCGAATTGAATGCTGTTGGGCGTGCCGTCGGCGGACTCGACACAATCCACCAGAATCACATTCTCGTCATCAATGATGAGCGGGAAACGCGCGCCGATAATCAGCACATCGTCGCACAGCCCGCAGGTGAGTTCGTCCAGCGCACTCATCACCTCCGCTTTGTTATTGGCGAAACGCAGCAGTAAATGTTTCTGATTCAGACTTAAATGTTTTTCCAGCGCGTAAAGGTAGCCAGTGGTTTGGTTGATATTTTCCTGGGCGCAGATAACGCCGATGCAGCCTGTCGACTGGCTGAGCAATGACTGCGCGATAACATTGGGCCGATAATTCAGCTCTTCGACCGCTTTCAGTACCGCGAGACGACTGGCTTCCTTGACGCCGCGCGAACCACTCAACACCCGTGAGACTGTGGCTTTTGACACCCCAGCTAAACGTGATACATCGTTGATTGTTGACATCTTTTTCCCCTGACAGACGCACATCCGCGCCTGCAAAATCCCACAACAGCTATGGCGAATATATAACCACCGGGAGTATAGCGTTTTCCTTTTTTGATGGAAACCGATTTTCCATACGGCGCTTTTTGCTTGCATAAAAACATTAAAATCCGTGATGCAAATCCAATAAATCAGCCTTGTTTACCATAGATATTGACAGCTATCACACTTCTACGGAGAACAAATGGAAACCGGTTTCCATATGATATCCAATCGTCTCCGCAATAACTTTTTACACTTCGAGGACGGTTAACAATGTTCAGGATCATGTTGTGTTGTTCGGCCGGTATGTCCACCAGTTTGCTGGTCAGGAAAATGGAAGAAGCCGCGAAGGCGCGCGATATCCCGGTTGAGATCGACGCGTACGGCGTAGCTGAATTTGACACGCAGTTTCCGCGTTACCAGGTCGTGCTTCTCGGTCCACAAGTTAAATACATGTTAAAAACGCTGGCAGAAAAGGCCGCCGCTCAGGGCATTCCGGTACAACCCATCGACCCGATGGATTACGGCATGCAACGTGGCAATGAGGTACTGGACTATGCTTTGTCGCTAATTGAAGCGGCGCATTAAAAAGGTGTTCTTATGAGTTCCTTCTATCAATCAATGATTACGACTATAGAGCAAACCATTACGCCGCTGGCCGGTCGTCTTGGGCAGCAGAAGTACGTTATCGCCATCCGCGACGGTTTTACCGCCGCACTGCCGTTTATGATAATCGGCTCGTTTATGCTGGTGTTTATCTTCCCGCCGTTTTCCGCCGACACCACCGTCGGTTTTGCCCGCGCGTGGCTTGATTTCTCGACTGAATACCGCGAACAACTGATGCTGCCGTTTAACCTCAGCATGGGCGTGATGACCTTCTTTATCTCCGTCGGGATTGGCGCAAGTCTGGGTCGCCAGTTTAATCTCGACCCGGTAATGACCGGGCTGCTGGCGTTTATGGCGTTCCTGCTGGTCGCCGCACCCTATGCTGATGGCAAAATCTCCACCCAATATCTCTCGGGTCAGGGCATTTTTACCGCGCTTATCACCGCCATCTACTCGTCGCGCGTTTATGCCTGGCTGAAAGATCACAAGATAACCATTCGCCTGCCGAAAGAGGTGCCGACCGGCGTGGCCCGCTCGTTTGAAATCCTCATTCCGGTGCTGGTGATCATCGCCACGCTGCATCCGCTGAACCTGTTTATTGAAGCGCAAACGGGGATGATCCTGCCGCAGGCGATTATGCACCTGCTGGAGCCGCTGGTATCGGCTTCCGATTCCCTGCCAGCTATTCTGCTCTCTGTGCTGCTGTGCCAGATTTTCTGGTTCGCCGGCATCCACGGCTCGCTGATTGTCACCGGCATCATGAACCCGTTCTGGATGGCAAACCTTTCAGCTAACCAGGCCGCGCTGGCGGCGGGCGCAGCATTGCCGCATGTTTATCTGCAAGGGTTCTGGGATCACTATTTGCTGATTGGCGGCGTCGGTTCCACCCTTCCGCTGGCTTTCCTGCTGCTGCGCAGCCGCGTCGCGCATCTGCGTACCATCGGCAAAATGGGCGTGGTGCCGAGCTTTTTTAACATCAACGAACCTATTTTGTTCGGCGCGCCGATCATCATGAACCCGATGCTGTTTATCCCGTTTGTCTGCGTGCCGCTGGTGAACGCCGTACTGGCTTACGTCGCCACCAAAATGGGCCTGCTGGCACAAGTCGTTTCGCTGACGCCGTGGACCACGCCCGCGCCGATCGGTGCGTCCTGGGCCGCAAACTGGGCCTTCAGCCCGGTGGTGATGTGCCTGATTTGTATGGTGATGTCCGCCCTGATGTACCTGCCATTCCTGCGTGCTTACGAGCACTCACTGATGAAAGCAGAAGAACAAAAAGCGCAGAGCAGCGCCCCGATGGCGGGAACCGTCAGCAGTAATTAAAAGGAGCCGGTAATGAAATATGAATTTCCCGCAAACTTCTGGTGGGGCAGCGCCTGCTCTGCGCTGCAAACCGAAGGGGAAAGCGAACAGGGCGGTAAAAGCGCAACGACATGGGATGCCTGGTTTGCCCGTCAGCCGTGGCGTTTTCACCAGCAGGTTGGGCCGCAGGCGACCTCGACGTTTTACCAACACTGGCGGCAGGATATCGCCCTGTTAAAGCAGCTTAAGCACAACAGTTTTCGCACCTCGCTGAGCTGGGCGCGCCTGATCCCGGATGGCACCGGTGAGGTGAACCCGCAGGCGGTGGCGTTTTATAACGAGGTGATCGACGAACTGCTGGCGCAAGGCATTACGCCGTTTATTACCCTGTTTCACTTCGATATGCCGATGGTGATGCAGGAGAAAGGCGGCTGGGAAAGCCGGGAAGTGGTGCAGGCATTTAGCCGCTATGCACAACTCTGTTTTGAATTATTCGGCGACCGGGTGCACCACTGGTTCACCTTTAACGAGCCGATTGTGCCAGTCGAAGGCGGTTATCTGTACGATTTCCACTACCCGAACGTGGTGGATTTCAAACGCGCCGCCACGGTGGCCTACAACACAGTGCTGGCCCACGCCAGCGCGGTACGGGCGTTTCGCGCCGGGCATCATCCCGGTGAAATTGGCATTGTGCTGAACCTGACGCCGTCCTATCCGCGCTCGCAACACCCGGCGGATGTGAAAGCGGCGCACTGTGCCGATTTGCTGTTTAACCGCAGTTTTCTCGACCCGGTACTGCGCGGCGAATATCCCGCTGATCTGGTGGCGCTGCTGAAAGAACATAAGCAGTTGCCCGCCTGCCAGCCGGACGATATTGCGCTGATTGCAGAAGGGAAAATCGACCTGCTCGGCATCAACTATTACCAGCCGCGGCGGGTAAAGTGCCGGGACAGCGCGGTCAATCCCGACTCGCCGTTTATGCCAGAGTGGTTGTTTGATTATTACGAGATGCCAGGCCGGAAAATGAACCCGTATCGCGGGTGGGAAATCTACGAACCGGGTATTTACGATATTATTACCAACCTGCGCCTGAATTACGGCAACCCACGCTGTTTTATTTCTGAAAACGGTATGGGCGTTGAGAATGAACAACGGTTTATTGAAAACGGGCAAATTAACGATAGCTACCGCATTAATTTTGTTCGCGATCACCTTATCTGGCTGCATAAAGGAATAAGCGAAGGCTGCAATTGTCTTGGCTACCATATGTGGACATTTATTGATAACTGGTCATGGTGTAATGCCTATAAAAACCGCTACGGTTTCGTGCAATTAGATTTAGAAACCCAACAACGTACCATTAAAAAAAGCGGAGAGTGGTTTGCTGCCACCGCCGAAACTAATGGTTTTACTCAGGATTGAAGATTATGGTCGCACTTGAAGAAGCGGTAATGGAAATTATCGTCAATGCCGGTCAGTCGCGCAGCCTCTGCTTTGAAGCGCTGCGTTCGGCGCGCGAAGGCAACATGGAAGAAGCAAAACTGTTGTTACAGGAAGCCGATGGCTACGCGCGTCAGGCGCACCAGATGCAAACCAAATTAATTGAACAGGATGCCGGTGAAGCCCGGCAGCCCATGACCTTAATTATGGTGCATGCGCAGGATCATTTAATGACGTCGTTATTAGCCCGTGAATTATCCGAGGAGATTATTCAGCTTTATCAGCGTAACTGAATGGAGAATTGATTACGGTAAATCTTAATACATCTGTACCCAACTTAATAAAATAAAGCAGTTCGTTTTGATGATGGCAATATGCCTGCCCGTTACGGGCCGGAAGGTTATTGTCTGAGAACAACTTACTATATTGAGATAACCATGAAGATAAATAAAAAACTTCCAGTGGCGCTGGCGGTTGCGGCTACGCTTTGCTCTGGATCCGTCTTCGCACAAGAATTTACGCAAGAGCAAATTGACGCCATCGTGGCAAAAGCGGTGGATAAAGCACTGGCAGAGCGCCAGGCCAAAATGGATGCGGCAATAAACCAAAAAGCCGATGTGGTGGTCGAGCCACAAAGCGCGGCGCAAACGCCGGATATGGCAATTCCTTACGGCGTGAAGTTCAGCGGTTACGCCCGTTACGGCGCGCACTTCCAGTCTGGCGATCAGAAATACGTTGGCGTTGATGGGTCGTACAACGGCGCGTCGGCGATTGGTCGTCTGGGTAACGAAGGCAACGGCGGCGAATTCCAGCTCTCAAAAGCGTTTAAAGGCGACAACGGCGCAATCTGGGACATCAACGTGATGTTCGATCACTGGGGCGATGAAGTTAACCTGAAAAAAGCCTATGCCGGGGTAACTAACCTGCTGGCTTCCAACCCGAATGCTTACTTCTGGGCGGGGCGTGATTTCCACCAGCGTCCGCAACAGGGTATCAACGACTACTTCTGGATGAACCACGACGGCCAGGGCGCAGGGGTGAAAAACTTCGATATCGGCGGCGTACAGTTTGACGTTGCCGCCGTCGGCTCTGTGGAATCCTGTAGCCCGGAAGTGATGGAAGACGAATCCAACCCGTCGCGCATTACCTGTACCGGCAGCTCCAACGTTGGCGATAAAGGCAACTATGCGGTGACCTCGAAAGTTCACGGTATGAAAGTCGGGCCGCTCGATCTGGAAATTTACGCCAACTACGGCTTCGATTCGAAAGCGGTCGATCGCGATGAACGCCTGCATGCCTGGCAGGGCGGCGTGGTGCTGAGCCACACCAACGACCACGGCGTTAACAAAGTGATCGCCCGCTACTCTGACAATTCAGATAACAGCGTATTTAACAAAACCGACGATCTGACGGCGATTTACACCAGCTTTGAAGGCAGCTACAAGTTCACGCAACAAACTCAGGTGGACTATCTGCTCGCCTACCATGATTACGACAACAGCACCATTAAAACGGATAACCGCCGCAACTACGGCGCGATTGTTCGCCCGATGCACTGGTGGAACGATGTGCACTCAACCTGGCTGGAACTGGGTTATCAGCGCGTAGATTATGATGACGGCGGCGATAACCACGGCTGGAAAGCCACCCTGTCGCAGAACATCTCGATTGCGATGGGACCGGAGTTCCGCCCGATGCTGCGTTTCTACGTGACCGGCGGCGAAGTGGATAACAAACGCACCGCGCGCGTCAACGGCACCAACGATACCTCGCTGGACTCCCTCAACATCGGCGCGATGTGGGAAGCCTGGTGGTAAGGTAAAAAGCCGGAGGCGGTCACCCTCAGCCGCCTCCGGTTAACCCCTGCACATATGTTATGCTTCGCGACCTGGTGATAAATAAAAAGCATGGGTTCGCGATGAGTTCGACAAAAAAAGGGATGCTATACGTACTGGCGGCGGCGGTGTTATGGGGCAGTTCCGGGGTATGCGCCCAGTACATTATGGAGAAAAGTCATATTTCGTCGCCGTGGTTAACCATGACGCGGCTGCTGTTCACCGGCGTGATTTTGTTGACGCTCTCGTTTGTTCATGGCGACAAGGTTTTCACTATTCTGCAAAACCGCAAAGACGCGCTGAGCCTGCTCTTCTTCTCGCTGTTTGGCGCAATGGTGGTGCAACTCAGCTTCCTGATGACGATTGAGCAATCCAACGCGGCCACCGCTACAGTGCTGCAATTTCTCTCGCCGACGATTATCGTCACGTGGTTTGCGCTGGTGCGAAAAGCCCGCCCCACGCTGCCGGTCACGGCGGCGATCCTGACCTCGCTTATTGGCACATTCCTGTTAGTGACGCATGGCAATCTGACGTCGCTGTCTATTTCGCAACAGGCGCTGTTCTGGGGCATTGTTTCGGCGTTTTCCGCCGCGTTTTATACTACTTACCCTTCGGCGCTCATTGCCCGTTACGGTACGTTGCCGATTGTCGGCTGGAGTATGTTGCTGGCGGGTCTGATGTTAACGCCGTTTTTCGCCGGGCAGGGGAATGATTTTGTAGTCGATGGCCGCCTGTTAATGGCCTTTTTCTACCTGGTCGTGATCGGCACGGCGCTGACGTTCAGTTTGTATTTGAAAGGCGCGCAGATGATTGGCGGCTCGAAAGCCAGCATTTTAAGCTGCGCCGAACCGCTCAGCAGCGCCCTGCTTTCCGTGGCGCTGCTCGGCGTGGCGTTCACACTGCCGGATTGGTTAGGCACGCTGTTGATTGTCTCGTCAGTGGTGCTGATCTCGCTCGATTCGCGCCGCAAAATGCGCGCCGCGTGATTTTGCCCGATGGCGGCCTTGCCTTATCGGGCCTACGGTTCGTGCAATTTGCACGGTTTTGTAGGCCGGATAAGCGCAGCGCCATCCGGCGGTTGGCGGTATTTACGCTTTCACTTTGACTTTCGCCATCACCAGCAGCGCGGTCAGCAACATCAGGCCGCCGGAAAGCATCAACGGCGACAGCAGGCCGTAATGATCGAGGGCAAAACCGCCAATCGCTGCGCCGCAGGTGTTGGCAAGCTGGATAATCGCCACCTGAATCGAACCGGCTTTTTCTGCCTGATCCGCAAGCGTTCGCGTGATCCACGTTGACCAGCCCACCGGCACCAGCGCAAAGCCCAGCCCCCAGACAATGGCAACGCCCGCCGCCACGGCTTTATCGCTGCCCCACAAAATCAGCACCAGCGCGCTAATCGCCAGCGTCAGCGGGGCAAGCGCCAGCGCCATTTTCACCGAACGCTTCATCACTACCGATGAAAAAGAGGTGGCGACAAAACTGGCGATACCAAAGCTCAGCAGCACCAGCGTCAAGCCGTCAACGCTGAACCCGGCAAGGTTCATATACACCGGGCGAATATAGGTAAAGAAGGAGAACTGCCCGGCGAAGACCATAAAAATCGCCAGCATCCCCGCCGCCACGCCAGGGCGTTTAAGCAGGCCAAACATATTCTCGTGGTGCTCGGTTTTTCCCGGCAGCGACGGCAGCGCCAGCCACACCCAAATAATGCAGGCCGCGCCCATCAACGCCGCGCCGTTAAACACATTACGCCAGCCGATAATGCCGCCTAAAAAACTGCCCAGCGGCGCGGCAATCACCAGCGCAATCGACACCGCGCCAAAAATCACCGACAGCGCTTTCGGCACGGTGCGCATTGGCACCAGGCGCATGGTCAGCGACGCCGACATCGCCCAGAAGCCGCCTAACGCCAGCCCGAGGCAGGCGCGGCCCAACAGCAGCAGGGTAAAACTATTGGAAAACGACACCAGCAGGCAGGAGAGGGTTAACAGCACCGCAAAGGCGATCACCACATAGCGGCGGTCGGTGGCACGAATAATGTTGGTAATAAACAGGCTGGCGAACATCGCCACAAACGCCGTCACGGTGACGGTTTGCCCGGCGAGCCCTTCGGAAACACCCAGATCCAGCGCCATTGGCGTCAGCAGGCTGACCGGTAAAAATTCAACGGTGATCAAGCACGCCACACAAAACGCCACGGCAAAAACGGCAGACCAGTTTGGCCGGGTAACCGCATCCACGGGAGATTGCGCCACAGTTTGCTCACTCATTTGTCACCTGCTTAATTGTTATTCGTGAAAGTCGCGCAGTGTAACATTCATAAACTGTGACGCAATTAACAATTTGGCAACTCTATAGCATGAAGCGATCTATTCGCCGCGCGCCTTCCGTGCCGCCGTTGCCAGGCCGACAATCCACACCTGATGCGCATTGATCATCGGGTTCGGCACTGTGCTCGCCAGTTGCTGCGCCGGAACACCGGTTTGCGTCTCCTGAGTCAGAATGCGCACCCGCCCGCCGGGTAAATCTTCAAATAACCAGGCGTGAATCGCATCAAGCCGCGATTGCTTATCGCCTTCTACCCAGCCGTACCACGCAATGCGCGCCGCCTGGCCGCTTGCGGGCGGCACATATTCACACACCTGCGCTTCAACCGGAAAACCAAAGGTGGTAAAGCGAAAACGGGCATTGGCGCTGAGCAACGGGCCGCTGGCGTCGTGAAAACGGATATCCTGCGCATTGTTGTAGTAGGTCGACCACAAGCGCGTGTCATTGAGCTGCGCCCAGATCTCCTGCGCCGTGAGACCAGCAACGATGATTTCGTTAGAGGCAAAGTTATCGGTGGTGCCAGGCAGGTAATCTTGCGGCCAGACAATGGCGCTTTGGGTCAGGGATTGGGTCATGGTGTACCTCCAGTGATTAACGGAGGTCACTATGCAAAGCCGGAAGCTATAAATCTAATGGTTATCTTTTATCATCACCATCACGCAGCGTGATATCAGTGCAGCCAGTGCACGCCCTCTTCGGGCATAAACAGCGCGTTATAGCGCATCTGAAAATTGTTTAATTCCGCTTTGTCCGGCTCCAGTTCGCGCAGGAAACCAAGCGCCAGGCGCACTTGTGCATCGGTTATCGGTGCAGCCAGCCGCGCTTTTTGCACAATACGGTGCCAGTACAGCAGGTTCTGCTCGCTGCTATCGACAATCGACACCTGCCAGATTAATAACACCTGCGCGGCGTTTTGCAGGTGCGCTTCATCCGGGCGCACCAGATAGCTGAGAAACTCATTGCCCGCCGCTTTGCCCATCTGATCAATCATCGATTCCACCGGCACGGGCTGAATGTTGAGTCGGTCGGTGAGACGGCGTATCGCACGGCGGGAATCAGACGTTAATACCCTGAAACCAATCACAAAAACCACCACCAGCGTTGCCAACATCAACCAAATCATAATCACTCCTGCGGCGAAAAAGAGGCTCATCATACGGGGAAATCCCCCACAACGGACAGCGCTTAGTGCGATAATCTTTTTTATCGCCCAGCCTGGCCACCATCATGAATAACGATATCAGAAGCCTTGATCTTAACCTGTTGAAAACCCTCGATGCGCTGCTGGATGAACGCAATGTGACCCGCGCCGCCGCGCGTCTTTCTCTGACACAACCGGCGGTGAGCGGTATGCTGACGCGCCTGCGCGACTATTTCGCCGATCCGCTGTTTATTCGTGCGCCGCATGGCATGATCCCCACGGCGCGCGCCCAGGCGTTGGCAGCGCCCGTGAAGCAGATCCTCGCCGATATTGATGTGCTGCTGAAACCCGGCACGTTTGACCCGCATACCGCCACCCTCACCTGGACGCTGGCAGCAACGGATTACGCGCTAAAAGTGGTGATCGTGCCGTTTATTGCGGCGCTGAGACAGCATGCGCCGGGCATTCGCCTGCGCGTGGAGCCGGTGGAGCCCAGGCAGCTAATGAGCCAGCTTGAGCGCGGTGATGTGGATGCAGCGTTGATGACGCCCTACAGCACGCCGCCTGAACTACGCAGCCGGGCGCTGTTCGAGGAGCGTTTTGTCTGCATGATGCGCGCCGATCACCCGGATGCCGCAAAGAAAACGCTGACGCTGGAACGCTTTTGCGCGCTGGAACATGCGCTGGTGTCATGGGATGGCGATCGTTTTCGCGGCGTAACGGATGACGCGCTTGCCCTGCTGGGCAAAACGCGGCATGTCGGTATGTCGGTCAGCAACTTCCTGATCCTGCCTGAGCTCTTAGCGGTGAGCGATATGATTGCGGTTGTGCCGCAGCGCCTCGCCCGGCTGAGTGCAGGGATGTGCGTGCGCGATGCGCCGTTGCCGATCCCGGGATTTACTAAAACGCTGGCCTGGCATGAACGCGCACATCGCGACCCGGCGCAGCAGTGGCTGCGCGGGCTGCTGTATGAAACCAGCCAGCACGGCGTTTATTCAACGCCGGTGGTGACGTGAAAACGCCGCGTTTCCTGAGGTGCAAGCGTCAGCAAGCTTCCATTGCGCTGGGCGGCGAGGAACCCTTCCGGGCGGCACGTGGCGGGCAAGGCAAATGCCGCGACTTGCTGATCGCCGTTATAGAGGATCCAGCGGGTGGCGTAATTAAACTCGCGGCTGGAGAAGCGCGTTAGCCAGGTCACGCCGTCCGGGCCGTGCATACGAAACTCCGGCGTATCGGTATAACGGTCGAGACAATCGGCGAAAAAGACGATTTCCGGATCGTAAAACGCCGGTTGCGTCAGCGCGCTCAGGCTCGCTTCGCCCTGCTGCAAGCGGCGGTTAAACGCCAGCCACTGCTCGGTGGGTTTAACATGGGCGGGCACCGATTCACGCAACGTCAGCGCGTCATCCGGCAGATTCTGGCTGAACGTCGCTTGCGGTACATACGCGTAATTCATATGGCACATGTACTGAAGCGGCATTGGCGCACACGCCAGGTTAGTCACCGTCATCTCAATATCAAACAATGCGCTGTGGCTGTGGAGCACCACCGCAGGTTGCGCCAGGTAGTGATCGCCAAAACCCATCACATATTCATAGCGCCCCGTCAGGCGCAAGGTTTCACCGTCCAGTTCCAGCCACGCGTCATCCATCGGCGCGCAAGCCATTTCACCGTGCAGGACGTGCGTATCCTCGGACGACGGGCAACCATTCGCCAGTAACCCGGAATGAAAGGCAAAGCAGCCGTAGGTTTCAACAATCTGCTGCGCAGGTTTCGGTTGGCGGAACATGTTGTGCATGGTCAATGAGCGGCCATCGAAATGGACATCCCAAATCATCTGCCCCAGCCACGGCAGCACTAACAAATAACCGCGATCGTTTTCCAGTTTCACCGCTTCCACACCGCTCGGGTAGCGAAACGCGCTGACGGTAAAGTCACTGTTTTCCAGCAAGATTTGCGGCTGAAGGGTGAACCCTTCACGCTGTAGAGCAAAACGTGTCGCCATCATCGTCTCCTTAAGAAGCCGTGGCATTTGCAAGTTCCCCACGCACTTTGCTCTCGCGCCAGAAATGGACGCCGACATAGACAAAGCACAGCATGGAAACGAGGAACGAGAGTTGCAGTGAATGCAGCATATCCGCCACATAGCCCTGCACCGCAGGCACTACCGCTGCGCCGACAATCGCCATGACGATCACCGCGCCGGCCATTTCGGTATGTTCGTTGTCGACCGTATCCAGCGTTCCGGCATAGATCGTGGCCCAGCATGGCCCGAACAGAATGCTGACGGCAACCGCCACATACACCGCGCTAAAACTCGGTGCCAGCGCTACATACGCCAGGAACAGGGCGCCAATAATCGAGTACATAATCAGCACTTTGGTTGGGTTAAAGCGCGTCATTAAAATGTTGGCGACAAACTTGCCGATAAAGAAGCAGGCGAAGCTGTAAACCATAAAGTTAGAGGCATCGCGCTCGTTGATGTCCCCCATTTCCAGCGCCAGCCGGATGGTGAACGACCAGACGGCAACCTGCATGCCCACATACAGAAATTGTGCGAGGATGCCGCGACGAAAGCGTTCATTGGACGCCAGGTAGCGCAAGGTTTCCATCGCCGAAGGGCGTTTATGCGTGGCGGTGCGCGCCACTTTACAGGCCGGGAAGCGAGTGAACATAAACAACGCCATCACCACAACCAGCACCATAATCATGTACTTATAAGGCTCGAGAGTGTTTTCCAGCATCAGCACTTTGAAATTATGCATCTGCTCCGGCGTCATACCGACCATCTGCTTTTGCAGGCTCTCGCCGTCGGAAAAGACCAGATATTTACCCAGCAAAATGCCGGAGGCTGCGCCAATCGGGTAAAAGGTCTGGCTAATGTTGAGACGCAGTGTCGCCTGCGCTTTTGGCCCCAGCATGGAGCTGTAAGTATTGGCGGCAGTTTCCAGGAAACTCAAACCAATGGCGATGGCGAAAATCGCCGCCAGGAACATGGTGTAAGTCGCCATGTGCGAGGCGGGGAAAAAGAGCATACAACCGACGATATACAGCGTCAGCCCCATTAAAATCGCCATTTTATAACTGCTTTTTTTAATCACCAGCGATGCCGGAAGCGCAATTAAAAAATAGCCGCCATAAAATGCACTTTGCACCAACGCCGAGGCGAAATTGCTTAATGAAAATACACTTTTAAACTGCGTAATTAATATGTCATTTAATGCAGCAGCGCATCCCCATAGCGGGAATAAGCTGGATAACAGAATAAACTGGAATAACGGAGTCTTATTCAGATAGCCGTCGGGCATCTGAACGATATTTTTTTCGTTCATAGTGCTACCTTTAACAGTGCAGGGTGTATGCCTGAATAATTACCGGCAGCGCGTAATTAAGCACCGCCGTTTTATTTCAGGGATTATTTTTCGTTAAACGCCAGAAACTCATTAAATTGCTCAATGCTTGGGTAAGATGATTGCGTGCCTTTGCCCGTTACGCTGAACGCGGCGAAGAGCGAGGCCTTTTTCATGGCGGTTTCCACATCACCGCTTTGGACATAATAGTGGGCGAAACAACCGATAAACGCATCGCCTGCGCCACTGGTATCGACGGCTGTTACGTTAATAGCGGGAATATGCTCTTCGCGATCCCGCGTCATCCATAGCACGCCTTTTTCACCCATGGTGACAATAATATTGTTCAGACCTTTATCAATCAGGCTACGGGCAGCGGTACGAATATTCTCATAATTATCCACCGGCAGGCCGGTAAGAATTTCTAATTCGGTTTCGTTTGGCACAAAGAAATCGCATTTACAGGCATAGGACATATCTAATTCACGTAATGCCGGTGCCGGATTAAGTAATACTTCGATACCATGCTTTTTACCAAATTCAATGGCGTGATAAACCGTTTCTAGCTGCACCTCAAGTTGCAGGACGATCAGTTTACATTTCTTCAGATCTTCCGCAGCGCGATCGATATCTTCCGGCGAGAGGAATTTATTCGCACCTTTGATAATCAAAATGCTGTTACTGGAATTCGGGTTGACAAAAATCGGTGCGACACCGCTGCTGGTACAGGGCACTTTTTCGACATAGGTGGTGTTAATACCCCAGGATTCCAGGTTGCGAATGGTGTTGTCGGCAAAAATATCGTCGCCCACTTTCGTCAGCATCAGCACTTTCGAATTGAGCTTCGCGGCGGCCACCGCCTGGTTTGCGCCTTTGCCGCCGCAACCTATTTTAAAGGAGGGGGCTTCCAGGGTTTCACCCTCTTTCGGCATTTGGTGGGTGTAGGTGATGAGATCCACCATGTTGGAGCCAATGACCGCGATATCCATTTAGTACCTCTCGAAACAATCATGTAACAATGATATTTTAGTAACATTATCATGTTATTTTAGTATCATTTGTGACTCAACTCGCGATTACATGATCCTTTTATCTCTGTTAAATCCATCACAACTGGCGAATTCCCGGCAGTTAACTCCATATCCAACGCGAACATTTCAATGTTACTATTGAAACATTCGCGAGCGAGCCGGAGAACAAGTGAATGGAAACTAAGCAAAAAGAGCGTATTCGTCGTCTGGTGGAACTGCTGAAAAAGACGGACCGTATCCATCTGAAAGACGCCGCGCGTATGCTGGAGGTTTCTGTCATGACGATCCGCCGGGATTTCAGCCAGGAAGAGGAACCCTTACCGTTAGCCCTGCTCGGCGGCTACATTGTTATGGTCAATAAGCCTGCCGCCGCGGTGGTTTCAGCCGCTCGACCCCATCATAAAGACGATTTGCCCGTCGCGATCCTGGCGGCCGGGCTGGTGAGCGAAAACGATTTGGTGTTTTTTGATAACGGGCCGGAAATGCCGCTGGTTATCAGCATGATCCCAGATGACATCCACTTCACCGGCATTTGCTATTCTCACCAGGTTTTTATGGCGCTTAATGCCAAACCGAACGCCACGGCCATGCTGTGCGGCGGAACATATCGCGCCAAAAGCGATGCGTTTTATGCCCCGGATAATCACTCCCTTCTCGATGCGTTAAACCCGCGCAAAGCCTTTATTTCCGCCAGCGGCGTGCATGAACATTACGGCGTGACCTGGTTCAACATCGACGATCTGCCCATGAAACGTAAGGCTATGGAACAGGGGATGCGCAAGATTTTGCTGGCGCGTTACGCCCTGTTCGATGAGGTCGCGCCCGCCAGCATCGCGCCGCTCGCCAGCTTCGATGTGCTGGTCAGCGACAGGCCCTTGCCTGCGGAATATTCGGCGCATTGCCGAAATGCCTTTGTGAAAATCATTACCCCCGATGCTGAAAATGAGTAATCAGGCCGAAAGAACCTCAGGCAAGCGCGCCGTTTTAGCCGTTACTCAAAGAACAACCCAAGCTTGTTAAACACGCCCGGATCGGTCTGGTGACGGATGATTTGCACCACATCTTCCAGCTTATCGATCTGGCTTATCATCTGCTCCAGGCGCTGGTCGTTGGCGACCTGTAGCCAGATGCGGCTCTGCTCGCCGTTTTGTAGCGGCAAACAGAGAATGCCTTCCACGTTGAACGCGCGACGGGCAAATAGCCCGCAGACATGGGTCATTACACCCGGATGGTTGCGCACGGTGAGTTCGAGAATGACGTTATCGGTTGTTTGCATGGCTTATTCCCCCACCATTTCTGTATTCGCCGCGCCCGGCGGCACCATCGGGTAGACTTTTTCTTGTGGATCGATACGCACATGGACCAGCGCCGGGCCAGGGCGGGAGATAATCTCTTGCAGCGCGGCTTGCGGGTCGGCCGCGGCATTTAAATCGCAGGTTTGCAGGCCAAAACCGGCGGCAATCTGCATAAAGTTGACCATACCGGGATACGTCGCGGCAAAGACGCCAGACTTGTAGAACAGGCTCTGTTGTTGATGCACCAGCCCCAGCGCTTCGTTATTCATCAGAATGATTTTTACATCCAGATTATTTTCCGCAGCAGTGGCCATTTCCTGAATATTCATCATCAGGCTGCCGTCACCGGAAAAGCAGATAACTTTGCGCTCCGGGTTCGCCAGCGCCGCGCCAATCGCCGCAGGCAGACCAAAGCCCATGGTGCCCAGCCCGCCGGACGTCAGCCACTGGCGCGGGCGATTAAGCGGATATGCTTGCGCTGTCCACATCTGATGCTGCCCGACATCGGTGGCGATAATCGCCTCATCATCCACACAGGCCGCCACCGCGTTAATTAAACCGTAATGGCTTAACGGATCGCGATGCTGCGCAATGGCAGAAGGAAATTCCGCCTGCAACTGTTCAACGGTGTTGCGCCAGGCGTGGCGGGCGCTCGCTTCAATCTGCGGGATCAATACGTCGAGGACTTCACCAACATCGCCCTGAATAGCAACATGCGCTTGCTTCACTTTGCCCAGCTCTGCGCGGTCGATATCAACATGAATGATTTTGGCATTCGGACAGAACTGCTCGGTTTTGCCAATCGCCCGGTCATCAAAACGCGCGCCCAGAACAATCAGTAAATCCGCTTCCTGCAAGATGAAGTTAGTGCTGCGCGCACCGTGCATGCCCAGCATTCCCAGCGACAGCGGATGGTTTTTTGGCAGCATACCGAGCGCCATCAGCGTCATGGTTGTTGGCAAATTGGCTTTTTCCGCCAGCCGACGAATTTGCTGCGGCGCATTAATCACGCCGCCGCCCAGGTAGAGCACCGGGCGCTGAGCGGCGTTGATCATCTCGGCGGCTTCGCGAACAGACTGCGCATTCCAGGCGGGAGCCGGGGCTTTATAACCGGGTTCCGGCAACTCGCTCAGGGTGATTTCTGCGGTCTGTACATCTTTTGGAATATCTATCCACACCGGGCCAGGGCGACCGGACTGCGCAATGCGAAACGCGTCGCTAATGACCTGCGGCAGTTCGGCGATATTGCGCACCAGGTAGTTGTGTTTGGTGATGGGGATAGAGATGCCGTAAGTGTCTACTTCCTGGAATGCGTCGGTGCCAATCATTGAGGCGGGCACCTGGCCGGTGATGCACACCAGCGGGATGGAATCGAGACGCGCATCGGCGATGGCGGTCACCAGGTTGGTCGCGCCCGGTCCACTACAGGCCAGACACACCGCCGGTTTTCCCTGTGTGCGTGCCATGCCCTGGGCGATAAAGCCTGCGCCCTGCTCGTGACGCGCCAGTACATGGCGAATCTGCGTACTTTGGCTCAGCGCGTCGTATAACGGCAAGACGGTGCCGCCCGGGATGCCCGTAACGGTGGTGATGCCCTGTCGCTCCAGTAAATGAACAATCAGCTGCGCGCCTGTGTAGCGCGTGGATTGCGGTGTGCTGCCCGAACTTGCCATGCTCCAGTCCTTCTTGTTCTGGGCCGACTTTCCGGGAGGGATAAAACAAGAAACCCCGCCCGGTTTGCGCCGGCGGGGTTTTGGAATCGTGTGTTGTTCCGGACCCTACGGCGCTTTGCCGACGACCACCACCACACGCACGACGACCACCGCGGCGTTATGCGCGGTTTTTAGTAGGGTCATCGGTTTGATGGCAGCGTTCATTAGGGACCTGTTGTTGTGTTATTAACGAGATTTATACAAACACAGGAATCATCCGCCGACAACTGCTTTTTGCGCAGCGGCGGGAAAGTGCGCTATCGCTCACATTTATTTACTTAAGCGATGAAAACAAAAAACCCCGCCGGAGCGAGGTTTTTTTGCAGTTTTTTGCGGTTGGTGGCCGCAAGCACACTGCGTTACGTCAACAGCGGAACTATACGCTATATCGGAAAATTGCGCAATTTTCAGGCGTAATCCGCCGCATTAAGTATGGTGCAATGTCGCAAAAACCGCCAATAATTACTGTATATAAACACAGTGTTCACATATACTGATCCCGCGCATCTGTGTTAGGGGCCGCATCTACGGCGCAATAAGTCCTGGCTGAAACGGGTGGTGCCGTCAGCGCCTTAACCCCTGTGAGCACACTGCGTTACGCCAACAACACGGCTGGCAACAGGCGGCGGAAAGGTACGTCAGCCGGTGCTCCTTTACCTGAGGAGACGCGTATGGGCGAAATGGAGATGGTTATCCTGATCCTGAAACTCATTGTTGCCTTGTTGCAACTGCTTGAAGCTGTCCTGAAATTCCTGCGGTAATTCAGGTTCAAGTCGCACCAAAGGGGGGCGGGCAACCGTCCCCCTTTAACATGGCCGTTCTGGCCTGCGCTGCGGCAGCTATGTTACATTTTGGTGACATTTCACTCACGCTGACCGCCATGACACTCACTGTTTTTTCGATTTTGCTGTTCGCCGCGCTGCTGCACGCCAGCTGGAACGCCATTGTCAAAGCGGGCAGCGACAAGCTCTATTCTGCCATTGCGGTGAGCGGTTCCGCTGCGCTAATCGCCCTGATTTTATTGCCTTTCTCTCCCCAGCCGACCCTTGCCAGCGCACCGTATCTGGCGGCAAGTTGCGCCTTGCAGGTGGTTTATACCGTGCTGGTCGCCAAAACGTATCAGGTCTCGGATATGAGCCAGACCTACCCGCTGATGCGCGGCGCTGCGCCGCTGCTGGTGGCGTTAATCAGCGTGCTGTTTATGGGCGATTCCTTAAGCGACCTGGCGTGGGGCGGCATTGCGGTGATCTGCTTATCGATTCTGGGGATGGCCTTTAACGGGCGCAGCCAGTCACGCAAGGGGATTTGGCTGGCGCTACTCAACTCTTGTTTTATCGCGGGCTATACGCTGGTGGACGGCACCGGCGTGCGCCTGGCCGGTTCCGCGCTCGGTTACACTTTATGGACCTTCTTTCTGAACGGCTTCTGCCTGCTGCTGTGGGCAATGGTGGCGCGACGCCAGACGGTTTCGCGTTACCTGGTCGCAAACTGGAAAAAGGGCGTACCGGGCGGGATTGGCACCATGGGCTCCTACGGCCTGGCGCTGTGGGCCATGACGCAAGCACCGCTGGCGGTTGTTGCGGCCCTGCGCGAAACCTCCATTTTGTTCGGCGCATTGTTGGCGTTTTTGCTGCTGAAAGAGAAAGTCGCCGGGCTGCGGATTGTCGCCGCCTGCGGTATCGCGGCTGGGGCGATTCTGCTGCGCCTTTCGTGAATCATCCTGGCAACAAATGTTGCCGATAATCGTTTACAAATCCTGCCTGCCACCGCGCAACCATTACTGGGATCCGTAGTGGTTCTGTCATCTTCTTATGGTAGATTCCTCCTTCATTAAGGCTGTATCGCAGCCATATATTCTATAATTTCCATCTTTTATAAAGTAATCATCGATATGAAAAGGCAAAGAAACGTCAATTTGTTATTGATGCTGGTGCTTCTGGTCGCGGTCGGGCAGATGGCGCAAACCATCTATATCCCGGCGATTGCGGATATGGCGCGCGACCTGGCGGTAACAGAAGGCGCAGTGCAGAGTGTGATGGCTGCATACCTGCTGACCTATGGCGTCTCGCAGTTATTCTACGGCCCGCTGGCCGACCGCGTGGGTCGTCGTCCGGTGATCCTCGCCGGGATGTCGATTTTTATGCTGGCAACACTGATCGCTATCACCACTAACAGCCTGCCGGTGCTGATCTTCGCCAGCGCCCTTCAGGGCGTCGGCACCGGGGTTGGCGGCGTCATGGCGCGCACATTGCCGCGCGATCTTTATGCGGGCACCGAATTGCGCCACGCTAACAGCCTGTTAAATATGGGCATTCTGGTTAGCCCACTGCTGGCTCCGCTGATTGGCGGCGTGCTGAATACGCTGGTGAACTGGCGCGCCTGCTTTATCTTCTTGCTGGTGTTATGCGCAATTGTGACTTACAGCATGGCGCGCTGGATGCCGGAAACGCGGCCCCTGGACGCGCCGCGCACGAGGCTGGTCGCCAGCTATAAAGCCCTGCTCGGCAACGGTGCGTTTAGTTGTTACTTGTTAATGCTGATTGGCGGCCTGGCCGGGATTGCGGTGTTTGAAGCCTGTTCCGGCGTGCTGATGGGCGGCGTGCTCGGCCTTAATAGCCTGACGGTGAGCGTGCTGTTTATACTGCCTATTCCGGCGGCGTTTTTCGGCGCATGGTTTGCCGGACGGCAAAATAAGCGTTTCACCTCGCTGATGTGGCAGGCGGTGATCAGTTGCCTGGCCGCCGGTATCCTGATGTGGATCCCCGGCATACTGGGGGTGATGAACATCTGGACTCTGGTGGTGCCCGCCGCGCTGTTCTTCTTCGGCGCCGGGATGCTGTTCCCGCTGGCAACCAGCGGTGCGATGGAGCCGTTCCCGTTTTTGGCCGGCACCGCAGGCGCGCTGATTGGTGGCTTGCAGAACATGGGCTCCGGCGGGCTGGCGTGGCTGTCGGCGCAGTTACCGCAAAACAGCCAGTTTAGCCTTGGGATGCTGATGACGCTGGCCGGGCTGTTGATTGTGTTGTGCTGGCTGCCGCTGGCGTCGCGCTTTGCGCACCACGAACCGGCGCTTTAACCTCATGATGGCCCGGCTTTGCGTCGGGCTTTTCACACGTGGGGGCAATCATCTCTTTCAATAATGGCTCCGGCGCAGGCCGCCACGCGCCCTCTTCACCATCATAAAATTGCGTATCGGCATTAATGGCGTACGGGATTTTCGCCTTGTTCAACTCGCAGGCCATAAAGCGGGCGAATGCCATTTGTGATGCGCTGGGTGTGCTTTTTATCGATTCGCCCACCGCCCAGCCGCCCACCCAACTGGCGTGTCCGGTTTTTTGCTGCCAGCGCAACGCCGTGGCAATGCGTGCGCGGATCGCTGCTTTCTCCGCCGCCGTACCGGAGGTCCACGGGTATTTGCCGTTGGTTTTCAGCGGCCCCCACGGAAAGATATGCCACTCCGCCAGCAGGTAGTTCTGGCTGTGCGCAGGCAGTTTTAACGAGGCGAGATCTTCCGGCGCGGCGCGCATGCGTGGGGCGATAAAAATCATCCGCTGCGGATCGATATCATGCAGGGTTCTGACAACATTGTCGTAGGCGCGATTAAGCGCAGGGAGATCGCGGTTGAGCTTGTCGGCGGGTTCATAAATCACATCAAAACCGAGCGTCGGGTGTTCGGTGCCAAAAAAATGCCCCACCGTTGACCACCACGCCACCAGTTGCGCTTCGTTTTTCGCATCAGGATCGGCTTTGAAGCTGTCCGCCTGGTAAGCAATCACCGGGGTAATACCGTATTGCTCGCAGGCTTCCACCAGCTTACGCAGGTGAATCAGGCGCGCTTCGGTCATGTTATCCGCCACGCGAATACGGACATGGCGAATACCGGCGTTGTAGAAATCGCGTACGATAAGCGGGTCAAACTCGCGAATACCGCGCTCGGTGCGCGCCCAGTCGACATCCATACCCACCCCCAACTGCTGCGCGTAACGCGCCGCCGTCAGCGGAGTTTCGGCGGCAAATACAGTCGTTCCCGCCAGCAACATAACAACAGCAATCAATGGCTTTAACACAGTTGACCTTGCGAAAATCGGGGGTGATTACATGTATTTAGCATGCTTTTATCCGCCACGCGTAGCGACAAAGCGTAATAAATTTTCTCTTCACACTCAGCCGCGCTGGCGCAAAATCGCCATGAGCTCCATGGGTGAGCGCCGCTGGCGCAGCAAATCACGCATCACGCGCATATGCGGCGCACTGTGGGTGAAAAAGTGGCGGTAACCTTCACACAATGCGCTCTTGCCGTGGCTAAAGCGGTGCTTCGGGCAGTCGCCCTGGCAAAACCGCAGCACGTCGCAGTTCCGGCAATCACTGCCGAGCGTCGCTTTTTTACTCTGCCCGAAGACGATAGCCTCGCGGCTGGCGTTGATCTCTTTGATGGGGATGTGATGCAGGTTGCCGAGGCGATAATCCGGGTAAACATAGTGATCGCACTGGTAAATATCGCCGTTAGCCTCCAGCGCAAAGGCATGGCCGCAGGTTTCGCCGAAGGTACACATTTGCGACGGGTAGCCGCTCCACACGCCGAGAGTTGAGTCAAACAACTGCACATAGACGCGGCCAATATCTTCCCGCGCCCAGAGATCAAACACTGTGCTCAGAAAGTGGCCCCACGCTTCGCCGCTCACGGATTCAGCGGATAAATGCCCCAGCGCATCCTGCTCGACCAACGGAATAAACTGCAAAAACGGCGTGCCGAGTGCGCGCAGATAGCGGTAAACCTGCTGCGGCTGCTGGCTGTTGCGGTTATTCACCACGCAAAGCAGGTTGAACGCCACGCCATGTTTTACCAGGGTTTCAATGGCGTTCACCACTTTGTGGTGCGAGGGTTTACCGCGGCGGTTCACACGATACACATCGTGCAATTCTGCCGGGCCATCAATGGAAATACCCACCAGCCAGTCATTTTCCCGAAAGAAACGGCACCAGGCGTCATTGAGCAAAATCCCATTGGTTTGAAAGGCGTTTTCGATCCGCTTGCCGTTGGCATACTGCTGTTGCAGGGCGGCGACACGGCGGAAAAAATCCAGCCCGCAGAGCGTGGGTTCACCGCCCTGCCAGGCGAACGGCACCACGTTGCCCGGTTGCGCGTCGATTTGCTGGCGGATAAACGCCGCCAGCGTGGCGTCATCCATTACGTCTTGCTGGGGTTTCTCAAGGTAAAAACAGTAGCGGCAGTTAAGGTTACAGCGGGAACTGGCGGGCTTCGCCATCACATGACAGCCTGGCATCACTTGTCCTTAGAGAAATAGAAGTAGCTGGCGGATATGGGTAACAGCAAACAGTAACGAGAGGGAAAACACCGCGAGGGAGATCAATAATTTGTCACGTATCGCGCCAGGCATAACAAAATCATTGTCGTTCACGTCCATTAACTGGCGCTTATGGGTGTAGCGCCAGAGGATCACCGCCGCTAACGCCAGCAGCGCCAGAGAAATCCAGAACGGCGTGCCCGACTGCTGCCAGTTATGCTTCACCGCCAGCGCCATCAATGCGCCGTAGCCAAATAACGTGCGCAACCATGCCAGCGACGTGCGTTCCGGTTGTAGGCCCGGATCGGCTTCGCGGCGTGCTTTGCGGTTATCCGGCATAGAACACCAGCACCATGACCACCACCGCGACCGCCAGCAGGGCAACGCTAATCACCAGCAGCGTGCGGGTGTAGGGCAAATCCTCTTTCAGGCGCATCGCTTTTTCATTGCGCAGCCAGCGCAGATAACCGTAAAGCGCCAGCGCACCGGCAAAGAGGCACAACAGCAGCGCCAGCACTTCGCGGATAAGCGGCGTGGCAAATTCCGGGGCCAGCTGATCCAGGCCGACGCCCGCGGCGAGAAAACCGAGCGCGGTGCGGATCCAGGCAAGAAAAGTGCGCTCGTTGGCCAGCGAAAAGCGGTAATCCGGGGCTTCGCCGACGCGGGATATTTTCATGACTTCTCCTTGTTATCGATTACCCCACGCCGGTTGCCGTGCGGGGCATGATCAGAACTTCTGCGTTTTCTCTTCCACCTTCACCCCCTGCGTGGGCAAGCCGGTGTCGTAATCGCGCACCACGGGGGAGTAACCATCTTCCGGACGCGGGCGGAATGCCCCCATCCAGCGCGGCGCGGCATCGGCTCGCCACGGGCGCAGGCTCCACTGGTAAGTACGGAACGGGTCGCGCACCTTATCCATATAATCCAGCAGCGCATCATGCAGCCGGTTACGGGTGTCGGCAAAGCGCGGATCGTTAATCAAATTATTCAGTTCATCCGGGTCATTATGCCGGTCGTACAACTCATCGCTGGTAAACAGATTCAGCACCAGTTTAAAGCCGTCGGTGACCCAGCAGCGTACCGGAATAAACCCACCGAAACTATCATGTTCAATTTCATAACGGTTAAATTCCACCATCACGCCACGTTCAGGCTGCGCGTTGAAAAGGTTTTCACCGGGCAAAATCGGCGGTTTTTCAATGCCTGCCAATGCCATCAACGTTGGCAGCACATCAATATGGCTGACCGGCGTATCCACCTCGGCAGGCGAGCCGTGCGGCGGGCGGATAATCAGCGGTATACGCGTAATATCGTCATACATCGCCGCACCTTTACTGATGAGCTGATGCGCGCCCATCATTTCGCCGTGATCGGAGGTGTAAATCACCCAGGTGTTTTCCCGTTGTTGCGGGGTGAGCGCATTGATCACCCGGCCAATCTGGTCATCCACAAAATCGTTACAGGCGAAATACATCGGATGGTGATAAAGGCCATCCTCCCCGACCGGCGAAGGCATGGCCTGCGCCCACAGGCGATGATGCTCCGGTTTGTTGGCTAAATCATCCTGCGCCTTGCCCTGCAAGTCATAGTAAAAGTCGGCGTACTTTTCCAGATACGCGACCGGGCAGGTAAAAGGGTGGTGCGGTTCATCATAGGAGACCACCATCAGGAACGGTTCATCTTCAACGTCCGGTTTGGCGAGAAAATCGATGGCGCGGTTGCTGATGCGATACGCCCAGGTAAAGGTCTCATCGATGTTGTGCGCCTGCAAATCCTCCACGCTGTTCAACCCGTTGCGCCAGAGGCTTATCTGCTCGTCGGTTAATTCTGCCAGGTAGTTCGCGCCGTCAAACCAGTACTCCTCATCCCACTCCGGCGGGCAAACGCCGGTGCCGAAGTAGTCGTGCCCGTCGAGGTGCCATTTGCCGATATAGCAGGTGTGGTAACCCGCATCCTGAAAGTAACGTCCCATGGTGGAGATGTTTTTGCCCGGCGCGACATTGTTGGTCCACGGCCCGGACTGATTACTGTAGATGCCAGTAAACAGCCCGGCGCGTGCCGGGGTGCAAACGGGGGTGCAGGTATAGGCGGAATTAAAGCGAATGCCTTCCTGCGCCAGCGCATCAATATGGTGCGTGTTCAACGGCTTGCCGCTGTAACAGCCCACCATATTGGTGGCCTGCGTGTCGGTCATAATGAACAGAAAGTTAGGGCGAGTCATGGCTTTTCCTTGATGTCAGCATACGTCGCGTGAGCGGTGCGGCGCTGGCGCAGCGCATCGACCAGCAGGTAAATCACCACTGCGGCGACAATCAAATAACAAATAATGGTGAAGGCATGGGTGGGGTAACCGCCAAATTGCGCCAGCCCGGCGTAAACGCCAATCATGGCGAACAGCACACCGACGGACGCTATCTTCGCGTTTTTCCACGGTTTCATATCCACGGCGAAGGCATCGCGAAAAGAAAACGGCGTAGCGCGCGGTTTGAACCAGCCAATCACCAGCATCAGCACCACATTCAGGCAGAAGGTGGTGGCGAGAAGGTAGAGAAAATGGAAGTCGAACTTCACTAAATAGTTGATGGTGATATAGCTGCAAATACCGAACAACATGGCGGCTTTGGCGGCAATCGCCGGAATGCGCGGAAAGAAGAAGCCCATAATGACGATGGTCACCAGCGGAACGTTATAAATGCCGTTGAGCTGCTTCATCCACGAGTAAAGCCCCTGCGGCGCATTGGCAATCCACGGCGCGACAAATACAGAAACCACCGCCACCACCAGGCCAAACCTGCGCCCGACGCGCACCAGTTGGTCATCGGTTGCCTGCTCATTGATAATCCGCCGATAAATCCCGAGGCTGAACAGCGTGCTGGCGCTATTCAAAAAGCCGCAAAAGGCGCTGATGATGGCACCAAACAGCACGGCGCTAAAAAAGCCGATCAGCGGCAGCGGCATCACTTTGTTAACCAGCGCCGGGTAGGCCATATCGGCTTTTGGTAGATCCTGAAACAGGTGAAACGCAATCACGCCTGGCAGGACCAGAATCAGCGGATCGAGCATCTTCAGCACCGCAGTTAATAGCGCGCCTTTTTGCCCTTCCGCCAGGCTGCGCGATGCCAGTGTGCGCTGGACAATGCCCTGATTGGTACACCAGTAAAAGGTGTTTACCAGAATCAGCCCGGTTAACGCGGCGCCAATCGGCACCGGATCGTGGCTGCCGCCAATGGAGTTGAGCAGCTGGCTGTGGTCGCTGGTCAGGCGGTCAACGCCACGAAAAAAATCGCCGCCGCCCATTGCCATCAGGCCAAACACCGGCACCATCAGGCCGCCAATCACAAGGCCAATGCCGTTAATCACATCGGCAATGGCAATGGCGCGCATCCCGCCAACCACTGCATAAAGAATGCCGGAAATGCCGAGCACAATCGCCATCGCCCAGATGGCGCTGTTTTGCGAAATGCCAAAAGTATCAGCAACATGAAACATGCTGTTAAAGGCCAGCGCGCCGGAGTAGAGAATAATCGGCAGAAAGCAGATGCCGGTAGCAATCAGGAAACAGCAGTCGATGATGATGCGCGTGGTTTTGTCGTAGCGCTCCTCAATAAAATCGGGAATGGTGGCGATGCCGCGTTGTAAATAGCGGGGCAGGAAGATCAGCGCCAGGAAAATCAACGGAATAGCGGAGATAACTTCCCAGGCCATCACGGACATACCGCTGCGATACGCCTGGCCGGTCAGCCCGACCAGTTGCTCTGTCGACAGGTTGGTCAGCATCAATGAGGCGGCAATCACCGGCGCTTTCAGGGAACGTCCCGCCAGAAAATAGCCCTGCTGCGAACCGGTATCGGCTTTGCGTAACTTCCACCAGGTAATGAATGCGACGAGCAGAGTAAATGCAATAAAGCTCACAATTTGCTGCATATTCATTTTTATTGCCCTTATTAATAGGCGATGGTGCTGCAAAAAAGAATCATTATTTCCCTGGCCTAAGATTTTTCTGCTAAGTTTCACGGTCAGGTTGTGGGCATAATTCTCCGGCGAGATAATAAAATGAATGGAAAAAATAATATTTCGGATGTAAAAACCGAAACTACCTACAATATTCCGCTGGTTCTTGACGAAAATGTGATCTCGAGCGGAATTACGCTGATTTCGCTGTGGCATACGCTGGCGGATGAAAGCTACCGCGTTTACTGGCCGCGTGATAAGAAAAAGCCGCTGATTGCCAACTCCTGGGTGGCGGTCTACACCCTGCAAGGCTGCGGGAAGATATACCTGAAGGACAATAGCGAAATTACTCTCAATGGAAATTGCGTTATATTCTTAAAACCAACCGATATAAAAAAATATCACTGCGATGGTTTGTTGTGGGAACAATACTGGATGGAGTTTATCCCTACCAGCGTTATGGAAATACCGTTATTACAGCAGGCTATTATTTATAACGGCAGCGGGTTTAATCAGGAACTCAGTAATGTCGCCACGCTTATCGCCAGTCGGGATCCGATGAAAAATAATCTGGCGGTGGCCTTTCTGACGAAAATTATATATCAGTGGATTTGTCTTATTTCTGAAAATGGAATAAAGGATAGCCAGTTACTGCATATTGAAAAATTAATTACCGCGCTGCATGCCTCCCCGCAAAAACGCTGGACGGTGAGCGAAATGGCGCAGTGGATGCAGTGCAGCGAGCCCTGGCTGCGACGCCTTTTTCTGCGCTACACCGGGAAAACCCCGAAAGAGTACTACCTGGATGCCCGCCTCGAACTGGCGCAGTCGCTCCTGAAGCAGGAGGGTAATTCAATTGCGCATGTCGCTGATATGCTGAATTTTTTTGACGCCTTTCACTTCAGCAAAGCGTTCAAGCAGAAGTTTGGTTATGCGCCCTCGGCGGTACGCAAAACGCCAGACCGGCATCCTGGCGATGCCGGTCGCGAGAAGTAATAATCACCCCATTCCCCACAGCAGCACGGCCAGCAACTGCGGGGTAATAATGCGCAGAAACATCACCAGCGGATAAACCGTAGCATACGAGAGCGCGGCGGCTCCGCTGGTGGCATGCAGACCATTGGCGAACGCCA
Source organism: Kosakonia sp. H02 (assembly GCA_030704225.1). Taxonomy (NCBI): domain Bacteria; kingdom Pseudomonadati; phylum Pseudomonadota; class Gammaproteobacteria; order Enterobacterales; family Enterobacteriaceae; genus Kosakonia; species Kosakonia styphnolobii. The sequence goes on from CP131915.1 coordinate 1,418,484, forward strand.
AAGCGGGCGGATCGGTCATCGAGCCAGCCAGCATACCGCACAGGGTTAAGTAGTTCATTTTCCCCAGCATCCGCGCCAGGATGCCGACCGTAAGCAGCGGAATGGCGGTGATAAAGATGCCGAAACACATCCACTTCACGCCGTCGCCGTGGGTCAGAGTGGCAATAAAATCCCCGCCGGATTTCAGCCCGACGACGGAGAGAAACAGCACAATACCTAACTCGCGCAGCGCCAGGTTGGCGCTCGGCGGCATAAACCAGTAGAGCTTGCCGATGGTACCGATGCGCCCGAGGATCAGCGCCATAATCAACGGCCCGCCCGCCAGACCTAACTTCAGCGCGACCGGAAAGCCAGGAATAAACAGCGGCACGGAGCCGAGCAGCACGCCAAGCCCGATACCAATAAACACCGGCAGCATCTGCACCTGCTGCAATTTTTGCTGCGCGTTGCCCACTTCGTTGGCGACGGCTTCAATCGCCGTCGGTCGGCCCACCAGGTTGAGAATGTCGCCAAATTGCAGACTGGCATCGGAGCTTGCCACCAGTTCAACACCTGCGCGATTCAGGCGCGAAATCACCACGTCGTAGCGCTCTTTAAAATGCAGATCGCGGATTTTTTTCCCCAGCACTTTTTCGTTGGTGACCACCACGCGCTCGACGCGCAAATCCGTGCCGCGCGTGGATAACGAAGTATCCACCTCCTGACCGATCACCAGTTGGGCGTTATGCAAATCTTTGGGTAAACCCACCAGGTGCAGCAAATCGCCAGACTGTATGACGGTTTCCGGCGACGGCACCATCAGCAACTCTCCCCGTTTCAGGCGCGAGCAGATGATTTTGTCGCTATTGAGGATCGGCACATCCTGAATCGCCATGGTGTTGAGATTGGGGTTTTCGACGCGAATATTGATGGTGCGAATATGCGAGACGCCGCTGCTGAGGGTGGAATCATGCTTGCGGGCTTCTTCATCGACATCAACGCGAAACAGCACGCGCAGCAGCCACATGGTCAGCAAAATCCCGCAGATACCGAACGGATAGGCCATCGCGTAGCTTGTCCCCATCAGATCAAGCTGCTCAGCAGGAATGCCTAAATCGCGCAAAATTTGCTGACCAGCCCCCAGCGCGGGCGTGTTGGTCACCGCGCCGGAAAAGAGGCCGAGCACCACCGGCAGCGGAATGGCGAAGAGTTTATGCAGGATTGCGGTGACCAGGCCGCCGAGGAGCACTATCAAAATCGCAAACAGATTGAGGCGCAGGCCAGAGACGCGCAGCGAGGCGAAAAAACCCGGCCCGACCTGAATGCCAATGGTGTAGACGAAGAGGATCAGGCCGAATTCCTGCACGAAAACCAGCATTGGGCTGCTTAAGGGAATGCCCAATTTATCGACGAAGTGGCCGACGATAATGCCGCCGAACAGCACGCCGCCAATGCCAAACCCGACGCCGCGTATTTTCACGTTGCCAATCCACAGCCCGACAACGGCCACCAGCGCCAGCACGCTCACGGTTAACGCAATATCACTCATGATTTTTCCCTGTACATGATGATTGAGGAGATTCTGACATGAGGCGGGCGTGGTTGTATGGGCGATGGCGCACAAACTCCATGGCTTCTCGCGCCCCGCGATGTGGCGAAACCTGCACCACACAGGGCAGGTTGCCCTGAATCAACGCAGCGTATTCGGGTTTTGAAAGGCGTGAGGCCAATGCTTGCGGGAACAATGGGTTATGGCACGGTTAATGCAAAAGTCCACTTTTGTTAACAACAGGGTGGCAGAATGACAAATACAACCTTAACCAACGTGGTAGTGGTAAGCCCGGCGAAGAAATGGGTACAACTGGCGCTCGGCTTATTGTGCATGGTGTCGATTTCCAGCCCGCAATATGTCTGGGCGCTGCTCACACGGCCGTTTATGGAAAAGCTGGGCGTGCCGCTGGCAGAAATTCAGCTCACCTTTTCGCTGCTGATTATTCTGCAAACCTTCTTTTCCCCCTTTCAGGGCAAGCTGATTGATAAGTTTGGCCCGCGCCGGTTGATTGCTATCGGCACCGTGCTGAGCGGCGCGAGCTGGATGCTGACCGCAACCATCAGCAGCCTGACGGAGCTTTATCTTTATTACGGCGTGATCGGCGGCCTGGGCACCGGAATTGTCTATATCGGCGTAGTTGGCCTGATGGTGCGCTGGTTCCCGGAAAAACGCGGCTTTGCCACAGGGATGGTGGCGGCGGGCTATGGCATGGGCGCGATCCTGACCACCTTCCCGGTGACCCAATCGCTGGCCGCCAAAGGGCTGGAGAATACGCTGTGGCAGTTTGGCCTGCTGATGGCCGCAGTCGGCTTTCTCGCCAGCCAGGGGCTGCGCGCGCCGCAACATGTCAGCACCCAAGAGCAAGGCAGCAACCTGAAGATGAGCGATAAGAGCTTCACCTCAAAAGAGATGCTGCGCAAGCCGCTGTTCTGGCTGATGTTTGTGATGATGACCATGATGTCGACGTCCGGCCTGATGGTGACCTCGCAAATGGCGATTTTCGCGGAAGATTTTGGCATTACGGCGGTGACGGTGCTGGGCATGGCGGCGCTGCCGCTGGCGATGACTATCGACCGTTTTATGAATGGTTTAACACGCCCGGTGTGCGGCTATATTTCCGACCGCATTGGCCGCGAGAACATGATGTTTGTCGCCTTCGGCCTGGAAGGGTGCGCGATGGCGCTGTGGCTGCTGTGCAAAGACGATCCGCTGCTGTTTGTGCTGCTTTCCGGGGTGGTCTTTTTCGGCTGGGGCGAGATCTTCTCGCTGTTTCCGGCGACGCTGACCGATACCTTCGGCACCCAACATGCAACGTCAAACTATGGCTGGCTCTATATTTCGCAAGGGATCGGTTCTATCTTCGGCGGCCCGCTGGCGGCGCTGCTGTATCAGAAAACCGCAAGCTGGAACCTGGTGTTTGGCTGCGCCATTACGCTGGATATTCTCTGCGCGCTGCTGGCGCTCTTTGTGCTGAAACCGTGGCGCCAGCGCTTTTTGCAGAGCGTGCGGGCATAAATGAAAAAGCCTTGCGAAAGCAGGGCGATAACATCATGCAAGCATGGCTATTGCAGAGGTTTTCATCTCCGGGGATGTTCTGCCGCTTTTATCAAAGGCGGCAATCAACAAATTGGTATCCAGCAAAACTTTCCTTGTCATTACTGTTTCTCCTGCTGTTTGAGCAAGCGTAACAAATTAGCTTTCGCATCCTGCTGCTCGTCAGCGCTGCTGTTCTCAAGCTTCATCTGGTTTATATCAACGCTGAAAACGTCTTTCAGGATATCGGCCAGGGCGGCTTTATTCGGCGCGGCTATTTTTTACGTTTTAACAATGCCATCGCTATCGCGGTAAAGGTTATAGGCTTCGCCCTCTTTAAGCTGTGCGAGAACAATGGACGAGTGGGTGGTGATGTAAAAAGTGGTGTTAGGGAACAGTTTTTTGAGCAACGGAATAATGTTTGCCTGCCAGGAAAGATGCAGATGGCTTTCTATTTCATCAATAAAAACAATACCTTTTACTTTTTGAATATTGGTTTCATTAGTGAAATAGCTGTAGCCGGAAACAATGGCCTGAACCAGCTTGAGGAAGTAGAGAGTTCTGCGGTTCTCCAGCGTCCCCAGGGAGGTGTTACTCATATCGGCTTTATGATCTATTTTTCCACGCGCTTGAGCTCCCAGAAAAACGACCGGCAATGTGTTGGATGTTAAAGAGGGGAAATAGTCCCGGGCGCTCACCCATAAAGGAGAGGCATCGTTTTCTCGCTGAACTTTAAAAGGCTGCGGGCGATTCGTAGCAAATGATTTGAATTTGAAAAAAATTTGATTCATGGGAATCAGCGATTTTTTTACCAGCTCATTATTAAAAAACATGAACTGGAACAGCGCTTCCAGCATTTTGGTTTTACCCACGCCGTTAGGACCGATAAAAGTATAAATATGCTGGTCAGGTTCAAGCGCTAACTGAGCGCGCCCAACGCCGATAAGTCCTTCAATCTCAAGCTGTTCGCCAAGCATAACCATCTCCAGAATGCCGCAATGGCTCCAATGTATACCAGCCTGCAAAAGAAACAAAAAAGCCCTGCTTATAAAGCAGGGCGCAGAGTCTTATTCAGGCTTTAGCTATTCAACGCCGGGCGCGAACTAATAGCGATACGCTGCGGTTCGGCGCTTTCCGGCACGTTGCGCAGTAAATCGATATGCAGCAGGCCGTTGGTGAAGGTGGCGCCGGAGACTTCCATAAAATCAGCCAGCGTAAAGCTCAGGCTGAACGGCTGTATAACCAACCCCTGATGGAGCCATTTCGGTTCGTTGGCCGGTTTTTCCGGCGTGCCTTTAATCGTCAGGCGACCGTTTTCCAGTTGAATATCCAGCTCTTCCTGGCGAAAACCCGCCAGCGCAAGGGTAATGCGATAGTGGTTATCGTCGCTTTTTTCGATGTTATAGGGCGGGAATGCCTGCTGCTCAGCGGTGCTGCTTTGCAGGGCGTTGGCCAGTTTGTCGAAACCAATCCACTGACGCAGAAGCGGGGATAAATCGTAGTTACGCATTGTGTTTCTCCTTCTAAGAAGCGAGTAAATACCTGCGAGCTTTCGGCTCGCATATGCCCCCTGTCGGCGAGCATGTTGGGAGTGGGCCGCGATGGCGACCCGACGCAATTAGTTAATTTCGATACGGCGCGGTTTTTTCTCTTCCGGGATCACGCGTTCCAGCTCGATATAGAGCAGGCCGTTCACCAGATTTGCGCCCTTGATATGGATGTTTTCCGCCAGCTGGAATTTGCGCTCGAAGTTGCGTTCGGCGATGCCCTGGTAGAGGTAAGTACGCTCTTTCTGCTCAGCAGCGTGGGAACCTTTCACCACCAGCAGGTTGTCCTGCGCGGTAATGTCCAGTTCGCTTTCGGCGAAGCCTGCCACAGCGATAGCAATGCGGTAGTGGTTTTCATCCACTAATTCGACGTTGTACGGAGGGTAACCGTTATTACTCTGGTTGGGGTTATTTTCCAGCAGGTTGAACAGGCGATCAAAACCGATAGCTGAACGATACAGTGGGGAAAGATCAAAGTTACGCATACTTAAAGCTCCTGACATCAGCGAGAGTGTAAAAGACCTTCCACAATGGACAGGTCATCATGCTATGTAGCCAAACACCCTTCCGGCGTGTTCCCCGGCTACAGGAGTAAAATGCGGCTGCGCTGATTTTTTTCAAGGGTGCTGGTCTGACTTTTTTTTGCACTTTCTGGTGCAGTGCATAGACTGGGATCACAGCACAAAGGGTTAAAGTGCGAATGCCGCCACAGAGCGGAGCGTTAATGCTGTTGCTTTACCTGGCGGAAGGCTATAACCGCCAGGACAGCATTAAAATTACAAACAACGATGATCAATCGACAATGAAAACGATTCTTATAGTTTCTGCACTGTTTTGCGGGGTGGTGTTATCGGGGTGTTCCAGTGTGATGTCACACACCGGCGGCAAAGAGGGGGTTTACCCCGGTACTAAAGCCAGTTCGGCCATGCTTTCAAATGACGATACCGGCATTGGTATGAAGTCGCTGGTGGCGCTGGATATGCCGTTCACTGCGATTATGGACACGCTGTTGCTGCCGTGGGATCTCTTCCGGCGGGATAGCTCTGTCAAATCGCGGGTCGAAAAAAGCGAGCGAGAAAACCAGGCAATCAATAACCTGATCCCACCCGCGCCGATGCCAGCACACTAAATCTACCAACCGGTTTCCGTCATCCATAACTGGCGGAAACCGTCTACCTCTTCCATCCAGGCGATTTGCTTGCCATCCGGTGAAAACACCACCGCATCCGCAGACGGCGGGTTAGCATGATCGGCTGTCAAAAAGGTGATTTCACCACGCACAGCGTCGCACAGCGCAATGCGGTTATCGCAGACAAAACCCAGCGTGTTGCCGGAGGGATGCCAGTTAAAAGCCGACTGAACCCCGGCATCGACATGGGTTAACTGGCGCGGTTCGCCGCCGTTCGGGCTTATCAACCAAAGCTGCACCACGCCGTTGTCGTCACGCATTAAAAACGCAATATATGTCGCCTGCGGATTGCTGCGCACCCAGTGGCGCGGCACATTCACTAATCCCGGATAACACGTGTGATGGGTAAATGTCAGGCGCTTTTGCTGCACGCCTTTTGGCGGCGCGGGCAGAGTAGTTTCGCTCCCCGCCAGCGGCGCATCGCCCGGTGTTTTCCAGCCTTGTTCATCGCGTGGTAAATCAACAATAAACAGCTCCGGGACTTTTTCACCGCTGGCTGACAGTGTATCGCCAATAAACGCCAGCCGCTGATTGCCTACCCAGCCCTCTTCGTAAGCGCGGTTGATCTCATCGCTGCCGGGCGCGGGGGTCGGCGTAGTGCGGCTAACCAGCACGCTCCAGTGGCTGCCCGCATATTCACGCGGATGCGTGCAGGGCGGCGTAACCGGGCCAAACGGCACTGCTACGCCGACATTGCGCAGATCCAGCGCCGGGGAGCGTTCATGCATCACGTGATCGTTATAAGTGAAGCTGACATTTTCGCCATTCGGGCTGAAGACATGCACATGCGTGCCGCCGCGTAGCGCGCCGGGCGTGTAAGGTGCGGTGATATCTAACGCATCAAGATTCTGCGTGCGGCTATTCTCTGTGACGACGCCGCGCCGATGGTGGAAATCGTACTGCCAGTCAGTATCCGGGTTTTCCGGGCCGTGGATAAAAACATATTTCTGCGCTTCAGGGTGAACCGTCACTACACCAACATGCGCGCCATCCGGTGCGGTATACAGCACCTCAACGTTTCCGGTGTGCACATTGACCCGTTCGATGGTTTTGCCGGTAAACGACGCGCCGGAAGGACGCACATCAAACACCAGCCACTGGCTGTCCGGCGTCCAGGTGTTGATGTTGGTCAGTTGATGATTACGCGGGGCGAAGGTGAGTTGTTTCATGAGAATACCCTGAAGCCAAAAATAGCCTCAGGGTATAGGAATGCGTGGCGTTAGCCTACTCGCTTGACGTCACCGACCAGCAAAATGTAGGAGAGCGCACCAATCAGCGCCACAGCAGAGATATAAACCAGCGCCGGGCCAAAACCGTAATCCTGCGCCAGGTAGCCAATCACCAGCGGCACAGTGATGCCGCCCAGACCGCCGACAAAGTTGAATACCCCGCCGGTCAGGCCAATCAGGCGCATCGGTGCGAGTGAAGAGACCAGCGACCAGGTAATCGACGCGAATCCGTTACCGAAGAAAGCCAGCGCCATCAGCGTCATAATCCAGATCGGGTCGTTGGTGTAGTTCGCGCCCATAATGCAGGTTGAAATGAGCAAGCCGCAGATAATCGGCGTTTTACGCGCAATCCCCAGCGAATAGCCCTTTTTCACCAGCGTATCGGCGACCCAGCCCGAAAGCAGCACGCCAAAGAACGCGGCGAGAAACGGAACGGTGGTCATAAACCCGGCTTTCAGCGCGGTGATGCCTTTTTCCTGGGTCAAATAGTTCGGGAACCAGGTGAGGAAGAACCACAGCGTTGAGGTAACGGCAAATTGCCCCAGGTAAACGCCAATCAGTTTGCGGTGGAACACCAGTTTCCACTCCGCTTTGGTCAGCGGCTGGCGCGCCTCTTTTTTCACTGGCGCGTCGCCGTCAATCAGGCCGCCGCCCGCTTTGATGTACTCCAGCTCTGCCTGGCTGACGCTTTTGGTCAGGCGCGGCGGCTGATAAACCTTAATCCAGATAAGCGACCAGATAATGCCAATCCCGCCGGTGATGATAAACACCCAGTGCCAGCTTAGCAGCTCCTGGATCCAGATCAGCAGCGGGGTGAGAAAGGCCAGCCCGACGAACTGCCCGGAGGTGTAGAACCCGACCGCCGAAGCGCGTTCCTGTTCCGGGAACCAGCTTGTCACCATCCGGTTGTTGGTCGGGAAGGCCGGCGCTTCAAAAATGCCGGTGATGGCGCGCAGGCCAATCAATGATAACAGCCCAGTAGCAAAGCCCTGGAACAGCGTTGCCACCGACCAGCCAAAGATAGCGATAAAGTAGGTCAGGCGGGAGCCGACGCGGTCAAGGAACCAGCCGCCGGGAATTTGGCACAGCGTATACAGCCAGGCAAATGCCGAAAAGACGTAGCCCATTTCCGCTTTGCTGATGCCAAACTCTTCCTGAATATGCGCGGACGCCACCGCCAGGTTGGCGCGGTCGACATAACAAATGACGACCGTGATAAAGATCATCAGCAGCGTCACATAGCGGCGACGCCCTGGTTTTGCAGTCGTTACAGAAATATCCATAACTGTCTGTCTCCGGGTTTTGGGCATAGCGAAGCCGCTCACCATGCCCTGTTAAATACAGAGGGTGTAAGGGAAAAATTATTTTTTTAACGTTATGAATGCTCTAAATAGTTTGTGTCGCAGGAAGGCGGCAAGTTTTCGAATCCCCGGGAGCTTACTGAAGTAAGTGACCGGGGTGAGAAAACGCAGCCAACGCACCGGCGGCGCAAAATATGACGAGCATTACCATTCGGCGACGGTGCCGTCCGCGTGCCGCCAAACCGGATTACGCCAGTCCGGCGCATTCTTGCTTAGCGCAATCACTTTCTCTTCGTCAATTTCCACGCCGAGGCCGGGTTTCGTTAACGGTTTAAAGAATCCGCCTTCCATGTTGAAGTCTTCTTTGTTCTTCACGAAATCGAGTAGTTCGGCACCTTTGTTGTAGTGGATGCCCATGCTCTGTTCCTGGAACACTGCATTGTGCGACACGAAGTCAACGTGCAGGCACGCCGCCAGCGCTACCGGGCCGAGCGGGCAGTGCGGTGCCAGCGCCACATCGTAAGCTTCGGCCATACCGGCAATTTTGTAGCACTCGGTAATGCCGCCTGCGTGGGAGAGATCCGGCTGCAAAATCGCAATACCGCCCGCTTCCAGCACACGTTTAAACTCAAAGCGCGAGAACATACGTTCCCCGGCAGCAATCGGAATATGGGTTTGTGCCGCGAGGCGCGGGTAATATTCCGCCTGCTCTGCCAGCACCGGCTCTTCAATAAACAGCGGGCGATACGGCTCCAGCTCTTTAATTAAGACTTTCGCCATCGGCGCGCTGACGCGACCGTGGAAATCGAGACCAAATTCAATTTGATTGCCGAAGGCTTCGCGGATTTGCGCCACGGTATTGACCGCCGCATCCACTTTGCGGGAATCGTCGATAACGCCTAACTCTTCGCAGCCGTTTAATTTAAAGGTGTCGAAACCGATATTGCGCAGGGTTTTAATCCCGTCGATCACCTCTGCCGGACGGTCGCCGCCGACCCAGCTGTAGGCTTTGATTTTGTCACGCACCAGGCCGCCCATGAGTTGCCACACCGGCGCATTCAGCACTTTGCCTTTGATATCCCACAATGCCTGGTCAATCCCGGCGATAGCGCTCATCAGGATCGGGCCGCCACGGTAGAAACCGGCGCGGTACATCACTTGCCACAAGTCATTGATACGCGACGGATCCTGACCAATCAGGTATTCGCCAAGTTCATGTACTGCTGCTTCAACGGTGCGCGCACGCCCTTCAATGACCGGCTCTCCCCAGCCCACTACGCCTTCGTCGGTTTCGATTTTCAGGAACATCCAGCGCGGCGGTAAACGGTAAGTCGTCAGTTTGGTTATTTTCATTGCACTGCCTCTTGATACGCGTTAACAAATGCTTTCGCCTGCTCTGCGGTGCGGCTCACCGGTTGCCCGGCGCGATAGAGATCGCTGCCCAGCCCTGCGCCAACACAGCCCGCTTGCAGCCACTGCGCCAGGTTTTCCGGCGTGACGCCACCGACAGCGAACACCGGCACGTCCGACGGCAATACCGCTTTCAGCGCTTTGATGTAGTCCGGGCCAAAAGCCGACGAGGGGAAAATCTTCAGCGCCTGCGCACCGGCTTCCAGCGCGGTGAACGCTTCGCTGGCGGTCGCGCAGCCTGGGCAGACTGTCATGCCGTGGCTGACCGCGCGGCGGATCACCTCCGGTTGCGTATTCGGCGTGACAATCAATTTGCATCCCATCTGCGCTAGCTGATCGACCTGTTCTGGTTTCAGCACCGTGCCGCCGCCAATCAGCGCACGATCGCCAAAGGTATTAACGATATCGGCAATGCTGGTTTCCCATTGCGGGGAGTTGAGCGGAATTTCGACGGCGTCGAATCCTGCGTCCAGTACGGCGGCGACATGTTCGCGCGCCTCTTCCGGTTTGATGCCACGTAAAATGGCGATCAGCGGAAGCTTAGTTTGCCACTGCATGGGCAATCCTCCTGATACCTGCCTGAAATGCCGTGTCGCCATCCAGCGTGTTGACCGCCCGCCCAATGGCGCGAAACGCGCGCTGATACCGGGCGGAAAGGGACGCGCTGGCGACCAGCGTGATTGCCTGCGAACCGGCAAAGCGGGCGTTCATAGTCGCCACTTCGCCGCCTATTAGCAGGCCCGAAAGGAATTCGCTCACGTGTTCACGCGCTAAACTGCCCAGCACATGGGCGGCGCGAACTTCAAAAAGCTGCGGCAGGATCTCAGGCGATGCGAGGCCGCGCGTCAGGCCTGCATCAAAGGCATTATCACTGGCGGATTGCTCCGGCAAACCTGCGCCCACCAGCGAGTGGCGCAGCAGGAGATGATGCAGTTCACCGGTCATCACGGTACGGAAATCATCAATCTGATGGTGATTCGCCTGCACCCATTTGCAGTGGGTGCCGGGCATCACGTACAACGCGGAGGGGGCGAGTTCGCTGGCGCCCAGCAACTGGGTTTCTTCGCCGCGCATCACGTTGTGATTGTCATCGCGCGACACGCACAGGCCGGGGATTATCCAGACATTCTCTTTGACCTGGGTCAGACGTTCGCCAATGCCATCAAGGGCGGTCGGACATGGCAGATACGGGGCGATTTTCCAGCCTGCGTTGCTGCCAACCATGCCCGCCATCACCACGGGCGTGCTGTCGCTGTTCCAGCCTTCGGTTACTTCTGCTAACACCGCTTCGGGGGCGCGGCCATTGAGACGGGTTACTCCCGCTTCAGACTGCCTGCTGTCCTGGCATACGCCATCCTGAAAATACCAGGCGCGTAAGTTGGTGGACCCCCAGTCGATTGCGATGTAGCGAGCTGTCATGTGATTTCCTTCAACCTTCGTGTCGAGCTGGCGATCATGGTGAGCGCCGCCTGCTCTGCCGCACTGCTGTCCTGATGGCGTATCGCATCGAACAGCGCCTTATGTTCCTGGAGGGTTTTCGGCATGTTCGCCTCATCACCCATCCAGGTTCGTTCAAATACCGCACGTTGCAGTGAGCTAATCGCCACACTCAACTGTTGCAATACCGGGTTGTGCACCGATTGCAGTACCGCTTCGTGATAGCGAATATCCGCTTCGTTAAACGCATCCCGGTTCTGGTTGTTGGCGATCATGTCGTTGAGCGCCGACTCAATTTGCGCCAGGTCGCTGGAGGTGGCGCGTTCCGCCGCCCAGCGGGCGATGGCCGGTTCGACCAGGTTACGCACTTCACTCATCGCGCTGATTAATCGCGGGTCGTAATCGTGCTCCAGCACCCATTGCAGCACCTCGGTATCGAGGTAGTTCCACTGGTTACGCGGGGCGACAAACGCGCCGCGATAACGTTTCATCTCAATCAGGCGCTTCGCCATCAGCGAGCGGTAAACTTCGCGGATGATATTGCGTGAGGTTTCAAACTCTTCGCAGAGATCCGCTTCTGCGGGGAGCGCCGATCCCGGCACATATTTGCCACTGATAATCTGGCGACCGAGGGAAACGATAATGCGGTCGGTTTTGTTCATGGTCATAAAACGTCCTTAGCAACATTTTCTGTACCACTACTTTATCGCCTGTGGCGCAATTTCCCTCAACATTGAAGTACAAATATGCTTGCTTTCCCCTATAGCGTGAGGCAATCGTAGTACAATCAATATGTGTTGTACTACAATTTAGATCACAAAAACGACAATTCGTAAGAAAGTTGTTATCAGGATGCTGTGCGCTGTGAAGGGCAAAAAAAACCCGCGCAGGGCGCGGGTCGGGGGAGAGTTATGGGGCTTATTTCAGGGCGAACTTCTCGATAGCGTAAGCAACGCCGTCTTCCAGGTTGGATTTAGTGACAAAATCCGCCACCTCTTTTACCGATGGGATAGCGTTATCCATTGCCACGCCAATACCAGCGTATTCAATCATCGCGATGTCGTTTTCCTGATCGCCAATCGCCATGACCTCGTCCGGTTTGATGTTTAGCGCTTCGGCAAGGGATTTCACGCCGGTGCCTTTATTGACGCGTTTATCAAGGATTTCGAGGAAGTACGGCGCGCTTTTCAGCACGGTGTATTTCTCTTTCACTTCCGGCGGGATACGGGCGATCGCCTGATCGAGGATCGTCGGTTCATCAATCATCATCACTTTCAGGAATTGCGTTTCCGGGTCCATTTTTTCCGCTTCACAGAACACCAGCGGAATCGTCGCCACGAAGGATTCATGCACCGTGTAGTAGCTGATATCGCGGTTAGCGGTGTAAAGCGTGTTGCGATCCAGCGCGTGAAAATGGGAGCCGACGTCGCGGGAGAGTTTTTCCAGATAACGGTAATCGTCATAGCTCAGAGTCGTTTGCGCCACCGTGCTGCCATCGCTGGCGTTCTGCACCAGTGCGCCGTTATACGTGATGCAATAATCACCTTCCCCTTCCATCAGCAGCTCTTTCATATAGCTGTGCACGCCCGCATAAGGCCGACCGGTGGTCAGCACAACGTTCACGCCGCGTTCGCGTGCGCTAGCAATAGCGTTTTTTACCGCGGGAGAGATGGTGTGGTCCGGCAACAGCAAAGTGCCGTCCATATCGATTGCAATAAGTTTGATAGCCATGAGATCCCCAGATGAGAAATTTCCGCGTTCATGCTAACGCGATTCCGCTCAAAAAACAGCAGCGCGGCGGGGGGAAAAGGAGGACAGGAAGGGGAATTCGGATTCCCCTTTTTAATGCAGAAAGTACGCGTAGGCCTGATAAGCGAAGCGCCATCAGGCAATTTTCGCCGGGTGGCACTACGTTTACCCGGCCTACATTAAACCGGCCGGGAGGACGATTAAATATCGATATTCGCCGCTTTCAGGGCGTTCTCTTCGATAAAGGCGCGGCGCGGTTCAACTGCATCGCCCATTAACGTGGTGAACAGCTGATCGGCGGCAATCGCATCTTTTACGGTGACGCGCAGCATACGACGGCTTTCCGGATCCATAGTGGTTTCCCACAGCTGCTCCGGGTTCATTTCGCCCAGACCTTTATAACGCTGAATGGAAAGACCACGACGGGACTCTTTCACCAGCCAGTCCAGCGCCTGCTCAAAGCTGGCTACCGGCTGGCGGCGCTCGCCGCGTTCGATAAAGGCATCATCTTCAATCAGACCACGCAGTTTCTCGCCAAGGGCGCAGAGACGACGGTATTCGCCACCGGTCACAAACTCGTGATCGAGCGGATAATCCGTATCGACACCGTGAGTGCGCACGCGAATAACCGGCTCGAACTGACTCAGCGCGGTGTTTTCATGAATATCGTATTTCCACGTGCTGCCGTGCGCTTCGTTCTCGTTCAGCACCGTCACCAGTTGAGAAACCCAGCGGGTCACCGCCTGTTCGCTGCTGAGATCGGCTTCCGCCAGTGTCGGTTGATAAACCAGTTCTTTCAGCAGCGCGCGCGGGAAACGGCGCTCCATGCGGCCAATCATTTTCTGCACGGCGTTGTACTCAGACACCATTTTCTCCAGCGCTTCACCTTGCAGTGCCGGTGCGCCTTCGGTGGTGTGCAGGGTTGCGCCATCCAGTGCGATAGAGATTTGATACTGATCCATCGCATCGTCATCTTTAATGTACTGTTCTTGCTTGCCTTTCTTCACTTTGTACAGCGGCGGCTGCGCGATATACACGTGCCCGCGCTCAACAATTTCCGGCATCTGACGGTAGAAGAAAGTCAGCAGCAGCGTACGGATGTGCGAACCATCGACGTCCGCATCGGTCATGATAATGATGCTGTGATAACGCAGTTTGTCCGGGTTGTACTCATCACGGCCAATGCCGCAGCCCAGCGCGGTGATAAGCGTTGCCACTTCCTGGGAAGAGAGCATCTTGTCGAAACGCGCTTTCTCAACGTTGAGGATTTTACCTTTCAGCGGCAGAATCGCCTGGTTCTTACGGTTACGGCCCTGCTTCGCAGAACCGCCCGCCGAGTCCCCTTCCACTAAGTAGAGTTCGGACAGCGCCGGGTCGCGCTCCTGGCAATCCGCCAGTTTGCCCGGCAGACCAGCCAGGTCCAGCGCGCCTTTACGACGGGTCATTTCACGGGCTTTACGCGCCGCTTCACGGGCACGCGCCGCATCGATAATCTTACCGACCACAATTTTTGCGTCTGACGGGTTTTCCAGCAGGTATTCGGCCAGCAGTTCGTTCATCTGCTGTTCAACCGCCGTTTTCACCTCAGAAGAGACCAGCTTGTCTTTGGTCTGCGAGGAGAATTTCGGGTCCGGCACTTTCACCGACACCACCGCAATCAGGCCTTCACGGGCATCGTCACCGGTGGCGCTGACTTTGGCTTTTTTGCTGTAGCCTTCTTTATCCATATAGGCGTTCAGCGTACGGGTCATCGCCGCACGGAAACCCGCGAGGTGAGTACCGCCATCGCGCTGTGGAATGTTGTTGGTAAAGCAGTAGATGTTTTCCTGGAAACCATCGTTCCACTGCAACGCGACTTCTACGCCAATACCGTCTTTTTCGGTGGAGAAGTAGAAGATGTTCGGGTGGATCGGCGTTTTGTTTTTGTTGAGGTATTCAACAAACGCCTTGATGCCGCCCTCGTAGTGGAAATGGTCTTCTTTGCCGTCGCGCTTGTCGCGCAGGCGAATGGAAACGCCAGAGTTCAGGAAGGAGAGCTCACGCAGGCGTTTCGCCAGAATTTCATATTCAAATTCAACTACGTTGGTGAAGGTTTCGTAGCTTGGCCAGAAACGTACCATCGTACCGGTTTTGTCAGTTTCACCCGTCACTTCCAGCGGAGCCTGCGGCACGCCGTGGGCATAAATCTGACGGTGAACTTTGTTATCGCGCTGGATAACCAGCTCCAGTTTCTGCGACAGGGCGTTAACGACAGAAACGCCGACACCGTGCAGACCACCGGAAACTTTATAGGAGTTGTCATCGAATTTACCGCCCGCGTGCAGCACGGTCATGATCACTTCGGCCGCTGAAACACCCTCTTCCGGGTGAATACCGGTCGGAATACCACGCCCGTCATCCTGTACGGAGACAGAGTTATCGCTATGGATGGTGACGACAATATCTTTACAGTACCCTGCGAGCGCTTCGTCGATAGCGTTATCTACCACCTCGAATACCATATGGTGCAGACCGGTGCCGTCATCCGTATCGCCGATATACATACCCGGGCGCTTACGTACCGCATCCAGCCCTTTCAGGACTTTGATACTGGAGGAGTCATAAGAATTCGACATCAACGTTTCTCGCTCATTTAATCTTGGGTTAATCCGTTATTTTACCCTTTTCCACGGTGAACATCTTCGAATTTTTGTCCGACATGTCCATCACGTGATCAGCGCTAATGGCGCTGACGAAAACTTGTGACTGCGTGGCTTTTAACCGGCTGGCTAATAGCCCGCGCTTTTCGTCATCAAGCTCCGAGGCAAAATCATCTATCAGGTATAAACAGCGTCGCCCGCTTTCGCGCGTTAAAAATTCCCCCTGCGCCAGGCGCAGCGCACACATCAGGAGTTTTAACTGCCCGCGCGAGAGCGTGTCTTCTACCGGCGCGCCATCCGCACGAATGCGGAAATCCGCTTTATGTGGGCCGTGCGCGGTGTAGGTCAGCATGCGGTCGCGCTCAAAATTGCGCTCCAGCACCTCGCCATAATCCGTCTCTTTTTCCCAGCCGCGCTGAAAAGAGAAGGTAAGAGAGAACTCCGGCAAAAATTGCTGGCAGGTATCGGCCATATCTTCGGCAATGGCGGCGCTGTATTCGGCACGCCAGCGGCTGATTTGCTCCGCCAGCGGAACAAGCTCTTTATCCCACGGGCGCAATTGCCCGTAATGGCTCACCTGGCGCAATGCGGCGTTACGCTGTTTTAACAGCCGTTTGAGATTGCTCCAGGCGGTAAAAAACCCGGCTTCGTTGTGGAAGCATCCCCAATCAAGGAATGCTCTTCTGTATTTGGGGCCGCCGTTGAGTAAAGTAAACCCCTCGGGCGTAATCAGTTGCATCGGCATTAGCAGCGCGAGCTCCGCCACTTTATGGCCGTCGGTGCCGTCGATACGCACTTTGCTATCGCCGAGCTTATCTTTGGTCAGGCCGATTGCAGTTTCCCGCTCTTCACCCTGCAAACGCCCGTGCAGGACAAACGACTCTTGCTCATGGCGGATCACGCGGCCAATTTGCAAACTGCGAAACGCCCGGCCGTGACCAAGCGTATAGATCGCTTCCAGCACGCTGGTTTTACCGCTGCCGTTGGCACCAACCAGGAAATTAAAGCCGGGAGATAAGGCGAGATCCGCGCTTTCAATATTGCGAAAGTCGCGGATCAGCAAGCGGGTTAGCGCCATTACAGTCTCATTGGCATGACTACGTAAGCCGCACTTTGGCTGGCTGCATCTTCAATCTGTACGCTGGAAACGGAGTCGGTCAGCAGAATGCGCACGTTTTCGCATTTCAGCGCATTCAACACGTCCAGCACGTAGCTGACGTTAAAGCCGATTTCCATTTCACTGCCGCCGTAGGTGACATCGAGAAACTCTTCCGCTTCTTCCTGCTCCGGGTTGTTGGCGGTGATTTTGATCTGGTTCTCGCTGACATACAGACGCACACCGCGGAATTTCTCGTTGGAGAGGATCGCGGCGCGGGCAAAAGCCTGCTTCAGGGAATCACAGCCAGCTTCCAGCGTTTTGTCCGGGTTCTTCGGCAATACGCGGCGATAATCCGGGAAACGGCCATCAACCAGCTTGGAGGTAAAGATAAAATCGCCAACGTGTGCGCGAATGTTGTTACTGCCGATCTGCACACGCAGCGGCGAATCACCGCCGTCGAGCATGCGCATTAATTCAATCACGCCTTTACGCGGCACGATCACCGAATGGTTCGGCAGCGCCTGGCCAATCGGCATGGAACAGACCGCCAGACGGTGACCGTCAGTCGCCACGGTGCGCAGCTCTTCACCTTCGGTTTCAAACAGCATGCCGTTTAAGTAATAACGCACATCCTGATGTGCCATAGAAAACTGCGTCGCTTCGATCAGGCGCTTCATCGTTGCCTGCGGCAGCGTGAACTCGACTTCGCTCTGCCAGTCATCCAGGTTCGGGAAATCCGCCGCAGGCAAGGTTGAAAGGGAGAAACGGCTGCGCCCGGAGCGAATCAACATGCGTTCGCCTTCAAGCTGCACCGCGATTTCCGCGCCTTCCGGCAGACCGCGACAGATGTCGAAAAACTTACGCGCCGGTACGGTCGTCGCGCCCTGATCGTGCGGCTGGGCAAGCGCAACGCGTGCGACCATTTCCATTTCAAGATCGGTGCCGGTCAGCGACAGCGCGCCTTCAGTAACCTGAAGCAGCAGATTACCGAGGATAGGCAACGTCGGGCGTCCACCCAGCGGGCCGCTAACTTGTTGCAGCGGCTTTAATAAATGTTCACGTTCAACGGTAAATTTCATAGCGTCACGAAGAGAGAGTTCGGATTAAATTGGAAAAATCTTCTTTGATATCATGGCTTTCTTCACGCAGCTGCTCAATCTTACGGCAGGCGTGCAGCACGGTAGTGTGGTCGCGACCGCCAAAAGCATCGCCGATTTCCGGCAGGCTGTGGTTGGTCAACTCCTTTGCCAGCGCCATCGCCATCTGGCGCGGGCGAGCTACCGAACGGGAACGCCGCTTTGACAGCAGATCGGCGACTTTGATTTTGTAATACTCCGCCACCGTCTTTTGGATGTTGTCGATGGTGACCAGCTTTTCCTGTAGCGCCAGCAGATCGCGCAGCGCTTCACGCACGAAATCAATAGTAATAGCGCGCCCGGTGAAGTTGGCATTGGCGATAACGCGGTTCAGCGCCCCTTCCAGCTCACGCACATTCGAGCGCAGACGCTTGGCAATAAAGAAAGCCACTTCGCCCGGCAGACGAATGTCGTTTTCGTCAGCTTTTTTCATCAGGATCGCTACGCGGGTTTCCAGCTCCGGCGGCTCGATCGCCACCGTTAAGCCCCAGCCGAAGCGGGATTTCAGACGATCCTCGACGCCGTTAATCTCTTTCGGATAACGATCCGAAGTGAGAATGATCTGCTGATTGCCTTCCAGCAGGGCGTTGAAGGTATGGAAAAATTCTTCCTGGGATCGTTCTTTATTAGCAAAGAATTGAATATCGTCAATCAGCAGCGCGTCAACGGAGCGGTAGTAGCGTTTAAACTCTTCGATCGCATTGTTTTGCAGGGCTTTTACCATGTCCTGGACAAAACGTTCGGAGTGCATATACACCACTTTGGCGTTCGGCTTTCGCGCCACAATGCCGTTTCCTACCGCATGCAGCAGGTGCGTTTTACCGAGACCGGTTCCGCCATATAAAAAGAGCGGGTTATACGCGCCGCCGGGGTTGTCTGCCACCTGGCGAGCCGCCGCACGGGCTAACTGGTTGGATTTACCTTCGACAAAATTATCAAAGGTATGTTTGATGTTTACGTTTGAGCGGTAGGTCGGTTCCGCCGGAGCCGGAACATTGTCCCAGCCAGGGCGCACGGTAGGCGCTACACGTTGCACAACGACCTGTGCCGCCTGCGCGGGCGCAGCAACGGTGGCAGGTTCTTTCAGGGTTTGGCTGACCGGGCGTGTGCCCACTTCGAAACGCAGCTGCGGGGCGTCCGTTCCGCAGAAATCGTTTAGCAGCCCATTGATATTATTGAGGTATTTATCCCTTACCCAATCGAGCACAAAACGGTTTGGCGCATACAAAGCCAGCGTGTTATCGCTCAGTTCCGCCTGCAACGGGCGTATCCACATACTGAATTCTGTGGCTGGTAACTCATCCTGCAATCGGGCAAGACACTGCTGCCAAAGCGAAAGTGACACGGCGGACTCCACTCGAACGTAAATCGATAAATAATAAAGACAGAGACATTAATCTTTTTTGACACACGTCGATAAGACCCAACTGGGTGACGTGCGAACCGCTCTTTACGGTTTTTGCCCTTAAACGATCCTGGATCGCGATCGGGACCGCGGATCATAGCGTAAACCGCGGCAGAGATCTTCTGTTTCTCACAGATTCTTCACGATTTATCCACAGGGCGAGTTGGAACCGGGTAAGTGTAAACGATCCAGACGCAGGTGCGGGACGATTTACGCCGCATATTGGAAAATTTAATGAGTAATGAGGAAATATTGCTTAAACGATCTAATGAAGATCCCGGCGGATCCTTGCTCTTTGCCATTTGCTCCGTATAATTCAGCCCCCGGCGCGTCTTGCTCTTTTTCAGGCGTCGAATACTGCTTATTTTTCGCGCAGATCTGTGCGAAAATGCGTGCGCTATAAGGAAAGAGAATTGACTCCGGAGTGTACAATTATTACAATCCGGCCTCTTTATTACCCATGGCTTGCGCGCCAGTCGTTCGATTTCCGTTCGGGCATACGCAAAAGTCAGTGAATTTATTCAAGTTTAGGTAGAAACCGCCATGAAACGCACTTTTCAACCGTCTGTACTGAAGCGCAACCGTTCTCACGGCTTCCGTGCTCGTATGGCTACTAAAAATGGTCGCCAGGTTCTGGCTCGTCGTCGCGCTAAAGGCCGCGCACGTCTGACCGTTTCCAAGTAATAAAAGCTAACCCCTGAGTGGTTAAGCTCGCTTTTCCCAGGGAGTTACGTTTGTTAACTCCCACTCATTTCACTTTCGTCTTCCAGCAGCCACAACGGGCTGGCACGCCGCAAATCACCATCCTCGGCCGCCTAAATTCGCTGGGGCATCCCCGTATCGGTCTTACCGTCGCCAAGAAAAACGTCAAACGCGCCCATGAACGCAATCGGATTAAACGTCTGACGCGTGAAAGTTTCCGTTTACGCCAGCATGAACTGCCGGCAATGGATTTTGTGGTGGTGGCAAAGAAAGGGGTTGCCGACCTCGATAACCGTGCTCTCTCGGAAGCGTTGGAAAAATTATGGCGTCGCCATTGTCGCCTGGCTCAAGGGTCCTGATAGCCCTTATTCGGGTTTACCAACGCCTGATTAGTCCGCTACTCGGGCCGCACTGCCGTTTCACCCCTACCTGCTCTCACTATGGAATTGAGGCATTGCGCAGGTTTGGAGTGATAAAAGGCAGTTGGTTGACAGTGAAACGCGTATTAAAATGCCACCCTTTACACCCGGGTGGAGACGATCCCGTCCCGCCAGGACCTTCTAAAACCAGAGAACACTAACGATGGATTCGCAACGCAATCTTTTTATCATCGCTTTGTTGTTCGTGTCTTTCATGATCTGGCAAACGTGGGAGAAGGAACAAAATCCTCCTCCGGCGCAGCAGCAGACCACGCAGACTACGACCACCGCAGCGGGTAACGCAGCCGACCAGGGCGTTCCGGCCAGTGGCCAGGGGAAACTGATAACGGTTAAAACCGATGTGCTTGAGCTGACCATCAACACCCGTGGTGGTGATGTTGAGCAGGCACTGCTCCCAACGTACCCGAAAGAGCTGGGTGCCAGCGAGCCGTTCCAGTTACTGGAAACCACACCTGAGTTTATCTACCAGGCGCAAAGCGGCCTGACGGGTCCGAACGGCCCGGATAATCCGGCTAACGGCCCACGTCCGCTGTATAACGTGGATAAAGATGCGTTTGTACTGGCAGACGGCCAGAACGAGTTGGCTATTCCGCTGACCTATACCGATGCCGCAGGCAACACCTTCACCAAGACTTTCACGCTGAAACGCGGCGAATATGCGGTGAATGTCGGCTATAGCGTGCATAACGCCGGTGCAACAGAACTGCAAGTGGCCTCTTTCGGTCAGTTGAAGCAGACCATTAATCTGCCGTCTCACCGTGATACCGGTAGCAGCAACTTTGCGCTGCATACTTTCCGCGGTGCTGCGTACTCCACGCCTGACGAGAAGTATGAGAAATACAAGTTCGACACCATCGCCGATAACGAAAACCTGAACATCAGCGCCAACGGTGGCTGGGTTGCGATGCTGCAACAGTATTTCGCCACGGCGTGGATCCCACGCAACGACGGTACGAACAACTTCTATACCAGCAATCTGGGTAATGGCGTTGCGGCAATCGGCTATAAATCTCAGCCGGTTAAAATTGCGGCAGGCCAGACTGGCATGTTGAACAGCACCCTGTGGGTTGGCCCGGAAATTCAGGACAAAATGGCTGCGGCAGCGCCTCACCTGGATCTGACCGTCGATTACGGCTGGTTGTGGTTTATCTCTCAGCCGCTGTTCAAATTGCTGAAATGGATCCATAGCTTCCTGGGCAACTGGGGCTTCTCCATCATCGCAATCACCTTTATCGTGCGTGGCATCATGTACCCGCTGACCAAGGCGCAGTACACCTCCATGGCGAAAATGCGCATGCTGCAACCGAAAATTCAGGCAATGCGTGAGCGCCTGGGTGACGACAAGCAGCGCATGAGCCAGGAAATGATGGCGATGTACAAAGCGGAGAAAGTGAACCCGCTGGGCGGCTGCTTCCCGCTGATCATTCAGATGCCAATCTTCCTGGCGCTGTACTACATGCTGATGGGCTCCGTTGAACTTCGCCATGCGCCGTTCGCCCTGTGGATCCATGACTTGTCCGCACAAGACCCGTACTACATCCTGCCGATCCTGATGGGCGTAACGATGTTCTTCATTCAGAAGATGTCGCCGACCACCGTGACCGACCCGATGCAGCAGAAGATCATGACCTTTATGCCGGTCATCTTCACGGTGTTCTTCCTGTGGTTCCCGTCAGGTCTGGTGCTGTACTACATCGTCAGCAACCTGGTGACCATTCTTCAGCAGCAGCTGATTTACCGTGGTCTGGAGAAACGTGGTTTACATAGCCGCGAGAAGAAAAGCTCCTGATACGCTGTAGGCCGGGTAAGCGAAGCGCCACCCGGCAAAAGGAATAACAAACAAAGGGCGGTCAACTGACCGCCTTTCTTATTTTGAGATTTTGGAAAATAAACCATGAGCCACAACGACACTATCGTCGCCCAGGCTACCCCACCAGGACGCGGCGGTGTGGGCATTCTGCGTATCTCTGGCACGAAAGCGCGGGACGTGGCGCAGGCGGTGCTGGGCAAACTGCCTAAACCGCGTTACGCCGACTATCTGCCATTCCTGGACGTCGACGGCACCGCGCTGGATCAGGGCATTGCGCTGTGGTTCCCCGGCCCCAACTCCTTTACCGGCGAAGACGTGCTGGAACTGCAAGGTCACGGCGGCCCGGTGATCCTCGATCTGCTGCTAAAACGCATTCTGACGCTGCCGGGGTTGCGTATTGCGAGGCCTGGGGAGTTTTCCGAGCGCGCGTTTCTTAACGATAAGCTCGACCTGGCGCAGGCGGAAGCCATTGCCGACTTGATTGATGCCAGCTCTGAGCAGGCGGCGCGTTCCGCGCTGAACTCATTGCAGGGCGCATTCTCCGCCCGCGTCAATCATCTGGTGGAAGCACTTACTCACCTGCGCATCTACGTCGAAGCAGCGATCGACTTCCCGGACGAAGAAATCGATTTTCTCTCCGATGGCAAAATCGAAGCCCAGCTTAACGATGTCATCACCGATCTCGACGCGGTTCGCGCCGAAGCGCGTCAGGGCAGCCTGCTGCGTGAAGGGATGAAAGTGGTGATTGCCGGTCGTCCTAACGCCGGTAAATCCAGCCTGCTGAATGCGCTGGCCGGGCGCGAAGCGGCCATTGTCACGGATATCGCCGGGACCACCCGCGATGTACTGCGTGAGCATATTCATATCGACGGTATGCCGCTGCATATCATCGATACCGCTGGACTGCGCGAAGCCAGCGACGAAGTAGAGCGTATCGGTATTGAGCGCGCCTGGCAGGAGATTGAGCAGGCAGATCGCGTGCTGTTTATGGTCGATGGCACCACCACGGATGCGGTCGATCCGGCGGAAATCTGGCCCGATTTTATCGCCCGTTTACCGGCAAAACTGCCGATTACCGTGGTACGCAACAAAGCGGATGTCACGGGTGAACAGCCAGGCATCAGCGAAGTGAATAATCACTCACTTGTGCGGCTTTCAGCACGTACCAGCGAAGGCGTTGATGTTCTGCGCCAGCATCTCAAGCAGAGCATGGGTTTTGATACCAGCATGGAAGGCGGCTTCCTGGCGCGCCGTCGCCATCTTCAGGCGCTGGAAACGGCAGCGGAGCACCTGCAACAGGGCAAAGCGCAGTTACTGGGTGCCTGGGCGGGCGAACTGCTGGCCGAAGAGCTGCGCCTGGCGCAACAGAACTTAAGCGAAATCACCGGCGCGTTTACCTCCGATGATTTGCTGGGCAGGATTTTCTCAAGCTTCTGTATCGGCAAATAATCGCTCATTCGGCTGTGGGCGGGCGTTTTAACGTCCGCTTTGCCTTATCACAGCGGATTTTCCTAAAGTGTTCCCTATTAGCAAAAGAAAGTGTAAAGATCATCCCTTAGGACTTTTCAGATGCGAATTTCCGCATTAAAACCTGGTCACTATGGGCGATAATGTTATTTATCGATTCGATTAACGCAGACCATTATCACGGAGCGAAAAATGGCGACACATTTTGCAAGAGGGATCCTGTCAGAAGGACATCTCGTCTCAACCCGGCTACCTCTGGCCTGCCACGACACTGCCCGCCAGCTTCCTGAACACCGCCGTTCCCGTTTTCTGGCTTCCCGGGCTTTACTCGCTGAAATGATGTTTATGCTGTATGGCGTCAGCGAACTGCCGGAGATTGAGATTGAGCCTGGTGGACGACCGAAATTCACCGATGACAGCTTGCCGAACTTCTCACTGGCGTATGCCGGAAATATGGTTGGCGCCGCCATTACGACCGAAGGCGAATGCGGCCTCGATATGGAATTGCAACGCGCAACGCGAAGCTTTCATAGCCCGCACGGGCAAAAGCACGTTTTCACCAATAACGAACAGTTGTGGATCAATAACCAAAACGATCCTAACGAAGCGCAAACCCAGATCGTGACGCTGCGTCAGAGCGTGATGAAACTGATCCACCAAATGCAGGACGATCCCGCGCGGCTTCAATTGTTACCCGGCTCCGGGCGGCTTCGTGTCGCACAGCATGCACGGGTAGAAGTGATGTGTGATGCCGAAGATGTGCTGATTTGGTCGGTCGCGGTGGCACCGGCCATTGAAAGCCTGCGCATCTGGGAATTCGATAGCCAGAAAGGGTGGCGCTATCTTGCGGATGTGCAAACGCGCGCTAACGATCCGGCTTCCCGCCTGATGCGCTTCACCAGCCTGCCTGCGGAAAAAGCGTTAACGCTAAATGAGTGAATCCCTCCCCCGGCCGGGAGAGGGAAAAGATATTAATGCGCGTCGATAAAGACGATTTTCAGCAGGAACAGCACCGCCACCACAATGACGCACGGGCTGAGGTCGCGCAGGCGGCCGGTACCGATTTTCATCACGCAGTAGGAGATAAAGCCCAGCGCGATACCCTCGGTAATGGAGAAGCTAAACGGCATCATCACGGCGGTGATAAACGCCGGTACCGCTTCTGTCATATCTTCCCATTTCACACGCGCAAGGCTGGATGTCATCAATACGCCCACGTAAATCAGCGCACCCGCAGCAGCGTAAGCCGGAACCATGCCCGCCAGCGGCGACAGGAAGATAACCAGCAGGAACAACAGACCGACCACGACGGCCGTCAGGCCAGTGCGACCACCTACGGAAACGCCGGAAGACGATTCGATATACGCCGTCACTGAAGAGGTGCCGATAAAGGAACCGGCCACTGAGGAGATACTGTCGACAAACAGCGCCTGCTTCATCCGCGGGAATTTGCCGTTTTCGTCCACCAGCCCGGCTTTATCGGTCACGCCAATCAGCGTACCGGAGGAGTCGAACAGGTTCACCAGCATAAACGAGAAGATAACGCCCGCCAGACCGATATTGAACGAGCCAGCCAGATCTACATTGCCGACGACGGTTGCCACGCTTGGCGGCGCGGAAACAATGCCGTGATATTGCACATCGCCCAGCAGCCAGCCCAAAAGCGTCGTCACCACAATGGAGACCAGCACGGCGGCGTGGATATTACGCGACGCCAGAATGGCGATGATGAAGAAACCAAGAACGCCCAGCAGCACGCTGTGTGAGGTTAAGTTACCAATGCTAACCAGCGTATCTTTGTTCGGCACAATCACGCCCGCGTTTTTCAGGCCCATCATGCCGATAAACAGACCGATACCGCTGGTGATGCCGACGCGCAGGCTGACCGGGATATTGGCAATCATCCAGTAACGCACGCGGAAAATGGTCAGCAGCAGCAGACCGACAGCGCCCCAGAATATTGCGCCCATACCGATTTGCCAGGAAAGCCCCATTGCGCCAACGACAACGAACGCGAAGAAGGCGTTCAGGCCCATTGCCGGTGCCAGCGCCACCGGCAGGTTGGCAAAAAGCCCCATCAAAATACTCCCGAAGGCAGCAATCAGACAGGTGGTCACAAATACTGCGCTGGTATCCATCCCGGCGACGCCCAGAATCTGGGGGTTAACAAAAACGATATACACCATCGTCAAAAACGTCGTGAAACCGGCGATTACTTCGGTACGTGCCGTTGTACCGTGCTCGCGCAATTTAAACACGCGGTCGAGCAATCCCTGGTTTGAGGCCTGGGAAGTCTGTTGTTGGCTCATTATCAATTTCCGGAATAGGAGGGAAAATTCGTCGCTATCCTATACCAAAATGAGACAATGTTGACGCTTATCACTCACTTTTTTTCATTGAATTTGCTTATACGGCAACGATTGCGTCCCGCAATCTGCGTTAAGTAAACGGTAAACTTGCAATAACAGGAAATGGCATGTCCCCCATTGAAGCGATCTTTTTCGACTGTGACGGCACCCTGGTCGACAGTGAAGTAATTTGTTCCCGCGCCTACGTGCATATGTTTGCGGAATTTGGCATCTCGCTGGATCTGGAAGAGGTGTTTAAGCGTTTTAAAGGCATGAAACTGTACGAGATTATTGATGTTATCGGCGAGGAGCACGGTAAAAAGCTGGATAAGGCGGCGCTGGAACCCGTCTATCGCGCAGAAGTCGCGCGTCTGTTTGATAGCGAGCTGGAAGTTATTGCCGGCGCGAATGCATTACTGGACGCAGTCAGCGTGCCAATGTGTGTTGTCTCTAACGGTCCGGTCAGCAAAATGCAGCACTCGTTGGGAAAACTTGGGATGCTGCACCACTTTCCTGACAAACTGTTTAGCGGCTATGACATCCAGCGCTGGAAGCCCGATCCGGCGTTAATGTACCATGCAGCACAGGCGCTGAATGTTTCTCCGGCAAATTGCATTCTGGTGGATGATTCCACCGCCGGAGCACAATCAGGCATTGCGGCAGGAATGGAAGTCTTTTATTTCTGCGCCGATCCGCATAACTTGCCTATTGATCACCCGAAAGTGACGACGTTCACTGATTTAGCGCAGTTGCCGGAGCTGTGGCGCGCACGCGGGTGGTCCGTTACGCGTTAATCTAACCTTTAAACAGGATGTTTTTATGGAACAGAACAGTCGCCCTCTACCGGTATTTAAATACCACCCGCAGCCCCTGGAAACGGGCGTTTTTTCAGAAGCCAAAACCGTGACTTGTGCCTGTTGTGCGCAGTCAACCAGCGTGTATTACACCAATCCTTTCTATACCACAGAGGATGTCGATACCCTCTGCCCCTGGTGTATAGCCGATGGTTCGGCGGCGACGAAATTTAGCGGGAGTTTTCAGGATGATTGCAGTATTGAGGGTGTGGAGAGTGAATTCGACGAAGAAGGCGAGTTTACCGGCATCAAAAATCCGTGGTCAGAAGCCAGCTTAACCGAGCTGACGCAGCGCACGCCCGGCTACTGCGGATGGCAGCAGGAGTACTGGCTGGCACACTGCAACGATTTTTGCGCATTTGTTGGCTATGTCGGCTGGGCGGAAATTGCCGATAAACTCGATCAGTTTGTCGATCTGCAAGCGGATTGCCAGGCATTCGGTGTGGATTACCAGAAGCTACCGGAATATCTGCGCGATGGCGGCGACTGCCAGGGCTATCTCTTCCGCTGCTTGCATTGTGGGAAGCTGCGCCTGTGGGCAGATTTTTCCTGACCGTTGCGCAGTAAATCAGCCGGAAAACAAAACCCCCTCATCAACGAGGGGGTTTTTATTGACATCACTCTTTGGGATCTTTGCCGGCGAGCAGCTTGTCCAGCTCGTCGCCGCCAACGTGACGGAAGTCCTGACCCTTCACGAAGTAGAAGATGTATTCGCAGATGTTCTGGCAGCGATCTCCAATACGCTCGATGGAGCGCGCGCAGAACAGAGCGGTGAGTACGCTTGGGATAGTGCGGGGATCTTCCATCATGTAGGTCATTAACTGACGCACAATGCCTTCGTATTCCTGATCCACTTTCTTATCTTCACGATAGATACGCACTGCTTCGTCGAGATCCATACGGGCGAACGCGTCCAGCACATCATGCAGCATCTGCACGGTGTGGCGGCCTAACGACTCCAGGCTCACCAGCAACGGCTGGTGCTGCTGGGAGAACTTCTCAAGCGCGGTACGGCAGATTTTGTCCGCCACATCACCAATACGTTCCAGCTCGGCGATAGTTTTGATGATCGCCATTACCAGGCGTAAATCGCTCGCCGTCGGCTGACGCTTGGCGATAATGCGCACGCAGGCTTCGTCGATGGCGACTTCCATCATATTGACCTGCTTGTCACCCTCAACAACGCGCTTTGCCAGCTCGCTGTCCTGGTTGTGCATGGCGGTGATCGCATCAGAAAGCTGCTGCTCCACCATTCCACCCATGGTCATGACCTGAGTGCGAATGTTTTCCAGCTCAGCGTTGAACTGTCCGGAAATGTGTTTGTTAAGGTTGAGATTGTCCATGGTGCACTCCAAATGCCCGACAGATTTCACGTGGTAACGAGGTTGCTAGCACCTTTGCGGTTCGGCAATCAGCCATAGCGCCCGGTAATATAGTCTTCCGTTTGCTTCTTCTTCGGCTTAGTGAACAGATCATCTGTATTGCTGAACTCAATCAACTCACCGAGATACATAAACGCCGTGTGATCGGAGCAACGCGCAGCCTGCTGCATGTTGTGCGTCACGATAACCACGGTGTAATCCTGTTTAAGCTCGGTGATCAGCTCTTCAATACGACCGGTTGAGATCGGGTCAAGCGCTGAGCAAGGCTCATCCAGTAGCAACACTTCCGGACGGATCGCAATACCACGGGCGATGCACAGACGCTGCTGCTGACCGCCGGAGAGAGAGTACCCGCTCTGGTGCAGTTTATCCTTGGTTTCATTCCATAGTGCGGCCTTGGTCAAAGCCCACTGCACGCGCTCGTCCATATCCGGGCGCGAGAGCTTTTCAAACAGGCGCACGCCAAACGCGATGTTGTCGTAAATCGACATCGGGAACGGCGTCGGTTTCTGGAACACCATGCCCACTTTCGCACGCAGCAGCGCGATATCCTGGGTATTGGTGAGAATGTTGTCGCCGTCCAGCAGGATTTCGCCTTCGGCGCGCTGCTCCGGGTAAAGCTCAAACATTTTGTTAAAGGTACGCAGCAGCGTGGATTTACCGCAGCCGGACGGCCCGATAAACGCCGTCACCTGATTTTGGGCAATATCCAGGCTGATGTTTTTCAGTGCATGGAATTTGCCGTAATAGAAGTTCAAATCACGAACCTGAATCTTGTCCGGCGTCATATCAACCATACTCATTTATCTCTTTCCTCAACTCGACGCCGCTTTCGCCGCGTCGCAAAAATTAACCGTGTTTACCCTTGGCGAAAATGACGCGCGCCAGAATATTCAACAACAGTACGCAGAGCGTGATAATCAGCACCCCGGCCCAGGCCAATTGCTGCCATTCGGCAAAGGGGCTCATGGCGAATTTGAAAATGGTCACCGGCAGGTTCGCGATAGGCTGCATCATATCGGTGCTCCAGAACTGGTTGGAGAGCGCGGTAAACAGCAATGGCGCCGTTTCACCGGCAATACGCGCAACCGCCAGCAACACGCCGGTCATAATCCCGGAAACAGACGCTTTCAGCGTGATGGCGGAAATCATCTTCCATTTTGGCGTACCCAGCGCGTAAGCGGCTTCGCGCAGGCTATCCGGCACCAGTTTCAGCATGTTTTCCGTGGTACGAATCACGATCGGTACCTGAAGCAGCGCCAGCGCAATCACGCCCGCCCAACCGGAGAAGTGCTGCATCTGCGCCACAACGATGGTGTAGACAAACAGCCCCACCACAATAGAGGGCGCGGAGAGCAAAATGTCGTTGATAAAACGGATAATTTCCGCAAGCCAGGATTTGCGGCCATACTCCGCCAGATAAATCCCCGCCATAATACCCAACGGTGTACCAATAACGGTTGCCCACAGGATCAGCAGGCCGCTACCGGCAAGGGCGTTCGCCAGACCACCGCCTGCGGTATTCGGCGGCGGCGTCATTTCCGTAAACAGCGCCAGCGACATGCCGTCAAAACCGCGCGTTACGGTGGATAACAGGATCCATACCAGCCAGAACAGACCGAACGCCATGGTCGCCATTGAGAGCGTCAGGGCGATACGGTTTTTCAGGCGGCGCTTAGCCTGCATCTTGCGGCGCGATTCAGCGAGCTGCGCAGTGCTTTGCATTTCAAGCGTAGCCATCAGCGTGCCCCCTCGTTTTTCGCCAGGCGCAGGATCATAAATTTAGAGATAGCCAACACGATAAAGGTGATCACGAACAGGATCAGGCCCAGTTCCATCAGCGCGGCAACGTGCAAGCCCGATTCCGCTTCGGCGAACTCATTCGCCAGCGCGGACGTAATACTGTTGCCTGGCATAAACAGCGAAGCACTGTCGAGTTGGTAGGTGTTGCCGATGATAAAGGTCACCGCCATGGTTTCACCCAGCGCGCGCCCCAGTCCCAGCATCACGCCACCGATCACCCCGTTTTTGGTAAAAGGCAACACGATGCGCCAGATAACCTCCCAGGTGGTGCAGCCAATGCCGTAGGCCGACTCTTTCATCATTACCGGCGTTTGTTCGAAGACATCGCGCATCACCGCCGCAATGTACGGAATAATCATAATCGCGAGGATAACCCCGGCAGCCAGAATCCCGATACCGAACGCCGGGCCGGAGAAGAGCGCGCCCACGAACGGGATAGTGGAAAGCACATTGCCTACCGGCTCCTGGAAGTAGGTCGCAAACAGCGGCGCGAAGATAAACAGCCCCCACATGCCATAGACGATACTCGGGATAGCGGCCAGCAGTTCGATGGCGATGCCCAGCGGACGCTTCAGCCAGCCTGGCGACAGTTCCGTCAGAAACAGCGCGATACCGAAGCTCACCGGAACGGCAATCAGCAGTGCGATAACAGACGTGACGACAGTCCCGTAAATGGGCACCAACGCACCGTAAATATCGTTCGGCGCATCCCACTCTTTGGTCCACAGAAAGGAGAAACCAAACTTCTGAATGCTTGGCCAGGAGGAGAAAATCAACGACACAATAATGCCGCTGAGCAGCAATAACACAATCAGCGCAGCCAGTCTTACCAGTGCGCTGAAAATCATGTCGCCTTTTTTACCCGGTGGGTTAAATGCCGGCTTGGTTGCAGCCATAAAATACTCTTCAGTTAGAACGTCTTACGAAGTTGCCCGCAGGCGCTTGCGCTTACCGGGCCTACAGAGGATCTGTAAGGCGGATGGTGTAAGCGCCATCCGCCATGTTCTTCAAATTTCAGCGATTAGTAAACTGCTTTACCGCTGCTGTCTTTTACGCTGGTTTTCCAGGCTGCGCGAACTTGTTCAACAACGCTATCCGGCAGGGTGGCGTAGTCAAGGTCGTTAGCTTGTTTGCCGCCTTTTTTGTAGGCCCAGTCAAAGAATTTCAGCACTTCAGCGCCTTGTTCAGGTTTGGCCTGCTCTTTGTGTACCAGGATAAAGGTGGTGGAGGTGATTGGCCACACATCCGCGCCTTTCTGGTTTGTCAGGTCCTGAGCGAAGGATTTGCTCCAGTCGATATCTTTCGCCGCGTTAGAGAAGCTCTCTTCAGTCGGGCTAACGGCTTTGCCGTCGGCAGAGATCAATTTGGTGTAGGTCAGGTTGTTCTGCTTAGCGTAAGCATATTCAACATAGCCAATAGAGCCCGGCAGACGCTGTACGAATGCCGCGATACCGTCGTTACCTTTACCGCCCAGACCGGTCGGCCAGTTAACCGTTGAGCCAGAGCCGACTTTGGATTTCCACTCTTCGTTCACTTTCGCCAGGTAGCTGGTGAAAACGAAAGAGGTACCGGAACCGTCAGCGCGGCGAACCACAGCAATATTCTGAGAAGGCAGTTTCAGGCCTGGGTTGAGCTTAGCGATTGCTGCGTCATCCCATTTTTTGATATTACCCAGGTAGATGTCGCCCAGGGTTTTACCGTCGAGCACCAGCTCACCGGCTTTCACGCCCGGAACGTTGATAGCCAGTACGATCCCGCCGATAACAGTCGGGAACTGGAACAGACCTTCCTGCGCCAGTTTGTCGTCAGCCAGCGGAGCATCAGATGCACCGAAATCGACAGTTTTAGCGGTAATTTGTTTTACGCCACCGGAAGAGCCGATGCCCTGATAGTTAATCTTATTACCGGTTTCTTTTTGGTAGGTGTCAGCCCACTTGGCATACACCGGCGCAGGGAAAGTTGCACCCGCACCAGTCAGGCTAGCGGCGGCGTTTACAGCAAAAGCACTCAGAGAAAAGGTCGCGGCGACAACAGTTGCGACAGTGGTACGCATAACGTTCATAATGTCTCCTGCCAGGGATTGTAAATCGTTGTTTGAGTTGCTACTCGGAGCAAAATAGGACACTTTGATGACAGTTATATGCAACGATTGTTACTGTTTGATGACAGCAAAAAAATAAAGTTACCGCACTCTTTTAACGACATTTAAATCAATAGCTTACTTTTTTATGGCTCAGAAAAATTTCAGTCATATTTTATATTTGTGACAATGAAAAAGTAGCTGAACCTGACGATAACCCCTAAAAAAATGCAAAAAAAGAGGCTGCTGAAAGGCAACCTCTTGTTCGTTATTACGGCAGTAAAAAATTATTCCACGGTCACCGATTTCGCCAGGTTACGCGGCTGGTCAACGTCAGTGCCTTTGATCAGCGCGACGTGGTAAGCCAGCAGTTGCAGCGGCACGGTGTAGAAGATAGGCGCGATAACCTCTTCCACGTGCGGCATTTCGATGATGTGCATATTGTCGCTGCTGGTGAAGCCAGCATCCTGATCGGCGAAGACATACAGCACGCCGCCACGGGCGCGCACTTCTTCGATGTTGGATTTCAGTTTTTCCAGCAATTCGTTGTTGGGTGCCACAACGATAACCGGCATATCCGCATCGATCAGCGCCAGCGGGCCATGTTTCAACTCACCGGCGGCATAGGCTTCTGCGTGAATATAGGAGATCTCTTTCAGCTTCAATGCGCCTTCCAGCGCGATCGGGTACTGATCGCCACGACCGAGGAACAGCGCGTGATGCTTGTCAGAGAAGTCCTCCGCCAGCGCTTCGATGCGTTTATCCTGCGACAGCATCTGCTCAATACGGCTCGGCAGCGCCTGCAAACCATGAACGATATCGTGTTCAATGGCTACATCCTGACCTTTCAGGCGGCTCAGTTTCGCCACCAGCATCAACAGCACCGTTAACTGCGTGGTAAATGCTTTGGTCGATGCGACACCGATTTCGGTACCCGCATTGGTCATCATTGCCAGGTCGGATTCACGCACCAGCGAGGAGCCCGGCACGTTACAAATCGCCAGCGAACCTAAATAGCCCAGCTCTTTGGACAGACGCAGAGCGGCCAGCGTATCGGCCGTTTCCCCGGATTGCGATAGCGTAATCATCAGGCTGTTACGACGCACGGCGGATTTGCGATAGCGGAATTCAGAGGCGATTTCGACATCGCACGGCACACCGGCCAGCGCTTCAAACCAGTAACGGGAAACCATACCGGAGTTATAAGACGTCCCGCAGGCAACGATCTGAATATGCTCGACTTTTGTCAGCATTTCGTTGGCGTTTGGCCCCAGTTCGCTCAGATCCACTTCGCCGTGGCTGATGCGCCCGGTCAGGGTGTTTTTGATGGCGTTCGGCTGCTCGTAGATCTCTTTTTGCATGTAGTGGCGATAAATACCTTTATCACCGGCATCGTATTGCAGACTGGATTCGATATCCGGGCGTTTAATCTGTGCGCCTGATTTATCGAATACCGTCACGCTGCGGCGGGTTACTTCAGCAATATCGCCCTCTTCGAGGAAGATAAAGCGGCGAGTCACCGGCAGTAAGGCCAACTGATCGGACGCGATAAAGTTTTCACCCATACCGAGACCGATAACCAGCGGGCTACCAGAGCGCGCGGCCAGCAGCGTATCAGGATGGCGCGTATCCATAATCACCGTGCCGTAAGCGCCGCGTAACTGTGGGATGGCGCGCAGTACCGCTTCACGCAGCGTACCGCCCTGTTCCAGCTCCCAGTGCACCAGGTGCGCGATCACTTCAGTATCGGTTTCAGAAACAAAGACATAGCCACGCGCTTGTAACGTTTCGCGCAGCGGTTCATGGTTTTCGATAATGCCGTTATGGACGACGACGATATGGTCAGACACATGCGGGTGCGCGTTGCCTTCCGACGGCTCACCATGCGTTGCCCAGCGCGTGTGCGCGATACCTGTTCCGCCATGCAACGGATGGTCTTCCGCCGCCTGGGAGAGCATCTGCACTTTACCGAGGCGACGCAGACGGGTCATGTGACCTTCGTTGTCGACGACGGCTAGACCGGCAGAGTCATAACCACGGTATTCAAGGCGACGTAAGCCTTCGAGAAGAATTTCTGCAACATCACGCTGCGCGACTGCGCCTACAATTCCACACATATTTTTTGATTCCGATTTTGGCGTTATGCCTTTTGTTGTCGGTCAACCTGTATGTCCGTTTTTCGGACGCCCCGAGCCTTGTAGAGAGTGGGGTTATTTTTATAGGTACTGCATTAAATCCATTGCCGGATGGCGCTGCGCTTATCCGGACTACTTCTTCTTAACCGGGCGTTTCCAGCCCTGTTTGTTGATCTGTGGTACGCGGCTTATAACCAGTTCATTTTCTGCGACATCGCGCGTGACGGTCGTTCCGGCGGCAATGGTCGCGCCTTTTGCAACGGTAACCGGCGCCACAAGTTGCGTATCGGAGCCAACAAACACATCGTCGCCAATGATAGTTTTAAATTTGTTTGCGCCATTGTAGTTGCAGGTAATGACACCCGCGCCGACATTCACGTTGTCGCCAATTTCCGCATCGCCCAGGTAGGTCAGATGACCGGCTTTGGAACCTTTACCGAGACGCGCTTTTTTCATCTCAACAAAGTTACCAACGTGCGCGCCCACCAGCAGCTCTGCGCCCGGGCGTAAACGGGCAAACGGCCCAATGGTGCAGTCAGCTTCCAGACGGGCATCTTCCACCACGCTGTAGGGGCTGATGTCGCAATCATCGCCAATCACGCTGTTTTTGATAATGCAACCCGCGCCAATCTTGACGCGATCGCCCAATTTAACGTTGCCTTCGATAATGACGTTAGCATCGATCTCCACATCCCGCCCGTGCTCCAGCGTACCGCGCAGGTCAAAGCGCGACGGATCGCGCAACATCACGCCCGCCAGCAGCAGTTTTTCAGCTTGTTCTGTCTGATAAGCGCGCTCGAGACGCGAAAGCTGGAGGCGATTATTCACGCCTTCGACTTCGCTTAAGCGCTGCGGATGCACGGCAGCAATTTCACGCCCTTCGTGATAAGCCAGGCTGATGATGTCGGTGATGTAGTATTCACCCTGGGCATTATTATTGGTGAGCTTGCCGAGCCAGCGTTTCAAATCGCCGCCGTTGGCGACAAGAATGCCGGTATTGATTTCATTGATCTGACGCTGGGCTTCGCTGGCATCTTTCTGCTCGACAATCCCGGTCACCACGCCATTCTCACGCGTGATACGGCCATAGCCGGTTGGATCGTCGAGTACAACGGTGAGCAGACCGATTCCGCCCTGCGGTTTTGCTTCACGCAGGCGCTCAAGCGTCTCGACCGAGATCAGTGGCACATCGCCGTAGAGCATTAAAATATCTTCGTCGTCAGCAAAAAATGGCGCGGCCTGCTGCATGGCATGACCGGTGCCGAGCTGTTCAGCTTGCAACACCCAGTTGAGTTTGTCGTCGGTGAGACGTTGCCTGAGCAATTCACCGCCGTGACCATAGACAAGATGAACCTGATGAGCGCCAAGATTATTAGCGGTATCAATGACATGCTGAACCATCGCTTTCCCTGCAAGGGTATGCAGCACTTTGGGAAGATCGGAATACATGCGTGTGCCTTTGCCAG
Source organism: Kosakonia sp. H02 (assembly GCA_030704225.1). Lineage (NCBI taxonomy): Bacteria > Pseudomonadati > Pseudomonadota > Gammaproteobacteria > Enterobacterales > Enterobacteriaceae > Kosakonia > Kosakonia styphnolobii. The sequence goes on from CP131915.1 coordinate 1,454,176, forward strand.
CAGCAAGGATCACCACACTCATTTTTGTGTTCAACATATTCGTCCTGACTATCATTTGGGAAAGAAGTTAACCTCTTTCATGTTGAAATTACTACATCTTTTGCAGCATGAAATGGACTGTCGGTGAAATGTGCAATCTCCCCGCTCACAGGCCATTTGAAGGTCATTTTGCGGGCAGAGTAAATCAGCTTTACCCTGAAACATAGCGCCATTTCGCCCTGTTATTCATTTATACAATGAGTTAGTGATTTTTTTCATCCTGAATAAAGATTACGCATAAAAAAAGCCAGCCTGGAAACCAGACTGGCTTTTTAACGTTCAAGCCGGTGTTACATCGCTTTTTTCGTCAACTCGATAACACGCAGTTTCGCGATGGCTTTCGCCAGCTCCGCAGACGCCTGAGCGTAATCCACGTCACCGTGAGAGCTATTAATGTGCTCTTCTGCTTTGCGCTTCGATTCCAGGGCTCGCGCTTCGTCGAGATCCTGACCACGAATAGCGGTATCAGCCAGAACGGTCACACTGCCAGGCTGCACTTCGAGAATGCCGCCGGACAGGTAGATAAACTCTTCATGACCGAACTGTTTTACGATGCGGATCATACCAGGCTTAATGGCGGTGAGCAGCGGCGCGTGACCCGGGAACACACCCAGTTCACCTTCACTGCCCGTTACCTGGATTTTTTCGACCAGACCAGAGAACATCTGTTTCTCTGCGCTGACGACGTCCAGGTGGTAAGTCATTGCCATATCACCCTCCGATTAAGGCGTTAAAGTTTTTTGGCTTTTTCCACGGCTTCTTCGATGGAACCGACCATGTAGAACGCCTGCTCCGGCAGGTGGTCGTATTCGCCTTCCATAATGCCTTTAAAGCCACGGATGGTGTCTTTCAGGGAAACGTATTTACCCGGAGAACCGGTGAATACTTCCGCAACGAAGAACGGCTGGGACAGGAAGCGCTGGATCTTACGAGCGCGCGCAACCACCAGTTTGTCTTCTTCAGACAGTTCATCCATACCCAGAATGGCAATAATGTCTTTCAGTTCCTGGTAACGTTGCAGCAGAGACTGTACTCCACGCGCGGTGTCGTAGTGCTCCTGACCAACCACCAGCGGATCCAGCTGACGGCTGGTGGAATCCAGCGGGTCAACGGCCGGGTAGATACCCAGAGAAGCGATCTGACGGCTCAGTACCACGGTTGCGTCAAGGTGCGCAAAGGTGGTTGCCGGAGACGGGTCAGTCAAGTCATCCGCAGGTACGTATACCGCCTGAACGGAGGTGATAGAACCGGTTTTGGTGGAGGTGATACGTTCTTGCAGAACACCCATCTCTTCCGCCAGCGTCGGCTGGTAACCTACCGCTGAAGGCATACGGCCCAGCAGTGCGGATACTTCAGTACCGGCGAGGGTATAACGGTAGATGTTGTCGACGAACAGCAGAACGTCACGACCTTCGTCACGGAACTTCTCAGCCATGGTCAGGCCGGTCAGTGCAACGCGCAGACGGTTTCCCGGCGGCTCGTTCATCTGGCCGTACACCAGGGATACTTTGTCCAGTACGTTGGAGTCGGTCATTTCGTGGTAGAAGTCGTTACCCTCACGAGTACGTTCACCCACGCCCGCAAACACAGAGTAACCGGAGTGCTCAATCGCGATGTTACGAATAAGCTCCATCATGTTTACGGTTTTACCTACGCCCGCACCACCGAACAGACCGACTTTACCGCCCTTGGCGAACGGACACATCAGGTCGATAACTTTGATGCCGGTTTCCAGCAGTTCCTGAGAGCTGGAGAGCTCTTCATAGGACGGTGCTGCGCGGTGGATAGCCCAACGCTCTTCTTCACCGATGTCGCCTTTCATGTCGATCGGCTGACCGAGCACGTTCATGATACGACCCAGTGTTGCTTTACCTACCGGGACTTCGATCGGGTGCGAAAGGTCAGTCACTTCAAGACCACGACGCAGACCGTCGGAAGAACCCATGGCGATGGTACGTACGATACCGCCGCCGAGCTGCTGCTGAACTTCCAGCACCAGCGTCTCGTTACCATTCTTAACCTCAAGAGCATCGTACACGCGCGGTACGGCATCCTGAGGGAATTCGACGTCAACCACGGCGCCGATTACCTGGACAATTTTTCCAGTAGCCATCATGAATCCTCTACGAATTAACCTGGTTATACCGCGGATGCACCACCGACGATCTCGGTGAGTTCCTGAGTAATGCTGGCCTGACGAGCTTTGTTGTATACCAACTGCAGCTCTTTGATCAGGCTGCCGCCATTGTCGGTCGCGGCTTTCATCGCCACCATACGTGCGGCCTGCTCGCTGGCCAGGTTTTCAACAACACCCTGATAAACCTGAGATTCAACATAACGGCGCAGGAGAGTATCCAGCAGCGCTTTTGGATCAGGCTCGTACAGATAATCCCAGGATTTACGCTTCAAATCTTCATCTTCTGCGGCCGGTAACGGCAGCAGCTGAGTGATGGTCGGAGCCTGAGACATGGTGTTGATAAATTTATTACTAACAATATAAAGCTTGTCCAAACGACCTTCGTCGTAGGCCTGTAGCATGACTTTAACGGGGCCGATCAGTTCCGACAGGGACGGGTTATCACCCATACCGGTCACCTGAGCGACAACGTTGCCACCTACGGAATTGAAGAAAGACACGCCTTTAGAGCCGATCATCGCGAGTTCGCTCTGAACGCCTTTATCGGACCATGCTTTCATATCCGCCAGCAGTTTTTTGAACAGGTTAATGTTCAAACCACCGCACAGACCACGGTCGGTCGACACTACCAGGTAGCCCACGCGTTTAACGTCGCGTTCTTCCAGGTAGGGGTGCTTATATTCCAGATTACCGTTCGCAAGGTGACCAATCACTTTGCGCATGGTATCTGCATAAGGACGGCTGGACGCCATGCGATCCTGCGATTTACGCATTTTGGAAGCGGCGACCATCTCCATCGCTTTAGTGATCTTTTGCGTGTTCTGGACGCTTGCGATCTTACTACGTATCTCTTTTGCGCCGGCCATGAGCTTCTCCTCAATGCCTTACGGCCTGCCCTAAGACAGGCCGCCAGACGTTACCAGGACTGGGTTGCTTTGAAGGAATCGAGGATGCTTTTCAGCTTGCCTTCGATTTCGTCGTTATAGCCACCGGACTGGTTAATCTCTTGCATCAGCGGAGCGTGTTCACGGTCAACGTACGCCAGCAGAGCGGCTTCGAAGCTACCGATTTTCGCCAGTTCCACATCTTCGAGGTAACCGCGTTCAGCCGCGAACAGCACCAGGCCCTGTTGTGCAACAGACATAGGGGCATACTGTTTCTGTTTCAGCAGCTCGGTCACTTTCTGACCATGGCTCAGCTGTTTACGGGTTGCTTCATCCAGATCGGATGCGAACTGCGAGAACGCCGCCAGTTCACGATACTGCGCCAGCGCGGTACGAATACCACCGGACAGTTTCTTGATGATCTTGGTCTGCGCTGCGCCACCCACACGGGATACGGAGATACCCGGGTTAACCGCCGGACGAATACCGGAGTTGAACAGGTTAGTTTCCAGGAAGATCTGACCATCGGTAATAGAAATTACGTTGGTCGGAACGAACGCGGAAACGTCACCCGCCTGCGTTTCGATAATCGGCAGAGCGGTCAGGGAGCCGGTTTTACCTTTCACTTCACCTTTGGTGAAGTTCTCAACGTATTCCGCGTTTACGCGGGATGCGCGCTCCAGCAGACGGGAGTGGAGGTAAAATACGTCGCCCGGGAATGCTTCACGTCCTGGCGGACGACGGAGCAGCAGGGAAACCTGACGGTAAGCAACAGCCTGTTTGGACAGGTCATCGTAAACGATCAGTGCATCTTCACCGCGGTCACGGAAGTATTCGCCCATTGCGCAACCGGCATACGGAGCCAGGTATTGCAGTGCAGCAGATTCAGAAGCGGTTGCCACAACAACGATGGTGTTGGCCAGCGCGCCGTGCTCTTCCAGTTTACGAACCACGTTGGAAATGGTGGACGCTTTCTGGCCGATAGCCACGTACACACATTTGATGCCGGAGTCGCGCTGGTTGATGATCGCATCGATAGCCATCGCCGTTTTACCGGTCTGACGGTCGCCGATGATCAGCTCACGCTGACCACGACCGATTGGGATCATGGCATCAACGGATTTATAACCGGTCTGTACCGGCTGATCGACGGACTGACGATCGATAACGCCCGGTGCGATAACTTCGATTGGCGAGAAGCCATCGTTATCAACAGGGCCTTTACCGTCGATTGGCGCACCCAGGGTGTTCACCACGCGGCCTAACATGCCACGACCAACCGGAACTTCAAGAATACGGCCAGTACACTTAACCTTCATGCCTTCGGCGAGGTCAGCATACGGACCCATCACAACTGCACCTACGGAGTCGCGCTCCAGGTTCAGTGCGATAGCGTAACGGTTACCCGGCAGAGAAATCATCTCGCCCTGCATACAATCGGCCAGGCCGTGGATGCGGATAACACCGTCGCTTACAGAAACAATAGTACCTTCGTTGTGAGCTTCACTCACAACACTGAACTGAGCAATGCGCTGCTTGATCAGTTCGCTGATTTCGGTGGAATTCAGTTGCATGCTCCAGTCCCCTTAAGACTGCAAGACGTCTGCAAGGCGTTCAAGACGGCCGCGTACGCTACCATCAATGACCATATCACCCGCACGGATGATTACGCCTGCCATTACAGACTTATCGATATTGCAATTCAGCTTAACTTTGCGTGACAGACGTTTTTCCATCGCGGCGCTGATTTTCGCAAGCTGTTCTTCACTCAGTGCGGTGGCGGAAGTCACATCGACTTCGGCGATAGCCTCGCTTGCCGCGCGCAATTGAATAAACTGCTCAAGAACATCAGGGAGCGCCTTCAGACGACCGTTTTCGGCCATCACACGAATCAGGTTTTGGCCTTTTTCGTCAAGTTGCTCACCACATACGGCGTTAAACGACTCAGCGAGCGTTTCCGGTGCAAGCGCACCGGAGAGAAGCTCTGCCATATGTTCGTTTTTCGTCACCTCGGCGGCAAACGCCAGCATATCCTGCCAGCGATCAACGCTTTGGGTTTCGACGGCAAAGTCAAAAGCTGCTTTGGCGTAGGGGCGAGCTACCGTTACAAATTCAGACATCAGCCCCTCCTCCTTACAGTTCAGCGACCAGTTTATTCACGATGTCGCTGTTAGCAGCTTCATCCACGGAACGCTCGATGATCTTCTCGGCACCGGCAACAGCCAGCAGAGCCACTTGTTTACGCAGCTCTTCGCGGGCGCGTTTACGTTCGGCGTCAATTTCCGCCTGCGCCTGCGCCACGATTTTGTTACGTTCCTGCTCGGCTTCAGTTTTCGCTTCGTCCAGGATCTGAGAACGACGTTTGTTCGCCTGTTCAATGATTACCTGAGCTTCAGCTTTCGCTTTTTTCAGCTGGTCGGTCGCATTGGCCTGCGCAAGATCCAGGTCCTTTTTAGCTCGTTCTGCGGAAGCGAGACCGTCAGCAATTTCTTTTTGACGTTTTTCGATGGCAGCCATTAACGGTGGCCATACATACTTCATGCAGAACAGAACGAACAGGACAAACGCGATGGCCTGGCCGAGGATTGTTGCGTTTAGATTCACAGCACAATGCCTCTTATCTGGTTAACATTCTAAACAATTGCTTGGAAAGCAACCCTTACTACGCGACAGCAAACATCACGTACAGACCCAGACCTACAGCGATCATCGGGATAGCATCCACCAGACCCATAACGATAAAGAACTGAGTACGCAGCAGAGGAATCAGATCCGGCTGACGTGCTGCGCCTTCCAGGAATTTACCCCCGAGGATGCCGATACCGATCGCAGCACCGATTGCCGCCAGACCCATCATCACAGCGGCAGCCAAGTACAGCAGATCCATATTCAGGTTTTCCATGACAGTCTCCAGTTTGTTTCAGTTAAAACGTAGTAGTGTTGTTAAAAATCAATGTTCTTCGGACGCCATCGACAGATAGACAATCGTCAGAACCATGAAGATAAAGGCTTGCAGCGTAATGATCAGGATGTGGAAAATGGCCCATGGCACATTCAGAATCCACTGTGACCACCACGGCAGAAGACCCGCGATCAGAATGAAAATCAACTCACCCGCGTACATGTTGCCGAACAGTCGCAGACCGAGAGAAACCGGTTTGGACAGCAGGCTCACGCCTTCAAGGATAAGGTTTACCGGAATAAATACCGGATGGTTGAACGGCTGGAGAGTCAGCTCTTTAGCGAAACCGCCAATACCCTTCATTTTGATGCTGTAGAACAGAATCAGGATAAACACGCCCAGCGCCATAGACAGCGTGATGTTGACGTCAGCAGACGGCACCACACGCAGGGCAGGCAGACCAAGAACATGCTCGCCGATATACGGCAGCAGATCGATAGGCAGCAAATCCATCAGGTTCATCAGGAATACCCAGACGAAAATCGTCAGGGCCAGTGGAGCGATAAGCTTGCTTTTGCCGTGGTACATGTCTTTGACGCTACCATGAACAAAACCAATAACCAGCTCAATCGCCGTCTGGAATTTCCCCGGGACGCCGCTGGTCGCTCTTTTCGCCACGCTACGGAACATCACCAGGAACAACAGACCCAGTACCACCGAGAAAAACATGGAGTCGATATTCAGCGTCCAGAAAGTGGCCGGGGGGTTATGCGGATCCACCAGCGAGAAGGTACGTAAGTCAATCTGAAGGTTATTCAGATGGTGACCGATGTACTCCTGCGGTGTTGAGATTTCTCCTGCAGACATGATGCCTCTTACCCTTTGTTGTTAATTACAGCAGGTGCCAGTATTTGAACGACCAGCACCGAAACCCACGTGACTATCAGCGGCAAAAAAGCCACCTTAAAAACCGCCAGCGCCACCACCAGTAACACGAATGTCAACAACACCTTGAGTGCTTCACCGAAGGCGAAGGTCCAGGCCACGCGGCCTTTAGCAGGTGTATGCGCCTGATGACGCCAGGCAAAAATCATAAACAACATATTCGGCAATAAGACTGCCATACCTCCGCTCACGGCGGAAATGCCCCAGAAGGGGTCTTTGAGGCTAAACAGCAATCCACTTGCCATTACTGCCAGAAACTGAATAAGCAGAAGCTTGCGAGCAGCGTTTCGACTTAAGAGCGACACAGACATTACGTTTCTTAACTCCTGCTCCCTTTGAGGTATGCCGCGTGTCGTATAAAACGTTCTTTAAGGCCCGGAGTCAAGCAGCAAAAAGCGGTCAAATTATACGGTGCGGCCTCGTGATTTCAAACAATAAGTAGCGAAAAGGTGAATAAATGTTTAAATATTTTTCCCGAGGGCTATTTTTAAACTTTTGAATAAACTGTGAACCTTCGGGCAAAAGTGCAAATAACGCGAAAAACCTGCCAACAAAGCGTGCACTCGGTCACAAATTAAACACACAGGCGTCAACCCAAATAAACGTGCAAAGATTATGGTTCTTTTCATCGTTATGAAATTTAAGGCGATTTATCACAACTCTTTTTAAAACAGCTACCTCTATACCGAAAACCTTTCATTGACATTTTTAATAATTATTTTACAAGCGAATTTGGTTCTCATTGCCGATTTGTAGCGGACTGATATTTTCGCTGTTGATTATTTTCTCGGTTAACAGAATTTACGTCGTTAAATGTCAGAAAAATCCTGGTAAAAATTTAGTTAAATGTAACTGAACGTATCACCGCTTTTAGTGTCGTTTTTTAACATTTCAGCAACCGCACGAATTCTACATTTTTTGATAAAAATTAAACTTTATTTGTTTTAACGATCACCAAATGGCGCTCGCCGTCCAGGTGCGGAATAGACAATTTAACGATAGATTCTACGGCTAAATCAGCAGGTAACAGCGCAATCTCATCATCTGGCACCTGCCCTTTGAGTGCGTAATAGCGGCCCGCTTCGCCCGGCAAATGATGACACCAGCTCACCATGTCGTTCAGCGAGGCAAACGCGCGGCTGATAACACCGTCGAACGGCGGTTCGGCAGGAAAGTTTTCCACCCGGCTCTGTACCGGTTCGATATTGCTCAATTTCAACTCATGCTGCACCTGGCGCAAAAAGCGTACGCGTTTTCCAAGGCTGTCGAGCAGGGTGAAGTGGGATTCAGGGCGAACGATGGAGAGCGGTATGCCCGGAAGACCAGGGCCAGTACCGACATCGATAAAACGCGTCCCTTGCAGCCAGGGAGCAACCACGATGCTGTCGAGAATATGGCGGATCAGCATCTCGTTGGGATCGCGTACCGAGGTCAGGTTGTACGCTTTGTTCCATTTGTGCAGCAGTTCGACGTAGGCAACCAGCTGATGTTGTTGTTGATCGGACAGCGAAATGCCGGCTTCATCCAGCAGACGAGAGAGTTTGTTGAGCACGGTGAATACCTGTGAAAATTAAAATGCCCGGTAAAAACCGGGCAGAATACGAAAATTAAGCGCTACGGCGCAGCATGCCCTGTTTTTTCAGCCACACCAGCAGAATGGAGATTGCCGCCGGGGTGATCCCGGAGATACGCGACGCCTGGCCAATGGAAGACGGTTTATGATCGTTGAGTTTCGCGATCACCTCGTTGGACAGGCCGTTCACCTGGCGGTAATCCAGCGTTGCCGGCAGCAGCGTGTTTTCATTGCGCTGCTGTTTTTCGATTTCATCCTGCTGGCGCGCAATGTAACCCTCATATTTCACCTGGATTTCCACCTGTTCCGCTGCCTGCTGGTCTTCCAGACCCGGAGCGAATGGCGTTAGCTGTACCAATTGCTCATAGGTCATTTCCGGGCGACGCAGCAGATCTTCACCGTTGGCCTCACGTGAGAGCGGCGCGGTAAGTTGTGCGTTAACCGCAGGAGCATGTTCGGATGCAGGCGACACCCACTGGGATTTCAGGCGCTGACGTTCGCGCTCAATGGTCTCCAGTTTCTGGTTGAAACGCGCCCAGCGCTCATCGTCCACCAGACCCAACTCACGACCGGCTTCGGTCAGACGCAGATCGGCATTGTCTTCACGCAGCATCAGGCGGTATTCCGCGCGGGAGGTAAACATGCGGTACGGCTCTTTGGTTCCCAGCGTGCAGAGATCGTCCACCAGCACCCCCAGGTAAGCCTGATCGCGACGCGGAGCCCAGCCCTCTTTGTCGGCCGAGTAGCGCCCGGCGTTTAAACCTGCCAGCAGCCCCTGGGCCGCCGCTTCTTCGTAACCGGTGGTGCCATTGATCTGGCCGGCAAAGAACAACCCGTGAATGTATTTACTTTCCAGCGTCGGTTTCAGATCGCGCGGATCGAAGAAATCGTACTCAATGGCATAGCCAGGACGAACAATCTTCGCGTTTTCCATCCCCTGCATAGAGCGGACAATCTGCATTTGCACATCGAACGGCAGGCTGGTGGAGATACCGTTCGGGTAAATTTCGTTGGAGGTCAGGCCTTCCGGCTCGAGGAAGATTTGATGCTGATTGCGATCGGCAAAACGCATCACTTTATCTTCAATTGACGGGCAGTAACGCGGGCCAATCCCTTCGATCACCCCGGCATACATCGGGCTGCGATCGAGGTTATTACGAATCACGTCGTGGGTTTTTTCGTTAGTGTGCGTGACATAGCATGGTACCTGACGCGGATGCTGAGCAGCATTGCCCATAAACGAGAACACTGGCATCGGGTTATCGCCATGCTGTTGCGCCAGCACGCTGAAATCAATGGTGCGCGCATCAATACGCGGCGGCGTGCCGGTTTTCAGGCGGCTGACGCGCAGCGGCAGTTCACGCAGACGGCGCGACAGCGGGATGGACGGCGGATCGCCTGCGCGGCCACCGCTGTAGTTATCCAGCCCGATGTGTATCTTGCCGTCAAGGAAGGTCCCGACCGTAAGCACCACCGCTTTGGCGCGGAATTTTAGCCCCATCTGGGTCACGACACCGACCACCTGATCGTTTTCAACAATCAGATCTTCAACCGCCTGCTGGAAGATCATCAGGTTCGGTTGATTCTCCAGCGCAGTGCGTACGGCCTGGCGGTAAAGCACGCGATCCGCCTGTGCCCGGGTTGCACGAACGGCCGGGCCTTTGCTTGCGTTTAGTATCCTAAACTGGATGCCTGCCTGATCGATGGCTTTCGCCATCAGTCCGCCAAGCGCATCCACTTCTTTCACCAGGTGTCCTTTCCCAATACCGCCGATCGCCGGGTTGCAGCTCATTTGCCCCAGGGTGTCGATATTGTGTGTCAAAAGCAGAGTCTGCTGACCCATACGCGCTGCGGCCATCGCGGCCTCAGTGCCTGCATGACCCCCGCCAATGATGATGACGTCAAAAGGATCCGGATAAAACATGGTGGTATGCCTCGCCTGAGCGGTTAAGAAATTGGATTGAAGCCCCGGGCCGTGGATTCTACTCAACTTTAGTCCAGTGAGAAAGGATCGGATCCCGGGTATTAAAAAGAAGATCTTTATGTAGAGAGATCTGTTCTATTGTGATCTCTTATTAGGATCGCGATGCCTTGTGGATAACCTGGATCATCGCTTTAAGATCAAGTTATTAGAAAGGATCATTAGCTGTGAATGATCGGTGATCCTGCACCGTATAAGCTGGGATCAAAAAGGGTAGTTATGCACAACTCAAAAACTGTACTGCGGTTATTCATTGGATAACTACTGGTTAATAAGGCCTTTTAAGCATAGTTATCCACATCTGATCGCACGATCTTTACACAAATCAGAGTAAATTTTTCCAGGATCCCAGCCATTCTTCCGCCGGATCCTCAGGAATGTCGTGTTCAAGGATGTTGATCTTCAGTGTTTCACCGATCTGTTTGGCCCCGTTTGCTTTCAATGCCGCATCCAGTTTTTCAATCGCCTGACAGAAGGTGTCATATTCGCGACTGCCGATACCGATAGCGCCAAAACGCACCTGCGACAGATCCGGTTTCTGTTCGTTGAGATCATCAAGGAAGGGTTGCAGGTTGTCAGGCAGATCGCCCGCCCCATGGGTGGAACTGATCACCAACCAGATCCCCTGCGGCTGCACATCATCTAATAGCGGGCCATGAAACGTCTCGGTACTGAAACCTGCCTCTTCCAGCTTTTCGGCCAGATGTTCCGCAACGTATTCAGCACCGCCAAGGGTGCTGCCGCTAATAAGAGTAATGTCTGCCATGAACCCGCTCCGTTTTACTCGCCCTTCGGCGACAAATTGGGACGTATTGTACGCTGTGAACGGGCTGGGATCTACCTGTGGACAATATGGGTATTGATCGTTAACGAAAACGCCCGGTTACGGGCGGATGGTGCGCATTATCGGGTTTTGCAGGGAGATCAGCGTCTCCGTGGACTGAATTTCATCAATTGTTTGGATCTTGTTGATAAGTACCTGCTGGAGCGCGTCGATCGAGCGGCACATGACTTTAATAAAGATGCTGTAGTGGCCGGTGGTGTAATAGGCCTCCGTCACTTCTTCCAGACTCTCAAGCTTCGCCAGGGCAGACGGGTAATCTTTGGCGCTTTTCAAAATGATGCCGATAAAACAGCACACGTCGTAACCGAGTTGCTTCGGGCTGACATCAATGCGCGCACCGGTGATGATCCCGGCCTGTTTCATCTTCTCAACGCGCACATGAATTGTGCCGGGGCTGACGCCGAATTGTTTCGCCAGTTCGGCGTAGGCGGTACGTGCATTCGCCATTAACGCCTCGAGGATGCCGCGGTCGAGATTGTCGATCTGATAATTTTCCATATGATTTTCTTATGAAGAATGAGGATTCATTTTATTTTAGCCGTGTATTTTATCGATTCAAAAGTGCTTTAGTCTTTTTAATTGCGATTTATTGAGTTGTGACGCTGTTTTGTTGCTTAATTGAAAGCCTCAGGACACAGGAGTTAAATAATGAAAACCGCTTACATCGCAAAACAACGCCAGATTGCCTTCGTGAAATCCTTCTTTTCCCGCCAACTGGAAGAAAAGCTGGGCCTGATTGAAGTCCAGGCGCCGATCCTCAGCCGCGTGGGAGATGGCACGCAAGATAACCTGTCGGGTTGCGAAAAAGCGGTACAGGTAAATGTGAAAACGTTACCGGATGCCCATTTCGAAGTGGTGCACTCCCTGGCGAAATGGAAACGTCAGACGCTGGGGCAGCATGACTTCAGCGCCGGAGAAGGGCTGTATACGCACATGAAAGCCCTGCGCCCGGATGAAGACCGCCTCTCACCGATTCACTCTGTCTATGTTGATCAGTGGGACTGGGAGCGCGTTCTGGGCGATGGTCAGCGCGAGCTTGCAACATTAAAAGCCACGGTAGACGCGATCTGGGCCGGGATCAAAGCCACCGAAGCCGCTGTCAGCGAACAATTTGGTCTGGCACCGTTCCTGCCAGAGCAGATCCACTTCGTGCACAGCGAAACCCTGCTCAGCCGCTTCCCGGATCTCGATGCCAAAGGGCGTGAAAAAGCGATCGCCAAAGAGTTGGGCGCGGTGTTCCTGATGGGCATTGGCGGCAAGCTCAGCGACGGCAAACGTCACGATGTTCGCGCACCGGATTATGATGACTGGAGCACGCCAGCGGAAGCCGGTTTTGGCGGCCTCAACGGCGATATTCTGGTGTGGAACCCGGCGCTGGAAGATGCGCTGGAACTCTCTTCGATGGGGATTCGCGTCGATGCCGAAGCGTTAAAACGCCAGTTGAAGCTGACCGGCGATGAAGACCGGCTGCAACTCGGCTGGCACCAGGCGCTGCTGCGTGGTGAAATGCCGCAAACCATCGGCGGCGGGATTGGTCAGTCGCGCCTCACCATGTTGCTGCTGCAATTACCGCATATCGGCCAGGTGCAGTGCGGTGTATGGCCGACCTCTGTACGTGAACAGGTTGCCGATTTGCTCTAACGCCGCCAGCGGCGTAACAGGCGGCTGCGCATCCCGGTATCGAAGCGCCAGATATGGTCAAAGATGCGCATGATACCGGGCTTGCCATGCGCCGACATCGCCACCGCGTGAAAGCGGTGTTGATGAAGATGCTGTAGCTCCTTAACCTTATTGATCACCTCGTCCGGCAGGCGCTGGGCGATAAAATCAGAAATAACCACCGCATCAGCGTCGTACCACTCCCCGCCCTGCATCCGTTCGATCACCGCGCGAAAACAGCTCGCCAGATCGGTGCCGCCGCGAAAGCGCTGGCTGAGAAAGCGGATCGCCTGCTCCAGCCCCTGCGCGCTGGTCAGCTCATAACGCACCACTTCGCTGGAAAAAAGCATAATAAAGCAGCGGCGTTTGTCCGCCAGCGCTACGCGCATGAGCGCCAGACAAAACGCCTTTGCGCACCGCTCATTAAACCCGCCCATGGAGCCGGACGTATCCACGCAGACAATAAATGGTCCGCGCGGTTGTTCATCAACGTGCTGATGAATGACCGGACGTTCGGTCACCTTTTCCCGCCAGGCATCGCCGTGCAGCCGGTACGTCAGTAACTGTTTCTCCACCAGCCGCCGGTAAAATTCATATTCCAGTTCGGTAATGCCGAGCGTTGCCAGTTCGGGCGGCAAAAGCCGCAAAATATCATCGCTCTGATGCAGCCCGTCTACTTGTTCGGGGACGGTGGCCGGTTCACGCACCAGGGTGCGGAAGGTTTCCATTGGCGCATCTTTGCGTGGCACGGATCGGGCTTCACGCGAGCGACCAAGCTGTTCTGCCAGTTGCTGAAGCTCCGGCTGCTCTTTGAGGAAATCGCCATAGTTAACAATTAGCTGGTAATCGCCGCGCTTAAGCTGCCCGGCGCTCATATCCCATAACCGACCGGCGGCGTTCTCATTTTCAATCAATACCGGCTCAAGCTGGCCGCTGAGGGTCATGCGCTCCTGCACTTCACTGAGCAGTTGCTCCCGCTCCTCTTCCAGAAGCTGCTGATTAAAAGCGGTAGTTTGCACTACCAGGCTCAGCCGCCAGCGTTGTAAAAACAGAGTGTGCAGGGCAGGAGAAAAGACCGGGTTATCTCCGATCATCTGCCGGGCCTGCGCCGCGTAAGGGGATTGCAATTGATCGAGCAGCGCCAGGATTTGCGGCAACTGCACGGTAAATTGTGAGGTGGAGAGCAACTGGTTCTGCTGATAGCTCAGCACCTCCTGCGCCAGTTCCTGCGGAACTTCAGCTTCTTTCAGGTGCTTTTTTAGTGCTTCGCGCCAGCGGGGAACATCTTCTGTAATAGCGTGTTTGAGTTTGGGAAACTTTTCGAAAAACAGCGCCAGTTGCGGCGAAGCCAGCAGGAGGACGATGAGATCTTCAATCAACGCCTCTTCACTGATGGTAAGCATGACATTGAGTGTTTCCAGCGTTAGCATTGCCGCGCCTGTTGGATCTGCGCTCTGACATCCTGCAAGCTGGCTTCAATGCGACCTAACCAGTCGCCAGGAATAAACAGGCATTTCTGCTGTTCGCTAAAGCGGGTGTGCTGCTGGTGCCAGTTGTTGTCCAGTGTTTCCAGTTGCTGTTTTATCTCTTCCGGAACGTTATCCGTTGTCGTACCCGGTAGCGCAAGGCGCGATCCCTGCAAACTGACATCGCGGATCACTAAATGCAGGCTGGCATCCACTTCCATATTCAGCGGTTGCGCAAAACCAATACCATTAAGCTTGCCGCGGATCTCGCCGCCTTTCGCCAGCCACTGCTCCAGCGCGCTACGCTCAAGCGTGATGTGAATAACGTTGAGATCGTGCAGTTTCAGCGGCTGCTGTAACAAGAGCGTTAGCACCGATTCGTTCAGGTAGGCCGGCAGATCGTAATGGGGACGGCGGTTGAACATGCCGCCCTGACGACTGACTTTGAGCGCGGTTTTGTCGCTTTGCTGCTGCTGAAGCTGTAAATGGCGCTGCACGATAGCGCTCAGTTGCGTCGCCATTGCTTGCTGCTGCCAGGCGTGCCCGGTCATCAATATTTCTAATTGCTGCTGCATCAAGCGCAGGCCTTCTGCATCGTGCCACAGGCAATCTTTCAGCAAGATTAAATCGACAGGAGCGACCGACTCGCGGCCGCTGAAAAAGGCGCTGGCCTGCAACAGACGAATCGCTTTTTTCCAGCGCCTGTCGGAAACATAAGGCGCATTTGGCAAAGTATCGAGCTGCTGGCGCAGGGTATAGATCAGTTCAAACACGTGTTCGGGCAGAGTGACTTGCGTTATCTCATATTGCCAGCGCGTGTATTCATCATCGGTGATTTGCAAATCAACGGGCACCGGGTTTTCGCTCTCATCCTGCTGGTTGATAAGCATCGCGCGGAAGTTGCTCTTCTCCTGCACTTTGTCCAGCCACAGGCGAATCAACATGCGGTCATACAGCGCTTCCAGGCTGCTGTCGGCTTCCGGCAGTTCGTTAGAGGCGGCCACCAGCAAGCGCATCGGGATTTTCGCTTCACTCGCGCCGTTACGAAAGCGCCGCTCGTTAATCGCGGTAAGTAGCGTGTTGAGGATGGCCGGACCGGCTTTCCAGATTTCATCAAGAAAAACGATTTCCGCTTCCGGTAAATAGCCGCTGGTTAAGCGCTCATAGCGCCCTTCATCTTTCAGCGCCTGAATAGAAAGCGGGCCAAAGACCTCTTCCGGCGTAGAGAAGCGGGTCATTAAATATTCAAAGGCGCGGGCATGCTGGAAGGCAAATTTCAGGCGGCGCGCAATCAGGCTTTTGGCTATCCCCGGTGGGCCAAGGAGAAAGACGCTTTCGCCGCTCAGGGCGGCCAGCAAACAGAGCCGAATCGCATGGCTACGCTCAAAGAGCCCCTTTTCCAGCGCGCTGCTTAAGCGGGAAATTCTTTCTGCTAATAAATGTAAGTGAGCCATAATGAATCTGCGTCCTTTCGCCGCGTTATTCGGCTTGTCAGAGCGAGTATAAACGTTCCTGAAAGTGCGTGTAATAGACTGAAGCGCGGCTTTATTTTCTTTGCGCCAGATTAATGTGGCTGCATTTAGGGGTACGATTCTGCCGATAATCGTGCATACTGTGCGCTTTTTGTGGGCCAAGGGACTAAGCACACATTTGCATCCAATCAAAAGATTAGTCTATGAGCACTGATAATAAGCAATCGTTACCCGCAGTCACGCTCGCGGCAATTGGGGTTGTCTATGGTGATATTGGCACCAGCCCACTTTATACACTTCGTGAATGTTTGTCCGGCCAGTTCGGCTTTGGCGTTGAGCGCGATGCCGTGTTCGGTTTCTTATCGCTGATCTTCTGGCTGCTGGTTTTCGTTGTCTCCATTAAATACCTGACCTTTGTCATGCGGGCAGATAACGCCGGTGAAGGCGGGATTTTAACCCTGATGTCCCTCGCTGGCCGCAACACCTCCGCCAGAATGACCTCCGTGCTGGTGATCATGGGGCTGATTGGCGGCAGCTTCTTCTATGGCGAAGTGGTGATTACGCCCGCCATTTCGGTGATGTCGGCAATAGAAGGCCTGGAGATTGTCGCGCCGTCGCTCGACGCCTGGATTGTGCCACTGTCGATTGTTGTCCTGACGCTGTTGTTTATGATTCAGAAACACGGTACGGGGTTGGTCGCGATCGCTGTCGCCGAACCAGGCTGGCTCAGAAGCGAATTCTTTACCCGCTTTCAACGGATTGACAGTTTCGAAGAAACGGAAGCCCCAGGTCAGCAGTTTTTTACTTTCTGCTTCACGGCCTTTAAAGGTACGACCGCCCATTACTGCCGAGATCAAACGCATCTGGCCTTCGGTTGCCGAAGCCACCAGGTTGTACCCGGCTTTATCCGTGTGACCGGTTTTGATCCCGTCAACGTTCAGGCTGTTATCCCACAGCAAACCGTTACGGTTAGTCTGGCGAATGCCGTTGAAGGTGAACTCTTTCTCTTTATAGATAGAGTATTCATTCGGCACGTCGCGGATCAGCGCCTGGCCAATCAGCGCCATATCGCGTGCGGAGCTGAACTGACCATCGGCATCCAGGCCGTGCACGGTCTGGAAGTGGCTGTTTTTCAGACCCAGCGCGCTAACGTAGCTGTTCATCAGGCCAACAAACGCGTCCTGGCTTCCGGCAACGTAATCGGCCATCGCCACGCAGGCGTCATTACCCGATTGCAGGTTGATACCGCGAATAAGCTGGGAAACCGGCACTTGCATGCCTGGTTTGAGGAACATCAGGGAAGATCCACGGAACACCGGATTTCCGGTTGCCCACGCGTCGTTACCGATAGTCACCAGATCGCTGTCTTTGAATTTACCCGCTTTCATCGCCTGGCCGATGACGTAGCTGGTCATCATTTTGGTCAGACTTGCCGGATCGCGACGCGCATCGGCGTTTTGTTCTGCCAGCACTTTGCCGGAGTTGTAATCGATCAGGATATAGGACTCCGCGTCGATCTGCGGAACGCCTGGGATCATGGTTTTAATATTCAGGTCATCGGCATGCGCAGCAGAGAGCGTGGCTGCGGTCAGCGCCGTGGTGAGCGCCAGGCGCTGCACGAAACGAGCGGAAAAAGTGGTCTTCATGGTCGAACAACGACATCCGTGATGGAGTTAAGAAAGAGCCTTACTATAGCAAAAGCTATACCGGCAGGCATCTGACTTTCAGCATGAGAGTGTTAATGTTGCTTACATAAACTGACACAGTCAGACACCTTTCCCAATTACTGCGCGCTGGTAATAAACGACTGTAACTGCGCTTCATTTTGCAAACGCTGCTGCAAAGCGCTGGCATCCGATTTATTACTGAACGGGCCTAACTGCACGCGCCATACCGCACCGTTTTGCATCACGCGCCCTGGCACGGAAAATTGCTGCGCCAGACGTTGCTGATACTGTTGCGCACGCGCCTGATCGCTCACCGCGCCAACCTGCACCATATAGCTGCCGCTGGCGGAAACCGCTGGCGCACTGGTTGTTGGCGTTGCTGTCTGGACAGAGCCCTGTACCGAACCCGGTGCGGTGACCGGGGAAGCGCGGTTGGCAGGCGCAGCCGTCTGAACCACGGGTTCGGTTTGTGTTACTGGCGTTACTGGAGTAGTAGCAGTCGGTTGCGCGGTTTCACTGCTTTCCAGCACGCCAGAAGCGAGTGGCGTTTGCGCCCCAAGGAAGCCGCCGCTGCTTACTGGCGCACCGGTGGCATCATCACTTTTCAGCGTATCGTTACTGATAGGCTGGATATTGCTCTGCGGCTGAACCGGCTGCGGTTCAGCGGTGGCGCTGCCCATGCCGCCGCTGAGATCCGGGCGAGCGGGCAGCACATAGGTCTGCTGCGCCACTTTAGTACAGGCCATACCCGGGCCTGAAAGGGAGCCATCCTGCGCAACGATAATCGGGTCGATACGCACTTTGGTGTTATTCGAGGTGTTAAGGCGATCGGCCGCGGCGCGCGAAAGGGAGATCACGCGATCGGTGCCGTACGGGCCACGATCGTTAATACGCACAACAATCATGCGACCATTTGCCAGGTTGGTAATGCGCGCATAGCTCGGGATCGGTAAGGTCGGATGCGCCGCTGTCAGTTGCATCGGATCGAACGCTTCACCAGAGGCGGTCAGATTACTGCCCGGTTCCGCATCATAAATGGCGGCAAGGCCTGCCTGGCTGAAAGTCGACGGATCCTGCACCACTTTGTAACCTTTACCGTCACGCTCGTAATCCTGATTCGCCGTCGCATTGAGCTGCTCGTAGTGAGGCTCTGCGCCGCTGATTTCAACGACGGGGCCGTTGCAGACGGCAGGTTGGGGGGCGACCATCGTTTGCTGCTGATTATCGTTATTCGAACATGCCGCCAGTAACCCTGCCGCTATGCAGATCCCAGGCCAAAGCTTATGCATTGCGCACCTCTTATACGTTCTTTGACAACATTTTCCTGTGGGTATGGATCGACATAACGATACCAAACCCGGCCATGAGTACAATCAGGGCGGAACCCCCATAACTGATCAGCGGTAGCGGGACACCCACCACCGGCAAGATACCGCTCACCATACCAATATTTACGAAGACATAAACAAACAGAATCAGCATCAAGCCACCGGCCATCACCCGACCAAATGTAGTCTGTGCCCGGGCAGCGATCCACAATCCGCGCATAATCAGCAGCACATACAGCGCCAGCAAAATCAGGATCCCCACCAGACCAAGCTCTTCCGCCAGCACGGCGAAGATAAAGTCGGTATGGCGCTCCGGCAGAAACTCAAGCTGCGACTGTGTACCGTGCAGCCAGCCCTTCCCGGTCAGGCCGCCGGAACCAATAGCGATTTTCGACTGAATAATATGGTAGCCCGCACCGAGCGGATCGGTTTCCGGATCGAGCAGCATCATGACGCGCTGGCGCTGATAATCATGCATCAGGAAGAACCACAGCACGGGAATAAACGCCGCCACCAGCACCGCCGCAATGCCTATCAGCCGCCAGCTCAGGCCGGAGAGGAACAGCACAAACAGCCCGGAGAGCACCACCAGAATTGATGTGCCGAGATCCGGTTGCGCCGCCACGAGCAGCGTAGGCACAAAAATCAGCACCAGCGCAATGCCGGTATTTTTCAGGGAAGGGGGGCAAACATCGCGGTTAATGAAGCGCGCCACCATCAGAGGCACGGCGATTTTTGCAATCTCTGAAGGCTGGAAACGCACCACGCCGAGATCGAGCCAGCGCTGCGCGCCTTTTGAAATGGCACCGAACGCATCCACTGCAATCAGTAAGATCACGCAGAAAATATAGAGATAGGGTGCCCAGCCTTCGTACACGCGCGGCGGCACCTGCGCCAGCACCACCATGACGACCAGACCCATGGCTATCTGGCCGATTTTACGTTCGGTCATGCCGATATCCTGACCGCTGGCGCTCCAGATAACCATCGCACTGTAAAAAAGTAGCGCGAGGATGATGAGCAGCAGAGCTGGATCGAGATGGACTTTATCCCAGAACGATTTTTTGTTCGGATTATCCGTCATGATTATTGGTCCTCCGCCGCTGCCGTGGACGGGTTTTCCGCCGGCAACTCGGTGTTGTTATCGCCAAGCATAATATGGTCGAGGATCTGGCGCATAAGAGTCCCGACAGCCGGGCCTGCACCGCCGTTTTCCAGAATTATCGCCACCGCAACCTGTGGATTGTCATACGGTGCGAAGGCGGTCATCAATTTGTGATCGCGCAGACGCTCGGCAATGCGATGAGCGTTATAGGTTTCGTTAGCTTTCAGGCCAAAGACCTGCGCGGTACCGGATTTTGCCGCCGCTTTATACGGCGCATTAGCAAAGTATTTATGGCCGGTTCCGTTCGGGCGATTCGCCACGCCGTACATCCCATCTTTGGCAATTTCCCAGTAACCGGAGTGAATATCACCAACCGGCGGCTGAACGGGTTGCTTCCACGGCACCTGTTTGCCGTCTTCCACAGTGCTCATCAGCAGGTGCGGCACTTTAACCACGCCGTCGTTGATCAGGGTCATCATCGCTTTATTCATCTGCAACGGCGTGGCGGTCCAGTAACCCTGGCCGATCCCCACCGGGATGGTGTCGCCCTGATACCACGGTTTTTTAAAGCGTTTCAGCTTCCATTCGCGGGTCGGCATATTCCCCGAGCGCTCTTCCGAAAGATCGATACCGGTATAGTGACCGTAGCCAAATTTGCTCATCCACTCCGACAAGCGATCGATGCCCATGTCATAGGCGACCTGGTAGAAGAAGGTATCGGCGGACTCTTCCAGCGACTTGGTGACGTTCAGATGGCCGTGGCCCCATTTTTTCCAGTCGCGATAGCGTTTTTCAGAACCCGGTAACTGCCACCAACCCGGATCAAACAGGCTGGTGTTGCGGGTGATCACCCCGGCGCTCAGCGCGGAGACGGCGACATAGGGTTTCACCGTTGATGCTGGCGGGTAAACCCCCTGCGTCGCGCGGTTGATCAGCGGCGTATTCAGATCGTTTAACAGGGACGAGTAATCTTTGCTGGAGATGCCATCGACAAACAGGTTTGGGTCATAGCTCGGCATGGAAACCAGTGCCAGGATGCTGCCGCTGCGCGGATCGGTCACCACCACCGCAGCACGGCTACCGGCAAGCAGCGTTTCGATATACTGCTGTAATTTCAAATCCAGCGTCAGGTAGATATCATGCCCGGCCTGCGGCGGCACCTCTTTGAGCTGGCGGATCACCCGGCCACGGTTGTTGACTTCAACTTCTTCATAACCGGTCTCACCGTGCAGCACATCTTCGTAATAGCGCTCGATCCCAAGCTTACCGATATCGTGGGTGGCGGCGTAGTTGGCGAGTTTGCCCTCTTTATCCAGCCGTTCGACATCTTTATCGTTGATTTTCGACACATAGCCAATAACGTGCGTCAGCGCGGAACCATACGGATAAAAGCGGCGTTTATAGCCTTTCACTTCCACGCCGGGAAAACGGTACTGGTTAACGGCAAAGCGAGCAACCTGCACTTCGGTCAGGTTGGTTTTTACCGGAATAGAGGTAAAACGGTGCGAGCGGGAACGCTCTTTTTTAAAGTTGGCGATATCATCGTCGTTCAGATCGACCACATCGCGCAGCGCATCCAGCGTTTGCTGCACGTTATCGACCTTCTCCGGCATCATTTCCACCTGGTAAATGGTGCGGTTCAGCGCCAGCGGCGTGCCGTTGCGATCGTAAATAATGCCGCGGCTCGGGGCGATAGGCACCAGTTTGATGCGGTTTTCGTTGGAGCGTGTCTGGTAATCCGCAAAACGGACGATTTGCAGATTATAAAGGTTGGCGATCAGCACGCCGGTAAGCAGCAAAATCCCCGTAAAAGCGACCACCGCCCGGCGCACAAACAGCGCGGACTCAGCCGTATAGTCGCGAAAAGAATTCTGTAATTTCATCCGCTGCTTAATCTGCCTAAGACTCGTTACTCACGGTGATAAGGATGATTGGTCGTAATACTCCATGCGCGATACAGGCTTTCAGCAACCAGCACACGCACCAGCGGGTGAGGAAGAGTCAGCGCAGAGAGTGACCAACTTTGTTCTGCCGCCGCTTTGCAGGCAGGGGATAACCCTTCCGGCCCGCCAATCAGTAAACTGACGTCGCGCCCGTCCTGCTTCCAGCGTTCCAGCTCGTTTGCCAGTTGCGGCGTATCCCAGGGTTTCCCGGGGATATCGAGAGTGACGATGCGGTTTTTGCCCGCTGCGGCTAGCATCAGTTCACCCTCTTTATCAAGGATCCGCTTGATATCGGCGTTTTTACCGCGCTTTCCGGCAGGAATTTCCACCAGCTCGAATGGCATATCTTTCGGAAAGCGACGCAGATATTCACTAAAACCTGTCTGTACCCAGTCCGGCATTTTTGTGCCGACGGCGACCAGTTGCAGCTTCACGCATTAACCCCAGAGTTTTTCCAGTTCATACAGGCGGCGACTCTCTTCCTGCATCACATGGACAATCACATCGCCCAGATCGACCACTACCCAGTCGGCGACGCTTTCGCCTTCAACGCCCAGCGGCAGCAAGCCAGCGGCGCGGGATTCCTGAACCACGTGATCGGCGATGGAGACAACATGACGAGTGGATGTGCCGGTGCAGATAATCATGCAGTCGGTGATGCTGGATTTGCCCTGAACGTCAATGGCAACGATGTCCTGACCTTTCAGGTCATCAATTTTGTCGATTACAAAATCCTGGAGTGCTTTACCCTGCAAGTGTTCCCCCTGGGTGAATAAAAAGTGTACTGTTAATGAACGGCCTGACATTATACCTGAACTGCATCAATTGTCGGGACAAATGTCTCCTCCCGCCAATTTCAAAAGCTGGCTATCATCCCATCCTGGCCATGCGATTGCATTGCCAATTTTGTAAAACAATTCTGCGCGCGGAGAATAGCAGCCTGGAAGGGCGTGTCAATGACCGAATCAGCGGCGTGAATGCGATGCGTGAAAAACAGGCTATGCCTCGCCATCACGGCACACCGCGCGGCTATTCAGCACCCGTAGCGTGGCAAAGTCATCCTGGATTTCGACCAGACTCCAGCAGCCCTGTTCGACCCGAAAATGCCACAGCGAAGCGGCGGGCATGTTGAGTAAGCGGGCAATCAACAGGCTAATCACTCCCTGATGGCTGGCGATCAGCACGTTGTTCTGCGTCTGTTTTAATTCATTCAACAACGCAATAACGCGCTCAATACGGGCGGAAAAAGCCTGAAACCCTTCACCATTGGTGGGGATCGCATGTTGCCAGTCGGTACACCAGGCGGCATAACTCTCAGGATCTTCCCGCGTTAAATCACGGTGGTGGCGCATTTCCCAGTCGCCGAAAAACATTTCGTTAAGCAACGGTGTCGTGTGAATCGTCAGATCGCGTGATGCGAGTACGTACTCTGCCGTTTGCTGCGCACGTTCCAGTTCGCTACAAAGCACATAATCGAAGGGCACGCTATGCAGTAAATCATGCAGGGTCTGCGCCTGGGCAAGCCCTTTCGGCGTTAACGGCGTTGGGGTATGTCCGCTATAAAGCCCGGCGACATTGGCTTCGGTTTCCCCGTGGCGTATTAACCAGAGTCGCATTCTTCTCTCCCGGCTGAATTTCTGCGCAAAGTTTATCATCGCCCCCTGAATCCACCTCCCTTTTTCGCTAAGATAGCGACTTTTGACCGGAGCGGAAGATGACTCTGTTTCATAGCGCGCACGGCGGCAATACCCGCGAGGCGGCCGAGCTGCTCGGCATCGCGCCAGCGCAATTGCTCGATTTTAGCGCCAATATCAACCCGGCAGGAATGCCCGAATCACTGAAACACGCTTTGCTCAACAACCTGGCGCTGGCCGAGCGTTACCCGGATGCCGACTATCAGCGCCTGCATCAGGTGCTGGCGGCGCACCATAACGTGCCGGTGTCGTGGGTGCTGGCCGGTAATGGGGAAACGGAAGCGATTTTCGCGCTGGTCAATGCGCTTGCGCCGCGCAAAGCACTGCTGATTACGCCCGGTTTTGCCGAATATCGCCGGGCGTTGTCGCGTGTGGGATGTGAAATTACGCAGTTTGCTCTGCGGGAAGAAGAGGGCTGGCAACTGACCGAACGGTTGTTAGCCGCACTGAGTGCCGATATAGATTGCCTGTTTCTCTGTACGCCCAATAACCCCACCGGCTTATTGCCGGACGATGCGCTGCTCCATGCGATTTGTGCTCGCTGCAAGACGCTGGGGATCCAGCTTATCCTTGATGAAGCGTTTATGGATTTCATTCCCGAACGCACAGGGTTTATCCCGCATCTGGCCGATAATCCGCACCTGTGGGTGCTGCGTTCGCTGACTAAGTTTTATGCCATTCCCGGCCTGCGGCTGGGCTATCTGCTGGGCAGTAATGTTAAAAAAGTCAATCAGATGCGCACGGCGCAAATGCCGTGGTCAATCAATGCCTTCGCGGCGCTGGCGGGGGAAGTGATTTTGCAGGATAGCGATTATCAGCAGACAAGCTGGCAATGGGTGGAACGCGAGCGCCCACGCCTGTTCAATGCGCTCAACGCACTGCCTGCGCTGGCCGTCTGGCCAGGGGCGGCGAACTACCTTTTTCTGCGCTGTGATGCGCCGGATATCGATTTACAGCGTGCCTTGCTCGAACAGTATGTATTGATTCGCAGTTGTGCGAATTATCCGGGGCTGGACGGGCGTTATTATCGTGTCGCGGTGCGCGGTGGGGCGGAAAACGACGCGCTGATTGCGGCCATGACGGCAGTGTTCAGCGGTATAAACCCTGCTCGTTGATGTAATCCAGCACGGCGGCGGGCAGCAGATCGTCGCACGGTTCGCCGCTCTCCAGCCGTTCGCGAATCAGCGTGGCGGAGATGTTAAACCACGGCGTTTCGGCAAGGTAAATCTTTCCGGCAGGCAGCGTATGCAGATCTTCCGGATCGCGGGTGAGATGGGCTTCCAGCCACTGTTGGTGCGCGTCCTGCTCCATCGTCAGCGGGTAGCCGGGGCGACGGCAAACAATCAAATGGCAATTGTCGAGAATGGTGTCGTAATGGTGCCAGGTGGGGAAATGGAGCAGCGAGTCCTGGCCGATAATAAAAGCCAGCGGTCTCTGCGCCCCCTGTTCTTCGCGCCACTCCTGCAAGGTTTGCGCCGTGTAAGAGGGCGTATCGCGGCGCAGTTCGCGTTCATCAAGGGTAAAAAGCGGTTTGTCGGCAATCGCCAGTTCAACCATTTTTTTGCGTTGCTGGCTGCTGGCTTCCGGCTGCGGGCGATGCGGCGGCACATTATTGGGCATAATGATCACCTTTGACAGGCCAATCAAATTCGCCAGTGCTTCGACAGGTTTAAGATGCCCGTAATGGACAGGATCGAACGTACCACCAAACAGTGCCTGCAACTGATTCATATCAACCATCAATAAAAACGTCTGCCAGTGCCTTATGACAGAGTAGCAGAGAAAGCCCTTCCAGCTCCGCCCATACCGACTGGCCGAAATCCTGCTTCACAATCAGCTCAATACGGCTCAGCAGATGTACCGCCTGGCGTAGCTGATCGAGGCTAAGGCGATTGAGCGCGTCGGTCGTCACACCCCGGCGGTTTTGCCATACCCGGTGTTTATCAAACAAAGCGCGCAGAGGGGTTTGCGCCATCTGGCGTTTCAGCGTCACCAGCAGCAACAGTTCCCGCTGCACGGTGCGCAGCAAAATCACCGGTTCGCAGGCTTCCAGCCGTAACTGGGTGAGAATATGCAGCGCGCGTTTACTTTTCCCGGCCAGCAGGGCATCGACCCAGTGAAACGGCGTAAAGTGCGCCGCATCGTTAACCGCCTGTTCTACGCGGGGCAGGGTCAGTTTGCCATCCGGCCACAGCAGCGCCAGCCGCTCCAGTGCCTGTGCCAGTGCCAGCAGATTGCCTTCGTAGCAGTAGCAGAGTAGCTGATTCGCGGCTTCATCCAGCTCGAGTTTGTTTTGCTTTGCCCGCGCCGCAACCCAACGCGGCAGATTCGCCTGCTCCGGCGCCTGGCAACTGACCTGCACAATCTGGTTATTCAGTTGCGTTAGCCAGGCGGCGTTTTCCTGCGCTTTGGTTAATTTATTACCGCGCACAATCAGGATCAGATCGTCATGCAGCAGGCTGACAAGCTTTGCCAGTTGCTCATTGATAGCCGCATTGGGGCCGTTTTCGGGCAGTTGCAGCAACAGCGTTTGACGGCTGGCGAACAGGCTCAGGGCCTGGCAAATTGAGAAAACAGCATCCCAGTCGGTGCTGTTATCGAGGGAAAAGGTGTGGTGTTCAGTGAAACCTTGCACGGCGGCAACCTGGCGCACGGCATCCTGGCTTTCCTGAAGCAGTAACGGATCGTTACCCAGCAGCAGATACGCCGCGCGCAGCCCTTCGTTGAGCTGCGCGCGGAGTTGTTCCGGATACAACCTGAGCATTAGCTGCCTGGCGTTGCCGATACAGGCGCAACGGTAGGTGTCGCGGCGTCACGCGGATTTTTTGCATCAGCCGTGCGCACGCTTGGCAACTGGCGAATCAGTTGCTCGGCGGCTTTGTTGTACATTTCCTGAACAATGATCTCCTGCTCAGCCGCTTTTGCCAGCGCCTTTTGCGGGTTATCAAAGAACGAACGATAGACTTTGGTGCTGATCGGGTAGATATCATGCCCCGGGATCAGCACGCTCGCGTTTACTGTCATAACCATTTGATATTCGGCAGTACGGCCATCCTGAAAAACGGAGGCTGTATCGCTGGTCAATGACGAGGATTTTACGCGAAGTGACGGCACGTCCTGACGCGTTGAACTGCTGTCCAGCAGCGTCACGCCGTTCAGGCGAAGCTGGCTGCGGATCGCGCGGCTCAGCGGACCATTCGGGTCGGCAGAATCAAAGATCATCGTTTTCATTTCGGGTGGCACCTGCGTGGTACTACGCAGATGCCAGCCACATCCGGCGGTGATCAGCACCGCCAGTGCTACGAACAATGTTGCCAGATATCGCACGCTTCCTCCCGCGCTTAACCAACGACCAGGTTGAGCAGTTTACCCGGTACGTAAATCACTTTACGCACGGTAACGCCCTCA
Source organism: Kosakonia sp. H02 (assembly GCA_030704225.1). Classification (NCBI taxonomy): domain Bacteria; kingdom Pseudomonadati; phylum Pseudomonadota; class Gammaproteobacteria; order Enterobacterales; family Enterobacteriaceae; genus Kosakonia; species Kosakonia styphnolobii. The sequence continues at coordinate 1,481,223 of CP131915.1, forward strand.
AGATATTTCGCTACCAGGTGTTCCTGGCCCGCACGTTCACGCACTTGCTCTTCGGTTGCGTCGACGGCAACGGTAATTTTACCGCGCACTTTGCCGTTAACCTGCACAACAACCAGCGTGGTGTTTTCGACCATTGCTTTTTCGTCTGCGACCGGCCACGGTGCGTTGTCGATATCGCCTTCGCCACCCAGCTCCTGCCAGAGCGTAAAGCTTGCGTGCGGCGTGAACGGGTTCAGCATACGCACTACCGCCAGCAGCGCTTCCTGCATTAAGGCGCGATCTTGCGCGCTTTCTTGCGGGGCTTTCGCCAGCTTGTTCATCAGTTCCATAATCGCCGCGATAGCAGTGTTGAAGGTCTGACGACGGCCAATATCATCGGAAACTTTAGCGATGGTTTTGTGCACGTCGCGACGCAGTGCTTGCTGATCTTCGCTCAATGCAGCCACATCCAGCGGGGAAACGGCACCCTGAGCGGTATGTTCGTAAACCAGTTTCCAGACGCGTTTCAGGAAGCGGTTCGCCCCTTCAACGCCGGACTCTTGCCACTCCAGCGTCATATCTGCCGGAGAAGCAAACATCATAAACAGACGCACGGTGTCCGCGCCGTAACGTTCAACCATTTCTTGCGGATCGATACCGTTATTTTTCGACTTGGACATTTTGCTCATGCCGGTATAGACCAGCTCGTGACCTGCTGCATCATGGGCTTTCACGATACGGCCTTTTTCGTCACGCTCAACGATAGCCTCTTTCGGCGAAACCCAGTTACGCTCGCCGCTCGTGCCAACGTAGTAGAAGGCATCTGCCAGCACCATCCCCTGGCAAAGCAGTTGTTTCGCTGGCTCGTCAGAGTTGACCATGCCTGCATCGCGCATCAATTTATGGAAGAAGCGGAAGTAGAGCAGGTGCATGATTGCGTGTTCGATACCGCCGATATAAATATCAACCGGCAGCCAGTAGTTCGCCGCGTTGGGATCCAGCATCCCTTTGTCGTACTGCGGGCAGGTGTAGCGCGCGTAGTACCAGGAAGACTCCATAAAGGTATCGAAGGTGTCAGTTTCACGCAGCGCAGGCTGGCCGTTAACCGTGGTTTTCGCCCACTGTGGATCGGCCTTGATCGGGCTGGTAATGCCGTCCATGACGACATCTTCCGGCAGGATAACTGGCAGTTGATCTTCTGGCGTAGGGATGACGGTGCCGTCTTCCAGCGTCACCATTGGAATTGGCGCGCCCCAGTAACGCTGGCGGGAAACGCCCCAGTCGCGCAGACGGAAATTCACTTTGCGTTCGCCGACGCCTTTGGCTGCCAGCTTATCGGCAATTGCGTTAAAGGCAGCGGTAAAATCGAGACCGTCAAACTCGCCAGAGTTAAACAGTACGCCTTTTTCGGTCATCGCCTGCGCGCTGAGATCCGGCTCGCTGCCGTCGGCGTTGAGGATAACCGGCTTGATCGGCAGGCTGTATTTGGTGGCAAATTCATAATCGCGCTGATCGTGGCCCGGAACGGCCATCACCGCGCCAGTGCCATATTCCATCAGGACAAAGTTTGCCGCCCACACCGGAATGGCTTCGCCGGTCAGGGGATGAATCGCTTTCAAACCGGTGTCGACGCCTTTTTTCTCCATCGTCGCCATATCGGCTTCCGCCACTTTGGTATTGCGGCATTCATCGATAAAGCTCGCCAGCGCCGGGTTGTTTTGCGCACCCTGCTGGGCCAGCGGGTGACCAGCGGCAACGGCGAGGTAAGTGGCACCGATAAAGGTATCCGGGCGAGTGGTGTAGACGGTCAGTTTCTGGTCGCTGTTTTGCACGTCAAAGGTGATTTCCACCCCTTCGGAACGGCCAATCCAGTTACGCTGCATGGTTTTAACGGTGTCTGGCCATTGATCCATCTTATCCAGATCGTTCAGCAGCTCGTCGGCATAAGCGGTGATTTTGATAAACCACTGCGGGATCTCTTTACGCTCAACTTTGGTATCGCAGCGCCAGCAGCAGCCGTCGATAACCTGTTCGTTCGCCAGGACGGTCTGGTCGTTCGGGCACCAGTTCACCGCAGAGGTTTTTTTGTAGACGAGGCCTTTTTTATACAGCTCAGTGAAGAACTTCTGTTCCCAGCGATAGTACTCTGGCGTACAGGTCGCCAGCTCGCGGCTCCAGTCATAACCGAAGCCCAGCATTTTGAGCTGGTTTTTCATGTAGGCGATGTTGTCGTAAGTCCACGGCGCGGGCGCAGTGTTGTTCTTTACGGCCGCCCCTTCCGCTGGCAGACCGAACGCATCCCAACCGATAGGTTGCAGCACGTTTTTGCCCAGCATGCGCTGGTAGCGGGAAATAACATCACCGATGGTGTAGTTACGGACGTGGCCCATGTGTAGTCGGCCAGAAGGATAGGGGAGCATCGACAGGCAATAGTATTTCTCTTTGCTCTCGTCTTCGGTAACTTCGAATGTGCGTTTCTCTTCCCAGTGACGCTGTACGTTGGATTCTATCTCTTCCGGGCGGTATTGCTCTTGCATGGCAGCCAGTAGTCCTGTTTTTGCTACAGCTACAAATGTAGCGTTGATACGTGATTTTTCAGTCGGCATAGCATAGCCCAAACGCCAGCCTCAAAACAGCCTTTCCTAAAAAGCGGAAGTGAAATAGCCGCCCTCTTTAGAACGTGACTTTTTGTCGACTGTGCGGGCGAGTCGGCACTGAGGATGAAAAATAACGTCTATCATTAGAATTAGTTACTTAACCGGGAGGCGAAACGATGAACAAGGTTGCTCATTTTTACCGTGAACTGGTTGCCTCATTGACCGAACGCCTGCGTAATGGCGATCGTGATATTGACGCATTAGTCGAACAGGCACGCCAGCGGGTCGCACAGACCGGTGAATTAACGCGCACAGAAGTTGACGAGCTGATGCGGGCCATCCGCCGCGATCTGGAAGAGTTTGCGCGCAGTTATAACGAAAGTCAGGATGAGGTCACCGACGGCGTTTTTATGCGGGTGATTAAAGAGAGCATCTGGCAGGAGCTGGCGGATATCACCGATAAAACGCAACTGGAGTGGCGCGAGGTGTTCCAGGATCTTAATCACCACGGCGTGTATCACAGCGGCGAAGTGGTGGGGCTGGGGAATCTGGTTTGTGAGAAGTGCCATTTTCACCTGGCGGTTTATACGCCTGATGTGTTGCCGCTGTGCCCTAAATGCGGTCACGATCAGTTCCAGCGTCGTCCGTTTGAACCTTGATGAAAGCGCCTGCCCACGAATGAGGGGCAGGCGTAACGCGGTTAGTGCAGGATCTTGGCAAGGAAGTCTTTGGCGCGTTCCGATTTCGGGTTGTCGAAGAAGGCCTCTTTCTCGGAGTCTTCGACAATTTTCCCTTCATCCATAAAGATCACGCGGTTCGCCACTTTACGGGCAAAGCCCATTTCGTGAGTCACCACCATCATCGTCATCCCTTCGTTTGCCAGTTCGACCATCACGTCCAGCACTTCGTTGATCATCTCCGGATCGAGGGCGGAAGTCGGTTCATCAAACAGCATCGCTACCGGATCCATACACAGCGCGCGGGCGATGGCCACACGTTGCTGCTGACCCCCGGAAAGCTGCGCCGGGAATTTATTGGCATGGGCCGACAGGCCGACGCGTTCCAGTAGCTTAAGCCCTTTGTCCCGCGCGGCGGCTTTATCACGCTTGAGCACTTTCACCTGTGCCAGCGTCAGGTTTTCGATAATCGACAAGTGCGGGAACAGCTCAAAGTGCTGGAACACCATACCGACATGGGAACGCAGTTCTGCCAGATTGGTTTTCTTGTCATTCACTTTGGTGCCGTTAACCACGATCTCGCCTTTTTGCACCGGCTCCAGACCGTTCACCGTTTTAATCAGCGTCGATTTGCCGGAACCCGACGGGCCGCAAACCACCACCACTTCACCTTTTTTCACTTCTGTGGAGCAGTCGGTCAGCACCTGAAAGTGGCCATACCATTTCGAAACATTTTTCAGGGAAATCATTAGACGGTCCTTTTCTTCAGCCAGCTGACCAACAGCGAAGCACTAAGACTGATAACAAAATAGACAGCGCCAGCAAACAGGATCATTTCGACCTGGGTGCCGTCACGCTCGCCAATCGTAGAGGCCGTGCGGAAGAAATCCGCCAGGCTCAGGACATATACCAACGAGGTGTCCTGGAATAAGACGATCCCCTGCGTAAGCAGCAGTGGAACCATGGCGCGAAACGCCTGCGGCAGGATGATAAGTTTCATCGACTGCCAGTGCGTCATGCCCAGCGCCAGCGCGGCGCTGGATTGCCCGCGGGAAATACTCTGGATACCAGCGCGAATGATTTCGGAGTAGTAGGCCGCTTCAAACATTGAGAAGGCCACCATCGCGGAAATCAGGCGGATATCGGTTTGTGGTGACAGACCGAGCACATTTTGCAGAAAACCCGGCACAATCAGATAGAACCACAACAGCACCATTACCAGCGGAATGGAGCGGAACACGTTCACGTAACTTTTGGCGAACCAGCGCAGCGGGGTGAAGGTCGACAGGCGCATCACCGCCAACAGCGTTCCCCAGACGATGCCGACAATAATAGCGATAATGGTGATTTTCAGCGTGACAATCAGCCCGTCCACCAGATACGGCAGGGCAGGGACGACAGAACTCCAGTCAAACTCGTACATGATTATTTGCCTCCCATATTGCCCGGCAGGCGAATTTTGCGTTCAACCAGGTTCATCGCCAACATAATGACGGCGTTAATCAACACATAAGCGACGGTAATTGCGGTAAAGGATTCCCACGCATGGGCGGAGTAATCCAGCAATTTTCCCGCCTGCGCCGCCATGTCCACCAGGCCGATAGTCGAGGCGATGGCCGAGTTTTTCACCAGGTTCATCATCTCAGAGGTCATTGGCGGCACAATCACGCGATAGGCATTAGGCAGCAGTACGTAGCGGTAGGTTTGCGGTAGCGTTAATCCCATCGCCAGACCGGCATTTTTTTGGCCACGCGGCAGCGACTGGATCGCCGCGCGGACCTGTTCGCACACACGGGCGGCGGTAAACAGCCCGAGACAAACCATCGACGAAACGAAGAACTGAATGTTGGGATCCAGCTCCGCCTTGAACCACATGCCGATATCTTCCGGCAGCAATTCTGGTACCACCAGATACCAGGTGAAGAACTGCACGATCAGCGGCACGTTACGGAACAGCTCGACATAGCAAGTGCCAATGCCGGACAAGAAACGGTTAGGAACGGTGCGCAGGATGCCAAACAGAGAACCGACCAGGAAAGCGATAATCCAGGCCGTCACGGAAAGCGCGATAGTGACCTGAAAACCACTCCATAGCCAGCCAAGATAGGTGGTGTTGCCGAACGGGGCTTGTTGCAGGAAAATTCCCCAGTTCCAGTCTATGGACATAAATCTACTCCGGAAAAAAAAGGGTAGCAGCGCTACCCTCGAAGATTGTATGAAGTGCGAGTTTTCACGCTGAAGGGGGAACGACCCCTCAACGCATAGTCTGTCCGTGCAACTTCGACAATCGAGAGGGCAGGTAAACCCGCCCCTAATGGTTGTAATTAGTTCAGAGCTTTGTCATTCGGTTCTTTGAACAGCGCTTTCATATCGTCAGAGAGTTCGAAGTTCAGGTTCATGTTTTTTGGCGGAATGGGGTTTTTAAACCACTTGTCGAAGGATTTTTCCGCCGCGCCGGAGGTTTGCACCTGAGCAATGGTGTCATCCATCAGCTTTTTAAACTCGGGATCGTTTTTGCGCAGCATGCAGCCGTAGGCTTCTTTCGATTGCGGAGTGCCAACGATGTCCCAGTTATCCGGTTTCTTGGCTTTCGCGCGTTCACCGGCAAGCAGGGCGTCATCCATCATAAAGGCCACTGCACGGCCGCTTTCCAGGGTACGGAATGAGTCGCCATGATCTTTTGCGCTGATGATGCGCATATCCATTTTTTTCTCGTCGTTCAGCTTGTTCAGCAGGATCTCGGAAGTGGTACCGGAGGTCACGACGACCGCTTTGCCTTTCAGATCGGCGAAATCTTTAATCGCACCGCCTTTTTTGGTCAGCAGGCGCGTACCGACGACGAAAATGGTGTCAGAGAAAGCCGCTTGTTTCTGGCGTTCAACGTTGTTGGTGGTGGAACCACATTCAAAGTCAAAAGTGCCGTTTTGCAGCAGTGGAATACGGTTTTGAGAAGTGATGGGGATAAGCTTCACGGCCAGGTCCGGCTTGTTGAGCTTTTTCTTCACCGCTTCGACGATGGCATTGGAGTAGTCCTGAGAGTAACCCACGACTTTTTGTGTGTTGTCGTAATAGGAGAACGGTACGGAAGACTCACGGTGACCGACGACGATAACGCCATTTTTGGCAATTTTATCCAGCGTCGATTGCTGAGCCGCTGCGTCGGCAGGTTTCGCATCTTCAGCATGGACCAGGCCGGCGGAAATTCCCATCACCAGCATCGCGGCGGCCAGTTTACGTAATTGCATATCCAGACTCCTTTATCGTCAGTGCGAAAAGCACGTTGATACCCGTTGTGTTGTTGTTATGTGCTGCCACATATTCGTGCAGTGTCGAGTGTGTTTGTTACATCCAGTCTGGCTTAATGTAAAGATTTTGCTGCGGTATTGTTTATTTTTGCGAGGCGCGCCGCACCGTTAAGAGGCAAAAATCTTTCATTGCACCAGAATGGTGCTGCTACTGTTCCCTGCCGGTGCGACAAGATTGCACATAAGCGGATTTCATAGCTGCGGGGTAGATATAAGCAAGCGGCATGCCAAAACAAGCATTTGATCGGCGGGCAGATCTGTATGTAGGCCGGATAAGGCGCAGCCGCCATCCGGCAAGTATGTCCGGTGGCGTTTTATCGCCGGATGGCGCTGACGCTTATCCGGCCTACAGAGTGAGAAGGCCGGGGAGTGGAAAGGCGTTAACGACGACGCTGGCGCAGGCTGATTATCAGCGCGGCAAAGCCCAACAGACCAGAGATTACCCACACCGGCCAGTTGCCCATTCGCGCGTACGGCGTCAGGCCCGTTGTCGGCGTGACGTGGGTCGTCAGCACCTCACGGGTAAATTGCGGCAGCATGGCCTGAATCTCGCCCTGCGGGCCAATCACGGCGGTAATACCATTATTGGTGCTGCGCAGCAGCGGGCGCGCCAGTTCCAGCGAGCGCATACGCGCCATCTGGAAATGTTGCCACGGGCCGATCGACTTACCGAACCAGGCATCGTTTGAGATAGTCAGCAGGAAATCAGTATCCGGGCGGAAATTGTCGCGCACCTGTTCGCCGAGAATGATTTCATAGCAAATCGCCGCCGTGAGTTTGAAACCGTGCGCACTCAACGGCGGTTGCACATAGGGCCCTCGGCTGAAGGATGACATCGGCAAATCAAAGAACGGGGCCAGCGGGCGTAAAATCGACTCCAGCGGCACAAACTCGCCAAACGGCACCAGATGGTTTTTGTTGTAACGATCCGTCGAACTGTAGCTGTAGGCGCTGTCTTTACCGAGCGTAATCACCGTGTTGTAGGTGTCGTAACGGTTTTGCTTGTTGAGGCGCGCATCGACAATGCCGGTGATCAGCGTGCTGTTATTTTCGCGCAGCACATTATCCATCTCGTTCAAAAAGCGTTGCTGATTGATTTCCAGATCCGGGATTGCTGATTCCGGCCAGATAATCAGCTGCGATTTGCCCAGCACCTGCCCGGTCGCACCGGCATAAATCTTCAGCGTATTAATCAGTTGCCCTTCGTCCCACTTCAGGGATTGCGGGATATTTCCCTGCACCATCGTCACCTGGGTGGTGCGGTCTGGCAGCAGTTGATACCACTGAATAAAACGCAGCGGGAACGGCAGGGCAAACAACACGATAGCCGCCACCAGCGGACGCCAGTTACGCGTCACCAGCGCCAGTGCCAGCAGGCCACTGACGACCATCAGCAGAAAGTTGATCGACTCAACGCCCAGCACCGGCGCCAGGCCTTTCAGCGGGCCGTCAATCTGGCTGTAGCCAAACTGCAACCACGGGAAGCCGGTCAGGATCCAGCCGCGCAGAAACTCGGTGATTTGCCAGACGACGGGTGCCGCAATCGCTACGCGCAACCAGCTGGTTTGCGGCCACAGGCGCGACAATATTCCGGCAAACAGGCCGGTATATAACGACAGGTACGCCGCCAGCAACACCACCAGGAAAATATTGACCGGGCCCGGCATCCCGCCGAATTGGGCGATGCTGACATACACCCAGTGAACGCCGCTGCCAAACAGGCCAAGACCCCAGAAATAGCCAATCCAGGCGGCCTGTAACGGGCGACGATTGAGGGTTAAGCCTTGCAGACCGATAAGGGAAATGAGCGCTGCGGGCCAGAAGTCATAAGGAGAAAAAGCCAGCGTTCCGCTGGCTCCGAACAGTAACGCCAGCAGCAGACGCACGCGCTGGCGCTCAAACAGTGGGGCAAATACCATTTACATTACTCATCCAGTTTCGGTTGCGGAGAATCATCCGGCATTCTGACATGGACCTGAATAATACGTCGACTGTCTGCCATAGCGACCTTGAATTGGTAACCATCAATTTCAATGGCTTCGCCGCGTGCGGGCAGGTGGCCGAACGCCTGCATCACCAGCCCGCCGATGGTATCCACCTCTTCATCACTGAAGTGGGTGCCGAAGGCTTCGTTGAAGTCTTCAATCGGGGCCAGCGCACGCACCGTCCAGGTGTGGCGGCTGAGCTGGCGGAAATCGATATCCTCTTCTTCGTCGTATTCGTCTTCGATTTCGCCGACGATCAGTTCAAGGATATCTTCGATAGTCACCAGACCGGAGACACCACCAAACTCATCAATAACGATAGCCATATGGTAGCGCTGGGAGCGGAACTCTTTCAGCATGCGATCGACGCGCTTGCTTTCCGGTACCACCACTGCCGGGCGTAATACTTTTTCCATGCTGAATGCTTCGGCGTCGCTGCGCATAAACGGCAGCAGATCCTTAGCCATCAGAATCCCTTCGATGTGATCTTTGTCTTCGCTAATGACCGGAAAACGCGAGTGGGCGGACTCGATAATGACATCAAGACATTCGTCCAGTGTCTGGTTGCGTTTCAGGGTAATCATTTGTGAACGGGGGATCATGATGTCGCGAACGCGCTGGTCGGCGATATCCATTACCCCTTCAAGCATGTCGCGCGTATCGTTGTCGATAAGCTCGTTCTGCCCGGAGTCTCGGATCAGAGCCAGTAATTCATCGCGGTTTTTCGGTTCGCCGTGAAAAAGCTGGCTGAGTAAAAGGGAGAAGAATCCCTTTTTGCTGTGGGTATTGTCGCTACTGTGTGAGTTATCGTCGCTCATGGCGTCGTGTGGGTTCTCATGTTAGTTAAACTGTCGCTCGTCACGCGTAAACTCAGCGCCGGACGGCATTTTGTGTCGATGCGCCAGCGAACCGGCGCACAGACTACTCCTTCTCGGAAATGTACGGATCCTCATAGCCCAGAGCAAGCATTATCTCTGTCTCGATCCCTTCCATCTCTTCGGCTTCCTCGTCTTCAATATGGTCGTAACCCAGCAGGTGTAAACTGCCGTGCACCACCATATGCGCCCAGTGGGCATCAAGCGGTTTGCCTTGTTCCTGCGCTTCCTGTTCCACCACCTGGCGGCAGATTATCAGATCGCCAAGCAATGGCATTTCGATGCCGGGCGGGGCTTCGAACGGGAAAGAGAGCACGTTGGTTGGCTTGTCTTTCCCGCGATACGTCAGATTCAACTCGTGGCTTTCCGCGGTGTCGACCAGGCGAATGGTCACTTCCGCTTCTTCCTGAAACTGCGGGATAACAGCGTCCAGCCATTTCTGAAACTGCGCCTCTTCTGGCAGGCCGCTGTTATCCTCACACGCCAGTTGTAAATCCAGGATCACCTGACTCATTTCTGCTCCTGCTCCTGGGCTTCGCGTTTACGCTCGGCGGCCAGTTCGGCTTTCCGTTTCTGTTCTGCTTCTTCCCAGGCTTCATAGGCGATAACGATACGCGCAACCACCGGGTGACGCACCACGTCTTCGCTGTGGAAGAAGTTAAAGCTGATTTCATCGACGTTCGCCAGCACTTCAACGGCGTGACGCAAACCGGATTTGGTGTTACGCGGCAGGTCAATCTGCGTTACGTCGCCGGTAACGACGGCTTTCGAGTTAAAGCCGATACGCGTCAGAAACATCTTCATCTGTTCGATGGTGGTGTTCTGGCTTTCATCAAGAATGATAAACGCATCGTTAAGAGTACGACCGCGCATGTATGCCAGTGGCGCAACTTCAATCACGTTGCGTTCAATCAGCTTCTCGACACGTTCAAAGCCGAGCATTTCAAACAGCGCGTCATACAGCGGGCGCAGGTAAGGGTCGACTTTCTGGCTGAGATCGCCGGGCAGGAAGCCGAGTTTTTCACCCGCTTCAACCGCCGGGCGGGTCAGCAGAATACGGCGTACTTCCTGGCGCTCCAGCGCGTCCACCGCGGCTGCCACCGCAAGGTAAGTTTTACCGGTACCGGCCGGGCCCACGCCGAAGGTGATGTCATGATCAAGAATATTGGCGATGTATTGCGCCTGGTTCGGCGTGCGCGGCTTGATAACACCCCGCTTGGTCTTGATATTGACCGCTTTGCCGTAATCCGGCACGCTCTCGGCGCTCTGTTCCAGTACGCGGGCTTCTTTGATCGCCAGGTGAATTTGTTCCGGCTCGATATCCTGCGTCTGACCGCGCATCGGGGCGGTATCGACATACAGGCTCTTCAAAATATCGGCAGCTGCACTGACGCAAATTTCGCGCCCGGTGAGTTTGAAGTGGTTATCGCGGCGGTTGATTTCGATGCCCAGTCGCCGCTCCAGTTGTTTGATATTGTCGTCAAACGGGCCGCACAGACTTAACAGACGTGCGTTGTCCGCTGGCTCAAGGGTAATTTCACGAGTGTCTATGTTCAAACTGTTCCTCTTTGATATGTATTGCCGCAGCACTTATAAAGGAAGTATTTACGGCATAGAGAGAAGTCGCAAGCATCGGGCATGATGTGGGGATGAGCACGGGGAAAAGCAAGGCCTGCCAGAAAGAGCAGACCAGGGATATTACGGCTGATACATACCGACGCCGAGATCGTTCTCTTTACGCGTTCGCGCAATAACAGATTCCGGGGATTCGGCCACGCGCAGCCCCATCTCCTCTTCCGTGCGCACCAGCACACCGCGCAGCGAGTTCGGATAAACATCGACAATTTCCACGTCGACGAATTTACCGATCATCTCCGGCTTACCTTCGAAGTTCACCACGCGGTTGTTCTCGGTACGACCGGACAACTCCATGATGCTCTTACGCGAGGTGCCTTCCACCAGAATGCGCTGCGTGGTGCCGAGCATGCGGCGGCTCCAGGCCATCGCATGCTGGTTGATGCGCTCTTGCAGAATATAGAGGCGCTGCTTTTTCTCCTCTTCTGGCACATCGTCGACCATATCGGCGGCTGGCGTACCCGGACGGGCAGAGAAGATAAAGCTATAGCTCATGTCGAAATTCACATCGGCAATCAGCTTCATGGTTTTTTCGAAATCGTCGGTAGTTTCGCCAGGGAAGCCCACGATAAAGTCGGAACTGATTTGAATATCCGGGCGCGCCGCACGCAGCTTACGAATAATGGCTTTATATTCCAGCGTAGTATGGGTACGGCCCATCATATTCAGCACGCGATCGGAACCGCTCTGCACCGGCAGATGCAGGAAACTCACCAGTTCCGGCGTGTCGCGGTAAACCTCGACGATGTCGTCAGTGAACTCAATCGGATGACTGGTGGTAAAGCGGATACGATCTATCCCGTCGATAGCGGCCACCAGACGCAGCAGATCGGCGAAGGTGCCGGTGCTGCCATCAAAGTTTTCGCCGCGCCAGGCGTTCACGTTCTGGCCGAGCAGGTTCACTTCACGCACGCCTTGTGCCGCCAACTGGGCGATTTCAAACAGGATATCATCGGAAGGGCGGCTGACTTCTTCACCGCGGGTATAAGGCACCACGCAGAAAGTACAATATTTATTGCAGCCTTCCATGATGGAGACAAATGCGGTCGGGCCGTCGGCGCGCGGTTCCGGCAGACGGTCGAACTTTTCAATTTCCGGGAAGCTGATATCCACGACCGGGCTGCGATTACCGCGCACGGCGTTGATCATTTCCGGCAGGCGGTGCAGGGTTTGCGGCCCAAAAATAATGTCGACATAGTGGGCGCGCTGGCGAATGTGGTCCCCTTCCTGCGAGGCAACACAGCCGCCGACACCGATAATCAGGTCCGGTTTTTTCTCTTTTAGCAGCTTCCAGCGTCCCAACTGATGGAAAACTTTTTCCTGGGCTTTCTCGCGGATTGAGCAGGTATTGAGCAGCAGCACATCCGCTTCTTCTGCCACGTCGGTCAGTTGATAGCCGTGGGTGGCATCCAGCAGATCGGCCATCTTCGATGAATCGTATTCGTTCATCTGACAGCCCCAGGTTTTAATGTGGAGTTTTTTTGTCATCGACTTGCTCTTGCTTAAGTTCGTATACCCGGAGTATGACGGGTATAAGCCAGGATTGCAGGCCGCGTATTGTAATGCTTTGGTTGCGCCCTGACCAGTGTGACGGTTGTCAGGCGCAAGGCGTGAAAAATCCGGTAAACTTATGGGATTCTCGTTTAAGGACAATTAGCCATGACAAATCAATCCACTGAGGTCGCCATTGTCGGCGGCGGCCTGGTCGGCGGGGCGCTGGCGTTAGGGCTGGCACAACACGGTTTTGCCGTCACGGTCATCGAAAAGCACGAGCCGGTGGCCTTTGATGCAACCGCACAGCCGGACGTGCGCATTTCGGCTATAAGCGCCTCTTCGGTCGCGCTGCTGCGCGGGCTGGGCGTCTGGGAAAACATCCAGGCGATGCGTTGCCATCCCTGGCGACAACTGGAAACCTGGGAGTGGGAAAATGCCCATGTGCTGTTTGATGCCCGGGATCTGAAATTACCATTGCTCGGCTATATGGTTGAGAACAATGTCTTACAGCGCGCGCTGTGGGACGCGCTACAGGCGCATCCGCTGGTGACGCTACGTACAACGGGAACATTAAGCGCACTTCAGACGCACAGCGATTACCAGGAGCTGCTTTTTGACGATGGCGATACGCTGATGGTGAAACTGGTGGTGGGCGCCGATGGTGCCAATTCCTGGGTACGCCAGGCCGCTGGGATCGGCATTCACGCCTGGCAGTATCAACAATCTTGCATGTTGATAACCGTAGAGTGCGAGCAGGAGGCGGGCGACAGCACCTGGCAGCATTTCACGCCCAACGGGCCGCATGCCTTTTTACCGCTGTTCGACAACTGGGCATCGCTGGTGTGGTATGACACGCCAGCGCGTATTCGCCAGTTGCAAACCCTGACTATGGCGCAGCTGGAGCAGGAGATTACCCGGCATTTCCCGTCACGGCTGGGACGTGTTAAACCGGTTGCGGCGGCGGCGTTCCCGCTGACGCGTCGTCATGCGCTGAAGTATGTTCGTCCGGGTCTGGCGCTGGTGGGCGATGCGGCACATACCATTCATCCGCTGGCCGGACAGGGGGTGAACCTGGGGTATCGCGATGTCGAGGCGTTGCTGGATGTGCTGTCCAGTGCGCGTACCCACGGCGAAGCCTGGGCCAGCCATACCGTGCTGAAGCGCTATCAGATGCGACGCATGGCGGATAACTTCATTATGCAAAGCGGTATGGATCTGTTTTATGTCGGGTTCAGTAACGATCTCGGCCCGGTACGCTTGCTGCGTAATATCGGTTTGATGGCGGCGGAACGCGCCGGCGTGTTGAAACGACAGGCGTTGAAATACGCGTTAGGTCTGTAAAAAGTCGGCGAACATCTTGCGGTGTTTGCTGCAAGCCTTTCTGACAACGACAAAAACAAAAAAGCCCGCCGAAGCGAGCTTTTTTGATGTGATTGGCTGGGGTACGAGGATTCGAACCTCGGAATGGTGGAATCAGAATCCACTGCCTTACCGCTTGGCGATACCCCAATAGTGCGTTCGCCGGAGCAAACGTCTTTCAAGTTGGCTGGGGTACGAGGATTCGAACCTCGGAATGGTGGAATCAGCATCCACTGCCTTACCGCTTGGCGATACCCCAATAGTGCGTTCGCCGGAGCAAACGTCGTTCAAGTTGGCTGGGGTACGAGGATTCGAACGTCGGAATGGTGGACTCAGAATCCACTGCCTTACCGCTTGGCGATACCCCAATAGTGCGTTCGCCGGAGCAAACGTCGTTCAAGTTGGCTGGGGTACGAGGATTCGAACCTCGGAATGGTGGAATCAGAATCCACTGCCTTACCGCTTGGCGATACCCCAACAAATCTTTTCAGGTTTAACGCGAGATGCACTACACCTTAAATATGGTGGCTACGACGGGAATCGAACCTGTGACCCCAGCATTATGAGTGCTGTGCTCTAACCAGCTGAGCTACGTAGCCAAATTTTTTGCTTGTCCAGTCATCGACTGGCTGGGGTACCTGGATTCGAACCAGGGAATGCCGGTATCAAAAACCGGTGCCTTACCGCTTGGCGATACCCCAACGACTGACGCGTAACCGCAGGAGTCGAAGAAGAGATGGCTGGGGTACCTGGATTCGAACCAGGGAATGCCGGAAGCAAAAACCGGTGCCTTACCGCTTGGCGAGACCCCAACGACTGACGCGTAACCGCAGGAGTCGAAGACGAGATGGCTGGGGTACCTGGATTCGAACCAGGGACTGCCGGTATCAAAAACCGGTGCCTTACCGCTTGGCGATACCCCATCCGTGCAACACTTCTTTGGGAATGGTGCGGGAGGCGAGACTTGAACTCGCACACCTTGCGGCGCCAGAACCTAAATCTGGTGCGTCTACCAATTTCGCCACTCCCGCAAAAAAGATGGTGGCTACGACGGGAATCGAACCTGTGACCCCAGCATTATGAGTGCTGTGCTCTAACCAGCTGAGCTACGTAGCCATCTTTTTTGCTTGTCCAGTCATCGACTGGCTGGGGTACCTGGATTCGAACCAGGGAATGCCGGTATCAAAAACCGGTGCCTTACCGCTTGGCGATACCCCAACGACTGACGCGTAACCGCAGGAGTCGAAGAAGAGATGGCTGGGGTACCTGGATTCGAACCAGGGAATGCCGGTATCAAAAACCGGTGCCTTACCGCTTGGCGATACCCCATCCGTGCAACACTTCTTTGGGAATGGTGCGGGAGGCGAGACTTGAACTCGCACACCTTGCGGCGCCAGAACCTAAATCTGGTGCGTCTACCAATTTCGCCACTCCCGCAAAAAAGATGGTGGCTACGACGGGAATCGAACCTGTGACCCCAGCATTATGAGTGCTGTGCTCTAACCAGCTGAGCTACGTAGCCATCTTTTTTCGCGTTACCTTATCGGCGTTGCGGGGCGCATTATGCGTATTGGGCCTTACAGCGTCAACACCTTTTTCATCGAAAATAGCCGGAATGTGACTGTTTGGTTAGGTTGCGAACAGCATGCCGCTTTATTCAACAAAAAACGATTTTATGCATTAAATCAGTGACACAAAAACAACAGGCCCCGCAGGGCCTGTACAATTAATCAACATTGATCAGTATGCTGACTGATGAATACCTACCGCGCGACCTGAAGGATCGTTCATGGTTTTGAACGCTTCATCCCATTCGAAGGCCTTAGCCGACGAGCAGGCAACAGACGGGCCGCCAGGAACACATTCCGCGGCGCTTGCCACCGGGAACAACTCTTCAAAGATTTCGCGATACAGATACGCTTCTTTCGAGGCCGGGGTGTTATACGGGAAACGGTAGCTGGCGGTTGCCAGTTGCTGATCTGTGACCTGCTGCGCCGCGACTTCTTTCAGCGTATCGATCCAGCTGTAGCCCACGCCGTCGGAAAACTGCTCTTTCTGACGCCATGCCACGCTTGCCGGCAGGTAGGATTCAAAGCATTCGCGCAGGATGTGTTTTTCCATTTTGCCGTTGCTGCCGCACATTTTGTCCTGCGGGTTAATACGCATCGCAACGTCAAGGAAGTTTTTATCCAGGAACGGCACGCGTGCTTCCACGCCCCAAGCGGACATCGCTTTGTTGGCTCGGGCGCAGTCAAACATATGCAGCGCTTGCAGCTTACGTACGGTTTCTTCATGCAGTTCTTTCGCATCTGGCGCTTTATGGAAGTAGAGATAGCCACCAAACACTTCATCGGAACCTTCGCCAGAGAGCACCATTTTGATACCCATCGCTTTGATTTTGCGTGACATTAAATACATCGGCGTTGAAGCGCGAATGGTGGTCACGTCATAGGTTTCAATGTGGTAAATCACATCGCGGATCGCATCCAGACCTTCCTGCACGGTGAAATGGATTTCGTGGTGCACGGTGCCGAGATGGTTTGCCACTTCCTGCGCGGCTTTCAGATCCGGTGCGCCTTTCAGGCCAACGGCGAAGGAGTGCAGTTGCGGCCACCAGGCTTCTGATTTTTCCTGATCTTCAACGCGACGGGCGGCGAATTTCTTGGTGATAGCCGAGATGACGGAAGAATCCAGGCCGCCCGAAAGCAGCACGCCATAAGGGACGTCGGACATCAGATGGCTTTTCACTGCATCTTCCAGCGCCTGGCGCAGCTCGGCTTTGTTGGTGACGTTATCTTTCACGGCGTCATAAGAGAACCAGTCGCGCTGATAGTAAGAGCGGATTTCACCATCTTTGCTCCATAAGTAGCTGCCCGCCGGGAACTCTTTAATGGTGCGGCAAACCGGCACCAGCGCTTTCATTTCAGAGGCGACATACAGGTTGCCGTGTTCATCATGGCCCATGTATAGCGGAATAATGCCGATATGGTCGCGGCCAATCAGGTAAGCGTCTTTTTCACTGTCGTACAGGGCGAAGGCGAACATGCCCTGTAAATCGTCGAGAAATCCAGGCCCTTTTTCCTGATACAGCGCAAGGATCACTTCGCAATCAGAACCGGTCTGGAACGCATAGCGGTCGCCGTATTCTGCGCGCAGCGCCTGGTGGTTATAAATTTCACCGTTTACGGCCAGCGCATGTGTTTTTTTCTCGTTGTACAGCGGCTGAGCCCCGGCATTAACGTCCACAATAGAAAGACGCTCGTGCGCCAGAATCGCTTTGTCGCTGGCATAAACGCCGGACCAGTCCGGGCCGCGGTGGCGCATCAGGCGGGATAATTCCAGCGCTTTTTTACGTAATTCAGCTGCGTCGGTTTTGATATCCAGTACGCCAAAAATTGAACACATAGACTTCTCCGTTAACCTTGAGTGCAAAGCTGTAATGTTGTGTGCTGGCAGTCAAAATGCCGCAAAAACAGGGAACGGCGCAAGCCTTTTGCGATATGAAAACGAAAAAGTGCAATGGTCATTGATGAATGCTGAAAAAAGCGCATGTATTGAACTGCATTATTGATGAATCATCAAAATAAGGCCTCATTTATTGAATGACGTCATTTTTTGCAGGCGCAAAAGTGAGAAACCACGTCCGAAGACGTGGTCAGGCATCAGATAACGTCGATTTCCGCGACGGAGGGGTAAATCCAGGAGGGACGGAACGGCATGGTGTCGATGTCGTCCAGCCGCGAAACGCCGGAGAGCACCAGAATGGTTTCCAGACCCGCCTGGAAGCCAGCCAGAATATCTGTTCGCAGATTGTCACCTACAATCACCGTTTGCTCAGAGTGGGCCTGCATCGTGTTCAGCGCGGCGCGGATAATCCACGGGCTGGGTTTGCCAACGTAAAACGGTTTGCGACCGGAGATCTTTTCGATACCGGCACAAAGCGCGCCGCAGGCCGGGTAAAAGCCGCGCCCGTGGGTGTCCGGGTTGGTGGCGATAAAGCGCGCGCCGTTGGCGACGAAGAAGGCCGCTTTGTGCATCATTTCCCAGTTATAGGAGCGGGTTTCACCCACGATGACGAAATCCGGGTTGATATCGGTAATGGTAAAGCCAGCTTTATAAAGCTCATGGATCAGCGCGCCTTCGCCTACCACATACGCCTTTTTTCCTTCCTGACGTTTCAGGAAATCCGCAGTGGCCATCGCTGAGGTATAAAAGACGCTGGCGGGGACATCAATACCGGCAGACGCAAAGCGGTTTGCCAGATCCTGGCCAGTTTGCGAAGGGTAGTTGGTCAACAGCACCAGCGGCATCTCTTTTTCGAGGATGCGGGTAAGGAATTCGGCAGCACCGGGTACGGCAACGTTATCGTGCATCAGCACGCCGTCGATATCGCAGATTACATTCTGAATGGTCATGGACTGTCCGGATAAAAAATAAGTGTTAACTATAAACCCTGTTAGTTTTCCAGCAAACGCTGTAGCAGCAGACCGTTCAGCATGGCACGTTTTACCAGCGCGAAAGCGCCGATAGCGGAGCGGTGGTCAAGGGTGGAAGGGACTACCGGCAGGTTTTTGCGAAACGCTTTCAGGGACTGCGTATTAATACACGCCTCAATGGCAGGCAGCAGTATCTTTTCTGCTTCGACGATTTCCCCGGCAATCACCACTTTCTGTGGGTTAAAGAGATTGATAGCAATAGCAATGGTTTTGCCGAGATGGCGACCAACGTACTCAATGACTTCGCAGGCCAGCGCATCACCTTTATTCGCCGCTTTGCAGATGGCTTTAATAGAACAATCCTCCTGCGTTAGGCGGCTCTGGTAGCCTTGCTCCAGTAAATGCCGTACGCGTTGTTCAATGGCGGCATTGGCGGCAATGGTTTCCAGGCAGCCAAAGTTGCCGCAGTGGCAGCGCTCGCCCAGCGGTTCAACTTGCACGTGGCCAATTTCGCCGACGTTACCATTGCGGCCAATAAATATCCGCCCGTTGGAAATGATCCCGGCACCCGTTCCCCGGTGGACGCGCACCAAAATAGAGTCTTCGCAATCCTGGCTTGCCCCAAAATAGTGCTCGGCCAGCGCCAGGCTGCGAATGTCATGCCCGACGAAGCAGGTTAATTTGAAGCGTTTTTCCAGCGCTTCCACTAGCCCCCAATTTTCGACCTGAATATGCGGCATATAACGGATAACGCCGCTTTCCGGATCGACCAGGCCCGGCAGGATCACCGAAATGGCAATAAGCTCACGGATCTTGCGTTGATTGGCTTCAATAAACAGGCTGATGGTATTGAGCAGGGCGTGCTCCAGCGTTTCCTGGGTGCGCTCCGGCAGCGGATAGTGCTCTTCTGCCAGCACTTTGCTGCTGAGATCGTAAAGCGTAAGCGTGGTGTCGTTGCGCCCGAGACGAACGCCGATGGCCTGGAAATTACGGGTTTCGGTGATGATAGAGATGGCGCGGCGGCCCCCGGTGGAGGCCTGCTGATCGACTTCTTTGATCAGCCCGCGTTCGATTAATTGGCGCGTGATTTTTGTCACGCTGGCAGGAGCAAGCTGGCTTTGTTCGGCAATCTGGATGCGCGAAATGGGGCCATGTTGGTCAATCAGGCGGTAAACCGCCGCACTGTTAAGCTGCTTTACGAGGTCAACGTTACCAATTTGAGCTTGTCCGCCTGATGTCATACCGTCTCTTTATGCAGTGGCGACCTCGTTGCCATTAACGATGGTCTTAATGATTTTATAATCACGCGTGAACGCGGTCAGATTCGCCACTTTACCCACGGCGAGGCTTCCCAGTTTCTCGTCAACGCCAATGGCACGAGCGGGGTAGAGTGTTGCCATACGCAGCGCTTCATCCAGCGCAATACCGACATGTTCCACCAGGTTACGCACCCCTCCGATCATCGTCAGGGCGGAACCGCTCAACGTTCCGTTTTCGTCCACGCACAATCCATTTCGGTAGTATATTGTTTTGCCAGCAAAAATGAACTGATCAATATTAGCCCCCGCAGGCGCTGTTGCGTCAGTTACCAGGCAAAGTTTGTCGCCTTTCAATCGTTTAGCGTTACGAATATTAACGTAGTCGACATGCAACCCATCGGCAATGATGCCGCAGTAAACATCGGCATCATCCAGCACCGCGCCAGCCAGACCCGGCTCGCGACCGGTAATATACGGCATCGCATTATAAAGGTGGGTGGCGAAGCTTACCCCGGCGCGGAAACCCGCTTTCGCCTCTTTCAGCGTGGCGTTAGAGTGCCCGGCAGAAACCACAATGCCTGCACCCGCCAACTGGCGGATCACATCGCAGCCCGCCACTTCAGGGGCCAGTGTCACTTTTGTGATCACATCTGCGTTCTGGCACAGGAAATCGACCAGCGCCTGATCCGGTTTACGGACGTAATCCGGGTTGTGCGTCCCTTTTTTGATGATATTCAGCCATGGTCCTTCCAGATGCAGACCCAGCGCCTGGTTCGGATATTTTGCCAGGTAGTCGCGCATGACCTGCACGCCCTGTTTCATTAATTCATCGCTGGAGGTAATCAGCGTTGGCAGGTAGCTGGTGCAGCCGGATTTTTCATTCGCCTGCTGCATGATTTCCAGCGTTTTCACACTGACGGCTTCTGCGGTGTCATTAAACTGGACGCCGCCGCAGCCGTTGAGCTGTACGTCGATAAAACCGGGGGCGAGAAGGGCGCCATTCAGCGAGCGTTGTTCAATTCCCGTTGGTAGCTCAGCCTGTGGGCAAAGACGTTCAATCAGGCCATTGGCTATCACAAGCGCATGGTCATCCAGAATTTCATGGCCGGTGAAGATTCGGCAATGGGTTAAAGCATACATAACGACCCCCGGTTAACAAAAATGAGTACCGCTTCGCAGGGGTTTCCTCGCGAAGCGGGAACAAACTTACAGACCTTTGATATTTTCCGCTTCTAACTCGTTAAAGTATTTCAGCGTCTTGACTTTAAGTTCCATCGTGGATGGTTCGTCGCAGACGACAACCGCTTTCGGATGCAGTTGCAGGCAGCTAATGGTCCACATGTGGTTGACGTTACCTTCAACAGCGGCTTGCAGCGCCTGCGCCTTTACGTTACCCAGCACCAGAATCATCACTTCTTCTGCGTCAAGCAGAGTGCCAACGCCGACCGTCAGGGCGTATTTCGGTACCTGATTAACATCGCCGTCGAAGAAGCGAGAGTTTGCCACGCGGGTGTCGTGGGTCAGGGTTTTTATGCGGGTACGCGATGCCAGAGAAGAGGCCGGTTCATTGAACGCGATGTGACCATCGTTACCTACGCCACCCATAAACAGATGGATTTTGCCGTAAGAGCGGATTTTGTCTTCGTAACGGCGGCATTCTGCGTCAATATCGGGCGCATTGCCATCAAGCAGGTTAATATTTTCAGCCGGAATATCAACGTGGTCGAAGAAGTTGCGGTGCATAAAGCTGTGGTAGCTTTCCGGATGATCTTTCGCCAGACCGACATATTCATCCATGTTGAAGGTGACAACGTGCTGGAAGCTAACCTGGCCCGCTTTGTGCATTTCACCTAATGCTTTGTACGCGGTGAGAGGGGTTCCGCCGGTAGGCAGGCCGAGAACGAACGGGCGGTCTGCGGTGGGTTTGAATGCGTTGATGCGGTTGACGATATGGCGGGCTGCCCATTTGCCGACTTGTTCAGCTGTCGCCAGGGGAATCAGTCTCATTATTCACCTCAAAAGTTTAATGAAAAATATTGGCGGAATGCGTGCTGGCTCAGCGTTAAGCGTAACCTGTTTTTGTGACGAGAAGGGAGCAATCCGCCTTGATATTTTCGATCATAAAATAAGTTTTGGATGTTTGCCAGCATGCAGAAGGGATGATGACAATAGTTAGTGATTTTAATCACAGAAAATGCGCTTTTAATTTGCGAGGCGAATTAATTTTTCACACACTCTGTCAGGTAGTGAAAAAATAACCATCAGTTCAGGGTTAGTTACACAATAAAAAACAACTTTTTCAGTGAGCTCTGATTGGGTTCATAGGGGGAATAAAGTGAGTATTCTAGGCTATTTGCAAAAAATCGGCCGCGCGCTGATGGTGCCCGTCGCCACCTTGCCCGCCGCGGCAATTTTGATGGGGGTAGGGTACTGGATTGACCCGGTTGGCTGGGGTGGGGAAAACGCACTGGCGGCGTTTTTCATTCAGTCTGGCTCCGCCATTATCGATAACATGGGCGTGCTGTTCGCGGTAGGTGTCGCTTACGGTATGTCTAAAGACAAAGACGGTGCTGCCGCGTTGGCAGGTTTCGTCGGCTTCCTGGTATTAACCACCCTCTGTTCTCCCGCTGCGGTTGCCATGATCCAAAAAATTCCTGCGGATCAGGTCCCGGCAGCCTTTGGCAAAATCAAAAACCAGTTCGTCGGTATTCTGGTGGGGATTATTGCCGCAGAGCTTTACAACCGTTTCAGCAATGTTGAGCTGCCGAAAGCGCTCTCCTTCTTTAGCGGCCGCCGTCTGGTGCCGATCCTCACGTCGTTTGTGATGATCGTCGTGGCTTTCATCATGATGTTTATCTGGCCAGTGGTATTTAGCGGCCTGGTGGGCTTTGGTGAACATATCCAGAAACTGGGTTCGATTGGCGCGGGCGTTTACGCCTTCTTCAACCGTCTGCTGATCCCGGTTGGTCTGCACCACGCGCTGAACTCCGTGTTCTGGTTTGACGTGGCAGGCATTAACGATATCCCTAACTTCCTCGGCGGTGCTCAGTCTATTGAAGCAGGTAAAGCGACAGTAGGTATCACTGGTCGTTATCAGGCAGGCTTCTTCCCGATCATGATGTTTGGTTTACCGGGTGCTGCGCTGGCGATTTACCAGTGCGCCCGTCCGGAAAATAAAGCCAAAGTGATGGGTATTATGATGGCTGGCGCGTTCGCTGCCTTCTTTACCGGCATTACCGAGCCGCTGGAATTCTCCTTTATGTTCGTTGCACCGGTGCTGTATGTGATCCATGCCGTGCTGACCGGTATCTCCGTGTTTATCGCGGCGAGCATGCACTGGATTGCCGGGTTCGGCTTCAGTGCGGGGCTGGTGGATATGGTGCTCTCCTCGCGTAACCCGCTGGCGACGCAGTGGTGGATGCTTATCCCGCAGGGCCTGGTGTTCTTTGTTATCTACTACGCGGTATTCCGTTTCACCATCGTTAAATTCAATCTGCTGACTCCGGGTCGTGAACTGGCTGTCGCTGGTGATGAAACCGATGGTCAGGATGTGAATGTCAGTGGTTCCTCCGAGCAAGATGTGAGTGGCCTGGCTCGTCAGTACATTGCTGCCGTTGGTGGTTCCGCTAACCTGACCGGCATCGATGCCTGCATTACTCGTCTGCGTCTGAACGTGAATGACTCCTCGCTGGTGAACGAAGCCCTGGCAAAACGTCTGGGTGCAACCGGCGTTATCCGCCTGAACAAAACCAGCGTGCAGATTATCGTGGGCTTTGTGGCAGAAAAAATTGCTAACGCCATGAAAACGGCCGGGGACGTTCCCGCGGCGAGCGCTGCGCCAGTAGCAGCCCCGGCGGCAACGGTAAAGCCGCAGGCGATACCGAACGCAGCGGTGATCGCTGAGCTGGTATCGCCGGTAACGGGTGAACTGGTCGCGCTGGATCAGGTGCCGGATGAGGCATTTGCCAGCAAAGCGGTGGGTGATGGCGTGGCGGTGAAACCGACGGATAACGTCGTGGTTTCCCCGGCCGCAGGCACCATCGTTAAAATCTTTAATACCAACCACGCATTCTGCCTGGAAACCGAAAAAGGCGCAGAGATTGTCGTGCATATGGGCATCGACACTGTTGCGCTGGGCGGCCAGGGCTTTACGCGTCTGGTTGAAGAGGGCGCGGAAGTGGTGGCGGGTCAACCGATCCTCGAAATGGATCTGGAATACCTCAACGCCAACGCCCGTTCAATGATTAGCCCGGTCGTTGTCAGCAATATCGACGATTTTAGCGGTCTGGTTATCAAAGCGCAGGGTCAGGTTATTGCAGGCCAGACTCCGCTGTATGAAATTAAAGGCTAATTGCTCCTGAGTCGGCACAGTAGCCTTAAGCGGCGGGGGATCTCCTCCGCCGCTTTTTTTTACCCTTGTTTTTAACCATGACCCAACTTATGCCGCTTTGTGGATATTGATGACGCGTCGTGATGGAGGAACGTGCCTGACTGACCAGGCCTGGGGCGGTCACAAATACCTTTCCAGCGAGCATCACTGATTTGTATAAGTAAAGGTTGTTTCCTGCGTCCTCTTATTAGATCATACGCCGTTATACGTTGTTTACGCCTTGAGGAACCCGTGATGAGTGAGGCTGAAGCCCGCCCGACTAACTTTATTCGCCAGATAATCGATGAAGATCTGGCCAGTGGTAAGCACACCACCGTCCATACCCGTTTTCCGCCTGAACCGAATGGCTACCTGCACATTGGCCACGCGAAATCTATCTGCCTGAACTTCGGTATCGCGCAGGATTACAACGGCCAGTGCAATCTGCGTTTCGATGACACCAACCCGGCGAAAGAAGATATCGAATACGTCGAGTCCATCAAAAACGACGTGCAATGGTTGGGTTTTCACTGGTCTGGCGACATCTGCTACTCCTCTGACTATTTCGACAAGCTGCACCAGTACGCCATTGAGCTTATCAACAAAGGTCTTGCCTATGTTGACGAACTCTCTGCGGATGAAATCCGCGAATACCGCGGCACACTGACGCAGCCGGGTAAAAACAGCCCGTATCGCGATCGCAGCGTAGAAGAGAACCTGGCGCTGTTTGAAAAAATGCGTGCTGGCGGTTTTGAAGAAGGCAAAGCGTGCCTGCGTGCGAAAATCGATATGGCGTCGCCGTTTATCGTGATGCGTGACCCGGTGCTGTACCGGATTAAATTCGCCGAGCATCATCAAACCGGCAACAAGTGGTGCATCTATCCGATGTACGACTTCACCCACTGCATTAGTGATGCGCTGGAAGGCATAACCCACTCGCTCTGTACGCTGGAGTTCCAGGACAACCGTCGTTTATATGATTGGGTGCTGGATAACATCACCATTCCGGTTCACCCGCGTCAGTATGAATTTTCGCGCCTGAATCTTGAATACACCGTAATGTCCAAGCGTAAGCTGAACCTGCTGGTCACCGATAAGCACGTTGAAGGCTGGGACGATCCGCGTATGCCAACGATTTCGGGTCTGCGTCGTCGTGGCTACACCGCTGGCTCCATTCGCGAGTTCTGCAAACGCATTGGTGTGACCAAGCAGGACAACACCATTGAAATGGCCTCGCTGGAATCCTGCATCCGTGAAGATTTGAATGAAAACGCGCCGCGCGCGATGGCAGTTATCGATCCGGTGAAACTGGTTATCGAAAACTACCCGCAGGGCAGCAGTGAAATCGTCACCATGCCGAACCATCCGAACAAGCCAGAAATGGGCACCCGTGAAGTGCCATTCAGTGGCGAAATTTGGATCGATCGTGCAGATTTCCGCGAAGAAGCGAACAAGCAGTACAAACGCCTGGTGCTGGGCAAAGAAGTGCGTCTGCGTAATGCGTATGTCATTAAAGCAGAACGTGTTGAGAAAGATGCCGAAGGCACTATCACCACCATTTTCTGTTCATACGATGCGGATACCCTGAGCAAAGATCCGGCAGATGGACGCAAGGTCAAAGGCGTCATTCACTGGGTCAGCGCGCAGCATGCACTGCCGGTTGAAATTCGTCTGTACGATCGTCTGTTCAGCGTACCGAACCCAGGTGCGGCCGACGATTTACTCGCGACCATTAACCCGCAATCGCTGGTTATCAAACAAGGTTTCGCTGAACCGTCACTGAAAGATGCTGACGCGGGCAAAGCGTACCAGTTTGAACGCGAAGGTTACTTCTGCCTCGACAGCCGTCATGCAACCGCTTCCAAACTGGTTTTCAACCGCACCGTGGGTCTGCGTGATACCTGGGCAAAAATAGGCGACTGATCGCATCAACCACAAACAATTGCTTCCAAACGCCGCAAATCTGCGGCGTTTTTTTTGCTTATTCCTGAATATGTTACATTTTAGAAATATTCGCGATGCGAATTAATGTGTTTCCTGGTTGATGTTCCTGCTTTGCGATAAAAAATGCGACAAAGAGAGTAATTAGAATAAATAAAAGTGTAATCGATATCATTCGGCATTAAATACTGTAAATAAATGGCGATTATATTTATTCATCCAGTGTATGTAACTTAATTCCATGAGTGCTTAATAATGTGCACTTCGTCATAATCCTGTGTTTTTGCGTATAAAACCCATTGATAATTCGCAGCGCGAAAAATAATCTTAGCGCGGTAGTTCGTTTGGGGGCGCCTGTAACTACTTCACCTATTGAGTATTTTTTTTCGCCTTATAAGGCGATTTTATTTATGTCTAAAAGGAATCATACATGCGTACGTTTTTGGGTAAGCGTAGTGCACTGGCATTGGCGATCGCCGGTGTCACAACAATGTCAGGATGGACTATTTCCGGGCAGGCGCAGGCTGCCGGTTTTATTGATGATTCCACGCTGACGGGCGGTATTTATTACTGGCAGCGTGAACGTGATCGTAAAGATGTGCTGGAAAATAAATATAAAACCAATCTGTCACACGCAACCTGGAATGCGAATCTGGATTTCCAGTCCGGTTATGCTGCGGATATGTTCGGGCTGGATATTGCTGCGTTCACCGCAATTGAAATGGCGGAAAATGGTGACAGTGCGCATCCGAACGAAATTGCATTCTCCGCCAGCAATAAAGCCTACAAGGAAGACTGGTCTGGCGATAAAAGCGGTATCAGCCTGTATAAAGCAGCCGCAAAGTTCAAGTATGGCCCGGTATGGGCGCGCGCCGGTTATATTCAACCAACCGGCCAAACGTTATTAGCACCGCACTGGAGCTATATGCCCGGTACTTATCAGGGGGCTGAAGCCGGGACGAATATTGATTACGGCGATGCCGGCGCACTGAGTTTCTCTTATATGTGGGCCAATGCGTATAAATCGCCGTGGCATATTGAAATGGATAAGTTCTGGCAAAACGACAGAACCACCAAAGTCGAGTATTTGCACTCCCTTGGCGCGAAGTACGACTTTAAAAATGACCTGGTTCTGGAAGCCGCGTTTGGTCAGGCAGAAGGCTATGTTGATCAATACTTCGCCAAGGCCAGCTACAAATTTGATGTCGCGGGCAGCCCGCTCAGCACCAGCTACCAGTTTTACGGCACGCGGGACAAAGTCAGCCACGGCGGCGTGAACGATCTGTATGACGGCACGGCATGGTTGCAGGCGCTGACCTTCGGCTACAACATCGGCCCGGTCGATTTACGCCTGGAAGGAACCTGGGTGAAAGCGGATGGTCAGCAGGGCTATTTCCTGCAACGCATGACACCAACTTACGCTTCCTCAAATGGTCGTCTGGATATCTGGTGGGATAACCGTTCCGATTTCAACGCTGATGGCGAAAAAGCGCTATTCCTCGGCGCAATGTACGATCTGAAAAACTGGAACTTACCAGGCTGGACGGTGGGTGCCTCTTATGCCTGGGCCTGGGGTGCAAAACCGGGTGAGATGGCGACACCAGATGCTTACTACGATGCAAATTACCGCCTGAAAGAGTCTGCTTATAGCCTGGATGCTGTCTACACCATTCAGGACGGCCGAGCGAAAGGCACGATGTTCAAACTTCACTTTACCGAGTACGACAACCACTCCGACATCCCGAGCTACGGCGGCGGCTACGGCAACATCTTCCAGGATGAGCGTGACGTGAAATTTATGGTTATCGCACCGTTTACCCTCTTCTAATCAGTGTGTTGCCGGGCTTCCGGCAACATTCAAGGAAATACCATGAAAACACTTCGTTTAAGCATGCTGACTACGGCGATGCTCGCTATGTTCGGCAGCACGACAGCGCTGGCCAGCCAAAGCACCGTAGATGCGATCAGCCATTTCAATCTCAACTATGCGGTAAAAGATAACTTTGCAGCGCTTAACGGCGTCGATTGCGCAAAACTCGGGGCGGACTGGGCATCCTGCAATAAAGCGGTTATCTCGCTCACCAATAATGGCGAGGCGGTCACCGATAAAGAATGGGGGATTTACTTCCACAGCATTCGTCCCATTCTGCAAGTCGCAAACGATCAGTTCAAAGTCACCCACATCATGGGCGATCTGCACAAGCTGGAGCCAACAGAGAAATTTACCGGTTTCCCGGCGAAACAGACGGTCGAAATCCCGGTGATTAACGAGTACTGGCAGTTGTTTATCACCGATGTGCTACCGCGCTGGTACGTGACTGCCGATAAGGCGACGCCAAAAGCGATCGCCAATACCGATACAGAAGAATTATCCCGGTTTGTTACGCCGCTGGGCGATCAGTGGAAACGGACGGCGGATGATAAAAACATCCTGATGACTGCCGAAGCGCGCTTCGACAAAAATAGCGATGTTAAGACACTGAATCTGGCCTCACTGCGCGGTCAAATCGTACCGACGCCGCAGCAAGTGAAGATTCACGGTCAGGACATCAACCTGAGCCAGGGTGTGAAGCTGGAACTCTCCGCGCTCAATATTGATGCCCAAAACGCGGTCAAAATGCGCTTTGCGCAACTGGGCGTCAAGGCAGGCAGTTATCCGCTGCGTACCGAAATCTCCCGTAATGCCTTTATCGGCGATGAAGCAGTCGAAGGCGCTTATCAATTACGTATTGGTAAGAAAGAAGCGGTAGTGACGGGCTACGATCAGGCCGGGGTGTTCTATGGCTTGCAATCTGTGCTTTCGCTGATCCCGACAGAAGGGCCGTTGACCATTGCGGCTCTTGACGCGAAAGATGCGCCGCGCTTCGAGTATCGCGGCATTCATCTGGATGTTGGTCGTAATTTCCACACCAAAGATGCCGTGCTGCGCCTGTTGGATCAGATGTCCGCCTATAAGCTGAACAAATTCCACTTCCACCTTACCGATGATGAAGGCTGGCGGATTGAAATCCCGGGGCTGCCGGAACTGACCGATATCGGCAGCAAGCGTTGCCACGATCTGGATGAGAAAACTTGCCTGCTGCCGCAGTTGGGATCAGGCCCGGATAGCAACAACAACGGCAGCGGCTATTTTACCCGCGCAGATTACATTGAGATCCTTAAGTACGCCAAAGCGCGACAGATTGAAGTGATCCCGGAAATTGATATGCCAGCGCACGCACGCGCGGCAGTGATGTCAATGGAAGCCCGTTACGATCGACTGATAAAAGCGGGCAAGGAAAAAGAGGCGAACCAGTACCGTCTGCTGGATCCAACCGATACTTCCAACACCGCCGGGGTGCAGTTCTATAACCGTACCGGCTATCTGAACCCGTGCCTCGATTCCTCGCGCAACTTCGTCGATAAAGTGATTGGCGAAATTCAGCAAATGCATAGAGAAGCTGGTTTGCCGCTCGAAACCTGGCATTTTGGCGGTGACGAAGCGAAAAACATCTATCTGGGCACCGGTTATACGGATGAGAAAAATCCGCAGCCGGGCAAAGGCATCATCGATCAGAGCAAGCAGGATAAGCCGTGGGCGAAATCGCAGGCCTGCCAGGCGATGATCAAAGCCGGTAAAGTGAGCGACGTTGAGCATCTCTCCAGCTATTTTGGCGTGGAAGTGAGCAAGCTGGTGAAAGCGCACGGCATTAATGTGATGCAGGCCTGGCAGGACGGGCTGAAAGATGCCAAAGACGCTTCGGTATTTGCCACCGATCATATCAATGTTAACTTCTGGGATGCGCTGTACTGGGGCGGCTTTGATTCGGTTAACGACTGGGCCAACAAAGGATTCCGCGTGGTGGTTTCCAACCCGGATTATGTCTACCTCGATTTCCCGAACGAAGTTCACCCGGACGAGAGCGGATATTACTGGGGCACACGCTTTAGCGATGAGCGTAAGATCTTCAGCTTCGCGCCGGACAACATGCCGCAGAATGCGGAAACGTCCGTCGATCGCGATGGCAAGGTGTTTAGCGCGAAATCCGACAAACCGTGGCCGGGCGCCTATGGCCTTTCCGCGCAGTTGTGGAGCGAAGTGGTGCGTACCGATGCGCAGATGGAGTACATGATCTATCCGCGCCTGGTTTCTGTCGCCGAGCGTGCCTGGCATCGTGCAGCATGGGAACAAGACTATAAAGCAGGCCGTGAATATAAAGGCGGTGAAACGCATCTGGTGGATATCAACGCACTGGATAACGACTGGCAGCGCTTTGCAAATCTGCTGGGCCATCGCGAACTGTCGAAAATGGATAAAGCAGGCATTCATTACCGTCTGCCTGTACCGGGCGCGCGTATTGTCGGTGGTGTGCTGGAAGTGAACACCAGCTTCCCGGGGCTGGTTGTCGAGTACTCAACCGATCAGGGAAAACAGTGGCAGCGTTATAATGCGAGCGTGCGTCCACAGGTGAGCGGGGAAGTGCAGATTCGCACCGCCAGCCCGGACGGCAAACGCTTTAGCCGTGTCGACAAGGTGAAAGCGTAAGCGCAGTAGCCATCCGGCAAGCATAAAAAAAGCCAACCGTCAGGTTGGCTTTCACATATCTAAAAAAGATTATTTTGCGTCGTGCGCGTGTTCATCTTCGCGGCAGTCACCTTCGGCGCAGTGGCCGTACAGGTAGAGACTGTGGTTGGTCAGACGAATGCCGTGTTGAGAGGCGATTTCGCGCTGACGCGCTTCGATAGAATCATCACTGAACTCAATGACTTTGCCGCAATCGAGGCAGATAAGGTGATCGTGGTGATGCTGCTGAGTCAGTTCAAAAACCGACTTGCCGCCTTCAAAGTTATGGCGGGTTACAATCCCGGCGTCATCAAACTGGTTCAGAACACGGTAAACCGTTGCCAGACCAATCTCTTCACCCATGTCGATCAGACGCTTATAAAGATCTTCCGCACTGACATGATGGTTATCCGGTTCCTGAAGCACTTCCAGGATTTTTAACCGAGGAAGCGTGACTTTCAGTCCGGCCTTCTTTAATGCGGTATTGTTGTCAGTCATGCGGAATCTGTCCTGTTGCTATACGATTCACTTCCTTAGCGGAAGTTATAAAGGAATGCACCCGGGATAATGCGTTTCATTATAGAACTGCCATGTATAAATGAAAACTGCAAGCCCTCAAGTAAAGTAAGCTTATAAAACGTGGTGTCGCCAACAAAGTCCTTTATGACCGCACCGAGTTTAGCAGGGCTTATTGTACAGGGATGAGCAAGAAAGTTAAAAAATTGTAGCAATTATTTTCATCGCTTTTACCTATTGATACGGCGCAACCGACAGATTGCGCCATAAAAATCAGGCATTCAGGATCTCGTCCAGGTGCAACTCTTCAGATACCTGTTTTACCCATTTCTGCACGCGCTCAGCGGTTAGTTCAGGCTGACGATCTTCATCAATCGCCAGGCCTACAAAGTGGTCATCATCCGCCAGGCCTTTAGACGCTTCGAAATGGTAACCCGCTGTTGGCCAGTGGCCGACAATGGTTGCGCCGCGCGGTTCAATAATGTCGCGAATGGTTCCCAGCGCATCACAGAAGTATTCTGCGTAATCTTCCTGGTCACCACAGCCGAACAGCGCCACTAATTTTCCATTGAAATCAATCTCTTCCAGCGTCGGGAAAAAGTCATCCCAGTCGCACTGCGCTTCGCCGTAATACCAGGTCGGAATGCCGAGCAACAGAATGTCATACCCTTCGATATCTTCTTTGCTGCTCTTGGCAATGTCATGAACATCGGCAACGTCTTTACCAAGCTGACTCTGAATCATTTTCGCGATATTTTCGGTGTTCCCGGTGTCGCTGCCGAAGAAAATGCCTGTAATTGCCATGAGTAAAATAACCTCTTGAATCTTAATGAGTATAGGGGGGCGCTACGCCCACAGATAAGGGCAATCATAGCAGAACAGAGAAGCACGCGGAAACTGCTATCGCCACGGACTGCACTGTATGACACATGAAAGGGATGATTCGGAGGATTCGCTATCCGCGCAACGCTTTTAGCTGCGCCAGCAGCATCTCTTCAATCAGCTCGCTACGGCTCATCTCGCGCGCTTCTGCCAGCTCATTCAGAGCGTCCACGGCTTCAGCGTTCATTTTCAATTCGACGCGCTTAAGCCCACGAACTTTATCGCGTTTTAGCTGATTGCGTTTATTGATGCGCAACTGTTCATCGCGCGAGAGCGGGTTTGTCTTCGGCCGTCCCGGGCGACGCTCATTCGCGAACAGATCTAGTGTCGTACGGTCCGTTTGTTCTTTAGCCATGGTCTAAGCATACTACGGGAAAACAAGCAATCGGGCTGTTGCCCGGGCTGAATAGCGCGCCATCATACATCAGCATAGCGAGCGCGCCAACGACCGGGCGCGATGAAACGACCAGTCGCCGCCTTTTTAATCAGTTTGCCTTTTCAGCGAGATAGCGGCGGATCGCCCGCATCACGGCATCAGGTTTTTCTGCATGTACCCAGTGCCCGGCACCGGCAATGACATGCGCACGCGCCTGGGGAAATTGCGCCAGCAAATCATCGCGGTACGCTTCGGTGACATAAGGCGAATTGCCGCCGCGCACGAAAAGCGCAGGTTTATCCCATGCCGGCACCGTTTCCCAGCCAACAATGTGCGGATATTGCTCCCACAGTACCGGCACGTTGAAGCGCCATTCACCATCGACAAAGGATTTGAGTAAAAACTGAATCACGCCCTCTTCGTTAAGCTGTTCACGCATCAGCGCGGCGGCTTGCTGACGCGTGGTGACCTGCGCGTCGCTCACGGCATTAATGGCGGCGAAAATCTCGTCATGACGACGAACGTGATAATCCACTGGCGCAATATCAATCGCTACCAGTTGATCGATCCGTTCAGGTGCCAGCGCGGTCAGCGCCATCACCGCTTTGCCGCCCATCGAATGACCAATAAAGGTCGCTTTCTCAAGGTGCAGTTCATCAAGGGTATCGAGTAGATCCTGTGCCATGGCCGGGTAGTTCATCTCGCTCGAGCGGGGTGATAAACCGTGGTTGCGCATATCAACTTGCACCACATCGTGATCCTGCACCAGGTCGCGGGCGAGCACGCCAAGATTATCAAGGCTGCCAAACAGGCCGTGGACGAGGACAACCGGAGGATTGTTGTGCGAATGTTGTGCAGTTTGCGTGCGCGTGTTCAATTTCATGGCAAAGTTCTTTTTTTCACTTAAGCGGGTTAGGTTATTATGTTGAACATTCTGCCGTCCGGCTGCAAGGTTAAGAATTACTCTGAGTTTTGCCGCCATCCTGGTTTGAGCCTATCCGCTGTTGAGATTTCACTTTATAATCCCAACACTTGTATTCAGATTTTATATATTACTGGATTAAGATGAAAACGATCGAAGTTGATGATGAGCTCTATAGTTACATTGCCAGCCACACTAAGCACATTGGCGAGAGCGCATCCGACATTTTACGGCGCATGTTAAAATTTTCCGCCGCCTCCCAGTCACAGCCTGCAACGAACCTTGTGTCGGTAAAAGAAACGCGTGCTGCCAGCACCGTTGAAGGGGTTAAACCGGCCAACACCACCAAAGACAAAGTCCGCGCCGTTCGCGAACTGCTGCTTTCTGACGAATATGCCGAGCAGAAAAAGGCTGTTAATCGCTTTCTGCTGATCCTGTCTACACTCTATTCACTCGATGACAAAGGGTTTACGGAATCCACTGAGTCTCTGCACGGTCGCACACGCGTATACTTTGCTGCCGATGAGCGCACACTGTTGCAGAACGGCAACCAGACCAAGCCAAAACAGGTGCCGAACACTCCTTACTGGGTCATCACCAATACGAATACGGGTCGCAAATGCAGCATGATCGAACACATCATGCAGTCAATGCAGTTCCCGGTGGAATTGATTGAGAAAGTTTGCGGCACAATTTAATCCTTGCATTAAAAGGACCAGGCAATGGCTAACCATCCGCGTGCGGGGCAACCTGCACAACAGGGCGATTTGATTAACGTCGCCCAGCTTACTGCACAGTATTACGTGCTGAAACCGGAAGTCGGTAACGCAGAACATGCGGTGAAATTTGGTACATCCGGCCACCGTGGCAGCGCAGGACGCCACAGCTTCAACGAACCCCACATTTTTGCCATCGCCCAGGCGATTGCTGAAGAGCGTGCGAAAAACGGCATTACCGGGCCGTGCTACGTGGGCAAAGATACCCACGCGCTGTCCGAGCCGGCATTTATCTCTGTGCTGGAAGTGCTGGCCGCCAACGGTGTGGACATCGTGGTGCAGGAAAATAACGGCTTTACGCCAACGCCTGCCATTTCTAACGCTATCCTGGTTCACAACAAAAACGGCGGGGCGCAAGCCGACGGCATCGTCATTACCCCGTCGCACAATCCGCCGGAAGATGGCGGCATCAAATACAACCCGCCTAACGGTGGCCCGGCAGACACCAACGTCACCAAAGTGGTGGAAGATCGCGCCAATGCACTGCTGGCGGATGGCCTGAAAGGGGTCAAACGCATTTCTCTGGATGCGGCGATGGCCTCCGGTCACGTGACAGAAAAAGATCTGGTGCAGCCGTTTATCGAAGGGCTGGCCGATATCGTTGATATGGCGGCGATCCAGAAAGCGGGCCTGAAACTGGGCGTCGATCCGCTCGGGGGTTCCGGTATTGAGTACTGGAAACGCATTGCTGAACACTACAAGCTCGATCTGACCATCGTGAACGATGAAGTTGATCAGACGTTCCGCTTTATGCACCTCGACAAAGATGGCGCGATCCGCATGGACTGCTCCTCCGAGTGCGCGATGGCGGGCCTGCTGGCGCTGCGTGATAAGTTCGATCTGGCGTTTGCTAACGATCCCGATTACGACCGTCACGGCATCGTCACACCGGCTGGTTTGATGAACCCGAACCACTATCTGGCGGTAGCGATCAACTACCTGTTCCAGCATCGTCCGCAGTGGGGCAAAGAAGTCGCCGTCGGTAAAACGCTGGTTTCTTCTGCAATGATCGACCGCGTGGTCAACGACCTGGGCCGTAAGCTGGTGGAAGTGCCGGTCGGCTTTAAATGGTTTGTTGATGGCCTGCACGATGGCAGCTTTGGTTTCGGTGGCGAAGAGAGTGCGGGCGCCTCGTTCCTGCGTTTCGACGGCACGCCGTGGTCAACGGATAAAGACGGCATCATCATGTGCCTGCTGGCCGCAGAAATCACCGCCGTGACCGGGAAAAACCCGCAGCAGCATTACGACGAGCTGGCCGCCCGCTTTGGCGCGCCAAGTTACAACCGTCTGCAAGCTGCCGCATCGTCTGCGCAGAAAGCCGCCTTGTCGAAACTCTCACCTGAGATGGTGAGCGCCAGCACGCTGGCAGGTGACCCGATCACCGCGCGTCTGACCGCAGCACCGGGAAATGGCGCATCAATTGGCGGTCTGAAAGTGATGACCGACAACGGCTGGTTCGCCGCGCGCCCGTCCGGCACGGAAGACGCCTACAAAATCTACTGCGAAAGCTTCCTCGGTGATGAGCACCGTAAGCGGATTGAGAAAGAAGCGGTGGAAATTGTCAGCGAAGTGCTGAAAAAAGCGTAACAGAAAGGCTCCTTCGGGAGCCTTTTTTGTAGGCCGAATAAGCGAGCGCCATCCGGCTTACAAAACCCTTCATAACATAAACCGATAGCCAATCCCGGTTTCCGTTAACAAATGGCGTGGGCGGGCAGGGTCCGCTTCCAGCTTCTGCCGCAAATGGCCCATATAAATCCGCAAATAGTGGCTGTGCTCGACGGCGTTCGGCCCCCAGACTTGGCTGAGCAACTGGCGCTGGGTCAAGACCTTACCGTGGTTATTCAGCAGCACCGCCAGCAGGCGAAACTCAATTGGCGTCAGGTGAATCTCTTCCTCACCGCGCTGAATACGGCGGCTGGCGAGATCCACGCGAACATCGGAAAACGTCACCACCGGCTCGCCCGGTGTACTTGCCGCGTGGCGGCGTAGCGCAACCCGCAAACGCGCCTGCAACTCACCAATCCCGAACGGTTTACTGAGGTAATCATCGGCACCGGCATCCAGCGCGGCAATTTTATCGCTCTCTTCAATGCGCGCAGAAAGCACAATAATCGGCATCTGGCTCCACTGGCGCACATCGCGGATAAAATCGAGACCGTCACCGTCCGGTAAACCGAGGTCGAGGATCACCAGATCGGGCTTGCGCGTCGCCGCCTCGAGTAAACCCCGCTGTAGCGTGTCGGCTTCATGCACGCGTAACCCTTCGGCTTCCAGCGCGGTGCGCAGAAAACGGCGGATGGCCTGTTCATCTTCGACAATCAGAACGTTAATCACAGATCCTCTGATAATTCATCCAGTTGCGGCGGCGTTTCCCGCGCGAGTGTAACACAGAACAGCGCGCCCCCCTGTGGGCGGTTACAGGCGCTAATCGTCCCGCCGTGTACCTCAACAATCGCCTGGCAAATTGCCAGCCCCAGCCCAACGCCGGGAATCGCCGACTCTTTTGCCCCCCGGGCGAATTTTTCAAAAATCGCCTTCTCCTGGCCAGGCGGGATCCCCGGTCCGTTATCCCACACCTCCAGCGTCCATTGTTCCGGCGTGCTGTGCGTGCTGATGCCGATCTCAGCCCGGTGTCCGGCATATTTCACCGCGTTTTCCAGCAGATTAATCAGTACCCGCTCAAACAACGGGCCATCAACATGCACCAGCATGAGCGGGTCGGGTAACGACAGGGCAATATGGTGACC
The DNA here is from genome assembly GCA_030704225.1 of Kosakonia sp. H02. Taxonomy (NCBI): domain Bacteria; kingdom Pseudomonadati; phylum Pseudomonadota; class Gammaproteobacteria; order Enterobacterales; family Enterobacteriaceae; genus Kosakonia; species Kosakonia styphnolobii. The sequence continues at coordinate 1,517,896 of CP131915.1, forward strand.
GCCGAGTCCCGGTTCGAGAGTGCGCAGCGCACTGCCGACCACCTCTTCCAGCGTCAGCCACTCTCTTTTCAAATTAAAGCCGCCGGACTGGATCCGTGCCATATCCAGCAGATTATTCACCAGCCGCGTGGTGTTGAGCACATGCTGGCGGATTTCGCTGGCCTGCATCGCGTGCTTCGAACCTTCACTGGCAAGATCCAGCGTGAGGATCTCCGCCTGACCAAACAGCACCGTCAGCGGAGTGCGCAAATCGTGAGAAAGGGCGGCTAATAACGAGTTGCGAATGCTTTCACGTTCGCTGGCAAGCCGCGCCTGTTCTTCGCTGGTGGCTAATGCCTGGCGCTCCAGCGCGTTGGCCACCAGCAGCGTAAAGGTTTCCAGCAGACGCTGCTGTTCCGGGATCATCAACTGGCGCACATTTGCCGGTTCGACAATCAACAAGCCGTAAACTTTTTGAGCGCTTTTCAGCGGCAAAATTAAATACGGTACGCCGGGCAGGGTGTCAGTACCGGCTCCGGCGGGCTGGCCTTTATCAAAACTCCAGCGGGCGATGGCATCATCCCACGGCGTCATACCGTGCGTCTGCGTTACCGCCACCAGCTTTCCGGCATGATCCGGCAGCAGCACTTTGCTGCGCGCGTCAAAGGTGGAGTGGATAAAGCTTTCACTGGTGATGGCGAGATCCTGATTATTACGCCCGACCGCCAGGGCTTTTGACATCTCATACAGTTGGCGGGTACGCTGCTCACGGTAACGCGCTACCCGCGCCTGGTAACGCACCCCGGCGGTTAAATTACCGATCACCAGCCCCACGGTCAGCATCACGCCAAACGTCAGCAGATACTGCACATCAGACACCGCCAGCGTGCCGCGCGGCGCGATAAAAAAGAGATCGAAACTGACCACGTTGATAACCGTGGCGAACGCCGACGGCCAGCGGCCATAAAACAGCGCCACCAGCACCACGCCGAGCAGGTAAATCATCACCAGGTTGGTGGCATCGAACGCCGTCAGCCACTGAAGGGCAATCAGCGTAATTGCAGCACAAAGCGCCAGCGCGACCGCACAGCCTTTTAATTGCACACGCCAGCGCTCAATCAACGGACGTGAATCACCCGCACGGGCAGGTAACGGTTGCGGCATCTCTTGCAGCGCAATAATCATTAGATCGAGATCCGGCGCGCGGCGCGCCAGCTTTTCGGCAAAGGACTCCCGGTTCCACCCGCGGCGTTTTTCCCGTCGTCCAAGCAGGATTTTGCCGAGATTATGCTCACGGGCGTAACGCAATATTGCTTTATCTTCCCTCGGATCTGAGAGGGTCGCGGTTTCTGCACCCAGCTCCTGCGCAAGATGCAGGGCGCTGAGGATCGCCCGCCGCTGCGGCTCCGGTAATTTATGCAGCGTGGGAGTTTCTACATACACCGCATGCCAGGCGCTGCCAAGCTTGGCTGCCAGCCGTGCGGCGGTGCGGACCAGCTTTTCATTGCCCGCGCCATGCCCGACGCAGAGCAAAATCCCGTCGCGCGTGTGCCAGACTTTCTCTTCGCCGAGCCGGTCACGCCACGCGCGCATCTGGTCATCAACGCGATCGGCGGTACGGCGCAGTGCCAGTTCACGCAGGGCAATCAGGTTGCCTTTACGAAAAAAATGCTCGATGGCGCGTTCGGCCTGGCCACCGATATAGACTTTGCCTTCGTGCAGGCGCTGGCGCAGATCGTCCGGCGGCAGATCCACCAGCACGATTTCGTCGGCGCTGTCGAAAAACGGATCCGGCACGGTTTCACGCACCTGAATACCGGTGACGCCGCTGACCACATCGTTGAGGCTTTCCAGATGCTGAACATTGACGGTGGTGAAAACATCGATTCCCGCGTCCAGCAACTCTTCCACATCCTGCCAGCGTTTCGGGTGGCGCGAGCCGGGCGCGTTACTGTGCGCCAGTTCGTCCATCAAAATCAGCGCCGGACGCCGCGCAAGGGCAGCGTCCAGATCAAACTCCTGTACCAAACGGCCACGATGATGAATGCGCCGCACAGGCTGCGGCGGCAAACCTTCGAGCAGCGCGGCGGTCTCTTTACGCCCGTGAGTTTCCACCACGCCGGGCAGCACATCTAAGTCTTGCGCTCGCAGCCGCTGCGCTTCCTGCAACATGGCGTAAGTTTTGCCCACCCCGGCACAGGCGCCGAAAAAGATTTTCAGCTTTCCCCGGTGCGCCGTGGCGGCATGTTCCAGCAGGCGGTCAGGATCCGGGCGCAAAGGCTCATCAGTCATGCGTTATTTATCCTTGAGCGCATCCAGCGCCAGATTAAGTTCAACCACGTTAACGACCGGTTGACCGATGAAATTCACCAGTGGCGTAGACGTGTGTTCCGCGACCAGCGTTGTGACCTCCTGCACCGGCAGATTACGCGCCTGCGCCACACGCGGGATTTGCCATGCGGCGGCAGCCGGTGAGATCTGCGCGTCAAGCCCGCTGGCTGACGTCGTTAACAGCTCAACCGGAATGGGCGCTGCGGCCTGCGGGTTTTCGCGTCGTAACTGCGCCACGCGCTCTGCCACCTGTTTATCCAGCGCCGGGTTGCTGCCCGCCAGGTTACTGCCGCCGGACGCCATCGGATTATACGGCGCGTCGGCAGTGGCGGAAGGGCGGCCATGAAAATAACCCGGCGCAGTAAAATCCTGGCCCAACAAGCGCGAGCCGCGCACGGTATCGCCTTCGCGGATCAGCGAGCCGTTTGCCTGGTCGTGAAACCACCACTCCCCAAGTGCTGTAGTCAGCAACGGGTACAGCCCACCGGTTATCAGCGTTAACAGAATTAAAAGCAGAAAGGCGGGGCGTAATAAAGCCATTTTTATTCTCCTTAAACCAGGCCGAACAGCGTCAGCAGCAGGTCGATTGCCTTAATACCGATAAACGGCACCAGCAGACCGCCCAGCCCGTAAATCCACAGGTTGCGGCGCAACATCGCTTTTGCGCTAAGTGGCTTGTAACTCACCCCCTTTAGCGCCAGCGGAATGAGGAACACAATCACCAGCGCGTTAAAAATCACCGCGCTTAAAATCGCCGACGCCGGGGAGTGCAGATGCATCACGTTCAGTGTGTTGAGCTGCGGGTAGGTTGCGGCAAACGCCGCCGGAATAATGGCGAAATACTTCGCCATATCATTGGCAATACTGAACGTCGTCAGCGACCCGCGCGTCATCAGCATCTGTTTGCCGATATGCACCACTTCAATCAACTTGGTGGGGTTGGAATCGAGATCCACCATGTTGCCCGCCTCTTTTGCCGCCTGCGTCCCGGAGTTCATCGCCACCGCCACATCCGCCTGCGCCAGCGCCGGGGCATCGTTGGTGCCGTCGCCGGTCATCGCCACCAGGCGGCCTTGTGCCTGATACTGGCGAATCAGCGCCAGCTTCGCTTCCGGCGTAGATTCCGCCAGAAAATCATCGACGCCCGCTTCAGCGGCAATCGCCGCCGCCGTTAAACGGTTATCGCCGGTGATCATCACCGTTTTGATGCCCATTTTGCGCAACTGCGCAAAGCGCTCTTTGATGCCGCCTTTAACAATGTCTTTCAGGGCGATGACCCCGAGCACTTTTGCCCCTTCCGCCACCACCAGCGGCGTTGCGCCCTGGCGTGCGACTCGTTCAACTAACGCATCGACATCCGCCGGAAACTGGCCGCCATTGGCCTCGATATGGCGGCGAATGGCGTCAACAGAGCCTTTGCGGATCATCCGGTCCTGCACGTTTATCCCGCTCATGCGGGTTTGCGCGGTAAAGGGCACAAAAGTGGCGTGCAGGCTTTGCACATCCCGCTCGCGCAGGTTAAAGCGCTGCTTGGCGAGGACTACGATACTGCGGCCTTCCGGCGTTTCATCGGCGAGCGACGAGAGCTGCGCCGCATCGGCCAGCGTTTTTTCATCAACGTCGTGTGCCGGCAGAAACTCGGACGCCTGGCGGTTACCCAGCGTGATGGTGCCGGTTTTATCCAGCAGCAGCACATCGACATCGCCCGCCGCTTCCACCGCGCGGCCGCTGGTGGCAATCACATTCGCGCCGAGCATACGGCTCATCCCGGCCACACCAATTGCCGACAGCAGCCCGCCGATGGTGGTGGGGATCAGGCAAACCAGCAGCGCGACCAACACCGTTACGCTGACCGGCGTGCCGCCGTAAACCGAGAAGGGCCACAGCGTGGCGGTCGCCAGCAAAAAGATAATGGTCAGCGCCACCAGCAAAATGGTCAGCGCAATTTCGTTTGGCGTTTTGCGCCGCTGAGCGCCTTCGACCATGGCAATCATGCGGTCGAGGAAGGTTTCGCCGGGGTTAACACTGCACTGGATAACCAGCCAGTCAGAAAGAATGCGCGTGCCGCCGGTGACAGAGGCGAAATCGCCGCCGGATTCACGAATAACCGGGGCCGATTCGCCGGTGATCGCGCTTTCATCCACCGACGCGCCGCCTTCAATCACTTCCCCGTCGCAGGGAATAATGTCACCCGCTTCGACCAGAACCACATCGCCTTTGCGCAGATCTTCCGCTGGAATATGGTCGATTTGCGCATCGTGCTGCGGCGCGCGCAGTTTGCGGGCAAAGGCGGTTTTCTTCACCCCTTTCAGGCTGTTGGCCTGTGCTTTGCTGCGTCCTTCCGCCAGCGCTTCGGCGAAGTTGGCAAACAGCACGGTGACCCACAGCCACAGGCTGACTGCCCCGGTAAACCACGCGCTGCCCGCAAGATGACCGGTAGCCATGGCGACAGCAAGCAGGGTGGTGAGCAGACTGCCTATCCAGACAATAAACATCACCGGGTTACGCCACTGCACTTGTGGGCTTAATTTGGTCAGGGCATCGATCAGCGCCTGACGCACCAGGTTGGCATCGAACAGGGCCAGTTGTTTGCGACTCATATCATGCGTCTCCGCCAGACTTAAAACAGGAGGTATTCCGCCACCGGGCCGAGGGCCAGGGCAGGAATAAAGGTCAATGCGCCAACCAGCAACACGGTGCCAATCAGCAGGCCGATAAACAGCGCGCCGTGGGTCGGTAAGGTGCCGGAACTGGTGGGTTGAATTTTCTTGCTGACCAGCGAACCGGCAATCGCCAGTACCGGCACAATCACGCCGAAGCGGCCGACGAACATGCAAAAGGCCAGCAGGCAGTTCCAGAAAGGCGAGTTGGCGCTTAAGCCTGCGAAGGCGCTGCCGTTGTTGTTGGCGGCGGAGGAGACGGCGTACAGCACTTCGCTAAAGCCGTGAATGTCGGGGTTGAACATGCCGCTGCGCCCGGCGTCGGTCATCATTGCCAGCGCAGTGCCGAGCAGTACCAGCGCTGGGGTGACGAGGATCGCCAGCGCGGTCATCTTCATTTCGCGCACGTCGATTTTTTTGCCGAGGAACTCTGGCGTACGGCCAATCATCAGCCCGGCGATAAACACCGCCAACAGCACAAACAGCAGCATGCCGTACAGACCCGATCCGACGCCGCCAAACACCACTTCACCAATCTGCATCAGCCACATCGGGATCATGCCGCCGAGTGCGGTAAAGGAGTCGTGCATGGCGTTGACTGCACCGCAGGACGCGGCGGTGGTAATGACGGCATACAGGCTGCTCACCAGAATGCCGAAGCGGCTCTCTTTGCCTTCCATATTGCTGGCGCTGTCGCCGCCGAGCGTCAGGAAATGCGGGTTCCCTTGCAGCTCGGCCCACATCACAACCCCGGCGCAGACCACGAAAATAAGCGACATTGCCCACAGCAGCATCTGCCCCTGGCGCCGATCGCCAACCGCATCGCCAAAAGCGAAACAGAGCGCCGCGGGAATGAGAAAAATCGCCAGCATTTGCACAACGTTTGTCAACGCGGTCGGGTTTTCAAACGGATGAGCCGAGTTGGCGTTAAAGAAGCCGCCGCCGTTGGTGCCCAGCATCTTAATTGCTTCCTGCGAGGCGACCGGCCCCATCGGCATCAGGTGCTGCACGCCTTCCAGCGAGGTGTAAGGCTGGTAGGGTAAAACGTTTTGCAGCACGCCTTGCTGAATAAAGACCAGCGCGATAACCAGCGCCAGCGGCAGCAGCACCCATAACGTAATGCGGGTGAGATCCACCCACGCATTGCCCAGCGTCTCCATGCTACGGCGGGCAAAGGCGCGGATGATGGCGAACGCCACCGCAATGCCGGTCGCGGCAGAGAAGAAGTTCTGTACGGTTAATCCGACCATCTGGCTGAAGTAGCTCAGGGTGGTTTCCCCGGCATACGACTGCCAGTTGGTGTTGGTGACAAAGCTCACGGCAGTGTTCAGCGCCAGATGCCAGGAAAGACCCGGCAGGTTTTGCGGGTTGAACGGCAGCACGCCTTGCAGCATCAACAGGGCGAACAGCAACACCAGTCCGAGAATATTCAGCCACAGGATGGCGAGCAGATAGCGCCGCCAGTTCATCTCGCGGGTATCAATACCGAGCCCGCGCCAGAGGATATTTTCTGGTGCACCGACGACCGGCAAGGGCTGTCCGGCAATCATTTTTGCCAGCAGGGTGCCGAGCGGGCGTGCCAGAAGAAAGAGCACCAGCAAAAAGCTGGCCAGCAGAAGAAACGACTGAGCGGCCATCAGAAAGCCTCCGCGTTAAACAGGGCATAAATCAGGTAGCCCAATAACAGGAAAACCAGCACGATGCCGATTACCACGCCTGCACTCACAGTTCACCTCCGGGGTGATTTAAGGATGTGCAGTGAAAGTAGGATTTTCGGCGCAAAGATTTCGCAAAAATCCGCGGGAGGCGTGTAAAAAAAGTATAAAAATGGCGGGGTGATTGAAGGTGGTGTAACCCGTAACCGCCATCCGGCGAAACCATCAAATGTGATAAAACCGTACCTTAACTAATGGTTAGTATTAATTTAACTGTTTTGTAACTTATTTACGGTTTGAATGTAAATAAACCTTAAATTGACAAAAAATAGTGGTCGGATGAGTAGTAAAATTACAAACAAAGCGATACTATTTTGACCAGATTTCAGCGTCGCACTGTTTTTTCGTTATCCGCTTACAGTGCGAACCTTTTTTCCGGTGATGATTACCGGCCTGCCAAAGGGGAGAGAATTATGAACACATATAAAACGTTTCCGGCACACATTGTGTTGATGCGTCGTGCTTTCGCCGTTGTGGCGGGTGTACTGGCCTTCCCGGTGATGTTGTTCTGGAAAGATCGCGCACGGTTTTACAGCTACCTGCACCGCGTCTGGGCAAAAACCAGCGACAAACCGGTGTGGATGGATCAAGCAGAAAAAGTAACCTGCGACTTTTATTAATCAATCGGCTACACACAGCAAACCGATACCGCCACCGCTTATGCGGTGGCTTTTTTTTACCTGCGGCCTTTGACTACACTTACAACGTCTAATCAAGGAGTCGCTATGAGTGAAAAAATCCCTGTTGGCATCAGTGCCTGTCTGTTAGGGGAACAAGTCCGTTTTGATGGCGGCCATAAGCAGCTTGCCTTCGCCGTTGAAGAGTTATCTCCCTGGGTGCGTTTCGAACCGGTATGCCCGGAAATGGCGGTTGGTTTGCCCGTGCCACGCCCCGCACTGCGGCTGGTCAAAGAGGAAAGTGGCGACATTTCTCTGCGCTTTAGCGATAAGCGGGAAGGGGATTTAACGGCGCAAATGGCGCACTTTTCCCGCGAGCGCGTCAGCCATTTCGACCATCTTTGTGGCTATATTGTCTGCGCCAAATCGCCCTCCTGCGGTATGGAGCGCGTGCGGGTGTATGATGCGCAAGGCAAAAACAACCGCAAAGCCGGGCGCGGGATTTACACCGACATTCTGATGCAGGCGCTACCGTGGTTACCGGTGGAAGAGGATGGTCGCCTGCACGATCCGCATATTCGTGAGAACTTCGTTGAACGCATTTACGCCCTGCATGAACTTAACAGCGTGCGCGAACGCGGTTTGACACGCGGCGAACTGATTGCTTATCACAGCCGTTACAAGCTGCTATTGCTGGCCCATTCGCAGCCGAAATACCGCGAACTGGGGCGCTTTGTCGCGGCCATTCACGAGTGGGACTCTCTTGATGCGTGGTTTACGGAATACCGCCAGCGCTTGATGGATCTCATGTCGCACCAGGCGACCCGGCGCAACCATACTAATGTGTTAATGCACGTGCAGGGCTATTTCCGCAAACAGCTTAACGCCCGCCAGCGCGCGGAGCTCTCCTCGCTGATTGACAGTTACCGCCAGGGCATTCAGCCGCTCCTTGCGCCGGTCACCTTGCTTAAACACTATATGGCGGAATTTCCCGACGCCTATCTCGCCGGGCAACGCTATTTTGACCCCTGGCCAGCAGCGCTGCGCTTACGTTACGGACATTAGGAGCACTATGACCACCCATCTGGTCTGGTTTCGCGCGGATTTGCGCATGCACGATAATCTTGCGCTGGCGGCGGCCTGTCGCAATAAAAACGCCCACGTTAAAGCGCTCTACATTGCGACCCCCAAACAGTGGCAGCAACATCAGGTCGCGCCACGCCAGGCGGCGCTGATCAACGCTCATCTCAACGCGCTGCAACAGGCGCTGGCGGAAAAAGGCATTTCGCTGATTTACCGCGAAGTGCCGGATTTCGCCGCCAGCGTGCAGGAAGTGGCGGCGGTGTGTGAGCGTGAAAGCGTCAGCCATCTGTTTTACAACTATCAATATGAACTCAATGAACGCCAGCGCGATGCGGCGGTGGAAAGAGCGCTGTCCAACGTCGCCTGCCAGGGGTTTGACGACAGCGTAATGCTGGCTCCCGGCAGCGTCATGACCGGCAATCGCGAGATGTTCAAAGTATTTACGCCGTTCAAAAATGCTTTTCTGCGCCGCCTGAAAGAGGAACTGCCGGAGTGCGTTGGCGCACCGCAGGCGCGGGACAGCGGCCCATTAACGCCGGAGCCGATCACGCTCAACTATCCGCAACTGGCCTTTGACGACGCGCAGTTTCCGGCTGATGAAAAAAGCGCCCTTGCGCGGCTGCGCCAGTTTTGCCAGCAGCAGGCGGCGCACTATGAGCAGCAGCGCGATTTCCCGGCTATCGACGGCACCAGCCGGCTTTCGGCCTGCCTTGCCATCGGCGCGCTGTCGCCACGCCAGTGTCTGCATCGTCTGGTGGCGGAACTGCCGCAAGCGCTGGACGGCGGGCCAGGAGCGGTTTGGCTGAATGAGCTTATCTGGCGCGAGTTTTATCGCCATCTGATGACCTATCACCCGGCGCTGTGCAAACACCGGCCATTTATTCGCTGGACCGAAAACGTGCAGTGGCAGGATAACCCGCAGCATCTTGCGGCCTGGCAAAACGGCTCCACCGGTTACCCGATTGTCGATGCAGCCATGCGCCAGATGAATGAGACCGGCTGGATGCATAATCGCCTGCGAATGATTACCGCCAGCTTCCTGGTCAAAGACTTGCTTATCGACTGGCGGCGTGGAGAGCGTTATTTTATTTCACAATTGATTGATGGCGATTTTGCGGCGAATAACGGCGGCTGGCAGTGGGCGGCCTCAACGGGCACCGATGCCGCGCCTTACTTTCGTATTTTCAACCCCACGACGCAGGGGGAGCGCTTCGATGCTGACGGGGAATTTATCCGCCGCTGGCTGCCGGAGCTGAAAGCGGTGCCGCAAAAATCACTTCATCAACCGTGGATCTGGGCGGATAAAGCGGGCGTTACGCTCGATTATCCGCGCCCGATTGTTGACCATAAACAGGCGCGAACCGCCACGCTTGCGGCCTATGAAGCCGCGCGAAAAGGGTAAAGGTGTGATGATGAAAAATACCGAACTGGAAAAACTGATTAACGAAAAACTTAACAGTGCGGCATTCAGCGATTATGGCCCGAATGGTCTGCAAGTTGAGGGGCGCGAAACGGTACAGAAAATAGTTACCGGCGTGACCGCAAGCCAGGCGCTGCTCGACGAAGCGGTGCGGCTGGAAGCCGATGCGGTGATTGTCCATCACGGTTATTTCTGGAAAAACGAAGCGCCGATTATTCGCGGTATGAAACGTAACCGGCTGAAAACCCTGCTGGCGAACGATATCAACCTCTACGGCTGGCACTTGCCGCTCGATGCTCACCCGGAGCTGGGCAATAACGTGCAGCTTGCCGCGCTGCTCGGCATCACGGTGATGGGCGAAATTGAAGAATTATTGCCGTGGGGCGAGCTCACCATGCCGGTGCCTGGTCTGGAACTGGCGTCGTGGATTGAAGCGCGTCTTGGTCGCAAACCGCTGTGGTGCGGCGACACCGGGCCCGCGCAGATCAAACGTGTGGCATGGTGCACTGGCGGCGGCCAGGGCTTTATCGATAAAGCCGCCAGCTTTGGTGTGGATGCCTTTATCACTGGTGAAGTCTCCGAGCAGACCATTCACTCGGCGCGTGAGCAGGGGCTGCATTTTTACTCTGCGGGCCACCATGCCACCGAGCGCGGCGGTATTCGTGCGTTGAGCGACTGGCTTAACGAGAACACCGATCTCGAGGTGACTTTTATTGATATTCCCAATCCGGCGTAAGGAGCAGGTAAGTGCAGCGAGCGCGTTGTTATTTATTAGGTGAAACCGCCGTCGTGCTGGAGCTGGAGCCGCCAGTGCAACTGGCGACGCAAAAGCGGATCTGGCGGCTGACGCAGCGGCTGGCCGATGTCCCCGACGTAGTGGAAGCGATACCGGGCATGAATAACATCACCGTTGTGCTGCGCAATCCCCATGCGCTGGCGCTGGATGCTATTGAGCGGTTACAGCGCTGGTGGGAAGAGAGCGAAGCGCTGGAGCCGGACTCCCGCGCTATCGACATCCCGGTGCGGTATGGCGGCGACGCCGGGCCGGATCTGGGGCTGGTGGCTGATCATTGCGGGATGACGGAAAAGCAGGTGGTTGAGCTGCATGCCTCTATCGATTATGTGGTGTGGTTTATCGGCTTTCAGCCCGGTTTCCCTTATCTGGGCGGCATGCCGGACGCGCTGGCGACACCGCGACGCGCCGAACCACGCGTGAGCGTGCCTGCCGGTTCGGTGGGGATCGGCGGGGCGCAAACGGGCATTTATCCGCTGCAAACGCCAGGCGGCTGGAACCTGATTGGCCGTACCGATCTGACCTTATTCAACCCTCGTTTACCGGAACCGGCGCTGCTGCGCCCCGGCGATACGCTGCGCTTTATCCCGCGTAAGGAGGGCGTATGTTGAAGATTATCCGCGCGGGCATTTACACCAGCTTGCAGGGCGGCAAGCGCGTGGGGCTGCGCCAGTTCGGCGTTAGCTACTGCGGCGCGCTGGATGGCCCGGCGTTGCAAGTTGCCAATGCGCTGGTGGGTAATGCGCCGGATGCGGCGGCGCTGGAAATCACCCTCGGCCAGTGTGAGGTGGAGTTTGCCCGGGACTGCTGGTTTGCGCTCACCGGCGCAGGCTGTGAAGCAAAATTAGACGGCGAAGCGGTGTGGACCGGCTGGCGTTTCGCCGCAAAAGCGGGGCAGCGGCTGGTGCTGAAAAGGCCGCTGCACGGCGTGCGCAGCTATCTGGCGGTGGCGGGCGGGTTTGATTTGCCGGAAGTGATGGGCTCGGGCAGTACCGATCTGAAAACCGCCATCGGCGGGCTGGAAGGGCGGCTGTTGCGCGATGGCGATTCGCTGCCGTTGGGCACGCCCGCATGTGCGTTTCGCTCGCGACAGGGCGTTAAACAATTGCTGTGGAATAACCGCATTCGCGCGCTGCCGGGGCCGGAATATCACGAATTTGATAACGCGTCGCAGGCGGCATTCTGGCGCTTGCCGTGGCACATCAACCCGCAAAGTAACCGTATGGGTTATCGCCTGCAAGGCCAGCCGCTGGTGCGCAAAACGTCGCGCGAGTTGCTCTCTCACGGGTTGTTGCCCGGCGTAATTCAGGTGCCCTCCAACGGTCAGCCGATTGTGTTGATGAATGATTGCCAGACGACGGGCGGCTATCCGCGTATCGCCTGTATTATCGAGGCCGATCTCTACCATCTGGCGCAAATCCGCCTGGGTCAGCCTATTCATTTTGTGCAGTGCTCGCTGGATGAGGCGCTCAAAGCCCGGCACGACCAGCAGCTTTTCCTCGAAAAACTGGCGTGGCGGTTGCGTAATGAAGATTGATTTAAACGCCGATATTGGCGAAGGCTTTGATCGTAACGACCGCGAGCTGATGGCGGTGGTGACGTCCGTGAATATCGCCTGCGGTTTTCACGCCGGTGACGCCGCCACGATGTTGCGCTGTGTGAAGCACGCGCTGGCGCATGATGTGGCTATTGGCGCACACCCCTCTTTTCTCGATCGGGAAAATTTTGGCCGCACGAAAATGTCCACTCCGCCTGAGGTGGTTTACGCCGAGGTGCTGTATCAAATCGGCGCGCTGGCGGCGATGGTGCGAACAGAAGGCGGCAGATTGGCCCATGTCAAACCGCACGGTATGCTCTACAACCAGGCGGCGGAAGATGCGCCACTCGCCGATGCCATTGCCCGCGCGGTACACGATTTTGATCCCACGCTCATTCTTGTTGGACTGGCGGGCAGCGAGCTGATTCGCGCCGGGGAACGTTTCGGTCTGAAAACACGTCAGGAGGTGTTTGCCGATCGCGGTTATCTGCCCACTGGCCGCCTGGTGCCGCGCAGTGAACCTGGCGCGTTAATTGATGATGAAAACATGGCGCTGGCGCAAACGCTGGAGATGGTGCAACACGGACGGGTGAAAAGCGTCGATGGCCGTTATGCCAGCGTAATGGCGCAGACCGTTTGTGTGCACGGCGACGGGGAACATGCATTGATGTTTGCCCGCCGTTTGCGCTCGGCGTTTATTGCGCAGGGCGTGACCCTTTCTTCACGCTGACACAAGGAGTTTTACATGCCGGAAGGCCCGGAGATCCGCCGCGCGGCGGATACCCTTGAAACCGCCATTCAGGGTAAGCCATTGACCGATGTCTGGTTTGCGCTGCCACATTTAACCCATTTCGCCGCCGGGTTGGTGGGACAGCACATCGAAAGTATTGAAACGCGCGGAAAAGCGTTGCTGACACACTTTTCCGGCGGGCTGACGCTCTACAGTCATAACCAGCTTTATGGCGTCTGGCGCGTGGTCAATGCGGGCGAAACACCGCAAACCAACCGCGTGCTGCGCGTACGCCTGCAAGCGGCCGATACCGCTATTTTGCTTTACAGCGCGTCGGATATCGCCATTCTGACGCCAGATCAACTGGCGCAGCATCCTTTTTTACAGCGCGTGGGACCGGACGTGCTGGACATGACGCTAACCGTCGAACAGGTGAAAGCACGCCTGTTATCACCACGCTTTCGCCGCCGCCAGTTTTCCGGTTTATTGCTCGATCAGGCCTTTCTCGCCGGGCTGGGCAACTATCTGCGGGTGGAAATTCTCTGGCACAGCGAACTGGCTGCTCAGCGTAATGCTGCGCAACTCACTGACGCTCAACTCGATGTGCTGGCGCACGCGCTGCTGGATATTCCGCGTTTGTCTTACCAAACCCGCGGTGTGGTGGATGAGAACAAGCACCACGGGGCGTTGTTTCGTTTTAAGGTGTTTCATCGGGCGGGGGAGAAGTGCGAGCGCTGCGGCGGGGTAATTGAAAAAACGACCCTGTCGTCAAGGCCGTTTTATTGGTGTCCGGCGTGTCAAAAATAACGCACCGGATGGTTTTGTAGGCCCGGTAAGCGAAGCGCTACCGGGCGTTCAGATATTACTCTTTTTTCAGATCGGACGAGAATTCGCGTTTTTCGTAGCCGGTGTAGAGCTGACGCGGACGGGCAATCTTGATGCCGTCGTCGTGCATTTCATTCCAGTGTGCAATCCAGCCCACGGTACGCGCCATCGCGAAGATGACTGTAAACATGGACGACGGAATACCCATCGCTTTCAGGATAATACCGGAGTAGAAGTCGACGTTCGGGTAGAGTTTGCGTTCGATAAAGTACGGATCGTTGAGCGCAATGTGCTCCAGCTCCATCGCCACTTCCAGCAGATCGTCTTTGGTGCCCAGCTCACGCAGCACTTCGTGGCAGGTCTCACGCATTACGGTCGCGCGCGGGTCATAGTTCTTGTAGACACGGTGACCAAAGCCCATCAGACGGAACGAATCGTTCTTATCTTTGGCGCGACGCAGGAATTCCGGGATGTGTTTCACGGAACTGATCTCTTCCAGCATCTTCAGTGCCGCTTCGTTGGCACCGCCATGCGCCGGTCCCCACAGAGAAGCAATACCTGCGGCGATACAGGCGAACGGGTTCGCACCGGAAGAGCCTGCGGTACGCACGGTAGACGTGGAGGCATTCTGTTCGTGATCCGCATGCAGGATCAGAATACGGTCCATGGCGCGTTCCAGCACCGGGTTCACTTCATAAGATTCGCACGGCGTGGCGAACATCATATGCAGGAAGTTACCGGAGTAGGAGAGATCGTTGCGCGGGTAGATAAAGGGCTGACCGATGGAGTATTTGTAACACATTGCCGCCACGGTCGGCATTTTGGACAGCAGGCGGAACGCCGCGATTTCACGGTGACGCGGATTGTTCACATCCAGCGAGTCGTGATAGAACGCCGCCAGCGCACCGGTCACGCCGCACAGCACCGCCATCGGGTGCGAGTCACGACGAAAACCGTGGAACAGACGGGTGATCTGCTCGTGGATCATGGTGTGGCGCGTGACGGTCAGTTTGAACTCATCAAACTGTTCCTGGGTCGGCTTCTCGCCGTACAGCAGGATATAGCAGACTTCCAGATAGTTGGATTCGGTCGCCAACTGATCAATAGGGAAACCGCGGTGCAGCAGAATGCCTTCGTCGCCGTCGATAAAGGTGATTTTCGATTCGCATGATGCGGTAGAGGTAAAACCTGGGTCAAAAGTAAATACCCCTTTTGAACCGAGACTACGGATATCAATAACATCCTGACCGAGCGTGCCTTTTAGCACATCCAGTTCAATAGCAGCGTCACCATTGTAGGTGAGGTTTGCTTTTTTATCAGCCATTTACGGTCTCCTTAGCGCCTTATTGCTTAAGACCGCCAGCCACCGGGTTTGCTTCATCTGTTTGTCAATGTTAACAGTTTGTTATTTAGCTCGCTGCTCTGTTGAGAGGAGGTACCAGGGTACAGAGCGATAGGCGCGTGCAGATATACATTGAAAATACAGTGAAAAATCAGCAAATCAGCGTCTTAGCAGTCCGAATTTATCAAACCTGTATATCACTAATAACTGTCCTGATTACATCGGTCAATACCATCACACTGTTACATAACTTATTCTCAGGTGAAAGCAAGACCCCATAACTTTTACGCATTATAAGTTCTTTATGCTGTAGTTTGTAACAAGAATGTTTAACTTTTGTCAAATCAGATGATTAAAATTTAAAATAATGTTGTTATCGTGATGAGCATCACTGTTCTGCATAAAACCCGACAAACTATATGTAGGTTAATTGTAATGATTTTGTGAACGACCTATACTGCCGCCAGGTCTCCGGAATATCCTGCAATCCCGAGCCACCCAGCGTTGTAACCTGTCGTTTAGCATATGGAAGCTAATTTTTTGCATGACGAGCAGTTATAGAAAAGGACGCTGTCTGACCCGCACGCAGACCGGAGGAAGGAAACTATAAGAATAGCATGTGGGCGTTATTCATGATTAAAAATGTTAAAAAACAAAGACCTGTCAACCTGGATCTGACAACAATCCGGTTTCCTGTTACGGCTATAGCGTCCATTCTCCACCGCGTTTCCGGCGTCATTACTTTTGTGGCGGTCGGCATTCTGTTGTGGTTACTGGGTCTGTCGCTGTCTTCTGAAGAAGGCTTCCTGACCGCCTCTGCCATCATGAGCGGCTTTTTCGTTAAATTCATCCTGTGGGGCATCCTGACGGCGCTGGCGTATCACGCTGTTGGCGGCATTCGCCACATGTTTATGGATTTTGGCTGGCTGGAAGAAACATTCGAAGCAGGAAAACGTTCCGCTAATCTTTCTTTTGTGATCACTGTCGTGCTTTCAATTCTCGCAGGAGTCCTCGTATGGTAAGCAACGCCTCCGCATTAGGACGCAACGGCGTACATGATTTTGTTCTGGTCCGTGCTACCGCTATTGTCCTGACGTTATACATCATCTATATGGTTGGCTTTTTTGCCGTTACCGGCGATCTGACCTGGACTGTCTGGACTGGCTTCTTCTCCTCTGCCTTCACGAAAGTCTTTACCCTGCTGGCCCTTTTTTCCATCCTGATCCACGCCTGGATCGGTATGTGGCAGGTATTGACCGACTACGTTAAGCAAGTGGCCCTGCGCCTGTTTCTGCAACTGGCTATCGTTATTGCGCTTGCGGCTTACGTGATTTATGGATTCGTTGTGGTATGGGGTGTGTAATGAAACTGCCAGTCAGAGAATTTGATGCTGTTGTTATTGGCGCAGGCGGCGCAGGTATGCGCGCGGCGTTGCAAATTTCCCAGAGCGGGCAAACCTGTGCGCTGCTCTCTAAAGTGTTCCCAACCCGTTCCCATACTGTGTCGGCGCAGGGCGGTATTACCGTTGCGCTGGGCAATACCCATGAAGACAACTGGGAATGGCACATGTATGACACGGTAAAAGGTTCCGATTACATCGGTGACCAGGACGCCATTGAATATATGTGTAAAACCGGCCCGGAAGCGATTCTCGAGCTGGAACATATGGGTCTGCCGTTCTCCCGTCTTGATGATGGACGTATTTATCAACGCCCGTTTGGTGGCCAGTCGAAAAACTTCGGCGGCGAGCAGGCGGCGCGTACCGCAGCGGCGGCGGACCGTACCGGCCACGCACTGCTGCACACCCTTTATCAGCAAAACCTGAAAAATCACACGACGATCTTTTCCGAGTGGTACGCGCTGGATCTGGTGAAAAACCAGGATGGCGCCGTGGTTGGTTGTACCGCGCTGTGTATTGAAACCGGCGAAGTGGTTTACTTCAAAGCGCGTGCCACTGTGCTGGCGACGGGTGGTGCCGGACGTATTTACCAGTCCACCACTAACGCGCATATCAATACCGGTGACGGCGTTGGTATGGCACTGCGTGCCGGTGTCCCGGTGCAGGATATGGAAATGTGGCAGTTCCACCCAACCGGTATTGCCGGTGCGGGCGTACTGGTCACTGAAGGTTGCCGTGGTGAAGGCGGTTACCTGCTGAATAAACACGGCGAGCGCTTTATGGAGCGTTATGCGCCAAACGCGAAAGATCTGGCGGGGCGCGACGTGGTTGCGCGCTCGATCATGATTGAAATCCGCGAAGGCCGTGGCTGTGATGGCCCGTGGGGCCCGCATGCCAAGCTGAAGCTCGATCACCTGGGTAAAGAGGTGCTGGAATCGCGCCTGCCGGGGATCCTCGAACTGTCGCGCACCTTCGCGCACGTCGATCCGGTAAAAGAGCCGATCCCGGTGATCCCGACTTGCCACTATATGATGGGCGGTATTCCGACCAAAGTGACGGGTCAGGCGCTGACGGTCAACGCGCAGGGCGAAGATGTGGTGATCCCTGGGCTTTTCGCCGTGGGCGAAATTGCCTGCGTATCCGTGCACGGTGCAAACCGTCTGGGTGGCAACTCGCTGCTCGACCTGGTGGTGTTTGGCCGCGCGGCGGGTCTGCATTTGCAGGAGTCCATCGCTGAACAGGGCGCGCTGCGTGATGCGAGCGAGTCCGATGTTGAAGCATCTCTTGAGCGCCTCAACCGCTGGAACAACAACCGCGACGGCGAAGATCCGGTCACCATCCGTAAAGCGCTGCAAGAGTGTATGCAGCACAACTTCTCGGTATTCCGTGAAGGCGACGCGATGGCGAAAGGTCTTGAGCAGTTGAAAGTTATCCGCGAGCGTCTGAAAAATGCCCGTCTGGATGATTCCTCCAGCGAATTTAACACCCAGCGTGTTGAGTGCCTGGAGCTGGATAACCTGATGGAAACCGCGTATGCAACGGCGGTTTCAGCCAACTTCCGTACCGAGAGCCGTGGCGCGCATAGCCGCTTCGACTATCCGGATCGTGACGATGAGAACTGGTTGTGTCACTCCCTGTACCTGCCAGAAACGGAGTCCATGACGCGTCGTAGCGTCAACATGGAGCCGAAACTGCGTCCGGCGTTCCCGCCGAAGATTCGTACTTATTAATGCGGAGACAGGATGATGAAACTCGAATTCTCGATTTATCGCTATAACCCGGATGTTGACGACGCTCCGCGGATGCAGGATTACACGCTGGAAGCGGAAGAAGGGCGCGACATGATGCTGCTGGATGCGTTAATCCAGCTGAAAGAAACGGATTCTACACTGTCGTTTCGCCGCTCCTGCCGTGAAGGGGTGTGCGGTTCTGACGGCCTGAACATGAACGGTAAGAATGGTCTTGCGTGTATCACCCCCATTTCCGCGCTCGGCAACGGCAAGCAGAAGATTGTGATCCGTCCTCTGCCTGGGCTGCCGGTGATCCGCGATTTGGTGGTGGACATGAGTCAGTTCTATGCTCAATATGAGAAAATTAAGCCTTACTTATTGAATAATGGGCAAAATCCGCCAGCAAGAGAGCATTTACAGGCACCGGAACAGCGCGAAAAGCTCGACGGTTTGTATGAATGTATTCTCTGCGCGTGCTGCTCAACGTCCTGTCCGTCGTTCTGGTGGAACCCGGATAAGTTTATCGGCCCGGCCGGTTTGCTGGCGGCGTACCGTTTCCTGATCGACAGCCGCGATACGGAAACCGATAACCGTCTGGAAGGTTTAAGCGATGCTTTCAGCGTATTCCGCTGCCATAGCATCATGAACTGCGTCAGTGTATGTCCGAAAGGGCTGAACCCAACGCGCGCCATCGGTCATATCAAGTCGATGTTGTTGCAGCGCAGCGCATAAGTAATCAATGCCCGGTAAGCACAACGCCACCGGGCAATAAATGCAGGAAATCTTTAAAAACCGCCTCCGAAGACATAATCGAAATGTTTGGAGCGAGACAAGGCGGCAACTGAGCGCATCCCCAGGAGCATAGTCAACTATGTGACTGAGGTGCGCGAAGGCAGCCAACACAGTCGCAGCCCAAACAGTGAAGATTAGGGCAGTTTTTAAAGGTTCCTTCGCGGGCCAAAGAGCTCGCAGTGAACCCTGGGACGTGCGCTTTTCGGTGTACGTCGTAGTTATCCACGGCGAAGTAAGCATAACAATGCTTAAGGGATCACGATGCAGAACGGCGCAATGAAAGCCTGGCTGGACTCTTCTTACCTCTCTGGGTCTAACCAGAGCTGGATAGAACAGCTCTATGAAGACTTCTTAACCGATCCTGACTCGGTAGATGCTAACTGGCGATCTATGTTCCAGCAGTTACCGGGCACCGGAGTCAAACCGGATCAGTTCCACTCTAAAACGCGTGATTATTTCCGCCAGCTGGCGAAGGATGCTTCACGTTACTCCTCCTCGATGTCCGACCCTGACAACAATGTCAAACAGGTCAAAGTCCTGCAATTGATCAACGCCTACCGCTTCCGTGGTCACCAGCATGCGAATCTCGATCCGCTGGGATTGTGGCAGCAGGAAAGGGTTGCCGATCTCGATCCCGCGTTTCATGACCTGACCGAAGCGGATTTCCAGAACAGCTTCAATGTCGGTTCTTTTGCTATCGGCAAAGACACCATGCCGCTGGGTGAACTGATCCACGCCCTGAAAGAGACATATTGCGGGTCGATCGGTGCAGAGTACATGCACATTACCAGCACCGAAGAGAAACGCTGGATCCAGCAGCGCATTGAATCGGCGGTCGGTAAATCGAGCTTCTCGGCAGAAGAGAAAAAACGCTTCCTGAGCGAGCTGACCGCAGCCGAAGGGCTGGAACGTTACCTGGGCGCGAAATTCCCCGGTGCGAAACGCTTCTCGCTGGAAGGCGGCGACGCGCTGGTTCCGATGCTGAAAGAGATGATCCGTCATGCAGGCAAGAGCGGCACCCGCGAAGTGGTGCTGGGCATGGCGCACCGTGGTCGTCTGAACGTGCTTATCAACGTGCTGGGTAAAAAGCCGCAGGATCTGTTCGACGAATTTGCCGGTAAACACAAAGAACACCTCGGCACCGGCGACGTGAAATACCATATGGGCTTCTCGTCCGACGTAGAAACGGAAGGCGGCCTGGTGCACCTGGCGCTGGCGTTTAACCCGTCGCACCTCGAAATCGTCAGCCCGGTGGTGATTGGTTCTGTCCGCGCGCGTCTTGACCGCCTGGACGAACCCAGTAGCAACAAAGTGCTGCCGATTACCATTCACGGTGACGCGGCCGTTGCTGGCCAGGGCGTGGTGCAGGAAACCCTGAACATGTCCAAAGCACGCGGCTACGAAGTGGGTGGCACGGTGCGTATCGTCATCAACAACCAGGTCGGTTTCACTACCTCGAACCCGCTGGATGCCCGCTCAACGCCGTACTGTACTGACATCGGCAAAAT
The DNA here is from genome assembly GCA_030704225.1 of Kosakonia sp. H02. Classification (NCBI taxonomy): domain Bacteria; kingdom Pseudomonadati; phylum Pseudomonadota; class Gammaproteobacteria; order Enterobacterales; family Enterobacteriaceae; genus Kosakonia; species Kosakonia styphnolobii. Next base: position 1,538,357 of record CP131915.1, read on the forward strand.
GGTGCAGGCGCCGATTTTCCACGTTAACGCAGACGATCCAGAAGCGGTCGCCTTTGTGACCCGCCTGGCGCTTGATTTCCGTAACACCTTCAAACGCGATGTCTTTATCGATCTGGTGTGCTACCGCCGTCACGGCCATAACGAAGCCGATGAGCCGAGCGCAACCCAGCCGCTGATGTACCAGAAAATCAAAAAGCACCCGACGCCGCGTAAAATCTACGCCGACCGTCTGGAGCAGGACAAAACCATCACCCTCGAAGACGCCACCGAAATGGTTAACCTTTACCGCGATGCGCTCGATGCGGGTGAATGCGTGGTTGCCGAATGGCGTCCGATGAATATGCACTCCTTTACCTGGTCGCCGTACCTCAACCACGAGTGGGATGAGAGCTACCCGAACAAGGTGGAGATGAAGCGCCTGCAAGAGCTGGCGAAACGCATCAGTACGGTGCCGGACGCTATCGAAATGCAATCCCGCGTAGCGAAAATCTACGGCGACCGTCAACTGATGGCGAACGGCGATAAGCTGTTTGACTGGGGCGGCGCAGAAACGCTGGCTTACGCGACGCTGGTTGATGAGGGCATTCCGGTACGTCTGTCAGGTGAAGACACCGGGCGCGGCACCTTCTTCCATCGTCACGCCGTCATCCACAACCAGGCCAACGGCTCGACTTACACGCCGCTGTGCCATGTTCACAATGGTCAGGGTCAATTCCGCGTATGGGACTCCGTGCTCTCTGAAGAAGCGGTACTGGCGTTTGAATACGGTTATGCCACCGCAGAACCGCGCACGCTGACCATCTGGGAAGCGCAGTTCGGCGATTTCGCCAACGGCGCGCAGGTGGTTATCGACCAGTTCATCAGTTCCGGCGAGCAGAAATGGGGCCGGATGTGTGGTCTGGTGATGCTGCTGCCGCACGGTTACGAAGGGCAGGGGCCGGAGCACTCCTCCGCGCGTCTGGAGCGTTACCTGCAACTTTGTGCAGAACAGAACATGCAGGTTTGCGTGCCGTCTACCCCGGCGCAGGTTTACCACATGCTGCGTCGCCAGGCGCTGCGCGGTATGCGCCGCCCGCTGATTGTGATGTCGCCGAAATCACTGCTGCGTCATCCGCAGGCGGTGTCGACGCTTGATGAGCTGGCAAACGGCACCTTTATGCCAGCGATTGGCGAAGTAGATGACCTTGATCCGCAAGGCGTTAAGCGCGTCATTCTTTGCTCTGGTAAGGTTTATTACGATTTGCTGGAACAGCGTCGTAAGAATGACCAGAAAAATGTCGCCATCGTGCGTATTGAGCAGCTTTACCCGTTCCCGCACCAGGCGGTGCAGGACGCGCTGAAACCGTATGCTCACGTGCATGATTTTGTCTGGTGCCAGGAAGAGCCGCTTAACCAGGGCGCATGGTACTGTAGCCAGCATCATTTCCGTGATGTGATTCCGTTTGGGGCTGGTCTGCGTTATGCAGGTCGCCCGGCCTCCGCCTCGCCGGCGGTAGGATATCTCTCCGTTCACCAGAAACAGCAACAAGATCTGGTAAATGACGCGCTGAACGTCGATTAATTAAAGGATAAATAATGAGTAGCGTAGATATTCTTGTTCCCGATCTGCCTGAGTCCGTTGCTGACGCGACCGTTGCAACCTGGCATAAAAAACCAGGCGATAGCGTCAAGCGCGATGAAGTGCTGGTCGAAATCGAAACTGACAAAGTGGTACTGGAAGTACCGGCATCAGCGGACGGCATTCTGGACGCTGTTCTGGAAGACGAAGGTACAACTGTTACCTCCCGCCAGATCCTGGGTCGCCTGAAAGAGGGCAACAGCGCAGGTAAAGAGAGCAACGCGAAATCTGAAGCGAAAGAGTCTACGCCCGCGCAGCGTCAGCAAGCGTCACTGGAAGAACAAAACAATGACGCGCTGAGCCCGGCGATCCGTCGCCTGCTGGCTGAGCACAATCTCGACGCCAGTGCGATTAAAGGCACCGGCGTTGGCGGTCGCATCACACGTGAAGATGTGGAAAAACATCTGGCGAAAGCCCCGGCGAAAGAAGAGAAACCGGCAGCAGCGCCTGCACCGGCAAGCAGCCCGGCACCGCAACTGGCGGGCCGTACTGAAAAACGCGTACCGATGACCCGCCTGCGCAAACGCGTGGCAGAGCGTCTGCTGGAAGCGAAAAACTCTACCGCCATGCTGACCACGTTTAACGAAGTCAACATGAAGCCGATCATGGATCTGCGTAAGCAGTACGGCGACGCGTTTGAAAAACGTCACGGCATCCGCCTGGGCTTTATGTCCTTCTACGTGAAAGCGGTAGTAGAAGCCCTGAAACGCTACCCGGAAGTGAACGCCTCTATTGATGGCGATGATGTGGTTTACCACAACTATTTCGATGTCAGCATGGCGGTTTCTACGCCGCGTGGCCTGGTAACGCCGGTGCTGCGCGATGTTGATACCCTCGGCATGGCGGATATCGAGAAGAAAATCAAAGAGCTGGCACTGAAAGGCCGCGACGGCAAGCTGACCGTTGACGATCTGACCGGCGGTAACTTCACCATTACCAACGGCGGCGTATTTGGCTCGCTGATGTCCACGCCTATCATCAACCCACCGCAGAGCGCGATCCTCGGTATGCACGCCATTAAAGATCGCCCGATGGCGGTGGATGGCAAAGTTGAGATCCTGCCGATGATGTACCTGGCGCTCTCTTACGATCACCGTCTGATCGACGGCCGTGAATCCGTGGGCTACCTGGTCGCCATTAAAGAGCTGCTGGAAGATCCGACGCGTCTGCTGTTGGACGTGTAGTCGGCCAGGCCCGGTTAGCGCCGGGCCATATAGTTTGCAGGCCGGATAAGCGCAGCGCTATCCGGCGAAAAAATGCGACAGACACCCTGATAATGATTACCTGAAGGATGGATAGAACACATGAACTTACACGAGTATCAGGCGAAACAGCTTTTTGCCCGGTCAGGTCTGCCGACTCCGGTTGGTTACGCCTGTACTACCCCGCGTGAAGCCGAAGAAGCGGCATCAAAAATTGGTGCCGGTCCGTGGGTGGTGAAATGCCAGGTCCACGCTGGTGGCCGTGGTAAAGCGGGCGGCGTAAAAGTGGTTAATAGCAAAGAAGAGATCCGTGCCTTTGCAGAACACTGGTTGGGTAAACGCCTGGTAACCTATCAAACAGACGCGAACGGCCAGCCGGTTAACCAGATTCTGGTTGAAGCGGCAACCGATATCGACAAAGAGCTGTACCTGGGCGCGGTAGTTGACCGTAGCTCCCGTCGCGTGGTGTTCATGGCTTCGACCGAAGGCGGTGTGGAAATCGAAAAAGTGGCGGAAGAGACGCCGCACCTGATCCACAAAACCACCATTGACCCGCTGACCGGCCCGATGCCGTATCAGGGGCGCGACCTGGCGTTCAAACTGGGTCTGGAAGGCAAACAGGTTCAGCAGTTCACCAAAATCTTCATGGGTCTGGCGACCATTTTCCTTGAACGCGACCTGGCGCTGATCGAAATCAACCCGCTGGTGATCACCAAACAGGGCGACCTGATTTGCCTCGACGGCAAACTGGGCGCGGACGGCAATGCGCTGTTCCGCCAGCCGGATCTGCGTGAAATGCGCGACCAGTCTCAGGAGGACCCACGTGAAGCGCAGGCTGCACAGTGGGAACTGAATTACGTTGCGCTGGACGGCAACATCGGCTGCATGGTTAACGGCGCGGGCCTGGCGATGGGCACCATGGATATCGTGAAACTGCACGGCGGCGAGCCGGCTAACTTCCTCGACGTGGGCGGCGGCGCGACCAAAGAGCGCGTAACCGAAGCATTTAAAATCATCCTGTCCGACGAGAACGTGAAAGCCGTTCTGGTTAACATCTTCGGCGGCATCGTGCGTTGCGACCTGATCGCGGACGGTATTATCGGCGCGGTAGAAGAAGTGGGTGTTAACGTGCCGGTGGTGGTTCGTCTGGAAGGGAACAACGCTGAACTGGGCGCGAAGCGTCTGGCTGACAGCGGCCTGAATATTATCGCAGCGAAAAGTCTGACGGATGCAGCACAGCAGGTTGTTGCCGCAGTGGAGGGGAAATAATGTCTGTTTTGATTGATAAGAACACCAAAGTTATCTGCCAGGGCTTCACCGGTAGCCAGGGCACGTTCCACTCCGAGCAGGCGATTGCTTACGGTACGCAAATGGTGGGCGGCGTGACGCCAGGCAAAGGCGGCACCACGCACCTGGGCTTGCCGGTGTTTAACACCGTGCGCGAAGCCGTGGAAGCCACGGGCGCAACCGCCAGCGTGATTTATGTTCCGGCTCCCTTCTGCAAAGACTCTATTCTGGAAGCCATCGACGCGGGCATTAAGCTGATTATCACCATCACTGAAGGTATCCCGACGCTGGATATGCTGACGGTGAAAGTGAAGCTGGACGAAGCGGGCGTGCGTATGATTGGCCCGAACTGCCCAGGCGTTATCACCCCGGGCGAGTGCAAAATTGGCATTATGCCGGGCCACATTCACCAGCCGGGTAAAGTGGGCATCGTTTCCCGCTCCGGTACGCTGACCTATGAAGCGGTTAAGCAGACCACCGATTACGGTTTCGGCCAGTCTACCTGTGTGGGCATCGGCGGTGACCCGATTCCGGGCTCTAACTTTATCGACATCCTGAAACTGTTCCAGGAAGATCCGCAGACCGAAGCGATTGTGATGATCGGTGAAATCGGCGGAAGCGCAGAAGAAGAAGCCGCAGCGTACATCAAAGAGCACGTCACTAAACCGGTGGTGGGTTACATCGCTGGGGTGACCGCGCCGAAAGGCAAACGTATGGGCCACGCAGGCGCCATTATTGCTGGTGGTAAAGGAACGGCGGATGAGAAGTTCGCTGCACTGGAAGCCGCAGGCGTGAAAACCGTTCGCAGCCTGGCCGATATCGGCGAAGCATTGAAAGCAGTTATCAAATAAAAGACTACTGCTCCTCCATGTAGGGGAGCAGACCTATTCGACATGGTTGGCCGCCCCCGTAGCGGCCTTTTTTTATTTCCCCGCCAGCACCGAACGTCCATATCACGCCTCACGCACGTCGAAAAAAGCCAATGTACGCATCGACGCCCGGCAATGGCTGGTTGAAAAACCTGTTATGAAGCCCGGTTTGTCAGGATGGCGCTCGTCATAAGATGAACGAGATTATCCGCCCTCGATGCAAATGATGGCTGATCAACCGCCCAGCCCAGCGCCGTTATGAGTGCGAACAGGTCATCGCCATTCATGTCAGCGCGCGCCGTACCCTCGGCCTGGGCACGTTTCAACAGTTGCGCACCTGCCGAATGTACTGCGGCACATGAAGTGTAAAGTGCGGAATCCGTGTCCGTGTGGGCTGCCGCCATCATGGCAACAACGCCCCTGTAGCTTTGAGTAAACATCACCAACTCCCGGAACCAGACAAGAAGTGCCTGATCGGCTGGAGTCGAGGTTTCGAGTTCGGCTGCCCGCTGAGTCAACGTGTCCAGACGGGTACACAACAGCGCCTCGAACAGGGCTTCCCGCGTCGGGAAATGACGCAGCAGGGTGGCCAGGCCTACGCCTGCCCGGCGGGCAATGTCGCGCATCGACGCATCAGCGCCATGCTCGGCAACAACATCACGCGCGACCGTAAGGATCTGGCTGCGATTTTTTTTGGCATCAGCTCGCATGGGTTTCCTTGACAAGTGGATCAGTGCTCCATATATTTTATATGTGGATCGGTGATCCACATAATACAGCGCTCTGCGGCATTTCTCCACTATCAACGCAACTTAAACGAATGAGCACTTAACATGAACAGATTGAATGAAAAGACCGCCGTAATTACCGGTGGGGCTACTGGCATCGGCCTCGCTGCGGCAAAGCGTTTTATTGAGGAGGGCGCTTTCGTCTTCATCTTTGGCCGTCGACAAGAAGCACTCGACGCCGCCCTGGCCGACCTTGGGCCGAATGCCCGTGCGGTGATGGGGTCGATTTCTGATGAAGCCGACCTCGACCGTCTCTACGCGGCGGTGAAAGCGGAGCGCGGAACCCTTGATATCGTCTTTGCCAACGCCGGGGCGGGAAGCCCGCTCCCGCTCGGTCAGATCACTGCCGAACATATTGACGAAACCTTCGATACCAATGTGAAAGGCACGATCTTTACTGTCCAGAAGGCGCTGCCGCTGATGCTCAAGGGCGGGTCAATCATCCTGACCGGATCAAGCGCTGGCACCACGGGTGCGCCGGGGTTCACGGTCTACAGCGCGAGCAAGGCTGCGGTGCGCAACCTCGCCCGGACCTGGGCGGAAGACCTGAAGGGCACCGGTATCCGGGTAAATGTGCTGTCTCCCGGGGCGACGGCGACCGAACTTGCTAAGGAGGCGCTGGGCGAGGAAGGCCAGAAAGCCTACGGTGCGATAACCCCGCTCCAGCGCATGGCCGATCCTGCGGAAATAGGCGCAGTGGCGGCCTTTCTTGCGTCGTCGGACAGCAGTTTCATGACCGCCAGTGAGGTCGCCGTTGACGGTGGCCTGGCGCAGCTCTGATCACGTCGAAAAGCAAAGGAGAAAAATATGCGTTATGCAATCATTGGCTTTGGCAAGATCGGTCAGGCGCTTGCCAGGGCCTTCGCCCGCAAGGGCATCGAAGTAGCCGTCGCCACCACGCGCGACCCGGAAAGTTTTGCAGCTGATGCGGCTGCGATCGGGCCGACAATCGTTCCCAAAACCCTGGCGGAAGCCGTCAAAGCCGACATCCTTTTTTTGGCTGTCCGTTTCGAGTCGCACCCGGACGTCGCGCAAGTACTGCCCGACTGGAAGGGGAAAACCCTCATTGATGCAATGAACACGCAGGCCCCGCTTGTGGATCTGGGTGGTCTCCCGTCTTCCGTCGTCGTTGCCAGGACATTTACTGGTGCCAGGCTGGTGAAAGGCTTCAACCACCTGGTCGCTTCTGTTCTTGACCAGGACCCGACCGTACATGGTGGCAGGAGAGTCGTATTTCTGGCGAGCGACGACGACAGCGCCACAGCGGAGGTGGGTGCGCTTGCGGAAAAACTTGGTTTTGCACCGATCCCGCTTGGTGGGCTTTCAGAAGGAGGGTTGCTTGTTCATGCGCGCGGAAAAAGCTGGGGGCATCTGATCTTCAAGGACCTGGTCAAGTTCGATAGATGAATCGTGGCCTCATGCTGCGATCCCATCGTGGAAAACAAGCGGCCTCAGTGGGTTGAAGCATTGGCGAAGCTGACTGAGGCTTTTCATCACAAACGACCCCCGTTCCCGGGCGAAACCCACCTCCCAGCCATTTTCTATTACCTGCGTTTATATCTTAACCTGCCTTCCGGCATTGCCCGCGAGCGGGAGCGCTATTACGTTCGCTAATTTACCTTTAAGGCGGTAAAAAAATAACCGTAATGAATGGGATCGATAACAAGGGGAGGGCGTGACTGTTTTTCCTAATAATTCCGAAACGGTGTTAATTAGAATAATTGGATAAGTGAATGGATTGTAAAACATCTTAATTAATTACCCTACTAACTTTCCTGGCCCCCGTAATGTTTTTACCCGACTCAGATTAATCCTCGAACTGCCGCGCCTTACTCCGCTTTATCCGCCGATTGGTAACCATAAATTACGTTACAGTAAACATGTTTTTAACACCGTCATTACTGATAAGACACGTTAAATACAAAATTAACATTAATAAAGGAAAATGATTTAAATCAATATTTAAATGCTTGGAAAAAAGGCAAAAAGTCGTTAAATTGTCGCCGATCAAACTAACCGCCAAGTGGTAAATTAGCGATAAATTGATCGTTGTCGAAAAACGTAAAACTTATCCGATAAAAACCTTTTTATTGTAAGGGGTTTGCGGAGTAATATATTCGCGAGATCAATTCGAAATTTTTATTAACCTGGTTGTAACTTTTCTTATTCATTGTCCCGCCTTATTGGACAATGAATAAAAGAGCGCAACAAATTTGTATTGGGGCATGCGTGTGAACCGTCGCTAAGGGGGTTCACTCTCGGAGTCTTCATGCGATGAGCAAGGAGTCATGATGTTAGATATAGTCGAACTGTCACGTTTACAGTTTGCCTTGACCGCGATGTACCACTTTCTGTTTGTGCCACTGACGCTCGGTATGGCGTTCCTGCTGGCCATTATGGAAACCGTCTACGTCCTCTCCGGCAAACAGATCTACAAAGATATGACCAAGTTCTGGGGCAAGTTGTTTGGTATCAACTTTGCACTGGGCGTGGCGACCGGTCTGACTATGGAGTTCCAGTTCGGGACTAACTGGTCTTACTATTCTCACTACGTTGGGGATATTTTCGGTGCGCCGCTGGCCATTGAAGGTCTGATGGCCTTCTTCCTCGAATCCACATTCGTGGGTCTGTTCTTCTTCGGTTGGGATCGTCTGGGCAAAGTCCAGCATATGGCGGTCACCTGGCTGGTGGCTCTTGGCTCTAACTTGTCCGCATTGTGGATCCTCGTTGCCAACGGCTGGATGCAAAACCCCATCGCCTCTGATTTCAACTTCGAAACCATGCGTATGGAGATGGTGAGCTTCGCCGAACTGGTACTTAACCCGGTTGCGCAGGTGAAATTTGTTCACACCGTCGCATCTGGCTACACCTGTGGCGCGATCTTCATCCTTGGCATCAGCTCCTACTATTTGCTGCGCGGTCGCGATATCGCGTTCGCAAAACGCTCGTTTGCTATCGCTGCCAGCTTCGGCATGGCTGCCGTGCTCTCTGTTATCGTACTCGGTGATGAATCCGGTTACGAAATGGGCGACGTACAGAAAACCAAACTGGCGGCCATTGAAGCAGAGTGGGAAACCCAACCGGCTCCGGCGGCATTTACCCTGTTTGGTATTCCTGATCAGGATAAACAAGAGAACAAATTCGCTATCCAGATCCCCTTCGCGCTCGGCATCATCGCCACCCGTTCGGTGGATACGCCGGTTATCGGCCTGAAAGATCTGATGGTGCAGCACGAAGAGCGTATCCGTAACGGGATGAAAGCCTACCAGTTGCTGGAGCAACTGCGTTCCGGCTCCGCCGATCAGTCTGTGCGTGACCAGTTCAATAACGTGAAGAAAGATCTCGGTTACGGTCTGCTGCTCAAACGCTATACCCCGAACGTGACTGACGCGACCGATGCGCAGATCCAGCAGGCAACGAAAGACTCTATCCCGCGTGTTGCGCCGTTGTACTTTGCGTTCCGCCTGATGGTGGCCTGTGGCGTGCTGATGCTGCTGATTATCGGTATCTCGTTCTGGACCGTGATTCGCAACCGCATCGGTGAGAAAAAATGGCTGCTGCGCGCGGCGCTGTACGGTATCCCGCTGCCGTGGATCGCCATTGAAGCAGGCTGGTTTGTTGCGGAATACGGCCGTCAGCCGTGGGCGATTGGTGAAGTGCTGCCGACGGCGGTTGCCAACTCATCGTTAACCGTGGGCGACCTGCTGTTCTCAATGATTCTGATTTGCGGCCTTTATACGCTGTTTATGGTGGCGGAAGTGTTCCTGATGTTCAAATTTGCTCGCCTCGGGCCGAGCAGCCTGAAAACAGGTCGCTATCACTACGAGCAGTCCACTGTGGCTTCTCAGCCGGCACGCTAAGACAGGAGTCGTCAAATGATTGATTATGAAGTATTACGTTTTATCTGGTGGCTGCTGGTTGGCATTCTGCTGATTGGTTTCGCGGTTACTGATGGCTTCGACATGGGCGTGGGGATGTTGACCCGCATCTTGGGGCGTAGCGACACTGAACGCCGCGTGATGATTAACTCTATCGCGCCGCACTGGGACGGTAACCAGGTATGGCTTATTACCGCAGGTGGTGCGCTGTTCGCTGCATGGCCGATGGTTTACGCTGCGGCGTTCTCCGGCTTCTATGTGGCGATGATCCTCGTACTGGCGTCGCTGTTCTTCCGTCCGGTCGGTTTTGATTACCGCTCGAAGATTGAAGATATGCGCTGGCGCGGCATGTGGGACTGGGGCATTTTCATTGGCAGTTTTGTGCCGCCTCTGGTGATTGGCGTGGCGTTCGGCAACCTGTTGCAGGGCGTACCGTTCCACCTCGATAACGATATGCGTCTGTTCTACACCGGTAACTTCTTCCAGTTGCTGAATCCGTTTGGTCTGCTGGCGGGTATTGTCAGCGTGGCGATGATCCTGACCCAGGGCGCAACTTACCTGCAAATGCGCACCGCTGGCGAACTGCATCTGCGCGCTCGCGCTACCGTGCAGATTGCCGCCCTGGTGACGCTGGTCTGCTTTGCGCTGGCCGGTGTCTGGGTGGTGTACGGTATTGATGGTTATGTCGTGACGTCTGTTATGGATCATCACGCAGCCTCTAACCCGCTGAGCAAAGAAGTAGCGGTGCAGGCCGGTGCCTGGTTGACCAACTTCAACAACACGCCGCTGTTGTGGGCTATTCCGGCGCTGGGCGTGGTGCTGCCGTTGCTGACCGTACTGACCGCGCGTCTGGATAAAGCCGCATGGGCGTTTGTGTTCTCATCCCTGACGCTGGCGTGCATCATCCTGACTGCCGGTATCGCAATGTTCCCGTTCATCATGCCGTCAAGCACCATGCTGAAAGCAAGCCTGACCATGTGGGATGCAACCTCAACGCAGTTGACGCTGAACCTGATGACCTGGGTAGCAGTGGTATTTGTGCCGATCATTTTGCTCTACACCGCCTGGTGTTACTGGAAAATGTTTGGTCGTATTACCAAAGAGCACATTGAAAGCAACACTCACTCTCTGTACTAAGTAAGGAGCAAAATATGTGGTATTTCGCATGGATTTTAGGAACGCTTCTTGCCTGTGCTTTTGGGGTGATCACCGCGCTGGCGCTGGAACATGTTGAAGCGTCCAAAGCCGGACAAGAAGAACACTGATGGAAACAATTATCGCAAAACTCTATGCGGTAATGGATAAGGGCCCGTTAAGGGCCCTTTCCTTAATAATGGCATTACTGCTGGCGGGATGTATTTTTTGGGATCCGTCGCGCTTTGCGGCGAAAACCAGCGAGCTGGAAATCTGGCATGGTCTGCTGTTGATGTGGGCCGTCTGCGCCGGGGTTATCCACGGTGTCGGTTTCCGCCCTCGCGCTATTCACTGGCAGGGCATTTTTTGCCCGCTTATTGCCGATATTGTGCTGCTTGCTGGCCTTCTTTTTTACTTCTTTTGAATAAGAAATATCCGCTAAACTGATGGGCTTGCAAAAGCCCATAAATTTTTACTATCCGTTTACCTGAACCCATTCCAAACCACCTTTCCCGCGCGTATAGTAGCGAAGTTTGAAAGCTCTAACCTTTTTTGCATTACCGGGATGTAAAGTGAATACAACGCTGTTTCGATGGCCGGTTCGTGTCTATTACGAAGATACTGATGCCGGTGGCATGGTTTACCACGCCAGCTACGTTGCTTTTTATGAAAGAGCCCGCACTGAGATGCTGCGCCACCATCACTTTAGCCAACAGGCTCTGCTGGCTGAGCACGTCGCCTTCGTGGTTCGCAAAATGACGCTGGAGTATTATGCGCCCGCCAGACTCGACGACATGCTCGAAGTCCAAACGGAAGTTACATCAATGCGTGGAACCTCAATGGTTTTCTCGCAGCGGATTGTCAACGCAGAGAACAAAGTGCTGAACGAAGCTGAAGTGCTGATTGTCTGTGTTGATCCACTCTTAATGAAGCCTCGTGCGCTTCCCAAGTCTATTGTCGCGGAGTTTAAGCAGTGACTGACATGAACATCCTTGATTTGTTCCTGAAGGCGAGCCTTCTGGTCAAACTTATCATGTTGATTTTGATTGGTTTTTCAATCGCCTCCTGGGCAATCATCATTCAGAGAACGCGCATCCTCAACGCAGCAGGGCGCGAAGCGGAAGCCTTTGAAGACAAGTTCTGGTCCGGCATTGAACTGTCTCGTTTGTACCAGGAAAGCCAGGGACGCCGCGATAATCTGAGCGGCTCGGAACAGATCTTCTACAGCGGGTTTAAAGAGTTTGCCCGCCTTCATCGCGCAAATAGCCATGCGCCAGAAGCGATTGTCGAAGGGGCATCCAGAGCGATGCGCATCTCCATGAATCGCGAGCTGGAAAGCCTCGAAAACCATATTCCTTTCCTCGGTACCGTCGGTTCCATCAGCCCTTATATCGGTCTGTTTGGTACGGTATGGGGGATCATGCATGCCTTTATCGCGCTGGGCGCGGTGAAACAGGCCACGTTGCAGATGGTTGCGCCAGGTATCGCCGAAGCGTTGATCGCCACCGCCATCGGTCTGTTCGCGGCGATTCCGGCGGTCATGGCTTACAACCGCCTGAACCAGCGCGTGAACAAACTGGAACTGAATTACGACAACTTTATGGAAGAGTTCACGGCTATTCTGCATCGCCAGGCATTTGCCAGCAGCGACAGCAACAAGGAGTAAGCCATGGCCAGATCGCGTGGGCGGGGCAGCCGTGCCCTCAAGTCTGAAATCAACATTGTACCGTTGCTGGACGTGTTGCTGGTGCTGTTGCTGATCTTTATGGCGACAGCGCCAATCATCACCCAAAGCGTAGAGGTCGATCTGCCGGATGCGACAGAGTCGCAGACCGTCAGCACCAATGACGATCCTCCGGTCATTATTGAGGTTTCCGGTGTCGGACAATACAGCGTGGTGGTAGAGAAAGATCGCATGGATCAACTGCCACCGGAGCAAGTGATTGCGGAGGCGCAGCGTCGCCTGCAATCCAATCCGAAAACCGTGTTCTTAATCGGCGGGGCAAAAGATGTGCCGTACGATGAAATCATTAAAGCGCTGAACCTGTTACATAGCGCGGGTGTGAAATCGGTTGGCTTGATGACGCAGCCTATTTGATCACCGGCTTAACAGGCGGACAGTTTTTGGGAACCGAGAGTGTCAAAGGCAACCGTACAAAACGACAAGCTTAAGCGAGCGATACTCATTTCAGCCGTGCTGCACGTGATCCTGGTTGCACTGCTGATCTGGAGTTCGTTCGATGAGCATATTGATGCTTCTGCGGGCGGGGGAGGCGGCTCCTCGATTGACGCTGTAATGGTCGATCCGGGCGCGGTAGTGGAAAACTACAACCGCCAACAGCAGCAGCAATCCAGCGCGAAACGCGCGCAAGAGCAGCGTGAAAAGCAGGCGCAACAGCAGGCGGAAGAGATGCGTGAAAAGCAGGCCGCCGAGCAGGAACGCCTGAAGCAGCTTGAGCAGGAGCGTTTGCAGGCGCAGGAAGCGGCGCGCGAACAGGCTGAACAGCAGAAAAAAGCAGAAGAAGCGGCGAAGCAGGCGCAACAGCAGCAGAAGCAGGCGGAAGCAGCAGCGGCGAAAGCGGCTGCTGATGCGAAAGCCAAAGCAGATGCGCAGGCCAAAGCGGCGGAAGAAGCCGTGAAAAAAGCCGCAGCGGATGCGAAGAAACAAGCCGAAGCAGAAGCGGCGAAAGCCGCAGCGGATGCGAAGAAACAAGCCGAAGCACAAGCGGCGAAAGCCGCTGCCGATGCGAAGAAAAAAGCTGAAGCAGAGGCCGCGAAGAAAGCGCAGGCTGAGGCCGCTGCCGAAAAAGCAGCGGCAGAGAAAGCGGCTGCGGCAGAAAAAGCCGCCGCCGAGAAGAAAGCGGCAGCAGAAAAGGCCGCGGCTGAGAAGAAAGCTGCCGCAGCGGAAAAAGCCGCTGCCGCGAAGAAAGCAGCCGCAGAAAAAGCCGCCGCCGCCGAAGGCGTAGATGACTTATTTGGCGACTTAAGTTCCGGTAAGAATGCGCCGAAAACAGGTGGTGGATCGAAAGGCAACAATGCAGCGCCGGCAGGTTCAGGTAACACTAAGAACAACGGTGCGTCGGGTGCAGACATCAGTAACTATGCAGGGCAGATTAAAGCGGCCATTGAAAGCCGTTTCTATGATGCCTCTTCCTACACGGGGAAAACCTGTACGTTACGCGTCAAACTGGCACCGGATGGCATGCTGTTAGATATTCAGTCAGAAGGGGGCGACCCGGCACTTTGTCAGGCTGCGCTGGCAGCCGCAAGACAGGCAAAAATGCCGAAGCCGCCAAGTCAGGCTGTCTATGAAGTGTTCAAAAATGCGCCGCTGGATTTCAAACCTTAAGGTACACTTTCTCTTCGCGACCTTGCGGGGGATGGTGTGAAGGTGGTTCCAACGCGGGTAGTTTTGTCTTATTGGTTTGTTAAAATTCTGCTAAGTTATCGCGGGTTTTCCGCCCGGATAAGGGAGATATGATGAAGCAGGCATTACGTGTTGCATTTGGTTTTCTGATGCTGTGGGCAGCGGTGCTGCATGCAGAAGTACGTATCGAGATCACCCAAGGGGTGGACTCGGCACGCCCGATTGGCGTTGTGCCTTTCCAGTGGGCCGGGCCGGGTGCCGCGCCTGAAGATGCGGGCGGTATCGTTGCGGCGGATCTGCGCAACAGCGGTAAATTCAACCCGCTCGATCGTTCCCGCTTGCCGCAGCAGCCGGGTAGCGCTCAGGAAGTTCAGTCGGCCGCATGGTCAGCCCTGGGCATTGATGCGGTGATTGTCGGTCAGGTGACCCCAAATCCTGACGGCAGCTACAACGTGGCTTACCAGTTGGTGGATACCGGCGGTGCGCCGGGTACCGTACTGGCGCAAAACTCTTTTAAAGTGAACAAACAGTGGCTGCGCTATGCCGCCCATGCCGCCAGTGACGAAGTGTTCGAAAAACTGACCGGTATTAAAGGCGCATTCCGCACCCGTATCGCCTATGTGGTGCAGACCGCAAACAGCCAGTTCCCGTATGAACTGCGCGTCTCGGATTACGATGGTTACAACCAGTTCCTCGTACATAAATCGCCGCAGCCGCTGATGTCTCCGGCATGGTCTCCGGACGGCTCTAAACTGGCCTATGTGACCTTTGAAAGCGGTCGTTCTGCGCTGGTTATCCAGACGCTGGCGAACGCCAGCATCCGCCAGGTGGCTTCCTTCCCGCGTCACAACGGCGCACCGGCGTTCTCACCGGACGGGACTAAGCTGGCGTTTGCGCTGTCGAAAACCGGTAGCCTGAATATCTACGTGATGGACATTGGTTCTGGCCAGATCCGCCAGGTGACCGATGGTCGCAGCAACAACACCGAACCGACCTGGTTCCCGGATAGCCAGAACCTGGCCTTCACCTCTGACCAGGCGGGTCGTCCGCAGGTTTATAAAGTCAATGTTAATGGCGGCGCGGCTCAGCGTATCACCTGGCAGGGTTCTCAGAACCAGGATGCAGACGTCAGCAGCGACGGCAAATTTATGGTGATGGTAAGCTCTGACGGTGGTCAGCAGCACATCGCTAAACAGGATCTGGAAGCGGGTGGCGTGCAGGTTTTATCGTCAACGTTTCTGGATGAAACGCCAAGTCTGGCACCTAACGGCACAATGGTCATCTATAGCTCTTCTCAGGGAATGGGATCCGTGCTGAACCTGGTTTCTACAGATGGGCGTTTCAAAGCGCGTATTCCGGCGACTGATGGACAGGTTAAATTCCCTGCCTGGTCTCCGTATCTGTAATAATAAATAAATATTTATAAAGGAATCAAAGAAATGCAACTGAACAAAGTGCTGAAAGGCCTGATGCTGGCTCTGCCAATTATGGCAATCGCTGCATGTTCTTCTCATAAGAACAACGCAAGCGACCAGAGCGGCGAAGGCATGATGGGTGCTGGCACTGGCATGAACGGTAGCGGCAACATGTCCTCTGAAGAACAAGCGCGTCTGCAAATGCAGCAGTTACAGCAGAACAACATTGTTTACTTCGATCTGGACAAGTATGACATCCGTTCTGATTTCGCAGCGATGCTGGATGCTCACGCAAACTTCCTGCGTAGCAACCCGTCTTACAAAGTTACCGTAGAAGGTCACGCGGACGAACGTGGTACTCCGGAATACAACATCTCCCTGGGCGAACGTCGTGCTAACGCCGTTAAAATGTACCTCCAGGGTAAAGGCGTTTCCGCTGACCAGATCTCCATCGTTTCTTACGGTAAAGAAAAACCCGCAGTACTGGGTCACGACGAAGCGGCTTACGCTAAAAACCGTCGCGCCGTACTGGTTTACTAAGAGAATTGCATGAGCAGTAACTTCAGACATCATCTGTTGAGTCTGTCGTTACTGGTTGGCATAGCGGCCCCCTGGGCCGCTAATGCTCAGGCGCCAATCAGTAGTGTCGGCTCAGGCTCGGTCGAAGACCGCGTCACTCAACTCGAGCGTATTTCGAATGCTCATAGCCAGCTTTTAACTCAACTCCAGCAGCAACTCTCCGATAATCAGGCCGATATTGATTCCCTGCGTGGTCAAATCCAGGAAAATCAGTATCAACTGAATCAGGTGGTTGAACGCCAACAGCAAATTTTGCAGCAAATCGGCAATTTGAGCAGCGGCGGGGCGGGGCAGACGCAGCAGGCTTCTGGCGATCAGAGCGGTGCAGCAACGCAGGCTCCGGCGGCAGCTGCGGGCGCGAATAACGGCTCGGCCAACTCTGGCGCGCCGGTACAAAGCGGTGATGCCAATACCGATTACAACGCAGCGATTGCCCTGGTACAGGATAAATCCCGCCAGGATGACGCTATCACCGCGTTTCAAAACTTCGTCAAAAAGTACCCTGATTCAACCTATATTCCGAATGCCAATTACTGGCTCGGTCAGTTGAATTACAACAAGGGTAAAAAAGACGATGCGGCGTATTACTTCGCCTCCGTGGTGAAGAATTTCCCGAAGTCGCCTAAGGCACCGGATGCGATGTACAAAGTCGGTGTGATTATGCAGGACAAGGGAGACAGTGCAAAAGCGAAAGCGGTCTACCAGCAGGTGGTCAGTAAATACCCTGGTACCGATGGCGCGAAACAAGCGCAAAAACGCCTTGGTTCGATGTAATGCATAGCGCATGACCAGAAATTGCGGTTTTTCTGGTCTTGTCGCATGAATCATAAGCAGTTAAGTTGCCCTGGTCGAAATTGTTGTTGCGCTGAGTTCTTAAATCAGTAATATATGCCGCCGTTGCCACGGGATATCTCTTAAGCCTGATGCGACGCAAAAGTGGGTCGTTAGCTCAGTTGGTAGAGCAGTTGACTTTTAATCAATTGGTCGCAGGTTCGAATCCTGCACGACCCACCACTTTAACCTCGCGGTGGAGAGGTTAAGCGTGAAGGATAACGTTGCTTCAGCAACGGCCCGTAGGGCAAGGCGAAAGCCGAGTCATCCTGCATGACCCACCACTTTAAAGATGGAAACATCTTTCCAGCGTAGTATCGGGTGATTAGCTCAGCTGGGAGAGCACCTCCCTTACAAGGAGGGGGTCGGCGGTTCGATCCCGTCATCACCCACCACTCGGGTCGTTAGCTCAGTTGGTAGAGCAGTTGACTTTTAATCAATTGGTCGCAGGTTCGAATCCTGCACGACCCACCAATTTAACCTCACGGTGGAGAGGTTAAACGTGAAGGATACGGTTGCTTCAGCAACGGTCCGTAGGGCGAGGCAAAGCCGAGTCATCCTGCACGACCCACCACTTCGAAGAATACCCCGTAAAGGGTCGTTAGCTCAGTTGGTAGAGCAGTTGACTTTTAATCACTTGGTCGCAGGTTCGAAACCTGCCCGACCCACCAATTTAACCTCGCGGTGGAGAGGTTAAACGAGAAGGATACTGTTGCTTCAGCAACGGTCCGAAGGGCGAGGCAAAGCCGAGTCATCCTGCACGACCCACCAATGTAAAAAAGCGCCCTAAAGGCGCTTTTTTACTATCTGCGATTTGGAAAGATTCGAACCCTTCTCGCCGGATGGCGGCTACGTCTCTCCATGAACCTCATCCTCCCAGGCCTGCTAAGCGCAGCGCCAGCAGGCGTTACCACCACATACTTCCCACCGCCATTGATGCTAAAAATTCACAGCGACAATAGATGCGCAATCAGCTATCTTGTTTAGTATATAAAACACAGGCGGCGTGATAACGCCATTCTGAACCGTTGTTCTGGTTATTCAGTTAAGCAAGCAAAACGAGTAAGCAAAATGAGCGTAATGTTTGATCCCGAAGCCGCAATTTACCCTTTTCCGCCCAAACCCACGCCGCTGAGCCAGCAAGAAAAGCCGTTTTATCGCGAAAAAATCAAGCGCCTGCTTAAAGCGCGAGACGCGGTGATGGTCGCGCATTACTACACTGATCCGGAAATTCAACAACTGGCGGAAGAGACCGGCGGCTGCATTGCAGATTCGCTGGAAATGGCGCGCTTTGGCGCCAGACATCCCGCCTCAACGCTGCTGGTCGCCGGTGTGCGTTTTATGGGGGAAACCGCCAAAATCCTCAGCCCGGAAAAAACCATCCTGATGCCGACACTCCAGGCGGAATGTTCGCTCGATCTCGGCTGCCCAATTGACGAATTCAGCGCCTTTTGCGATGCCCACCCGGACCGCACGGTGGTGGTCTACGCTAACACCTCGGCGGCGGTTAAAGTCCGTGCCGACTGGGTAGTAACTTCCAGTATTGCCGTTGAATTAATTGAACATCTCGACAGCCTCGGCGAAAAAATTATCTGGGCGCCGGATCGCCACCTCGGAAGCTATGTGCAGAAACAGACCGGCGCAGATGTGCTGTGCTGGCAAGGCGCATGCATTGTCCACGACGAATTTAAAACGCAGGCTCTGCTGCGCATGAAAGCGCTTTACCCCGAGGCGGCGATTCTTGTGCACCCGGAATCACCGCAATCCGTAGTCAACCTGGCAGACGCCGTGGGTTCCACCAGCCAGTTGATTAATGCCGCAAAAACATTGCCACACACGCAACTGATCGTCGCCACTGATCGCGGCATCTTTTATAAAATGCAGCAGGCGGTTCCGGAAAAAGAGTTGTTCGAAGCGCCAACCGCCGGAGAGGGGGCGACCTGTCGCAGCTGCGCACACTGCCCGTGGATGGCAATGAACGGCTTACAAGCGATTGCTGAAGGGCTGGAGCAGGGCGGCGCTGCGCATGAGATACAAGTCGATGCCGCATTGCGTGAAGGCGCGTTACTGCCGCTTAACCGCATGCTGGATTTTGCAGCTACACTACGGTCCTGAACGACGTTTTTAAAAATAAATAACGCGTAACATTACGCTCTGGGGAGAGAATGGATTTTTTTAGTACGCAGAACATCCTGGTGCATATTCCCATTGGCACCGGCGGATACGATCTTTCATGGATTGAAGCCGTAGGTACGCTGGCGGGTCTTCTCTGCATCTGGCTGGCGAGCCTCGAAAAAATCAGCAATTACGCCTTTGGGCTGATTAACGTCACGCTGTTCGCCATTATCTTCTTTCAGATTCAACTCTATGCCAGCCTGCTATTGCAGCTCTTTTTCTTCGCCGCCAATATTTATGGCTGGTATGCCTGGTCGCGCCAGACCTCCCAAAACGAAGCTGCGCTGCAAATCCGCTGGTTGCCACTGCCGAAAGCGCTCGCCTGGCTCGCCGTTTGCGTTGTCGCGATCGGCCTGATGACCCTCTTTATCAACCCGGTTTTCGCCTTCCTGACACGCATCGCGGTAGGCATTATGCAAGCCCTGGGGCTGAACGTCGTGATGCCGGAACTGCAACCCGATGCTTTCCCATTCTGGGACTCCTGCATGATGGTGCTCTCTATCGTGGCGATGATTTTGATGACGCGTAAATACGTCGAGAACTGGCTGCTGTGGGTGATTATCAACGTCATCAGCGTGGTGATTTTCGCCCTGCAAGGCGTATGGGCAATGTCGCTGGAATACATGATCCTGACATTTATTGCCCTTAACGGCAGCCGGATGTGGATTAACAGCGCGCGTGAGCGGGGTTCTCACGCGCTTTCACACTAATGATGGTGTCCGTGATGGTGTTCAGGCTGCATCTCGCCCAGATGGCAATCTGACCCTTTACAGGGCTGGTACTCCATCTGCACTGTCGCATGGGCGATATCATAATGGTGCGCCAGAAAATGGTGGATCTCGCCGAGCAGCTTGTCATGATCGCGCGGCGGGATAACCTGCACATGCAGCGTCATCAGCGGCTTTTCCCCCACCTGCCAGACATGCACATGATGAACATCGCGCACTTCCGGAATTGCCCGACGCAAATGGCGCTGCAACGCGCCAATATCCATTGAACCCGGCACGCCTTCCAGCAACTCGTTAACGCTCTCTTTCATCAACCGCCACGCGCTACGCAACACCAGCGCAGAGACCAGCACGGAGAGAACCGGGTCAATCGGCGTCCAGTTAGTCAACATAATCACCAGTGCGGCGACAATCGCTCCCACCGAACCCAGCAAATCGCCCAGCACGTGCAGGGCTGCGGCGCGCACGTTCAAATTCTTCTCTTCACTGCCGCGATGCAGCAACCAGAACGCCAGTATATTTGCCAGCAGGCCAGTAATGGCGATAGTCATCATGGTGAAACCCGCAACCGGCTGTGGATGTTGAAAACGTTGAATCGCTTCCCAGACAATCCACACGGTAATCAGCACCAGCGCGAGCGCATTCACAAAGGCGGCCAGTGTCGTCAGGCGCAGCCAGCCAAAAGTGCGCTGTGCGCTGGGTGGCTGGCGGGCAAACCAGACTGCCAGTAAGGCGAAAAGCAACGCCGCCGCGTCGGTCAGCATATGACCCGCATCGGCCAGCAGCGCCAGCGAGCCGGAAATAATTCCGCCCGCGACCTCAATAAGCATGAAAACAGCGGTAACCGTAAAGGCCAGCAGCAGACGGCGAGCGTTAGCATCGGCAGGCGTATGCGAATGTGAATGCGCCATGAGGGGATCTATCCTTTTAAGCGTTGGGTAACGTCTACATCATTGCAGATTTTTATCGGGCGGGGAAAAAATAAGGAGAGCCGAAGCTCTCCTCTTTATTACGGATTACGGCTTCACGGCTTACTGCGTGGTGCCGTCGGTTTTGGTATTGACATCATTAGTGGTGTCGCTACCGGTCTCGACTTTTTTGTTGATGTCCGGGCAACGACCGTCTTTGCACATCGTATTTTTGTGCACTTCCTCTTTACTCATATGATCGGATTGATGATTCATCTGAGTCGAAGTGGAGTTGGTATTAGTGTTGCCGGTGTTGATATTGCTGTTATCAACATTATTTGGCGCAATGTTATCTTTCGCGTCAGGTGCCACCTGGCCCGCTTTAGCTGCGGCATTCGCATCGCCATTGCCATTGCTGCTGTTGGATGCAGCGTCAGCAGCATACGCCGCGCCACCTGCCAGGGTCAGGGTAGTCGTCAGTAAAAGTGTCGCTAATTTGTTCATTTTCATCATGATGCTCCTGTTCTGGTCGTTTTTACCGCGCCAGGCGTCGGCAAAAGCTGCGCGAACGAATTATCACGCTCAGTGGTCAAAGATGTCATTTCTGCCAACAACGGCAGCATGGAATAACGAAAAAATGCAAAACTAAGGTATTTACAGTTAAAAAGTGTAGTCGGGAAATACCTGCTTGCTACTTTTATGCACGCTTTATATCAATTCCAGGAATTATCCGCCCGAAGTGTAAAATCATGTTTACACTTCGCCGCAAGCGAGATAGATTGGACGGATTGCTTTTATTACAGAAAATATGTTCACACTGGAAAGATCATGGATTATCAGAACGACGATTTACGTATTAAAGAGATCAACGAGTTATTGCCACCTGTCGCACTCCTTGAAAAATTTCCCGCTACCGAAACCGCAGCCAGGACTGTTTCCCTGGCACGCAAAGCGATTCATCAAATTCTGCGTGGTAACGATGACCGCCTGCTGGTGGTGATTGGCCCATGTTCTATTCATGATCCTGTTGCGGCAAAGGAATATGCCTCGCGCCTGCTGGCGCTCCGTGAAGAATTAAAAGGCGAGCTGGAAATTGTTATGCGCGTCTATTTCGAGAAGCCGCGCACCACCGTAGGCTGGAAAGGGCTTATTAACGATCCGCATATGGATAACAGTTTCCAGATTAACGATGGCCTGCGTATTGCGCGCAAGTTGTTGCTGGAAATTAACGACAGCGGCCTGCCTGCTGCGGGCGAGTTCCTCGATATGATCACCCCGCAATATATGGCGGATTTGATGAGCTGGGGCGCGATTGGCGCGCGTACCACGGAATCACAGGTGCACCGTGAACTGGCTTCCGGCCTTTCCTGCCCGGTGGGTTTCAAAAATGGCACCGACGGCACCATTAAAGTGGCGATTGATGCTATCAACGCGGCTGGCGCGCCGCACTGCTTCCTCTCCGTGACTAAATGGGGGCATTCCGCCATTGTTAACACGGCGGGTAATGGCGACTGCCATATCATTCTGCGCGGCGGTAAAGAGCCGAACTACAGCGCGAAACATGTGGCTGAAGTGAAAGCGGGTCTGGAGAAAGCCGGGCTGGAGCCGCAGGTGATGATCGATTTCAGCCATGCCAACTCCAGCAAGCAGTTTAAAAAGCAGATGGATGTCGGTGTGGATGTTTGCCAGCAGATTGCCGGGGGTGAAAAAGCGATTATCGGCGTGATGATCGAAAGCCATCTGGTCGAAGGCAACCAAAATCTTGAGAGTGCAGAAGCGCTGGTGTACGGCAAGAGCATCACCGATGCCTGTATTGGCTGGGAAGATACTGATGTGATTCTGCGCAAACTGGCGAATGCGGTAAAAGCGCGTCGTAGTTAAAAAACGAAGCCCGGGAGCGCGATGCTCACCGGGCCTGTAACAGAAGCCGGGCATTAACACTGTCCGGCTTTTTTTATTACTTCGCTTTACCCTGGTTTGCTACCGCAGCAGCTTTCGCGGCGATCTCTTCCGCGTTACCCAGATAGTAATGCTTCAGCGGTTTGAAGTTTTCGTCGAACTCATAAACCAGTGGCACGCCGGTCGGGATGTTCAGTTCGAGGATCGCTTCTTCGCTCATGTTGTCGAGGTATTTCACCAGCGCGCGCAGGGAGTTACCGTGTGCGGCGATGATCACGCGCTCACCGCTTTTCAGGCGCGGCAGAATAGATTCGTTCCAGTAAGGGATCACGCGATCGATGGTCAGCGCCAGGCTTTCCGTCTGCGGCAGCTCCGCGTCGGTCAGTTTGGCATAACGCGGATCGTGGCCCGGGTAACGCTCATCATCTTTGGTCAGTGCTGGCGGGGTGACGGCAAAGCCGCGACGCCATTGTTTCACCTGATCGTCACCGTATTTTTCTGCGGTTTCTGCTTTGTTCAGACCTTGCAGCGCACCATAGTGACGTTCATTCAGTTTCCAGCTTTTCTCTACCGGCAACCATGCCTGATCCAGTTCGTCCAGAACATTCCAGAGCGTATGGATGGCACGTTTCAGCACAGAGGTATAAGCAAAATCAAACGTGTAGCCTTCCTCTTTCAGCAGCTTGCCTGCCGCTTTCGCTTCGCCAACGCCTTTTTCAGACAGATCGACATCGTACCAACCGGTGAAGCGGTTTTCATTGTTCCACTGGCTTTCGCCGTGACGAACCAGAACCAGCTTAGTAACAGCCATACACTTACTCCTGTGAGCCTGATTGAATGATAACAATTCTCATTATATTGCCAGAGCGAAAGCCCGGGCAACGAATACCCTTAACCATAGCGAAAATAGCCGCTCAGTGTAAGGTGCTTGTGAATAAGAGGTTATGATTCAGCAATATTTGGCGTAAATTTCAGCGAAATACGGTTAAAAAGCCCTCCATCAGGAGGGCGGGGGATTACAGCGCGGTGAAGTGATATTCCGTCAGGCTGACATACTCATCGCCGGGGCGCAAAACGCAGTCCGGCTGCGGGTAGTCCGGGCGATTAGGGCTATCGGGCAAAAACTCGCTCTCCAGCGCCAGACCTTGCCAGGCGCTGTAGGTTTTGCCGCCACGCGCCGGGGTGCCTTCAAGAAAATTACCGGAATAGAACTGCAACGCGGGCGCGCTGGTGTAAACCGCCATCTGAAGCTGCTTATCCGCAGACCACAACTGAGCGGCAGGTTGGCTGGCATCGCCTTTGGCCTGCAACAAATAAGCATGGTCGTAACCTTTGACTGCGCGCTGGTCTTCTTCGCTGAGAAACTCTTCCGCCACGGTTTTGGGTGTGCGGAAATCGAAACTGGTCAGCGCCACTTTTTTCAGCCCGCCGGTCGGAATGCCCATCTCATCCACGGGCAAATAGGCATCGGCCAGCAGTTGCAGTGTGTGGTTACGTACGTCGGACTGCTCACCATCAAGGTTAAAGTAAGCATGGTTAGTCAGATTCACCGGGCACGGCTTATCGGTAGTCGCGCGGTATTCAATCGATATGCGGTTATCTTCGCCGAGGCGAAAGTGCGCCGTGGCGTTAACATTGCCCGGATAACCCTGGTCGCCATCCGGCGAAGTGAGGGAGAAGAGCACTTCGCTGTCATTCTGGCGTTCGATGCGCCAGCGGCGTTTATCAAAGCCTTCCGGCCCGCCGTGCAATTGGTTTTCACCCTGGCTCGGTGTCAGCGTGTATTCGACACCGTCAACGGTGAAACGGCTCTTCGCGATGCGATTGGCGTAGCGGCCTACCGAAGCACCCAGAAATGCGGTCTGCTCCCAATAGTGCTCCGGCGAGGCACAGCCAAGCAGCGCCTCGCGTACGGAACCGTCTTTCAACGGCACGCGCGCGGAAAGCAGCGTCGCGCCCCAGTCCATCAATGTGACAACCATCCCGGCGTTATTGCGCAGGGTGATCAGACGTACCGGCAGGCCGTCGGGGGCCGCCGTAGAAGTTTCGTTTAGCACTGTCCCGCTCCCTGAGAAGGTTTGCAAACATAGAACGTTTCTTTAATACCGGTTTTCGCTTCGTACTCTTTTTCCACCGCCTGTTTCACGGCAGGCACCAGCGCTTCCGGTACCAGCGCAACGACACAGCCGCCAAAGCCGCCACCGGTCATACGCACACCGCCTTTATCACCGATGGTCGCTTTAACAATTTCAACCAGCGTATCGATTTGCGGCACGGTAATTTCGAAATCATCGCGCATCGACGCATGGGATTGCGCCATCAGCTCACCCATGCGTTGCAGATCGCCTTTTTCCAGCGCGGCAGCCGCTTCCACGGTGCGGGCGTTTTCGGTCAGCACGTGGCGAACACGTTTAGCGACCAGCGGATCTAACTCATGGGCGACGGCATTAAATTTATCCAGGCTGACATCGCGCAGCGCTTTTTGCTGGAAGAAACGCGCGCCGGTTTCACACTGTTGGCGGCGGGTGTTGTATTCGCTGCCCACCAGCGTGCGTTTGAAATTGCTGTTGATGATGACAATCGCCACGCCTTGCGGCATGGAAACCGCTTTGGTGCCGAGGGAGCGGCAGTCGATCAGCAGTGCGCTGCCTTTTTTACCGAGGGCGGAAATCAGCTGATCCATGATGCCGCAGTTGCAGCCGACAAACTGGTTTTCTGCTTCCTGGCCGTTAAGGGCAATCTGCGCGCCGTCCAGCGGCAGGTGGTAAAGTTGCTGGAACACGGTACCGACCGCCACTTCCAGCGATGCAGAAGAGCTCAGCCCCGCGCCCTGCGGCACATTGCCGCTGATCACTAAATCGGCACCGCCGAAGCTCGCATCGCGCTGTTGCAGATGTTTCACCACGCCGCGCACGTAGTTTGACCATTGCTGGCTGTCATGAGTCACGATAGGCTCATCCAGCGAAAACGCATCGCTCTGGTTGTCATAGTCGGCGGCAATCACCCGCACTGTGCGATCGTTACGCGCCGCACAGCTAATCACTGTTTGATAATCAATGGCGCAGGGCAGCACAAAACCGTCGTTATAGTCGGTGTGTTCACCGATCAGGTTGACGCGGCCTGGTGCCTGAATAGTGTGGGTGGCAGGGTAGCCAAATTTTTCAGCAAACAGGGATTGTGTGTTCTCTTTCAGGCTCATTGTTATTCTCCGGATTCGCGAAAATGGATGTCACTGACCGCACGCAGACGTTCAGCGGCTTGTTCTGCGGTCAGATCGCGCTGGGTCTCGCCAAGCATTTCGTAGCCCACCATAAATTTACGTACCGTGGCGGAGCGTAACAGCGGCGGGTAAAAGTGCGCGTGTAACTGCCAGTGAGCGTTATCCTCGCCATTAAATGGCGCGCCGTGCCAGCCCATTGAGTAGGGGAAAGAGCACTGGAACAGGTTGTCATAACGACTGGTCAGCTTTTTCAATGCCAGCGCTAAGTCACTGCGCTGCGCATCGCTTAAATCCGTAATGCGCTGCACGGGCGCTTTCGGCAACAGCAAGGTTTCAAACGGCCAGGCGGCCCAGTAAGGCACTACCGCCAGCCAGTGCTCCGTTTCTACCACCGTCCGGCTGCCGTCTTTCAGTTCACGCTGAACGTAATCCACCAGCATCGGCGAACGGTGCCCGGCAAAGTACGCTTTTTGCAGGCGGTCTTCACGTTCTGCTTCGTTCGGCAGGAAGCTGTTTGCCCACACCTGACCATGCGGATGCGGGTTGGAGCAGCCCATCGCCGCGCCTTTGTTTTCAAACACCTGAACCCACGGGTAGGTCTGACCCAGCTCAGCCGTTTGTTGCTGCCAGGTTTTCACCACTTCTTCCAGTGCGCTGACGCTCAGTTCCGGCAGCGTTTTGCTGTGATCCGGCGAGAAGCAGATAACACGGCTGGTGCCGCGCGCGCTCTGGCTGCGCATCAGCGGATCGTGGCTTTCCGGCGCGTCCGGCGTGTCGGTCATCAGTGCCGCAAAGTCATTGGTGAACACATAGGTGCTGGTGTAATCAGGGTTTTTATCCCCGGTCACGCGGGTGTTTCCGGGGCAGAGGAAACAGTCCGGATCGTGCGCAGGCAGCGTCTGTTTTGCCGGTGTCTCCTGCGCCCCTTGCCAGGGGCGTTTTGCACGATGCGGAGAGACCAGAATCCACTGATCGGTAAGCGGGTTGTAACGGCGATGTGGGTGATCGACCGGATTAAATTGCGTCATTGCCATTCCTTTAATCTGGATAGCCCTGCGGGTGGCGTGACTGCCAGCGCCAGGTATCTTCTGCCATTTCTTCAAGTGTACGGGTTACGCGCCAGTTCAGCTCTTTATCGGCTTTGGTGGCATCGGCCCAGTAGGCCGGGAGATCGCCTTCGCGGCGCGGCGCGTAGTGCCAGGCCACCGGTTTGCCGCAGGCTTTGCTGAACGCATTGATAACATCCAGCACGCTGCTGCCGACACCGGCACCGAGGTTATAAATATGCACGCCCGGTTTGCCCGCCAGTTGCTGCATGGCGGCAACGTGGCCATCGGCCAGATCCATCACATGAATATAGTCGCGCACACCGGTGCCGTCCGGGGTTGGATAATCGTTGCCGAACACCGCCAGGGAATCGCGACGGCCGACTGCCACCTGAGCGATGTACGGCATTAAGTTATTCGGGATGCCCTGCGGATCTTCGCCCATATCCCCTGACGGGTGCGCACCCACCGGGTTGAAATAGCGCAGCAGCGCAATGCTCCACTCCGGCTGGGCTTTTTGCAGGTCGGTGAGGATCTGTTCCACCATCAGTTTGCTTTTCCCGTACGGGCTTTGCGGTGTGCCGGTCGGGAAGCTTTCAACATACGGGATTTTCGGCTGATCGCCGTAAACGGTGGCGGAGGAACTGAAAATGAAGTTTTTCACATTGGCGGCGCGCATGGCGTTAATCAGGCGCAGCGTACCGTTGACGTTGTTGTCGTAGTACTCCAGCGGCTTAGCGACGGATTCGCCCACCGCCTTCAGCCCGGCGAAATGAATAACGGCTTCGATGGCGTGATCGTGGAGGATCTCTGCCAGCAGTGCTTCGTCGCGAATATCGCCTTCCACAAACAGCGCCGGTTTACCGCCAAAGCGCTCAATTTGGTTCAACACGCTGCGCTTACTGTTGCAGAGGTTGTCGAGGATGATAACGTCATGGCCGTTTTGCAGCAGTTGGACGCAGGTATGACTTCCAATGTAACCGCTACCACCTGTAACCAGAACTCGCATATTTGACTCCATCAAGCGTTTGATATGAATTAACCTTAGCATAACAGAGAGGGGAAAAGTGTGACTTGCGATAAAATAGTGGAATCGTTTACACCTAACTCCTCTGCCGTGCAGCGACGCAGGCGAGGCCGGCAAAAGCCGGACTACGCCCAGGGGAGGTTATAAGTCATTGACGCCAGTCAGGCAATCAGCGCACAGGACAAAAGTCTCTATTCCAGATGTTCGCCAGAACAAACCGGTTACACGACAGTTGCACCAAGCTGATAACGATATCCCTCATCCTGCGGGATAAATTCGAGCCGGTGAGTGATGCAGGAGGGCGCATCACTTGCATGGTGAGAAACAAACAGCAATTGAGTTTCACCTTCACCGATCAGCACATCAATAAAGCGGCGGATTAACTGGCGGTTTAGCGGGTCTAAACCCTGCAACGGCTCGTCGAGAATAAGCAGCGTCGGGTGTTTCACCAGTGCGCGCACAATCAGTGCCAGCCGCTGCTGACCCCATGAAAGGCTGTGGAAAGGCGCGTCGGCGGTACGGGCGTCAAAACCAAGAATATCCAGCCACTGCTGCGCCAGCTTGTGCTGTTTGTCTGACACGGCCTGGTAAAGGCCAATTGAGTCGAAGTAGCCAGAGAGGATAACGTTACGCACCGTGGTGCTGACGCGATAATCCAGATGCAGGCTGCTGCTGACATAGCCGATATGTTTTTTGATATCCCAGATAGTTTCCCCGCTGCCGCGACGGCGGCCAAACAGCGTCAGATCGTTGCTGTAACCCTGCGGATGATCGCCGGTTATCAGGCTCAGCAGCGTTGATTTGCCCGCGCCGTTTGGCCCGGTGATTTGCCAGTGCTCGCCTGCGTTTACCGTCCAGGAAAGGTGGTTAATGATCGGCTTGTCGTTATAGGAGACCACGCCATCGTTAAGCACAATCAGCGGAGCGGCGGCGTCGAGGGTTTCGCGGGCGGGCGCGGCATCCGGCTCTGGCAACGTCATACCCGCCAGTTTCTCACTGTGGGCCAGTTGCGCGATCAATGCCTGCTGTAACAGTGCGGTTTTCTCGCCGGTTTCGGTCAGGGTGCAATCCACCAGTACGCCAGCGTTTTGCACAAAATCGGGGATCTCATCAAAGCGGTTAAGCACCAGCACAAGCGTGTAACCCTCGGCGTTTAAACGTGCCAGAAGTTCAGCCAGTTGCTGGCGGGAGTTAACATCCAGGCCGTCAAACGGCTCATCCAGAATCAGCAATTCCGGCTCAGACATCAACGCCTGGCAGAGCAAAGTTTTACGGGTTTCGCCGGTAGAGAGGTATTTGAAGCGCCGATCCAGCAGATGGGTAATGCCAAACTGCGCCGCGAGCGCTGCGCAACGTTGAGGATTTTTAACCTCATCCTGAATGATTTCGGCGGTAGTGCGCCCGGTATCGTCTTCACCGGGGCTGAGCATATCGGTGTTGTTGCGTTGCCACTCTTCGCTGACCAGCTTTTGTAACTGCTCGAAAGAGAGGCGGGTCAGTCGGGTAAACTGGCACTGGCGCTCGCCATTAAGCAACGTCAGTTCACCCGCCAGGGCGCGAGCCAGCGCCGATTTTCCACTTCCGTTCGCCCCGACAAAGGCCCAGGTTTCTCCCGCGCGCAGCGTTAACTGTTCAAGATGCAGCGTGCGGGTATCGCTAAGACGAAACGTGCCTTGCGAAATTTGCAATGATGACATGACATATCCCATTTTTTGCAGCACAGACGCTCAGGGATACGTACAATGCCGCAACTTGTCAATGGCATCAGCACAACGTGGCGAGAATCACCCGATCGGCATTAAAATATGCCGTCACCTGCTGCTGTTCCTGCAAATTATCAGCGTCTATCGATGGCACCGTGGCGCACAAGACCTGGCCGTCCGGCAGCGTCATCAGCACTTCGCTTTGCTGTTCGCCGCGCTCAATATGGCTGATACGCCCGCTGAGCTGGTTATCCGCCTGCGTTGCTTTCTGCGCATCCTGCGTGATATTGACCCACGGCGCTTTCAGCAGCACCAGCACCTCTTTGCCTTCATCCAGGCCCAGCCGTTCGCCGCTTTGCGCGGTGATCGCCACTTTCAGGCGCGTTTCGCCATCAGCCAGCAGCACATCAACATGCTGCTGCACCTGCTGATGATCGCGGGCGGTAATCGTGCCGAACCACTGATTGCGGGCGCTGGTTTGCAATGAGAAGCGGGAAATGGCTGCCAGCAGGCTGTTCAGCGGCAGGGCGTCGTCATCGCTCAGCACATCAAACGCTTTTTGCTGGATCTGACCGAGCAGGTCATAAAGCTGGATCAGGCGCTGACCATAACGCGTAACCACCGCGCCGCCACCGCCTTTGCCGCCGGTAGCGCGGTCAACCAGCGTCTGTTCGCTGAGCTGATTCATCTCATTGATGGCATCCCACGCGCTTTTATAGCTGATGCCAGCATTCTTTGCGCCCTGGCTGATAGAACCGGTTTGCGCAATCTGTTTTAACAGCGAGATGCGGCGCGGATCGGCAAAAAGACGCTGCTGGAGTTTGAGAGTAAGGAGAATTTCAGCCTGCATTACGCAATGTCCTGGCAAAAAGGCTATTGTGAAGGAAAAGCGCTGGCAAGCCTAGCCTGGCGCGGATATCCATAGCAACGCTGCGAAATCAATCGCACAAAAGGCGAGTGTTTTTCATCGCGTTCAGGCTAGAATGCCGCATTCCTACTTTCTGGAGACGACCATGTTAGAGTTGTTGAAAAGCCTGGTTTTTGCCGTGATTATGGTTCCCGTGGTTATGGCTATTATCCTCGGGCTGATTTATGGCCTGGGTGAAGTGTTCAACGTGTTTTCCGGCGTTGGACGCCGCGAAAACCGCCGCGATCAATCCAGCCAGTCGCACTGATCCTTTCCAAAACGCCCACATTCGTGGGCGTTTCTCTTTCTGCCATTCAAGATCTTATGCATTCTGGCCGATATATTTAGATAGGTTTTAATTCTTGATGGGTATTACCTGAGTGCTGAACAACTCTGGTAATATCGTTATGTTTTTTTCTATATAACGATACTTACAGGAGTGAAGAATGGCACGTACATGGCTACGCCTTTTTGCCGGAGCGACATTAACGCTTTCCGTTGCCGGGCATGCGCTGGCACAAGAGGGTAAAATCACCATTTTTGCCGCAGCGTCATTGACCAATGCGATGCAGGATATCGCGGCGGCCTATAAAAAAGAGAAAAACGTCGAGGTCGTTTCCTCGTTCGCTTCCTCTTCGACGCTGGCTCGCCAGATTGAAGCGGGCGCGCCGGCAGATCTGTTTATTTCAGCCGATCAGAAATGGATGGATTATGCGGTAGAGAAAAAATCTATCGACACGGCGACCCGCGAAACCCTGCTCGGCAATAGCCTGGTGGTGGTTGCACCGAAAAGCAGCGCGCAGGGCAACATTAAGATTGATGCAAAAACGGACTGGAACAGCCTGCTGAAAGGCGGACGTCTGGCCGTTGGCGACCCGGATCACGTTCCGGCCGGCATTTATGCCAAAGAGGCGTTACAAAAACTCGGGGCCTGGGAGACGCTCTCGCCGAAACTGGCTCCGGCGGAAGATGTACGCGGTGCACTGGCTCTGGTTGAACGCAGCGAAGCGCCGTTGGGCATTGTCTACGGCTCCGATGCGGTCGCCAGCAAAGGGGTGAAAGTGGTCGGCACTTTCCCGGAAGATTCACACCAAAAAGTGGAATACCCGCTGGCTATTATTGACGGGCATAAAAACGCAACGGTAAGCGCGTTTTATGACTACCTGAAAGGCCAGCAGGCTTCTGAAATTTTTAAACGTTACGGATTTACGACGCACGAATGATATTGACGGATCCCGAATGGCAGGCTGTTTTGCTCAGCCTTAAAGTCTCTTCCCTGGCGGTATTACTCAGTTTGCCCTTTGGGATTTTCTTTGCCTGGTTACTGGTGCGCTGCACCTTTCCGGGCAAAGCGCTCCTCGACAGTGTGCTGCATCTTCCGCTGGTGCTGCCGCCAGTGGTGGTCGGTTACTTATTGCTGATTGCCATGGGCCGACGCGGTTTTATCGGCCAGTGGCTGTACGACTGGTTTGGCATCACCTTCGCCTTTAGCTGGCGCGGTGCAGTGTTAGCCGCCGCGGTGATGTCTTTTCCGCTGATGGTGCGCGCTATCCGCCTGGCGCTGGAAAGCGTCGATACCAAACTTGAACAGGCGGCCCGCACGTTAGGTGCCGGGCGCTGGCGCGTTTTTCTCACCATCACCTTACCGCTGACCCTGCCGGGGATTATTGTCGGTACGGTACTGGCGTTTGCCCGATCGCTGGGTGAATTCGGCGCGACCATCACCTTTGTTTCCAATATTCCGGGGGAAACGCGTACGATTCCTTCGGCGATGTACACCCTGATCCAGATGCCGGGCGGCGAAAGCGCTGCCGCGCGCCTGTGTATTATTTCGATTGTTCTGGCGCTGATTTCCTTGCTGATTTCAGAGTGGCTGGCACGTATTAGCCGCGAACGGACAGGGAGATAAGCCATGCTGGAACTCAATTTCACCCAGACGCTGGGCACGCATCAATTACGCATTGCCGAAGCACTGCCCGCCAGCGGGATCACCGCCATTTTTGGCGTGTCCGGTGCCGGAAAAACCTCGTTGATTAATGCCATCGGTGGCCTGACGCGCCCGCAAGAGGGCCGCATTGTGCTTAACGATCGCGTGCTGTTCGATACCGATCGCAAAATTTGTCTGCCGCCTGAGAAACGCCGCGTTGGTTATGTGTTCCAGGATGCCCGTCTGTTCCCGCACTACAGCGTGCGCGGCAATCTGCGCTATGGCATGGCGAAATCGATGGCCGGGCAGTTTGATAAGCTGGTGGCGCTGTTAGGCATTGAACCGCTGCTCGAGCGTTTGCCCGGCAGCCTGTCCGGCGGCGAAAAGCAGCGCGTGGCGATTGGCCGCGCCTTATTAACCGCGCCGGAATTAATGCTGCTGGACGAGCCGCTGGCGTCCCTCGATATTCCCCGTAAGCGTGAGCTTTTGCCGTACCTGCAACGTCTGGCGCAGGAGATCAATATCCCGATGCTGTATGTCAGCCACTCGCTGGATGAGATCCTGCATCTGGCCGATAAAGTGATGGTGCTGGAAGCGGGCGAGGTGAAAGCTTTTGGCAATCTGGAGGAAGTCTGGGGAAGCCGGGTGATGAACCCGTGGCTGCCGCCGGAGCAGCAGAGCAGCGTGCTGAAAGTGGTAGTGCTGGAGCATCATCCGCATTATGAAATGACGGCGCTCGCGCTGGGCGATCAGCATATCTGGGTGAATAAAGTCGATCGCCCCATTAAAAGCGCGCTGCGTATTCGCATTCAGGCGACAGATGTGTCGCTGGTACTACAGCCGCCGATGAATACCAGTATTCGTAATATTCTGCGCGCCAAAGTCGTGCAGTGTTTTGATATCGACGGGCAGGTAGAAGTGCAGCTTGAAGTCGGCAGCCGCACCGTGTGGGCGCGTATCAGCCCCTGGGCCAGAGATGAGCTAAGTGTGAAACCCGGCCAGTGGCTGTACGCACAAATCAAAAGCGTGTCGATTACGGCGTAATTTACAGGAAATGGGCATTAACATTTAGGCAATGCCAGGAATAATGTCCTTTCCTGAGTGGTTGAAGCCTTAAAGCCATGGTGCATATAGAACCGCTTAGCGTCCTTCGTGAGCGCATGTACCACAATTGCCCGGACGAAAATTTGATGATGCGTGCGCCATCGGTCAGCAATGACAGTATAGTTAGTCAGCGTTACCTAACAGTAAGAAAGGGATGACTACATGTATGCACACAACCGGGATAAAGATGAATTTGAGCGTAAGAGCTTCGAATTCCTGAAACTTGCTCATAATCTGTCAACGAGGCATCTACAGTACTTACGTTCAGATTTTTACTCTAAAGCAGGAAAGTTTGTTCGGGATCTCACTAATGATATACATGCCAATTGCCTCACTTTTAAAGGTGCAGCTGAGTTACTACAGCACGAGATCCAGGAACTCAGTCGTCAGGACGTAGAACTCGTCGCCAGACAGGCAAAGCTATACGCAATAGTAAGAAAAGAAAAAATAGATAATTTGATGCAGATTGGCCTGCATCAGGTGGGCTTTGTCGGTGGGGGTTCACAGGTTTTCGGCGGCGCGGGGATATGTGTTGCGTCTTTAGGCGCTGCATGTGCTGGCTACGGTGTACCGATGCTTTTGCATGGAGTTAATAACGTTTATGAAAACGGCTATTATCTTCTGTTTAGAGAAAACGCATCAGGCACGGTTCGTGATGCTTACCGTTATGCAGCAAATAAATTAGGTTTCGGCAACCAGACCGGTGATTTAATTTATGGTGCTGTGGATATTTCCACTGCTGGCTATGGCGCTTTTCGCAAGGTATTTGAGCCCCGCGAGAAATCCTGGAAATTGTGGGACGAAATGTATAACGATTATTTTTATGGGTGGCAACAAATGAGCAAAGTTGCACTTGGAAATGACATGCTTAGTAGTGGTGTTACTGGCTGGTCTATGTATCAACTGTCAGGCGAGCAGTAATAATGGCACAGGATATTGTTTTCAACTCACCGTCATGGCTGCCAGTTGTTTTATATTATTTACTTTCATTGGCTATAGTTTTCGGTTTAATGCTGGGAAAGGTCAACGTAAACAGAAAGCATTCACGATTGCTTTTTATTTTTTATACTCTGTTTGTCTTTGGGATTGGCGCTATCCAGTTTTGTTTGGCTATACATGGCACCTCATTCCTGAAAGGCTTTCTCCATATTAATTATGATATAGATGATTCTTACTCGATTCGCTTCGGCGCCTTCGCTTTTGCGCTCTTATCATTTGTCGCAACGCCACGTAATAAGTATCGCTAGTCGGCAAGAAAGCACGGCGTACAGCCCTGTTTTACAGGCTGTACGCACTCACCAAAAGCGTGACCGCCTGATTACAGCAGTTCTTTATAGATAAACCTGGCGATGCTATCGACGGTATTATCGCCAATCACCACGTTGGCATGGGCTTTGACCGCATCGTCGGCATTGCCCATGGCAACCCCGACACCTGCCGCTTCCAGCATGCTGATATCGTTGTAATTATCACCAAAGGCGACAACATCTTTCATTGATAACCCCTGAGATTCCACCCATTCGCGCAGGCGCTTGCCTTTGCTGTTGCCGGCGCGGGCAATATCGACTTGATCGTGCCAGGACCATTCGCACTCCAGCCCCAGCGACTGTTCGACGTGATGGACACAGGTTTTCAGCTTTTGCGTATCTTCATCGGTCAGGGCGAATTTCCAGATGGCGTCAACCTCTTTTGCGGCGGCGCGCAGGGAATCGACCTGCTGGAACACCGGGCGCTGCTCCGGCGGCAATGCCTGCGCCCAGGTATTGGTGCGCAGCACATGGCCGGTCGGTTTTTCGTAGAGCATAGCGTTATCGACATACATCAGGCCGTGCACCTGGTGCTCATCCAGCAGCGTGATAAGTTGCTGGGCTTGCGAAACCGGCAATGGATCGGCGGATAACATTTTTTTTGCATGATAATCATACAAATAAGTGCCATTACAGCAAATTGCAGGTGTATCCAGCGCCAGTGCCTGATAAAAAGGATGAATGGCAACATGATGCCGACCGGTCACGATAATGGGTTGATGCCCGGCGGCTTTTGCGCGAGCCAGTGCTTCCAGGGACGAGGGCAAAAGCGTTTTTTTCGGGGTGAGGAGCGTACCGTCTAAATCCAGTGCAATAACGCGCGATGTCATATCGTATTCCGTGGTCGTTGTTGAAATTCAAGTGTCCGGGGATGGTACACCGGGTCACCGGATGAGCAAAATCTGACGCCGAATTTAAGCATCAACCTACAAAAACGGCTATCCTGGTTACTTAACGCAGAGAAGATTTAGAGGAAAGGAGTGTTCATGAAACAAACCGTTTATACCGCCAGCCCAGAAAGCCAGCAGATCCACGTCTGGCGTTTGAATCCAGAAGGTACCCTGACGCTCGCCCAGGTGGTGGATGTTCCCGGCCAGGTGCAGCCAATGGTTGTCAGCCCGGATAAACGTTACCTCTACGTGGGCGTTCGCCCTGAATTTCGCGTTATCGCTTACCGCATTGCGCCGGATGATGGCGTGCTGACTTACGCTGCCGAAGCGCCACTGCCGGGCAGCCCGACCCATATTTCCACCGATCACAGCGGGCGTTTTCTCTTCAGCGCCTCCTATAACGCCGGTAGCGTCAGCGTGGTTCGTCTTGACGACGGCATTCCGGGCGAAATTGTGGATGTGGTCGAAGGGCTGGAAGGCTGCCACTCTGCCAATATCTCCCCGGACAACCGCACGCTGTGGGTTCCGGCGCTGAAACAGGATCGTATTTGCCTGTTTACCCTCGCCGATGATGGCAGTCTTTCCGCGCAGGATCCGGCGGAAGTGGCTACTGTTGAAGGGGCCGGTCCGCGCCATATGGCCTTCCATCCGAATCAGCGTTTTGCCTACTGCGTTAACGAACTGAACAGCACGGTAGATGTGTGGCAACTGAGCGATCCGCACGGCAAGATCGAATGCGTGCAGACGCTGGATATGATGCCGCCAGATTTCACCGGCACTCGCTGGGCCGCAGACATTCATATCACGCCGGATGGCCGTCATTTATATGCCTGCGACCGCACCTCGAGCACCCTGACCATTTTCTCTATTTCGGAAGATGGCAGCGTGCTGGCGGTAGAAGGTTTCCAGCCTACGGAAACCCAGCCGCGCGGCTTTAATATCGATAACAGCGGTAAATACCTGATTGCCGCCGGGCAGAAATCCCATCACATTGCGCTGTATGAGATTGCCGGTGCGCAGGGGCTGCTGAGCGAGAAGGCGCGTTACGCTGTCGGTCAGGGGCCAATGTGGGTGGTAGTAAACGCGTTTTAATTACGCCTGATCCGGGCATAAAAAAACCTCGCATTGCGAGGTTTTTTGTTATTGCGGCTAACTTACTTCTTCGGCTCAGCCACAACCTGGCTACCCACGCCGCGGTTGTTGAATTCCCAGAAGCGGTTGAACTGCGCATCGTTCAGATCGCGCTGCACGTTGCCTTTATCATCCACCGTGCCGGTATTGCCCGCATAGGCACGACCGGAAACGGTCGCATCGGCCCACGGTTTCGCCACGTTAAAGCCTTCGTTAATCACGCTATCGCGAATCACAACCTGGCCATTGGTGTTGCTGTCGATATCCAGCGAACGGCCCAGTTGCGCGACACCGTCACCGGCGGCGTTAAAGCGGCTGTTCACCGCGAGGAAGCCGTAAAAAAGGTTAGACTGCGTCGCCGGAGCGAACACGTAGCCTTCCTGCTGAGTACGGGAGTTCACCACGCGGAAATCGGTGTTATCAAACACCACCGCACCGCGACCGGCAACGATATCCACATCACCTTCCAGATAGCTGTTGGTCACCAGCGTACGGGTCTGACGATCGCTACGCAGCGTGTTATCGACACCGCTGTTGGTGACAAAGAAGGTATTCTGGCGGCCCAGAATGTTCACGTTGTTGATCTGCACCTTATCGCCATCGCTACGCAGTGCCACCGCCTGGTGGTTGCCCGCGTCCACGCTGTCGCCCAGCGTGTTCTGAATGGTCAGGTTTTGCAGTTGCAGGCCATTGTTCTGTGACCAGAACACCGCTGAACACATCACACCCACGGTTTGGGTGCGTTTGCTCTGGCAGTTATCGAACATATACCAGGCAGGTTTACCCGGCATATATTTGCCCGATGGGTTCACCAGGCGGCGCCAGCTGGCCGGATCGATTTCAGAGTCGATCGCCTGGCCGATTTTCACATCCGCCGCTTTCTCACCGGTGCCGTAAATGGTCACGCTGCCCGACGCCGCCGGAACATAGACGGTGCCTTCATATTCACCCGGCATCACGGCAATGTACTGACGCTCGCTGGCGTGTTTATTAATGGCCGCGTCAACCGCCGCCTGAATGGTGGTATGCGTCACGCCCGGCGTACCCGCTGGCCCAACGACGAAATTCGCTTTTTCCGGCAAACGAATGGCGTAAGGTTTCCATGGCGCGCTATTAGAGGCCAGGGAGATGAAATACCGATCTGCCGTGAAGTTTTTCGCTTCACCCGCGCTAAGGATGGGGCGCGCGGAGGTACCCGGTGCAGCTTGTTCAGACGGACGTTCAGCCGGCGGGGTTGAGCTACAGGCGGTCAGTGTCACGCCAAAAGCGAGCGCCAGCGCCAGACGGGAAACCGATGATGTGTTCAAGGGGTGCTCCAGACTATGCAAGTTGAAATGAATGGCTCAAAGCCTGCTTTTTTATACTAAGTTGAGCGAAACGGGAAGCCGATTTGCACAATCGGCTGTAAATCCCGTGTTTTTTAGCTGAAAAGGGCGGTGATCGACGCGCTGGCGAGCGAATGGAAATGCACATTGAAGCCGACCATCGCGCCGCTGGCGCTCTCATCGACATCAAGATGATCCACATCCAGCGCGTGAACGGTGAAGATATAACGGTGGGTTTCGCCTTTCGGTGGTGCAGCGCCGCCGTAACCGGCTTTACCGAAATCGGTGCGCGTTTGCACGGTGCCGTCCGGCAGCGCGGCGATACCGGAGCCGGAGCCTTGCGGCAGCACGCGGGTATCTGCGGGAAGATTCGCCACAATCCAGTGCCACCAGCCGGAGCCGGTGGGCGCATCCGGGTCATAACAGGTCACGACAAAACTCTTTGTCCCGGCGGGCACCTCGTCCCACGCCAGATGCGGAGAGATATTGTCGCCGTCATAGCCCATGCCATTGAACACATGACGTAGCGGCAACTTCTCGCCGTCGCGTAAATCATGACTGACCAGCTTCATTTGTGCTCCTTGATTAGCGATGCAGTAGTTTCAGCAACTCTTGTGCGGTCTCGGCGGAAGACGCCGGGTTCTGCCCGGTAATCAAATGCCCGTCGGTCACCACATGAACGCCCCAGTCATTGGCGCGTTCGAATTGCCCACCCGCTTGTTTTAACGCATCTTCCACTAAAAACGGAACCACTTTGGTCAGGCCGACCGCTTCTTCTTCGCTATTGGTAAAACCGGTCACCCGTTTACCCTGCACCAGCGGTGAACCGTCCGGTTTGTGGGTATGACACAGCACGCCCGGTGCGTGGCACACCGCCGCCACCGGTTTGCCCTCGGCCCAATATTTTTCAATCAGGGCAATCGAAATAGGGTGCTCCGCCAGATCCCACAGCGGGCCGTGGCCGCCGGGGTAGAAAACTGCATCGTAATCACTGGCGGAAATGCTGCTTAGCGCCAGGGTATTCGCCAGCGCCTGCTGGGCTTTTTCATCTTTGCGAAAACGTTCGGTGTCCTGGGTTTGCGCATCAGGCTCATCACTTTTCGGATCGAGCGGCGGCTGCCCGCCTGCCGGTGAGGCCAGCACAACGTCCAGCCCTGCATCCTGAAAGACATACCAGGGCGCGGCAAACTCCTCCAGCCAGAAGCCGGTCTTTTTGCCGGTATCACCGAGCCTGTCATGCGAGGTCAGTACCATTAAAATTGCCATGTTTCCTCCGGATCTCAGATCAGTAATCCAGAAGTGTAGTGCATCCCCCGGTTATTCGTCGGCGAACAGGTCATGGCGCAGGACGGCGGCATTCACGGCGTGCGTTAAACGCGAGAGCAGTTGCGGGGTGATGATATACGGCGGCATAAGATAAATCAGGCGACCAAACGGGCGGATCCACACGCCTTGTTCCACAAAGAAACGCTGAAGTGCTGCCATATTCACCGGCGAGCGGGTTTCCACCACGCCGATTGCGCCCAGTACCCGCACATCCGCCACGGTGTGCGCCGCTTTCGCCGGGGCCAGTTCGGCTTTAAGTTGCGCTTCAATGGCCGCCACCTGGCTCTGCCATTCGCCGCTTTCAAGGATGCTGAGGCTTGCCGCCGCCGCCGCGCATGCCAGCGGATTACCCATAAACGTCGGGCCGTGCATAAAGCAGCCCGCCTCGCCGTTGCTGATGGTTTCGGCAACGTCACGCGTGGTCAGGGTTGCCGAAAGTGTCATGGTGCCGCCGGTCAGCGCCTTGCCGAGGCACAGAATGTCCGGCGTAATGCCCGCATGTTCACAGGCAAACAGCTTGCCGGTGCGGCCAAAACCGGTGGCGATTTCATCGGCTATTAACAGGATCCCTTCGCGATCGCACATCTTACGGATGCGTTTTAGCCACTCCGGGTGATAAATGCGCATCCCGCCCGCGCCCTGCACGATGGGTTCGAGGATCACCGCCGCGATTTCATGACGATGGGCCGCCAGCAGGCGCGCAAACGCGACCATATCGTGCTCGTCCCACTCGCCATCGAAGCGGCTTTGTGGCGCAGGCGCAAACAGGTTTTCCGGCAAATAGCCTTTCCACAAACTGTGCATCGAGTTGTCGGGGTCGCACACCGACATCGCGCCAAACGTGTCGCCGTGGTAGCCGTTGCGAAAGGTGAGAAAACGCTGCCGCGCCTCGCCTTTCGCCTGCCAGTATTGCAGCGCCATTTTCATCGCCACTTCCACAGCGACCGAACCGGAATCGGCAAGAAACACGCACTCCAGCGCCTCGGGTGTCATCGCCACCAGTTTGCGGCACAGATCAATCGCTGGCTGATGGGTGATGCCGCCAAACATGACATGGGAAACCGCGTCGATTTGCCCTTTCATCGCCGCATTCAGCGCCGGGTGACCATAACCGTGGATCGCCGCCCACCAGGAGGACATACCGTCCACCAGCCGCTCGCCGCTGGCGAGTTGCAGCTCGCAGCCCTGCGCAGAGTGCACCGGGTAGACGGGAAGAGGAGAGGTCATGGAAGTGTAAGGATGCCAGATATGGCGTTGATCGAAGGTTAAATCGTCCGGGGTCATAATCGACTTGTAAACCAAATTAAAAAGTTTTAGGTTTACGAGTCTACACCGAATAACGATTTTACAACACCTTTTGGAGATGCCCGATGGCTCACCACGCACGCTGGACTTTGTCGCAAGTCACCGCCCTGTTTGAAAAACCGCTCCTCGATCTGCTGTTTGAAGCGCAGCAGGTTCACCGTCAGCATTTTGACCCGCGCCAGGTGCAGGTCAGCACGCTGTTGTCGATCAAAACCGGGGCCTGCCCGGAAGATTGCAAATATTGCCCGCAGAGCGCCCGGTATAAAACCGGGCTGGAATCTGAACGCCTGATGGAAGTCGGGCAGGTGCTGGAATCTGCCCGCAAAGCGAAGCTGGCCGGTTCCACGCGCTTCTGCATGGGCGCGGCATGGAAAAACCCTAACGATCGCGATATGCCTTACCTCGAACAGATGGTCGAAGGGGTAAAAGCGATGGGGCTGGAAGCCTGTATGACGCTCGGCACGCTCAATGAAAACCAGGCCCAGCGTCTGGCTCACGCCGGGCTGGATTACTACAACCACAACCTCGATACCTCGCCAGAGTTCTACGGCAATATCATCACCACCCGTACTTATCAGGAGCGTCTCGACACGCTGGATAAAGTGCGCGATGCCGGGATCAAAGTCTGTTCTGGCGGCATTGTTGGCTTAGGTGAAACGGTGAAAGACAGAGCCGGTTTGCTGCTGCAACTGGCGAACCTGCCTACGCCGCCGGAAAGTGTGCCGATCAACATGCTGGTGAAAGTGAAAGGCACGCCGCTTGCTGATAACGATGACGTCGATGCATTTGATTTTATTCGCACTATTGCCGTGGCGCGTATCATGATGCCCACCTCGTATGTGCGCCTCTCTGCCGGTCGCGAGCAGATGAACGAGCAAACTCAGGCCATGTGCTTTATGGCGGGAGCGAACTCCATCTTCTACGGCTGCAAACTGCTGACCACGCCGAACCCGGAAGAGGACAAAGATCTGCAACTGTTCCACAAACTGGGGCTGAACCCGCAGCAAACCGGGGTGCTGAACGGCGATAACGAACAGCAACAGCAAATTGAGCAACAACTCCTGCACGCCGACACGGATCAGTTCT
Organism: Kosakonia sp. H02; assembly: GCA_030704225.1. Classification (NCBI taxonomy): domain Bacteria; kingdom Pseudomonadati; phylum Pseudomonadota; class Gammaproteobacteria; order Enterobacterales; family Enterobacteriaceae; genus Kosakonia; species Kosakonia styphnolobii. The sequence continues at coordinate 1,580,339 of CP131915.1, forward strand.
ACAACGCGGCCGCCGTATGACCTGGCAAGAGACCATTGATGCCGCGCTGAGCCAACGCCGCGCGGCAGATGCCCTGCGCACGCGATTAACTGTCGGGCAGGGCGCAGGGCGTTGGTTAACCCTTGACGGGCAGCGTTTTTGTAACTTTTCGAGTAATGATTATCTCGGCTTAAGCCAGCATCCAGCGGTCATCCGCGCCTGGCAACAGGGGGCGGATCGCTACGGTGTCGGTAGCGGTGGCTCCGGGCATGTTACCGGTCATACGGCGGCGCATCAGGCGCTGGAAAGTGAACTGGCGGGTTGGCTCGGGTACGATCGCGCGCTGCTGTTTATCTCCGGCTTCTCAGCGAATCAGGCAGTGATCAGCGCGCTGACTGGTAAAGATGACCGCATCGTCGCCGATAAACTCAGCCACGCCTCACTGCTGGAAGCCGCCACCCTCAGCCCGGCGCAGTTGCGCCGTTTCGCCCACAACGATGTCGGGCAACTGAGCATGCTTCTGGACAAACCGATTGACGGGCACCAGCTTGTGGTGACCGAAGGCGTTTTCAGTATGGATGGCGACAGCGCGCCGCTCACGGCAATTGCCGGAGCAACGCAGCAAGCACAGGCGTGGCTGATGGTCGATGACGCCCACGGCATTGGCGTGCTGGGTGAGCAGGGGCGCGGCAGTTGTTATTTGCATGGTATCAAGCCGGAAATCCTCATTGTCACCTTTGGCAAAGGCTTTGGCGTGAGCGGTGCGGCGGTGCTGTGCAGCGCCAGCGTTGCCGACTATTTAGTGCAGTTCGCGCGCCATCTGATTTACAGCACCTCAATGCCGCCCGCGCAGGCGGTGGCGTTGAGCGCGTCATTGCAGGTTATCCGCAGCGCGGAAGGCGACGCCCGGCGGGAAAAACTCGCTGCGCTGATTGCGTGTTTTCGCCAGGGCACGCGCGCAATGAATCTAAAGACGACCGACGCCAGCAGCGCGATTCAGCCGCTGATCGTCGGTGATAATCGCCGCGCCTTGCAGCTTGCCGAACGCCTGCGCCAGCAGCAGATTTTCGTCACCGCGATTCGCCCGCCCACGGTGCCACCCGGCACGGCGCGTTTGCGCCTGACGTTAACCGCTGCCCACGAGCCGGAGGATATCGACCGTTTGCTGGAGGCGTTACATGCCGGTGAATAAACAGGCCGTAGCCGCCGCGTTTGGCCGCGCCGCGCAAAGCTATGCCCGCCACGATGAATTGCAGCGCCTGAGCGCCGATCGGCTGCTGTCGCAACTGGACGATATCACGCCTGCGCGCGTGCTGGATGCCGGTTGCGGGCCGGGCACCATGAGCCGTTACTGGCATGCGCAGGGTTGCGAGGTAACCGCGCTGGATCTCTCACCGTCAATGCTCGATGAGGCGCGCCGCCAGCACAGCGCCCGGCGCTATATCGCCGGGGATATTGAAGCGATGCCGCTGGAAGCGGCGCAATTTTCACTGGTGTGGAGCAACCTTGCGGTGCAGTGGTGCGACGATTTGCGCCAGGCCGTCAGCGAGCTTTATCGCGTAGCGCAACCCGGCGGCTGCGTGGCGTTTACCACCCTTGCTGAAGCCTCGCTACCAGAGCTGAACCAGGCCTGGCAGGCGGTAGATACGCTGCCGCATGCCAACCGTTTTTTACCGGTGCAGGCCATTGAGCAGGCATTGCGCGGCTGGCACGTGCGAAGCGGGGTGGAGAACATCACTCTTTATTTCGATGATGCCGCCAGCGCGCTGCGATCGCTCAAAGGCATTGGCGCAACGCACCTTCATGCGGGCAGGCAGCAGGGGCTGACGCGCGGCAAGCTGCAACGCCTGGAGCTCGGCTGGCCGCAACGGCAGGGAAAATTCCCGCTGACGTATCAACTTTTTTGGGGAGTAATCAAACGTGACTGAACGCTACTTTGTCACCGGAACCGACACCGAAGTGGGGAAAACCGTCGCCAGTTGTGCGCTGTTACAGGCGGCAAACCTGCGCGGTTTACGCAGCGCCGGTTACAAACCGGTGGCCTCCGGCAGTGAAATGACCGTAGACGGGTTGCGTAACAGCGATGCGCTGGCCTTACAGCAGCACAGCAGCCTGCCGCTGGTGTATAAAACGGTGAACCCGTATACCTTCGCTGAGCCGACTTCGCCGCATATTGTCAGTGCCGATGTCGGTGAGCCCATTGAGGCTGAAGTGATGTCAGCCGGTCTGCGGCATCTGGAAACGCAGGCCGAGTGGCTGCTGGTGGAAGGCGCAGGTGGCTGGTTCACGCCGCTGTCCGACACGCTGACCTTTGCCGATTGGGTGAAAGAGGAACAACTGCCGGTGATCCTGGTGGTAGGCGTGAAGTTGGGTTGCATCAACCATGCGATGTTAACCGCACAGGCGGTTCGCCAAGCGGGTTTACGGCTTGCGGGCTGGATTGCCAATGACGTGGTCAAACCGGGTAAACGTCATCAGGCGTATCTGGAAACGCTTCGGCGCGTGATGCAGGCTCCGCTAATTGGCGAAATCCCCTGGTTTGCCCACGCGCCGGAACAGGAAAAAACAGGTCATTATCTCGATCTCAGCGTACTGACTCCGGCGACATCCAGTGCGCCAGCATCGGATCATCTAACTGCCTGATATCCCCTTCGGCCACGTTGCGTCCGCGATGCAACAGGCAGAAGCGGTCAGCGACCCGGCGGATCAGCGACAGTTGCTGCTCCGCCAGTAATATCGTCATACCGAACTCCTGATTAAGCCGCACGATCAAATTGCCCAGTTTATGGATAAACGCCTGGCCCAGCCCGCGCGTCGGTTCGTCCAGAATCAGTAACTGCGGGCGGGTGATCAGCGCCCGCGCCATCGACAACTGCTGCTGATTATCTTCTGACAATAGCGCGCCGCGTAACTGGCGCAGCCCATAGAGTTCCGGGAACAGGTCGTAAATATCCCGGCTCATTGCGCTGCCTGGATCGCTGGCGGCGCGCATTGCCACATGGAGATTCTCCTCCACCGTCAGTTGCGAAAAGATCCGCCGGTCCTGCGGAACATAACCGATACCCACCGCGCTGCGGTGTTCGGCTTGCAGCATCAGCAGGTCACGCGGCGGTGCGCCAGCTTCCTGCCAGATCATGCTGCCGCTTTCGACAGGTAAAACACCGGTGATGCAATTCACGAGCGTGGTCTTGCCCATGCCGGGCAGGCCGATCACTGACGTGCATCTGCCGGGGGTTAAATCGAGGTCCACGTCCCATAAGGTATGTTGGTTGCCGTAATACTGGTTTACTGCCCGTAAGCTCAACATTATCCGCTCCTTGTCCGGATCTGGTGTCAATAAGGATTTGCAAAAGGCTTGCCAGAACCCGTCAAAGGAGCTTTTTTTCGGATAGCGCTGAGAAAACGTGCGATTAATATGTGATGAGACACAATCCCAGGTAAAAATTCTGCACTTTGCCGGTGCTTAGCGTGGCGGCTGTTGGTGCAGAAAAGCCGCAAAATGTGAGGATGATCTCATGCAGATCCCGCGTTTCGTTAGCTGATAATTATCAAAAAGAAGTGATAAAAATTTTTTAGTCAGCCGTTTTTGGGCCGAAAGGGGAATTTGGCGGAAGGCGGGGTGTCCGGCCTGGCGGCAGTTATCCACTATTCCTGTGGATAACCTTGTGTATTAGAGTTAGAAAACGCGTGGCAAGCGAGAGACGACGCGGCTTGCGCCTGAATTGATGCGAAACCGGACTTTTTTGTATTTCCTTTTAATATTAATGAGTTATATAAAAGCAATGCCTGTAAGAAAAGTGTCACCCCTTGCCACAAAACTTTCAAACGCGGCCTTGACAAATGTTAAAAGATGTAAAGTTCTGGGGATAACCTCAACGGCAGGATCTATTATCTTGTCCACATTGAAATTTCAGGCAGGAAGCTGTGCCTTAACGGGGGGTAGAACATATTGGCGATCTCGTTACTGTTTTTTTATCCAGTATCAGTGGTTGGCAAAAGCCAGAAGGGTGAGTAAAATATCTTACCTGCCCGCTCATTCCTTCATCAGGTGCATTCATGAGTAAACCGTTCAAACTGAATTCCGCTTTTCGCCCTTCAGGCGATCAGCCTGAAGCAATCCGTCGCCTCAAGGAAGGGCTGGAAGACGGTCTCGCGCACCAGACGTTGCTCGGGGTAACCGGTTCAGGGAAGACGTTCACCGTGGCGAATGTGATTGCCGATCTGCAACGCCCAACGATGGTGCTGGCACCGAATAAAACGCTGGCGGCTCAGCTCTATGGCGAGATGAAAGAGTTCTTCCCGGACAATGCGGTGGAGTATTTCGTCTCCTACTACGACTACTACCAGCCGGAAGCCTATGTCCCGAGTTCGGATACCTTTATCGAAAAAGATGCCTCGGTGAACGAACACATCGAGCAGATGCGTTTATCGGCCACCAAAGCACTGCTTGAGCGGCGCGACGTGGTAGTGGTGGCATCCGTTTCCGCTATCTACGGTCTGGGCGATCCCGATTTGTACCTGAAGATGATGCTGCACCTGACCAAAGGGATGATCATCGATCAGCGCTCTATTCTGCGCCGCCTGACCGAGCTGCAATACACCCGCAACGATCAAGCGTTCCAGCGCGGGACATTCCGCGTGCGCGGCGAAGTTATCGATATCTTCCCGGCGGAATCGGACGACCTGGCGCTGCGCGTCGAACTGTTCGATGAAGAGGTAGAGCGCCTGTCGCTGTTCGACCCGCTGACCGGCCATATCGAATCAACTATCCAGCGTTTTACCATCTACCCGAAAACCCACTATGTGACGCCGCGTGAGCGCATTATACAGGCGATGGAAGAGATCAAAGTCGAACTGGCGGATCGCCGCAAATCGCTGCTGGCAAACAACAAATTGCTGGAAGAGCAGCGCCTTAGCCAGCGTACGCAGTTCGATCTGGAGATGATGAACGAGCTGGGTTACTGCTCGGGGATCGAAAACTACTCGCGTTATCTTTCCGGGCGCGGGCCGGGCGAGCCGCCGCCGACGCTGTTTGATTACCTGCCAGCGGATGGCCTGCTGATTATCGACGAATCCCACGTTACCATTCCGCAAATTGGCGGGATGTATCGCGGTGACCGCGCGCGTAAAGAGACGCTGGTGGAGTACGGTTTCCGTCTGCCGTCGGCGCTGGATAACCGCCCGCTGAAGTTCGAAGAGTTCGAAGCGCTGGCTCCGCAGTCGATTTACGTCTCGGCGACGCCGGGTAACTACGAGCTGGAAAAATCGGGCGAAGAAGTGATCGACCAGGTGGTGCGCCCGACCGGGCTGCTCGATCCGATTATCGAAGTGCGCCCGGTTGCCACTCAGGTGGACGATCTGCTGTCGGAAATCCGCAAGCGCGTGGAAATCAACGAACGTGTGCTGGTCACCACGCTGACCAAACGCATGGCGGAAGATCTTACCGAATATCTGGAAGAGCACGGCGAAAAGGTGCGTTACCTGCACTCGGATATCGATACCGTCGAGCGTATGGAAATTATCCGCGATTTGCGCCTGGGTGAGTTTGATGTGCTGGTGGGCATCAACTTGCTGCGTGAGGGGCTGGATATGCCGGAAGTGTCGCTGGTGGCAATCCTTGATGCGGACAAAGAGGGTTTCCTGCGTTCCGAGCGTTCGCTTATCCAGACCATCGGTCGCGCGGCGCGTAACATCAATGGTAAAGCGATTCTGTACGGCGATAAAATCACGCCGTCAATGGCGAAAGCGATTGGCGAAACCGAACGCCGCCGCGAGCGACAGCAGCGCTATAACGAAGAGCACGGTATTACGCCGCAGGGTCTGAACAAGAAAGTGGTGGATATTCTGGCAATGGGCGAAGGGCTGGCGAAAACGCGCGCCAAAGGGCGCGGTAAATCCCGTTCGCCTGTGCAGGTGGAAGCCGCTGAGCTGGCGCTGACGCCAAAAGCACTGCAACAGAAAATTCATGAACTGGAAGGGCAGATGATGCAGCATGCGCAGAATCTGGAGTTCGAAGAGGCGGCGCAAGTGCGCGACCAGCTTCATCAACTGCGCGATCTGTTCATTGCTGCGTCTTAATGTTGGCTTAACAAACTTTGCGCAAACTCTCCTTCAGTTCGCTGGAGGAAAGTCTGATGCAACACATTAACATTCGTGAATTTATCGCCGTCGCCTTTGCGCTGGCATTAGTGATTGGCTTCACTCATCTGTGGGTGCTGAGTTACTGAGCATCCCTTTGTCGGGCGGCGCAAATTTTATCCACGCCCGCACGCCGCTTTGTGTCTGGCGGTTGTGCAGGAAAAACTGTGCGTCATGCAGTTGCGCGATCCGCGAGACAATACTCAATCCCAGGCCGGTGCCGCCGTACCGGCTGTCCATGCGTACAAACGCCTTGCTAAGCTCCCCACTGCGACTTTCGTCAATGCCAGGGCCTTCGTCTTCCACCGCGAGGATCGGCGTTTCAGCGCGTTCTACACGCACGGTAATGGCGGATCCCTCCGGACTGTAGCGATGCGCATTCTCCACCAGGTTTCTCACCAGCAGGCGCAACAGCGTGGCATCGCCCGCCACCGCCATATCATCGCTGTTGACCGGCACAACTAAACGCTGATCACGCGCGACCAGCATTGTCGTCAGCTCCTCTGTCATCGGCAGCACCACATCTTTCAGCAGCATTACTTGTTGATAGCTACCCGCAGAAAATGACTGCCCGACTCGGGCAAGCAGCAGCAACTGCGCAATATTTTCCGTCATCTGATCGAGACGCTGCACCAGCGGATCGACATTCACACCGTTGGTTTTTGCCATTAACTCCAGATGCAAACGCAGCCCGGCGAGCGGGGTACGCAGCTCGTGGGCGACGTCAGCGGTAAAAAGCCGTTCCCGGTCGAGGGTTAATGTCAGCCGGGAAACCAGTTCGTTAATCGAGGAGGTCACCGCTTCCACTTCGCTGACGCTATGGTTCAGGGTGATTGGCTGCAAATTATTCGGCGTGCGTTTGTTCAGCTCGCGCTGAAGCTCGGACAGCGGGCGGGTAATGGCTTTTACCGCCTGCATACAGATCAGCAGCGCGAGGCCGATAATCAGCAGGCTGGGCACCAGCAGGCTGGCGACCGCTTCGCGCACTTCATGCTCGATATGCTTGCGGTTGTTATGGTTATGGATAGCGCTTTGCACCAGCAACTGGATTTGCTCTTCGCTTTCATGCCACAGCCAGAAGACGCTGACCAACTGGCAAAACAGCAGAATGCCGCCGATAGTCAGCAGCAAACGGCGGCGCATACTCCAGTGCCGGAAATTGAAAAGGACCATTAATCAGTGTGTTCCTGCGGTTGTACCAGCATATAGCCAAACCCACGCACCGTACGTATGCGGGACTTACCAATCTTGTCCCGCAGGTTATGAATATGCACTTCCAGCGTGTTGGTAGAGGGTTCGTTATCCCAGTTGTAAATATCGTTGTAGAGAATTTCCCGGTGTACCGGGCTTTCTGCTTTCAGCATCAGGCGTGATAACAGCGCGTACTCTTTTGGTGTCAACTCCAGCAACTGCTTATCCAGCCACGCCTGGCGACGGGTCACGTTCAGCGTCAGGTTGCCGTGGGTGATTTCATTATCGCCCTGATTATGATGACGACGCAGCAGCGCGCGGATGCGGGCATTCAGTTCATCCAGCGCGAAGGGTTTTATCAGATAATCATCCGCGCCGGTATCCAGCCCGGCAACGCGATCTTCAAGGGTATCGCGGGCGGTCAGGATCAGCACCGGCTGGGTATATTTTTCCCGTCGCAGCCGGGTTAGCAGGTGCAAACCATCTTCATCGGGTAGCCCTAAATCAAGCACAATCAGGCTGTAATGACCATTTGCCAGACACAGCGTTGCTTCGTGGGCGGTGGAAACACCATCACAGGCGTAGCCTTCGCTTTGCATCGCCAGAATCAACCCCTGCAACAGCAGGGCATCGTCTTCAATCACCAGAATTTTCATTTCACCTGCTCCCGGCACGGCATGAGAATATCCTCTTCTGAGCGGTACTCTTTCGTGCTGACGCCCAGTATACCCAACATGGTCGGGAAGAGGTTGTCCTGAGAAACCGCCTTCTCCCGCGCATTTTTCTGCAAACATTGGCCGTTGATGCCATAACGTTTTTGATAATCCGCCGACAGCCAAATAAGCAACGGAACCTGTTTTTGTGTATCAGGCGCAATCGAGTACGGCAGCCCGTGCAAATAGACACCATTTTCGCCAAGCGACTCTCCGTGATCCGAGAGATAGATCAGGCTGGTGGTGTATTTATCCTGTTTTGATTGCAGCAATTTAATCGCTTTATCAACAATATAGTCGACATACAAAATCGTGTTGTCGTAGGTGTTCACCAGTTGCTGCCGGGAACAGGTCTGAATTTCATTGGTATCGCAGGTCGGAGTAAATTTCCTGAACTGAGAAGGGTAACGGTGGTAATAAGTAGGCCCGTGACTACCAATCGTGTGTAAAACAATCAGCCCGTCGCCCGGTAATTTATCGATATCGCGGGCGAGATCGCGAAATAAGATCTCGTCCTGGCATTCCCCTTCAATGCAGTAATCAGCGAGGTTAAATTGCGTCATATCTTTATGCGGCACGCGATCGCATACGCCTTTGCAGCCGCCGTCATTTTCATTCCACAACACGTTAATTCCGGCGCGCTGCACAATATCCAGTAACCCTTCGCGGTGATGGGCCAGTTGATCGTCGTAATGGGCGCGTGTCATTCCTGAAAACATACAGGGCACGGAAACCGCCGTGGCGGTGCCACAGGACGTGGCGTGCGGGAAATAGATAACATTGTCCTGTTTTAATAGCGGGTTAGTTTCCCGACTGTAACCGCCGAGGGAAAAATCGGCCGCGCGCGAAGTTTCGCCCAGCACCAGAATGGTCAGGTTTTTACGCGGGCCGTTTTGCATTTCCGGACGTTGACGCGCATCTTCACCGATGCGTACCAGCGGCAGGTTGTCCATGCGGTTGTGGGCATACCACGACAGCGACGCGGTAATGGAATTCGACGGGCTGAGCGATTTCACCAGCTCCTTATTATTGCGAAACAGCGAGGCGTAATCTTTATAAAACAGCAGCGCAACGGCGACGATAATTAACGCTGAAATCAGCACGCTGGTAACGCGTAGCAGAATGCTGCGTACCCCGGAGCGGCTGGGTTTAATTTTTATCCACCAGGCAATAATCACCGGCAGCAGGCCGGTTAATAACAGTGTCAGCACCATTTTTGTCGACATTAAGGCGAAACTTTCCGCCGGTGTAGTGTCGAGAATATTGGTGATCATTGAGCGGTCGATGATGATGCCAAAGGTCGAAATAAAATATTGCGCGGCGGCGCTGACCAGCACAAATACAGTCAGCACCAGGCGATCAAGGCGAATAAACGAGGCCAGCGTCAGCACAATATTCATCACGCTGAAGGCCACCAGCGGCATGGAAATAAACACCAGCCAGTTATGTACGCTGTTGACCGGCAATAACTGAAAGGCCTGGTGATAAAAGGCGATATTGAGGCCCAGCGCAATAAAGAACGCAAAGAGAAGGATAACGTGAAGACGGCTTAAGGTTGGCCGACAAAAGTGCAGCTTGCGCATACTCAGTTCCTGCAATGAAAGTAGCGCTATGCTGACAGCCGTTTTTTAAGCCAACCTTAAGAAATTAAGCAATGCGCTGGCAGGAAGCAAAAATCCCTGCCAGCGCATTAACCCAATTGCTGTACCGCTTTTTCCAGCGCACTGCGCAGCAAATGGCGGTCGTGACGATAGGGAATATCGCTGGCTTCCAGCTCTTCCTTAATAATCAGCCTGTCCGTCACCGTGCTGACATCCACTTTTGGCCCGACAATCGCCGCATCGATAATGCGCTTGCCGATGTACTGTTCCAGTATCGCCAGTTTATCGGCAAGCGACAGGCGGGCGGCGGCGGGGCTGAGTTCTTTACCGAGGTTGCCGATATAGACCACCGGCGCTGGCGTGCGGCGCAGCGCCTGCGCCAAATCATCAAGCAGCAGCAGCGGCAGCAGGCTGGTGTAAAAACTGCCGGGGCCGATAATAATCAAATCCGCTTCGGCAATTGCCTGCACCGCTTCGCGGGTGGCATGGACTTTGGGCGACAGCATCAGTTCCTGCACCGGCGCGTGAAGCTGGTCAATATTGACTTCACCGTAGACGACATTGCCTTCACTGTCCGTCGCCATTAAATCCACCGGCTGTTCGGACATCGGGATCAAAAAGGCATCTACCTTTAATAAGTTGCGAATTAAATTGATCGCTTCCAGAGGCCGCACGCTCAGGTGATCGAGCGCCTTTAACATCAGGTTTCCGAGGTTATGCCCGGAAAGTTCGCCATTCCCGCTAAAACGATACTCAAACATTGCCGAGGCCACGCTCGGTTCGGTAATCAATTGGTTCAAACAGTTACGCATATCGCCCCAGGCGATGCCGCCTTCAGAGCGGCGAATTCGCCCGGTCGAACCGCCGTTATCGGTGGTGGTGACAATGCCGGTCAGCCGCGATCCCAGCGAGGCAAGGGAGGACATCACACGCCCGAGGCCATGCCCGCCGCCGAGGGCGACAACACGATCGAGGTCTGCAAGGGTGCGATTACGCATAATTGCTCCTTATGAATTTTTTGTCGCGCTACGGTAGCGTAAATACCACTAAAAGACGATGCCGTGCAGAGCGGAAAATGACACATATCAAAGCAAAAGCGCGATTTTCGCGTAGTCTGTAACGAAAATGCACGATCAAGTCGCTATGTATTATTTTATATAGCGACAATCATGATGGCGAAATTCCGACTATCGCGCTACTATCGCCAACAGCAATTTTAGCGTTACTACATAACATACACTCAAGCCTCAGCCACCTAAGTCGACAGATACGGTGCTTTGGCCGTAGCAGAGCAAAGGCTCTTGCTGCCAGGGTGCAGGAAGAAATGACTGCATCTCCCGTATTTGGAAAGGTGTACATGGCCTCACAACTGACTGATGCGTTCGCGCGCAAGTTTTACTACTTGCGTTTGTCGATTACCGATGTGTGCAATTTCCGTTGCACCTACTGTCTGCCGGACGGTTACAAGCCGGGCGGCGTCAACAACAATGGCTTTCTCAGCGTCGATGAAATTCGTCGTGTGACCCGCGCCTTCAGCGCGATGGGCACCGAAAAAGTGCGCCTGACGGGCGGTGAACCGTCGCTACGTCGCGATTTTGCTGACATCATCGCCGCAGTGCGTGAAAACAGCGCCATCCGCCAGATTGCGGTGACCACCAACGGTTATCGCCTCGCCCGCGACGTTGCCCAGTGGCGCGACGCCGGGTTGACCGCCATCAACGTCAGCGTCGACAGCCTCGACGCCCGCCAGTTTCACGCCATTACCGGCCAGGATAAATTCCGCCAGGTGATGGACGGTATCGATGCCGCTTTTAGCGCTGGCTTTGCCAAAGTCAAAGTCAACACCGTGTTAATGCGCGACGTTAATCACCATCAACTCGACACCTTTCTGGCGTGGATCCAGACGCGCCCCATCCAGCTACGCTTTATTGAACTGATGGAAACCGGTGAGGGGAGCGAACTGTTTCGCAACCATCACCTCTCCGGCATGGTTCTGCGCGACGAACTGCTTAAACGCGGCTGGATCCACCAGTTGCGCCAGCGCAGTGACGGCCCGGCGCAGGTCTTCTGCCATCCCGATTATGTCGGTGAAATCGGTCTTATCATGCCGTATGAAAAAGATTTCTGCGCCAGTTGTAACCGCCTGCGCGTCTCCTCCACCGGCAAACTGCACTTGTGTTTGTTTGGCGATGGCGGCGTGGATTTGCGCGACTTGTTGCAGGCTGACGCACAGCAGTCAATGCTCGAACAGCGGATCTCTGTTGCGTTAACGCATAAAAAGCAGACCCACTTCCTGCATCAGGGCAACACAGGCATTACGCAAAACCTTTCATACATAGGCGGTTAAACCGCAAGGAGAGTGTGACATGAGCCAGGTCAGCGCGGAGTTTATCCCGGTCAGGCTTGCTATTTTGACGGTGTCCAGCCGCCGTGGTGAAGAGGACGATACCTCCGGCCATTTTCTGCGCGATGCCGCGCATGACGCCGGGCATCAGGTGGTTGATAAAGCGATTGTCAAAGAGAACCGCTACGCCATTCGCGCGCAGGTCTCCGCGTGGATCGCCAGCGACGAGGTACAGGTCGTATTGATTAACGGCGGCACCGGCTTTACCGAGGGCGATCAGGCTCCCGAAGCGCTGTTGCCGCTGTTTGACCGCGAAATTGAAGGCTTCGGCGAAGTGTTCCGTATGCTCTCGTTTGAAGAGATTGGCACCTCGACGCTGCAATCCCGCGCGCTCGCCGGTATCGCCAATAAAACGCTGATTTTCGCCATGCCCGGCTCGACCAAAGCCTGCCGTACCGCATGGGAAAATATCATTGCGCCGCAGCTCGATGCGCGCACGCGCCCGTGTAATTTCCATTCCCATTTGAAGAAGTAAGTTATGTCCCAACTGACCCATATTAATGCCGACGGCGAAGCGCATATGGTGGATGTCTCCGCCAAAGCGGAAACCGTGCGCGAAGCACGCGCCGAAGCGTTTGTCACTATGCAGCCGCAAACCCTGGCGATGATTGTTGATGGCAGCCACCACAAAGGTGATGTCTTCGCCACAGCGCGTATTGCCGGGATTCAGGCGGCAAAACGCACCTGGGAGCTGATCCCGCTCTGTCATCCGCTGCTGTTGAGCAAAGTGGAAGTGCTGTTGCAGGCGCAGCCGGAACACAATCGCGTGCGCATTGAAGCCGTTTGCCGCCTGAGCGGAAAAACAGGTGTGGAGATGGAAGCGCTAACGGCGGCGTCCGTTGCTGCGTTAACCATCTACGATATGTGCAAAGCGGTGCAGAAAGATATGGTGATTGGCCCGGTGCGCCTGCTGGCGAAAAGCGGCGGCAAATCAGGTGATTTCAGGGTGGATAGCGATGCTTAAGGTACTGTTTTTCGCGCAGGTGCGTGAGCTGGTGGGCTGTGACAACATCACTATTGATACTGTTTTCCCCTCCGTTGAGGCGCTGCGCCAGCATCTTGCCGCACAGGGCGACCGCTGGGCGCTGGCGCTGGAAGAGGGCAAATTGTTGGCGGCGGTGAATCAGACCTTAGTCAGTTTTGATCACCCGTTGGCGAGCGGCGACGAAGTGGCCTTTTTCCCGCCGGTCACCGGAGGCTGAGATGCGTGAAACGCGAATTTGTGTCGATCGTGCCGCGTTTAATGTTGGTGAAGAGTACACCTGGCTGGCGGCCTGCGACGAAGACGGCGCAGTGGTAACCTTCACCGGCAAAGTGCGTAATCACAATCTGGGCGACAGCGTCAGTGCGTTAACGCTGGAGCATTACCCCGGCATGACGGAAAAATCGCTGGCGGAAATTGTTGAGGACGCGCGCAGCCGCTGGCCGCTCGGGCGCGTGATGGTTTATCACCGCATTGGCGAACTCTGGCCGGGGGATGAAATTGTCTTTGTCGGCGTTGCCAGCGCGCACCGCAGCAGCGCGTTCGACGCCGGGCAATTTATTATGGATTACCTGAAAACCCGTGCGCCGTTCTGGAAGCGTGAAGCCACGCCGGAAGGGGAGCGATGGGTTGACGCTCGCGACAGCGATAAACAGGCAGCGAAACGCTGGTAATGCCCTGCCAATGATGTGTTAACCTTATAGTGTTAACCCATCAATCAGGAGTGATTATGGATCGTTTCCCTCGTTCCGATTCTATCGTGCAGCAAAGCCGTACCGGCCTACAAACCTATATGGCACAGGTGTATGGCTGGATGACCTGTGGCCTGTTACTGACCGCGTTTGTTGCGTGGTATGCCGCGCGCAGCGAAGCCATCATGAGCTTCGTCTTCTCCAGCCAGATTACATTCTTTGGCCTGATTATCGCCCAGCTGGCGCTGGTGTTTGTCCTCTCCGGGCTGATTCATAAACTGAGCCCGGCGCTGGCGACCGGCCTGTTTATGCTCTATTCCGCCTTAACCGGCCTGACGCTCTCCAGTATTTTGCTGGTTTACACTTCCCAGTCGATTGCCGCCACCTTTGTGGTGACCGCCGGGATGTTCGGCGTGATGAGCCTTTACGGCTACACTACCAAACGCGATCTTAGCGGCTTCGGCAATATGCTGTTTATGGGGCTGATTGGTATCGTACTTGCGTCATTGGTCAACTTCTGGCTGAAAAGCGAAGCGTTGATGTGGGCGGTGACCTATATCGGCGTGGTGATCTTTGTCGGGCTGACGGCGTATGACACGCAGAAGCTGAAAAGCATCGGTCAGCAGATTGATGTCAGCGACAGCTCGCTGCTGCGCAAGTACTCGATCCTCGGCGCATTAACGCTCTACCTCGACTTTATTAACCTGTTCCTGATGCTGTTGCGCATTTTCGGCAACCGCCGTTAATCGACATTTGCCGGATGGCGGCTTGTGAACTGCGCCTCATCCGGCTACACCGCCCACGCAACTACTGTTGCGCCATCGCTTTTTCATTTTTCTCGCGCAGTTTCTTCGCCCGGCTTTCCAGCAGCAGGTAGCAAATCAGCGCCAGTAAGAGCGGCAGGAAGTAATAGAGCACACGATAGGCGAGCAGGGCAGCGATAATAATCCCCTGTGACACATGCTCGCCAGCCAGCAGGGCAATAAACACGGCTTCCAGCACGCCGATCCCCGCAGGAATATGCACGATCACCCCGGCAATACTGCTTACCAGCAGCACGCCCAGCACAAAGAAGAAGTCGGCGCGCATCCCCAGCAAAATCCAGATAATCGCCCCCATCGCCACCCAGTTGGCGCTGGAGATAACCATCTGCGCCACGGCGAATTTCCATGACGGCAGAACCAGTTTGTGGCCTTTAATGGTGGCATGGCGGCGTTTAGCAAAGGCACAGGCCCACAGATAAACAGCAATCACCAGCAGTAACACCACGCCGACGATGCGCAGCGTATTCTCGTCGATATACCAGTGCGCCGGGATCTGCACTACGCCAAAGGTAAAAATCAGCCCGCCGAGCAGAATATAGCCCAGCCAGTTGGTGGTGATACTGAGCGAGAAAATACGCGTAATGGTGCTGCCCGGTAAACCGAGGCGCGAGTAGAGGCGGTAACGCATACCAATCCCGCCGACCCAGGTACTGAGCGTCAGGTTAAAGGCATAACAGATAAACGACACCAGCATCACCTGGCGTTTTGCCAGCTTATGCCCGCAATAAGCGCGCCCCAGCAAATCATAAAAGCCGTACAGCACATAGCTGATAATCACCAGCGCCACGGCGCTGAGCAGGGCGGTGCGGTTATAGTCGCGGATGACCTTCCAGACATCTTCCCAGTTCACCTTTTGCGCATACAGCACCAGTAACACCACCACGGCGATAAAAAATACCACCGTGAGAATTTTTTTAGCCAACCGCCAGCGCGGATGTGATTTTGACATCAGGGTTTTGCTCCGGAGTGCTGTGCGTCATTACGATCCTGGGTTTCCATTTCCGGCTGCACAGGCGGCCCCACCTCGGCAAGTTTCGGCGTATGCGCCGGTAACCAGCCCACCAGCGCCGGGAAATGGCGCAAAAAGTGGAACACCACAATGCTCTTACCGAGGTTCCACCAGGTACGTTTGGGGGCCATGGATTCATCCACCCGTTTACAGTCGTGCTCGATAATGGCCTGCAAATTTTCGCGCAGGGTCTGGTTGAACTCACGGTCATGAATGATGAGATTCGCCTCCAGATTCAGCGATAAACTCAGCGGATCGAGGTTGCTGGAACCCACTGTTGCCCAGTGATCGTCCATCAACGCCACTTTGCCGTGCAGCGGACGGCGGCGGTATTCGTAGACCTGCACACCGCCTTTCAGCAGATAGTTATAGAGCAGCTCAGCGCCCACTTTCACAATCGGCATATCTGGCTCGCCCTGCACAATCAGCTTCACGGTAACGCCGCGACGCGCAGCATTACGCATCGCGTGCAATAAGCGATAGCCGGGGAAGAAGTAAGCGTTGGCGATAATCACTTCTCGGCGGGCATTGGCCAGCATTTTCAGGTAGTGGCGCTCGATATCATCGCGATGATCATCATTGTCGCGCCAGATAAACAGCACCTGCGCTTCGCCCGGCTTGCGGTTCTCTTCCGGGCGATGACGCCGCCGCTGCCACCAGCGCTTCGCCGGGGCATTTTCGGGCAGGTTTTCCAGTTCGAATTGCAGAATGTCTTCCACCACCGGGCCTTCGACGCGCACGGCGTAATCCTGCTTAGCTTGCGGGCCGTAGCTGGAGAGATGTTCAGCGGAGTAGTTAATGCCGCCGACAAAGGCGACGGTATTATCAATCACGACAATTTTTCGGTGCATGCGGCGAAAGACGTTGGTGCGCATGCCGAATACGCGCGGGCGGGGATCGTAGTAACGGATAATCACGCCTGCCGAGGTCAGTTCATTAACGAACGTGTCGCTTAAATCGGGCGAACCATAGCCGTCGAGCAGCACTTCAATGCTGACGCCGCGCTGTGCCGCGCGCAGCAGGGCGCGATGCAGTTCTTTACCCACTTCGTCTTCGAACCAGATAAAGGTCTCCAGAATTATCTTTTGCTGCGCCTTATCAATGGCGTCGTACAGTGCCGGATAGTAGTTCTCTCCATTTTCCAGCAACTGGATGCGGTTACCGTCCCGCCAGCTACATTTCATAGATGGATCTCCGCACTTAATGGGGCATGATCGGACAGATGACGCCAGTTACGCAGCGGCAATGTGGTCGGCGCACTGGCGTTGGCGTTTTTCACGTAAATACGATCGAGTCGCAGCACGGGCAGGCTGACCGGGAAGGTTCGCGCAGGGCGACCGTTGGCGCGGGTAAAAATCTCTTCAAGCCCCGCCTGCACTTTCAGTGGGTGATTGGCTTTTTGCCGCCAGTCGTTAAAGTCGCCCGCCACCACCACCGGTTCATTCTCCGGCAGGGAATTTACCCACTCAGCCAGCATGTTGAGCTGGGCCTGGCGGTGCGCTTCCCGTAAACCCAAATGCACGCAAATAACGTGGAGCGGATGCCCAAGATCCGGCGGCACAATACGGCAATACAACAGGCCGCGCTTCTCACTGCCATCAACGGAAACGTCGCGATTTTCATAATACTCAATAGGATAGCGGGAGAGTACCGCATTGCCGTGGTGACCTTCCGGGTAGACCGCATTGCGCCCATAAGCGAAATCGCTCCACATGGTATCGGCAAGAAATTCGTAATGGGTGGTGTCCGGCCAGTTTTCGACATGCAACGGATGTACCTCGTGCGCGCCCATCACTTCTTGCAGGCAAACAATATCGGCACTGACGGTACGCACCGCATCACGCAGTTCCGGCAAAATAAAGCGCCGGTTAAACGTGGTAAACCCTTTATGGGTGTTGATAGTAAGCACTTTTAGTGAAAATGGTCGCGCGTGTTGGGTCATACCTCTCCTGCCAGCGTCACTCTCCTCTATGAAAATAAATTGTAGTCCCTGTCACAAAAAAGGGCGGGGTTACGGAATTTTCCGTAAATACGGGTACTCTTTTAAAAGATAAAAATCCTTCCGGAGAGATGCCATGAAGTGGCAACAGCGTGTTCAAGTGACGACAGGTCTCAGTTGCTGGCAGATTATGTTGCACATATTGGTTGTGGCGATATTAGTGATGGGCTGGATGAGCGGCGCGCTGGTGCGCGTGGGTTTAGGGCTGTGCGTGCTTTATGGCGTGACCGTGCTGCTAATGCTCTTTTTCCAGCGCCACCACGATGCAGGCTGGCGCGGCATTGGCGATGTACTGGAAGAGTTGACCACCACCTGGTATTTTGGCGCCTCGCTGATTGTTATCTGGCTGCTCTCCCGCGTACTCCAGAACAACTATCTGTTGGCGCTGGTCGGGCTGGCGATCCTTGCCGGCCCGGCGGTTGTGTCACTATTAACAAAAGAGAGAAGATTAAACGGTATGTCGTCTAAACATGGCATACGCCGCTGAACCCGTGGTCGCCGCAATCGCCAGCAGCGGCCACACGCTCCCCCAGATAATGCTCAGACTGGCATCCTTCAGGTAAATCTGCTTAGTAATATCGGTAAAGTGTCGAATCGGGTTGATCCACGTTAAATTCTGCAACCAGACCGGCATATTCTCGATCGGCGAGACAAACCCCGACAACAGTATCGCGGGCATCATAAAGACAAATACCCCGATAAATGCCTGTTGTTGTGTGGTACAGAATGAAGAAATCAGCAGGCCAAACCCCACCAGCGACAAACCGTAAACCAGCATAGTGAAATAGAACAGCAGCAGCGATCCGGCGAAGGGGATCTTATACGCCAGAATACCGAAGATAAGCACAATCGATGCCTGTAAGCACGCCACAATCAACGACGGTACCGCTTTGCCGATAAAGATCTGCCAGGTCGCCAGCGGTGAAACGAGCAGTTGATCGAACGTGCCTTGTTCGCGCTCGCGCGCCACAGAAAGCGAGGTCACCGTCATCACGCCGATGGTGGTGATCATCGCAATCAGTGACGGCACAATAAACCATTTGTACTCCAGATTCGGGTTATACCAGTTGCGAACCACCAGCTCGCTGTTATTCGGTTTCACCTGCCCGTTAAGCAGTTCTTCCTGATAATTCTTCACCACCTGCTGCAAGTAATTAGCAGCGATCTGCGCGCTGTTAGAGTTGCGCCCGTCGAGGATCAACTGCATTGGCGCAGATCTACCACTATCCAGATTGCGGGAAAAATCAGCCGGAAAACGCACCAACAACAGCGCTTTTTGTGTGTCGATAACCGGGCGGATCTCCTGCGGGCTTTTCAGCAGCAGAACATGAGTAAAGGCGCTGGCGCGAGCAAAACGTTGGGTTAATTCGACTGCGTGTTTACCATTATCTTCGTTGTAAATACCGATGGTGGCGTTGGTCACTTCAAGCGTGGCAGAGAAGGGGAACAGGAGAACCTGAAACACCACCGGAAGAATAAGGATGGCGCGAGTTTGCGGCTCGCGTAACAGTGATTGCAACTCCTTGCGGATAAGCGTCAATAAACGATGAAACATGGGTTGTCCTTAATCCAGTCTACGTTTCGTTTTCAGCCAGGTCAGGCCGATAAACATCACGGCCGACGCCACCAAAAACAGCGTGTTAATGGTCAATACCAGCGGAATATTGCCTGCCAGAAACAGGCTTTGCAGCGTACTGACGAAATAGCGCGCCGGGATAATATAGGTCACCACGCGGATAATCGCGGGCATGCTGTCTATTTGAAAGATAAAGCCGGAAAGCATAATCGACGGCAAAAAGGCAGCATTCAGCGCCACTTGCGCGGCATTAAACTGGTTACGCGTGGTGGTGGATATCAGCAGACCCATACCAAGGGTGCTGAGCAAAAACAGGCTGCTTATCAGAAACAGCAGCGTCAGCGAACCGCGATACGGCACGCCAAGAATAAATACCGACACCAGCATACAGAGCAGCATCGCCAGCATACCGAGAACGTAATAGGGAAGGAGCTTACACAGCAGCAATTCGGCGCGCGTGATTTCGGTTGAGAGCAGCGCCTCCATGGTGCCACGCTCCCACTCGCGGGCCACCACCAGCGAGGTGAGGATCGCGCCAATCACCGTCATGATAATGGTCACCGCGCCGGGAATAATAAAGTGCTGGCTAATCGCCGCCGGGTTAAACCAGTAGCGTGTCTGCACGTCAATCAGTGGGGTAAATTTCTGCCCACGGTCTTCAGCGCGCTGCTGTTGCCAGAGTTGCCAGATGCCCTGCAAATAGCCTTGCACAAAGTTAGCGGTGTTTGGCTCGCTGCCGTCGGTTACCACCTGAATCGGCGCGTTGTCACTCGCGCGCGCCATCTGCGCATCAAAATTGACCGGCACCACCACCAGGCCACGGATTTGCCCGGCCTGCATCATGCCAATCAATTGCTGGCGGTTATCGCTGATGGTGGCGTCGATATAGGGCGAACCGGTCAACGTATGGGTAAAGTCCAGCGCCTCTGCGCTGCGCTGCTCCAGCAATACGCCGACGCGCAGTTTGCCTGAATCCAGATTAATGCCGTAGCCAAATATAAACAGCAGCATTAGCGGGATCACCACGGCAATCAGCCAACTGCTCGGGTCGCGAACAATTTGCCGCGTCTCTTTAATGCACAGCGCCTGTATGCGACGCCAGGAGAGGGTTTTAATGCTCATCGCTATGCTCCTTATCCCAGTTATGGATAAGCGTGATAAACGCATGTTCCATGGTGGGATCCGGGTGGTCATCATCAGCGGTCAGCGCTTTCAGTGCATCCGGCGTCCCGCTGGCAATTAGCTTCCCGCGATAGACCAGCCCGATGCGATCGCAATACTCCGCCTCATCCATAAAGTGAGTAGTCACCATCACGGTGACGCCTTTTTCCACCATGGTATTGATATGCAGCCAGAATTCGCGCCGGGTAAGTGGGTCGACGCCGGAGGTCGGTTCATCAAGAAACAGAATATCCGGCTCGTGCATCAGCGAACAGGCTAGCGCCAGACGCTGCTTAAAACCGAGCGGTAGGGCATCCGTCGCGTGGCGGGAAATGTTTTTCAGGCCAAAGGCATCGCTCATGCGGGCGATCTTCTCGCTTTGCGCTTTACCGCGCAGGCCGTACACGCCGGAGAAAAAGCGCAGGTTTTGCTCCACGGTCAGGTTGCCGTACAGCGAAAACTTTTGCGCCATATACCCCAGGTGCTGGCGCGCTTTGCCGGAACTGACTTTCAGATCCATATTCAGCACCAGCGCCTGGCCGTCCGTTGGCACCAGCAGACCGCACATCATTTTAAAGGTGGTGGACTTGCCTGCACCGTTCGGGCCGAGCAGGCCGAAAATCTCGCCGCGCTTGACGGCAAAGTTAACGTGATCGGTGGCGGCGAAATCACCAAATTTCTTGGTCAGGGATTTGGCTTCAATCACCGTCTCCTGCGGGTTGCTTTCCACTCGGTGCAGGATCGCGCCGAGCGGCGATTCCGCTGCACCCGCGCCGCCCAGCAGATCGATAAACGCATCTTCAAAGCGCGGTGCGGTCTCTTCAATCTGTAAGGCGGGCATATCCGGCGCGTTTCGCACGGCATCTGCGTGCGCCTCTTTTTTCAGGATCATGCGTACCGAACGGCCCTGAATGACGCCGTCGCTGACCTCGGGCAATTTGAGGATCCGGCGCAGTAAGCGGCGGTTGTTCTCCTGCTCACAGGTGACTAAAAAGCTGCGTCCGGCCATGCTTTGCGTCAGCGCTTTCGGCTCCCCCTGATACAGCAGTTGCCCTTCGTTCATCAGCAATACATCGCGGCATTGCTCGGCTTCGTCCAGGTACGAGGTGCTCCAGAGAATGAGCATTCCTTCGCCAGCCAGTTCATGCACCATTTGCCACAGTTCGCGGCGCGAGATCGGATCGACGCCGACGCCCGGTTCATCAAGCAAAAGCACTTTGGGCTGGCCTACCAGCGTGCAGGCCAGCCCCAGTTTTTGCTTCATGCCGCCAGAGAGCTTGCCCGCCAACCGGTCGGTAAAGGGGGCGAGGGCGGTAAACTCCAGCAGCCTGGCAAATGTCTGGCGACGTTTCTCCCCGTTGACGCTGCGCAGATCGGCATACAACGTGAGGTTTTCCATCACCGTTAAATCTTCATACAGGCCAAATTTCTGCGGCATATAACCGAGCATGGCGTGCAGTTCGCTGTCGTTGCTAATCGGATCCAGCCCCATAACCCGCACGCTGCCTTCGTCCTGCTTCATTAGCCCGGCAAGTATGCGCATCAGGGTGGTTTTCCCCGCGCCATCCGGGCCGACCAGCCCGGTGACATACCCCGCGTTGATTTCACAATCGAGCCGCGCCACGGCAGGCTTTTCCATACCGGGAAAACGTTTTATCAGCCCATCGAGTTGGATAGTTGCCTCATTCATGACGCGACTCACCGTTAAAACGCAGGGTGACTGGCATTCCCTGACGCAGGCTGTCGTCGGCATCGGTCACGATAATGCGCAGGCGATAAACCAGGTCAGTACGCAGATCCGGGGTTTCAACGGTTTTAGGGGTGAATTCGGCGGTCGGTGAGACGAAGCCAATTTTGCCGTGGTACGGCTGGTTCGGGCGGCCATCGGTATAAAGCAGAATTTCCTGTCCAGGTTTTGCCTGGTACAAATTGCGCTCGTCGACATAGGCACGTACCCAGACCGGGCGAGTAAGAGAGAGAGTTAATACCGTGCTCCCGGCGTTGAGCATGCTGCCAGGTTCAACGGCGCGGGTCAGCACCGTACCATTACTCGGCGCCACCAGCATGGTGTCATGCAAATCGAGTTGCGCTTGCGCCAGCGCGGCCTGTGCTTGTTCAAGGCCAGCTTTGGCTTGCGCTATCTCTTGCGGGCGATTACCGGCGCGGTACTGGCTCAGTTTATCCTGTGCGGATTTCAGCGTGGCCTGCGCTTGATCCCGTGAGGAGCGGGCGTTTTCCAGATCGTTTGCCGAAATCACTTTGCTGTTCCACAGCCCTTGCTGGCGCTGATAGAAATTCTGTGCGTAATCGTATGCCGCCTGCGCCTGGTTAACGGCTGCGACGGCCTGGGCTATCTCTTCATCGCGGTAGCCCGCGGTGGCTAATTCATATTTTGCCTGCGCGGTCGACACGTTGGCCTGCGCCTGAAGCAGGGCGTTTTCATAGGGCGCTTTGTCCATCTCGCCCAGTCGTTGCCCCACCTGCACGCTATCGCCTTCATCGACGTTCAGCGCGGCAAGCCGCCCGCCGACGCGAAAGCTTAAATTGACCGTACGGATGTCGACATTCCCGTACAGCGTAAGCGTATTTTCCTGTTTACTTTGATACCACATCCAGCCGCCGCCGAGGGCGGCAAGTAAAGCCAAAACAATCAACACCACGACGATGTGCTTTTTCATAACTCCGGACTCCTGTGCGTTAATCCTTGCAAGATAAGATCGATATGGCAGGTGATAACCTGAATGATCAGTGCCGTTTTCTCTTCGTCAAACTGCGTCCACCCGGCACGCAGCAAAATGGTTTCCCGACCGAGGCGGAACGCGAGGATTTGGCCGATTAACGCATGAGCATGGATGATGGTTTGCGTATCGTCGGCATCGCGTCCAGTGTAACCAGCGAGCAGGTTGGTGAAGTGTCGGTGCATCGGGGCAATAACCTGCTCATGCACCATCTGGTAAGCTCGCGTCGGGGAGAGTTGTTCGCGGGAGATAAATTTGCTCAGGTTGAGCGTTTCGTCATGCGTCAGCAACGTAATCATATTTTGGCTGGCGCGGTGAATCAGCTCGCGCATTGCGGCTTTATCAGGATTCGGCTGTGCAAACAGCGCTTCGGCAGCCTGTACGTGAGGGCGAAAATTTTCGCTAATAAAGTCGGCGACCCACTGCGCACAGGCGAGGTATAAGTCCTCTTTTGATCCGAAATAGTAAGGGATCGCGGCAATATTTTGCCCGGCCAGCGCGGCGATATCCCGCGTAGTAGCGTGCAAGCCATATTCGCCAAACTGCGCCAGTGCGGCGGCGATTAACTGGTTTTTGGCCTGCTCACCTTTAGTGGTCGACGGTGTTGTATTCATGGGATCAATAAAAGTTAATCAATCGATTGATTAACTTTACGCTGCGAGGGAAAGCTTGTCCAGTTGGCAGTCTAAAAGTGTGATTGAAGTAGAATTTATTGCGCTGAAGACAACAACGCGATGCGAGTGCAAAACATCGAACGAGGCGGTGAAATCGACATCTATATTTTGCAGACCAACCCCTGAGGGATATTTTATGCGCCGGATCACAAAAGCTGATACACTCCGCTCCTTCATGACATTGTGGTTTTTGTCATTAGTCACATTATTATCTCCTCGAAAACTACACCTGTTACAGGTCGGGGCGGTGCGGAGTTGTTATGTCATTTGATGCCCTTGGCCTGAATCCGGAAATCCTGCGCGCTGTTGCCGAGCAGGGTTACCTTGAGCCAACCCCTATTCAGCAGCAGGCTATTCCGGCGGTGCTGCAAGGCCGCGACCTGATGGCCAGCGCCCAGACCGGCACCGGTAA
Source organism: Kosakonia sp. H02 (assembly GCA_030704225.1). Lineage (NCBI taxonomy): Bacteria > Pseudomonadati > Pseudomonadota > Gammaproteobacteria > Enterobacterales > Enterobacteriaceae > Kosakonia > Kosakonia styphnolobii. The sequence goes on from CP131915.1 coordinate 1,604,432, forward strand.
AACCGCCGGTTTTACCCTGCCGCTGCTGCAACGCCTGGTGCAAACTGAACCTCATGCCAAAGGCCGTCGCCCGGTGCGCGCGTTGATCTTAACGCCGACCCGTGAGCTGGCAGCGCAGGTGGGGGAAAACGTACGTGAGTACAGTCAGTACCTGAATATCCGTTCTATGGTGGTTTTCGGTGGGGTCAGCATTAACCCGCAGATGATGAAACTGCGTAGCGGTGTGGATGTGCTGATTGCGACGCCTGGTCGTCTGCTCGATCTTGAACACCAAAATGCCCTGAAACTGGATAGCGTCGAAATCCTCGTGCTGGATGAAGCTGACCGCATGCTGGATATGGGATTTATCCATGATATTCGCCGCGTGCTGGCGAAACTTCCGCCGAAACGTCAGAACCTGCTGTTCTCCGCAACTTTCTCTGATGAGATCAAGCAACTGGCGGAAAAACTGCTGCGTAACCCGCTGGAAATCGAAGTGGCGCGTCGTAACACCGCTTCTGAACAAGTCACCCAGCATGTCCATTTCGTTGATAAGAAACGCAAACGGGAACTGTTATCACAGATGATTGGTCAGGGGAACTGGCAGCAGGTGCTGGTCTTTACCCGTACCAAACATGGCGCCAACCACCTGGCGGAACAGTTAAATAAAGATGGCATTACCAGTGCGGCTATCCACGGTAACAAAAGCCAGGGCGCACGTACCCGCGCGCTGGCCGATTTTAAATCCGGCGGCATTCGCGTGCTGGTGGCAACGGATATCGCCGCGCGCGGTCTGGATATCGAAGAGTTGCCGCATGTGGTGAACTACGAACTGCCAAACGTGCCAGAAGATTACGTGCACCGTATCGGCCGTACCGGACGCGCCGCAGCCACCGGTGAAGCGCTGTCGCTGGTCTGTGTCGATGAACACAAACTGCTGCGCGACATTGAACGCCTGCTGAAAAAAGAGATCCCGCGCATCGCTATTGAAGGCTATGAGCCGGATCCGTCCATCAAAGCCGAGCCTATCCAGAATGGTCGCGGCCAGGGGGGGGCACGTCAGGGCAGTGGACGTGGGCAGGGCGGCGGCGGTCGTGGTCAGTCCGCACCGCGTCGCAATGAGGGCGAGGCGCAAAAACCGCGCGCACCGCGTCGCAGCGAAGGTGGAGCCGCTAAAGCCGAAGGTGGGCGCCGTCTTGATGACGGCGCGAAACCGGCCGGTAATCCAACCCGTCGTCGTCGCCCGCGTAAGCCGTCTTCCGCGCAGTAATCACATGTTTTTGATGTTCCAGGTCGGATAAGCGTCAGCGCCATCCGGCAATCGAAGCCGCCATCGGGCCATTTCCCGGATGGCGGCTTCGTCTTACTCAGCCCGCAAAGGTTTAGTTACACGTCACTTTTTTGGTACAAATCTCACAGCGTTGGGATTGTGTCCCGCTGAAAACGGCAAACCGAAGAGTGACTTTTATACGAGCGTGATTCCATAACGGCAAAAAGAGTTAACTCCCGGGCGCTAAAAGTGCCACAATAGTGGTCGTTTATACAGTGCTTCAGGTTTTCTCATGGCTCTTACCGCCGCGCTCAAAGCGCAGATCGCCGCCTGGTATAAGGCGTTGCAACAACAGATCCCGGACTTTATCCCCCGGGCACCGCAGCGGCAGATGATTGCCGATGTGGCAAAAACGCTGGCGGGCGATGAAGGGCGTCATCTGGCGATTGAAGCGCCAACCGGCGTCGGGAAAACCCTCTCATATCTTATTCCGGGCATTGCGATTGCCCGCGAAGAACAAAAAACGCTGGTGGTCAGCACCGCCAACGTTGCCTTGCAGGATCAGATCTTCAGTAAAGACCTGCCCTTGTTGCGCAAAATTATCCCCGATTTACGTTTTACCGCCGCCTTTGGTCGTGGGCGCTATGTCTGCCCGCGTAATCTGGCCGCGCTCGCCAGTAGCGAGCCAAATCAGCAAGATTTGCTGGCGTTTCTTGACGATGAATTAACCCCGGGCAACCAGGAAGAGCAGAAGCGCTGCGCGGCGCTGAAAACCGATCTCGACAGCTACAAGTGGGACGGCCTGCGCGATCACACCGATAAAGCCATCAGCGATGATTTGTGGCGGCGTCTTAGCACGGATAAAGCCAGTTGCCTGAACCGTAACTGCCATTACTACCGTGAATGCCCGTTCTTTGTCGCGCGGCGTGAAATCCAGGAAGCGGAAGTGGTAGTGGCAAACCATGCGCTGGTGATGGCGGCGATGGAGAGTGAAGCGGTGTTGCCGGAGCCGAAAAACCTGCTGCTGGTGCTTGATGAAGGCCACCATCTGCCGGATGTCGCTCGCGATGCGCTGGAGATGTCGGCGGAAATCACCGCATCCTGGTATCAGTTGCAACTTGATCTGTTTACTAAACTGGTTGCCACGTGCCTTGAGCAGTTTCGCCCGAAGACCACGCCGCCGCTGGCAACGCCGGAGCGGCTCAACGCCCATTGCGAAGAGCTATTCGAACTGATCGCCTCGCTGAGCAATATTCTCAATCTCTACCTTCCTGCCGGGCAGGAAGCGGAACACCGCTTTGCTATGGGCGAACTGCCCGATGAAGTGATGGAGATTTGCCAGCGGCTGGCGAAACTCACCGAGATGCTGCGCGGGCTGGCGGAGCTATTTCTTAATGACTTAAGCGAAAAAACCGGCAGCCATGACATTGTGCGCCTGCATCGGGTGATTTTGCAGATGAACCGCGCGCTGGGCATGTTCGAAAGCCAAAGCAAATTGTGGCGGCTGGCCTCAATGATGCAGGCTTCCGGTGCGCCGGTCTCCAAATGGGTGACGCGGGAAGTGCGCGAGGGGCAACTGCATTTGCTGTTCCACTGCGTCGGCATTCGCGTGAGCGATCAGCTGGAAAAACTGCTCTGGCGCAGCGTTCCGCATATTGTGGTGACCTCAGCGACCCTGCGCTCGCTGAACAGTTTCAACCGTTTACAAGAGATGAGCGGCCTGAAAGAGAAAGCGGGCGATCGCTTTGTCAGCCTCGACTCGCCGTTCAATCATGTCGAGCAGGGGAAAATCGTCATCCCGCAGATGCGCTACGAGCCGCTGATGGAGAATGAAGAGCAGCATATTGCCGAAATGGCGACCTGGTTTCGCCTGGAAGTGGAGAGTAAAGCCCATCCGGGGATGCTGGTGCTGTTCGCCAGTCAGCGCGCCATGCAGCTATTCTTAACCTACGTGGCGGATTTGCGCCTGTTGCTGCTGGTGCAGGGCGATCAGCCGCGTTACCGGCTGGTGGAGTTACACCGTAAACGCATTGATGGCGGCGAGCGCAGCGTGCTGGTTGGTTTGCAGTCCTTCGCCGAAGGGCTGGATCTGAAAGGGGATTACCTGACTCAAGTGCATATTCATAAAATCGCGTTTCCGCCTATCGACAGCCCGGTGGTGATCACCGAAGATGAGTGGCTGAAAAGCCTCAAACGCTACCCCTTTGAAGTGCAAAGCCTGCCGAGTGCGTCGTTTAACCTGATTCAGCAGGTGGGGCGTTTGATTCGTAGCCACGCGTGCCGGGGTGAAGTGGTGATTTACGACAAACGGCTGCTGACCAAAAACTACGGCAAACGGCTGCTCGACGCGCTGCCGGTGTTTCCGATTTCGCAACCGTTGATGCCTGACGTTATAGTGAAGAAACCAGAACAAAAGCGCCGCAAGCGCCGTTAACGATGTAAGCACGCAAGGAGCTTCCATGGATTACCGCACCATCATCAAAGAGGTCGGCCGGGGTAAAAATCACGCGCGGGATCTCGACTTTGACACGGCCCGCAGCCTGTATACGCATATGCTGAACGGGGACGTACCGGAACTGGAGATGGGCGGCATTCTGATCGCCCTGCGCATTAAAGGGGAAGGCGAGGCCGAAATGCGCGGCTTCTACGCCGCCATGCAGGAACAGACCTTCAAACTGACGCCGCCGGTGGCAAAGCCGATGCCGATTGTCATTCCCAGCTATAACGGCGCGCGTAAACAGGCGAACCTAACGCCGCTGCTGGCGATTTTGCTGACCAAGCTCGGTTTCCCGGTGCTGGTGCACGGCGTCAGCGAAGATCCCTCCCGCGTGGTGAGCGAAACGATTTTTGCGCTGTTAGGCATTGAGGCGACAACGCACGCCGGCCAGGCGCAGGCAAAACTGGAAGGTCACCAGCCGGTTTATGTGCCTGTAAGCGCGCTGTGCCCGGCGCTGGAAAAACAGCTTGCGCTGCGCTGGCGGATGGGCGTGCGCAATAGCGCGCATACGCTGGCGAAGCTGGCGACGCCGTTTGCGGAAAACGCAGCGCTGTGCTTATCCAGCGTTTCGCACCCGGAATATCTGACGCGTGTTGGGAAATTTATTGCTGATATTGGTGGACGCAGTTTGTTAATGCACGGCACGGAAGGGGAGGTGTACGCCAACCCGCTGCGCTGCCCGCAGATAAACCTGGTGGATTCGCAGGGGGAACGCGTTCTTTTTGCGCGTCATGACGCGCTGCAACCGGCAACTGGTGGGGCGGCGAAAGATGCTGACAGTACCGCGCGCTGGATTGAACACTGCCTGAGCGGGCGCGAAGCGGTGCCGGAATCGCTGAAAATTCAGCTGGCCTGTTGCCTTGTGGCAACCGGTGAAGCGGAGACGCTGGAAGCCGGGCTGGCGCGGGTTGCGCAGACGTTTTGATAAAAAAAAGCCCGTCATCAAATGAGACGGGCATAAAAGGGTAACAACAGGGTCAATGAGGGTGGTGCACCCGACAAAGGGTTAAAATGCCGGGGTAAGACTTCGGTTCGGTTATTTATAGATAACCGCGGTGCCGCTCAGTTTGTTATTGCCGGTCGTGGAAGTGATGCTATAACCAGACGCGCCAGCCGCTTGTGCTTTTGCCGCCAGGCGAGCTTCCAGACCGTCCAGAGTGGTTGCACCGTGAGCGGAAACGACACCGATTTTATCCATGCTATCTGTCTGAGCAGGGTTTACAGACTGTGCCGCGAAGGCACCGAAAGAGAGCGTAGACAGGGCAACAGCAGCAACAGCATATTTGATGGTTTTCATAGGTAATCTCTCGCAGGTTATTCTGTGTGTGGGACGATGTTCCGTCGATGTGATGAGTATCACTGTTTTTTGCCAGAGAGAAAATCGAAGAGAATTGACGACCTTATTCTAAAAAATTGAATAATCGTTAATTGATTGAATTAAAAAGAGTTAATTTAAGCAGGCGCAGGTTTTTGTCCCGGCTCCATGCGGTGGCTGTTTTTGCGGCACATTTTGCTACTTATGGGGCGGGAAAGTATGGATGTAAAGGCAACCGCTTGCGCTGGCTACATCGGTCAGGAAAAGTCAACGTAGCTGGCTATCTTTCGAACCTCTGCGATTATATCCTGAGAATGTAGAGTTATGTAAATCTTTCTCCTGTTGGCATTTCACGCACAACCGCACGCCGGGTATCGCCTGGCGACGTGCTTCCGGGATCGGTTCCCCGCACTCCTCACACTCTTTCAGGCTTTCGCCGCCGGGGATATCGCGGCGAGCGCGAGCAACCGCATCTTCAATCGTGCTGTCGATCTGTTGTTGTACTGCATCATCGTTTGCCCAACCTGAAGCCATAACGTCTCCTCCTTTATTACTCTAAGTATAGACACTGACTGGGGCATATAGGCCAGATAAGCGTGGTTTGCAGGTGGGAAGCTTGCGCCTCGCCACCTGCTCCGATGAGTGTGGATTAAGGGAAACTTCTGGTTGTTACGATTAAAGTACAGCCGGTAAAGGTTGTTTACGATGCCCCAGCATACCCATCGCTCCCGCCAGTATAGCTTCAACAATAAGCATGAAGAATGTGAACCAACCTGTCCTGGCTGTAGCCGCTGCTGCTTTTTCACCTGCTTCGCGAGCTTTCTGCTCTGCCTGTTGTTTTAGCTCCTCATATTTCGCACGCGCCTGCTGATAGGTTTTTTCGGCCTGGTTAACAACCTGCTCAGCTTCCTCATCGGTTTTACCGGTACGCGCCTTAATAATATTTTTCAATGCGTCACGATCAGCTGCCTGGAATGTTGCTTCATTACGGCTAATAAGCCCCTGAATAAAGCCTGTAAGTTCGGTATCGTTCGTTTGTGGAGCGTTGGCTGTGGTATCTGCCTGCTGCTGGGCATTGTCCACTTCATTGTCTACAGAATTTTGCAAATTCTCAGGTTGTAATTCTGGCTTCCCTGTCTGGCGTAGCGTTGTCTCGAGTTCATTCTGTAAGTCGTCAAGATTGATGTTATTTTCTTTCAACTTCTCTTTTGCCATGTCTGTTATTTGTGGCGCAGCGGCAGATGCTCCGCTGCCCAACATTTGTAACCCCGAACCGGCAACATTCATTACGCCGCTCATCGTGTTATTTACCACGACAATCAGAAACCAGGCGCAGATTAATGTGTTTACACCAAACATTAACAGACCGTGCAGGGCGCCTTCCCTCGAAGCCAGATATCCGCTGGCATACGCACCAGCGGCAATGGAGAGCAACATACTGAGACCTGTCCAAATTGCAGCCCCTACGCCCAGGCCATCGAGAGGATTCCTTTCCTGCAATGGATCAATGGTACTCGCGCCAATTGCCGTACCTAAAATAGTTAATAGTAGATAAATCACCATAGAGATAATAACGCCTGCAAAAATAGCACTCCACGATATACGTTTCAGTGGAATATAGGCCGCGTTGTCATAAGGCTTACCCGCAGGTATTGTTTTTTCGATCATCCTGATATCTCCTTGAATAACCATATATTAAATGAACTAGTTTCCATAAGGTAACATAACCATCTGAACTAATGGCTATATACGACATACAATAATGAAGCGTTGTCAGCTGATTTAAGGGTAGCCATAAAAAGAAAAAATGCATAATTCCATCAGCAGATACCGGCATTTTTTACGACGAGCAAGAGAAGAAAATATCCATATGAAAACGCAGCAGCTTGTTATTGACATCTTTTAGACGACCTAAGCCAGCGTGAATGGAGCCATATAACCACTAATATCTAAAATAGTTACAACATACGTATTGATACATCATATAACCTTCACTTAAGCTTTTGCATTTTAAATTTTCCCCAGGGATGAATTTGCCTTGTATAGGGGGATATATCTGCCATTTTTTTACAAAGCTGTTACGTTTGGTTTATAATGCTTATTACATTTAAAATGTTAGCACAGATTTGATATGGAACTTCTTAACATTATTATTGTTACACTACTTTTTGCGATAAATTGCGTAGCTTTATTTTTATATTTTCGCGACAAGAAAAAGCTCAACTATTTGCAAATGAAACGCGAAGAATGTAATTGGTGTGATTTACCAGGAGACCGTTCGGCTAACCAAAAAACGTTGAGTCAACTTGAGAAGGAAACAAGATTTTCTCTGAAAACGACGCGTACACTTTTTATAATGACCACAATTTACACCTCGATAGTATTATTAATGTGTTTCACCTCAGTATGATTTCCCTCCGGAATAAGTAGCGGCTGGTTTTTTTTCAGAGGTAGGGGTAATCATTTTTTTGCTTATCTCTATCTTCTGTATGCATTTATATCCTTTTTGCCTAATCTATTGCACGCAAACAGATGTTTCAATGCAATTCCAGATATGCTTTTCCCTGGGGTTTGTAACTGGCAATAATAGCAATGATATCAATCCTAAATTTTATCTAATTGTCTTATGTGGTCATGTAACAGAAATATGCAGATTTTTTAAGCATATTCAAGCATTTCATGTTTCATTGCATTTTATTTTTTAATCCGAAAGCAATAAAAAATGAAAACTATTTTGTTGGCAATGGTTATATATTTTCACTAGCTTACTTATGAAATCATAAACAAGAAGTTAAGCAGGGTCCCTGTAATATCCTTTGAGGGGAAAGCATCACGGCGGTTTAATATTAAGTGCAGTATGTCTTCGCCGTATTTATAAGCGCAAGGAGTCAGATATTTATGATGCTTCAAAAACCATTTCCTGACGATATTCAATCTATTTCTTGGCTGATAGTCGGGTCCTTTTCTGCCTGGGGTGGGCTGGTCCGTTACCTTATGGACAGCGAGTTTGCGGCCCGCCGCTGGTCATGGATGGCCGTCTTTTCTCAAATAATTATTTCCTGCTTCACAGGTTTCCTGGGCGGCTTTTATAGCTATGAGCAAGGCTTGAGTGAATATAGAACACTCATGGTGGCCGGAATATGCAGCACATTAGGCAGCACTCTGCTCCGTTGGGTGTGGAAACGAGTTTTACAAAGACAAGAGGATAAATAATGAGCCGATTACTTACTCAGCGCAGTGAACAGGCGTTATGTGGCGTTCATCCGGAATTAGTCAGGGTAGTCCGCCGGGCTTTAGAATTAAGTCCTGTAGATTTTATCGTTATTGAAGGGCTGCGTAGCCAGGAGCGGCAGCGGGAATTAATGCAGGCAGGTGTCAGTCGCACCTTAAAGAGCCGTCATCTCACTGGCCACGCCGTGGATTTAGCCCCCTGGGTGAACGGAACTATCCCCTGGAATGACTGGCAGGCTTTCACGAACGTGGCGTTGGCTATGAAATCTGCCGCACAGGAATTGAATGTTTCGCTGGTTTGGGGGGGGGACTGGAAAACCTTTCGGGATGGGCCGCATTTTGAATTATCCCGGGAGGCTTACCCGTGAATTTGATCGCCGCTCTCCGTACCGCGGGTATGGCGTTACTTTGTCTGGTTATTTCAGCCGGTGCCCTTAAGCTGTATTTACAGAATCGCCAGTTACAGTTGCTGCTAAAACAAAATATGCAACTGACGACGCAAGCAGAGCACCTGAATAACCGATTACTTCAGATACAAGCCCAGGCTGCCGCCTTGTCAACGACGCTTGCCCGTCAGCAGCAGCAGCAAAATAAACTGGAGGAAACTAATTATGCTATTCGTCAACGATTACATAAAGCGTTGGCTCAGGATTACTGTGCCGGCCAGCCTGTGCCTGACGATGTTGTCCGGTTGCAGCGAGAAGGCTTTAAAAATATCGCCATGCCCAATTAACCTTGTACCACTCAGTTTGCTGGAACCCTGCCGGGCACCAAATTTTGATGTTCAATCATGGGGGGACTATCCTGATTATGTTGTACGGTTGGACCTGGCGCTGGAAAAATGCAACACCGATAAAATGACTGTCGCCGACTTGCTCAGAAAAATATCTGCTGAGCAATAAAAACCCAGCAGAATAAAACTTAAACTTTTCGAAGTTAGATCAGGAGGAATATTTTAATTCTTCTGGTCTATGTCTATGAAAATCAATGACAAGGAGTAAATATGAGTATTTCACAGTTTGATATCATCGATTATTCAGGACATTCCGTTTATGACTCACTAAACGATGTTTCTAATAGTCCTTTACGGCTACATACACTGACATACAACATTAAATATCCACCACCGCGAACTTCGTCACCCACAAGGACCGGGAAGATTGGTCTGGCATTAAAGCAGATTGGTAACAATTATGACGTTATCGCTTTGCAAGAGTGTTTTTTTGAAAATTATTATGAGGACATTATCGAGAAATCCTCAACTCAATCCTCCTCCTATTGTTATTATTCGAATATTGTTGGGTATCCTGATGACTTTCTTTTGAAAGATTCAGGTGGTGTGGTTTTTTTAAGTAAATGGCCAATTGTAAACCAGTGGGAACATGTTTTTACCATTAATACGATTGATGACGGTTTGGGGCGGCAACAAAAAGGCGTTATCGCCATTGAAATTAATAAAGATGGCCAGCATTATTATTTGGTCTCAACACATACTTCCCCTTATGAAAAACATGCTGATACCAGGAAAAGCCAGCTAAACGAAGTCAGGACATTCATTCGTGAAAATCTTGTTGCTGATTATCCTGTAATAGTTATGGGTGACCTTAATATCATACGTGGCTCCTCAGAAGAAAATACCATATATGAAGTCATCCCAGAGCTTAAACATATTGTTGACAGCGGTTATTATCAATACTCATGGGACTGCTTACTTAATGAATTAGTTGACGATGAAGAAGAGAATACGCTTGACTATCTTTTTTACTGGAATGACGATTTTCATCGGATTCCCGGTATAGCGAATGCAAAAATTGTTCGTCCTGTAGAAAATGGTGAGACAGATCTTTCAGACCACTTTGCCGTCCAGGGGATTTTTAATTTTGAGTGATAATGGCAGCTGTATAAGAATATTCTAAGTTTCTGAATAAGTACTGATCTTAAGATCCTGTCTGCTTCAGATTTGCTTTTCCCGAAAAGTTATATCTGTCGTGGAAACTAGTGTGAATCTGAAGCAATGGCGTTAATTTAAAGATAAAGAAGGTCCACGCTCGTCGTGGATTTTCTTCATCCTGAACTATAAGAAATGATATAGAGAAGTACGTTAACCTTCTATTTTATTATCTTTTTTCTACATTTTTCTCCGGAGATACTTTACCTCCGGAGCTTGTTGTACTCTGCTATTATGAATGCTGCATATATTCATGGTTTAAATCTGACAGGATCAAAATTCCATTGCCAGTGATCCGTAGAAAAAACTGGATAAGGGTTTGTTTTGCGTATCTCAAATATATACTTTTGAGAAAAATTACTTTTCATAAATTCAAGCCCAGCATCTCCATATGTTGCAGCAGCTTCATATAATATTTTATTTAAAACATTTACTTCAAAATTACCTGTGACGGTTCCGCGGTATGATTTAACAGGGAGGCCTGACAATGTAGCAAACTTCTGGCCAAAAGCTTCTTCTTTACCATTCCCTGAAAAACACATAATGGTTCTGATATGATCATATTCACTTAAATTTTTCCGCTTACTAATGATAGAAAATAATTCACTAGCGTCCTGATTTTCACCTGATGAACGAGCAATACGCGCGCTGCCATTTTCTTCTAATGCACCGTGAGCGACTAAATTAAGCCTTTTCCCTCCTTTATATGTATCGTCGAACAAATAAATATCTCTTCCCATTGGATCAAGGTTTTTCATCGTTCCCCCTAACGCAAAATTTTCGCTTTGCGCATGGGAACCTCCCTTTAAAGTCTTCAGCCCTGTTAATTTCAGTCCCGCAGCCATACCAGCAATGCCCGTAGCCATAGAGACCCAGCCCAGCACCGACGCTGCCTGCGGGTTCGTGTCTTCCGCTGCTCCGCTCGCTATCGCTGTCACATCCGCCATCACGCCCAGGCCACCGACGACCAGTGTTGACGTTGATGCTGCGCCCACTGCCGCCATAACGCTGCCTGCCGCCGCGATGGACGCCCCAGCAGTAACAACCGATAACGTCAGCCCAATTGCTCCCGTAACAATACCCAGGATCCCCTGCCAGCTGATATGCCCTGACGGGTCAGTGTGGTTCACCGGATCCCCGGCGCAGTAGGCGTACGGGTTAATTCCCCCTGAACCAAAGGGGCTCAGGCTGTCCGGGCAGTTAAAACGCATCAGTACCGGGTTATAGGCGCGGTAGCCGTTGCCCAGGTGATAACTGCCGCTAACAGGATCGGCACGTTCACCGTTAAAGCCCGGTAGCAGGCTGGATGCTGCTCCGCTGCCGTACGGCGACCAGACATGGAGCTTGCCGGTCTTCTGCTCCCCGCTGCGCGACCACATCAGGCTGTCATGATGATCGACCGCTGTCAGCGTCAGCGTGCTGCCGTCACTTACCCCCAAACAGGTGTGCCCCATCTTGAGCAGGCGCGTTTCCCGGCCCTGACCGGCCAGCTCTGCGCTGCGATACTTCAGTTGATGGGGGGCGCTGTCTTTTCCTGGGGTTTTATCGGTTTTTAAACTACGTTGACTCGCATTTAATTGTTTGGCATTGGTATCCAGGTTTCTGAAAATCGCTTCAGAAGAAGTCGGGATTTTAGAATTAGTGGGTTTTCGATTATTTGAGCAATTTGACATTTAATTATCCTCCAAAAAAAGAAGAGATGAGGGGGGTGTTAAATAAATTGATGGATGGTTACTTCTCATAGTGGAAGGGTTCGGCTCTGCAAACAATAATAGAAAAGATTAGAATGTGTTTCTTAGTTATTAAAAATGCTTAACCATCAGAGCCAACCATTTCCGTTATGAGAATATAATTTCGCATCACTTTAATCTGCGCGATTGATTACTTCAGTGGGATATATTACCAGTTTCAGTAATGCGGTATTGCTGGCCGCGATGAAACCAGAAGTGAAGAAAGTAAATAAGATTAGCAACAATACAAGGTGTCTTTCCTCCGATTGCTCCAGGGTTACACCGTCATTATATGCACCGGCATTATCTGGTGTTTTATGAAGAAAAATTACAGAATTTCATATTCGCGTATAAGCTTTAATCCAGTGAAGTCCCTGGCCAACAGTGAGACAAAAAGTAACAGGAGAGATTATGAAAATTTTCGTCACCAATGCTCAGGGAGAGTTAAAACAGGTCGAAGGTGAAAGTGTCGTACTGGAGCTGGAGAACGGCAAAACGGTAGAGCTGGCCGATCTCAGTAACCGCCTGGATTACCCTCATGCCGTTACTCTCTGGGGAGGAAGACAACCGCAGGAGAACTGGACTAAAGAGGACCTGCGTCTCACAGAGCAGCTAAACCTGACACTGATAGCCGGAAACTGCGTCAATATCTGGCCCGGACGGGCAAAAAAGGGAACTGTTGAGTAAAATTTATTCTTTAGAACAATAGCTTATTACTCAATAGTAATTGACATGGCATCAGCTTTACGCTTGCCTCAACTCGCTATCTGGCGGGTTGGGCCTGTAGGTTGGAGAGTGGGGGCGCGTTCAGATTGCTGCTTGCCACTGTGCTTTCTGGATAAGGTAAGCAACTGGGGTAACGACAACATCACTGATGTACCATAAAATAAAGTTATGAGGTTTCCACGGTGAACGTGGAAACCTCATAAGCAGCTATATATCAGACAGTAAAAATTTATTCAGAATTAAGCTCCTTTAAGCACCTCCGGATCCAACATCGAAAGGAGACTTTCGCTTGTAACTAAATTATCCCATACAATAGAAAAGCTGGATCTTCTCTCTGTAGGTTCAACTCGTCTTATTATAAGTTTCTCTTTGGCATAGGGAGTATTCATCATATATGATTCAAGTATGCCTTTATTATTGACCTTCGGTCTCCAAAAGACAAAACTTCCCGTTTCTTTTTCAGTAGTGAAAATACCCAGGACGACTCCCTTCCCATCGCGAATATTAGCGTAATATTTGGCTGATTCAAATTCATTGGTAATATATCCACCAAAGCTTTGTTTCGCGATTATTTTATTAGCCGCTTTTTTTGTTGTCCCATGATAGCCTATAAGTTTCTCCTCAGAAGCTGTTGCTCCTGCATTTTCAGAAAAAACATGTGATGCTGATTCTGAGTTTAAAATACGAGAATTACTTGCTATCTGGACCGAACCATTATTGCTCCTGCTACGTAATGGGGCTGTAGCGGTCATCTCGTTTATGCTGCTATTTTCAGCTGACAAAGTATTTCGCTGACGCCACACATTTTTTGCCGCCTTAATGCCCTTAACCCCTCCCTTAAATCCAGCAGCCAGACCGGCAAGACCCGTAGCCATAGAGACCCAGCCCAGCACCGACGCTGCCTGCGGGTTCGCGTCTTCCGCTGCTCCGCTCGCTATCGCTGTGACATCCGCCACCACGCCCAGGCCGCCGACGACCAGCGATGTTGTGGATGCTGCGCCCATTGCAGCCATCACTCCGCCAGCCGCCGCGATGGAGGCACCGGCCGTGAATACCGACAATGCCAGACCAATCGCACCGGTAACGATACCTACGATCCCCTGCCAGCTAATATGCCCTGACGGGTCGGTATGGTTGACCGGATCCCCGGCGCAGTAGGCATACGGGTTAATTCCCCCTGCGCCAAAGGGGCTCAGGCTGTCCGGGCAGTTAAAGCGCATCAGCACCGGGTTATAGGCGCGGTAGCCGTTGCCCAGGTGATAACTGCCGCTAACGGGATCGGCGCGTTCACCGTTAAAGCCCGGTAATTGGTCGTCCGGCTCCCCGCTGCCGTACGGCGACCAGACATGGAGCTTGCCTGTCTTCTGCTCCCCGCTGCACGACCACATCAGGCTGTCATGATGATCGGCTGCCGTCAGTGTCAGCGTGCTGCCGTCGCTTACCCCCAGGCAGGTATGCCCCGTTTTGAGCAGACGTGTTTCCCGACCTTGCTGCGCCAGCACCTCGCCGACCAACTCTGCGCCGCGGTAGTACAAGTGATGGCTATCTCCTTCACTGACGCGCTGGATGACCAGCCTGTTCAGGGCGTCGTAGCCGTAGCTGCCGCCGGGCAGGCCTTCTCCGCTGACACCGCACAACCTGCCGGTAGCGTCATACTCCAGCGTGCGGCCCGCCTCGTCGGAAATCAGACGTCCGTCGTCGTCATAGTCCAGCTCGATAATTTGCGGGTAACTGCTATGGGTATGCGTTACTGTCGACAGCTGCGTCGGGTCGGCTGCATTTTCATAGTGGTACACCGCCGTGTCTTCGCTGCCGTCGGCCAGCGTGGTGGTGACGGTGGTCAGATTGTTCAGCGCATCGTACCGGTATGTCTGTGCCGTCATTTCATGCCCGTATGCATCCAGCGGCAGGCTGCTGCCCGTCACTGTATACACCTTCAGACGGTTACGGCTGTCATAATCGTACTGCTCCGTCCTGATTTCTTTATCATTTTGCTCTGTGGTTCGGCTCTCCAGCAGACCATTTTGTAGCCAGGACTGAGTGACTATGAGCGTAGTACCACTGCTATCCGTTACTGTCCGGGTGATTTCACGCCCGAAGTCATCGTAGCCCAGTGTGGTCGTCAGGGTGGCCTGCGTGGCACAGTCTGTCACGGTCTGCACATGCAGGCGACCCAGGGCATCATAGTCAAGGATTACGGTCAGAGCCTCGTCGGTGATGACTTTCACCCGACCATGTTCGTCCCGCTCATACTCCGTCCTTTTACCCGTGATATCAGTGTAGCTTACAGCTTCCCCGGCCAGCGTACGGGTCCAGAGGGCCTTACGGGATGTTCCCTCCAGCGTGAAGGTTTCCTCCTTCAGATTACCGGACGGATACCACACATTGGTATTCTCTGTATCACCTTCCTGCGCCGATTGCAGATCGCCTGTACTGGTATCGTAGATGAAGATCTGAGTGACTCCATCTGCCGTCAGGCTACTCACCAGGTTACCCAACTCGGGAATATAGGTATATTGCAGCGTTTTTCCTGATGGTTGCGTTACCGTGGAAGGCACCGGGCTGACACCGTCATAGGCATATGTGGTGGTCCGCCCACCGATAACCCTTTCTTTCACGCGACCGAGGCTGTCAAATGTCTGCGTACCCAGTAACCAGGTTTGCAACTGCCCGTTCGCATCTGGTCCGGTTACGCTGATGCTGGCAACCTGGTCTCCGGTCAGGTGAGGGGCATAGGTACGGCGCACCGTGCTGCCGTCCGGAAGTGTCTGCGTCAATACACGCCCGTAAGCATCATAGGTTCGCGTCGTTTTATTGCCTCGCTCATCCGTTTCCGTACGCATCTGGCCTAGTCCGTCCCACTCATAGCGGCGGACGCCTTCTGTCTTACCGGACGTGTCAACACGACTTTCAGTGACGGGTAGACGGCTTTGCGTATCGTAGTCGGTGGTTACTTTGCCTGAAATCAGGCTCTCATCGTCCACGTTGCCCTGCATAAACAGCGTCCTGACCAGCGCCACCGGATCGATTTCTTGCTGGCTTTGCGTGCCGTCAGAGAACTCCTGTGTACGAACGAAACCCCAACCATCATGCTTCGCCGCACTATCAACACGGTACTGCTCTGATGAAACGGTCAGCCAGTCGCTACCGGCGCCGGAAACCACTTCGCCCAGGGCGTTATAATTTCTTGACGACACTTCATACCATTTTTGCGTCTCATCCTTATCAAAGCGCTGCCGGCTGATTTCCCGGCCAGATCCGTCCAGATATATTTTCACTTTATTGCCGACCGCATCGGTTGCGGTGGTAACAGGGCCGGTGTTTTCAATGGAGTAAGACCAGGTACTGGTGTTTTCATATTGCGTGCCCGGCGCAACGGTACGGGTCAAAGGTCGACCCAGTCGATCATGGGTATACGAGACAGTGACGCCCTGTACGTCCGTTTCCGCCAGAGTATGCCCCAGCCAGGCGTGGCGCAGAATTGAGCGGCTGGCTGTCAGACCATCGTGCCCGGTCAGGCTTTCTGTCTGGAGAAGACCCTCATGAGTGGCTTTATAGGTGAAGTCCTGCCGGCTGGTATAAGATTCATCAACCGTTACGTCCGGTGTAATAACGGAGGTACGGGTCTTCTCGCGGCCGAACGCCACGGTGTCCACCGGATCAGTGAAGTATTCCTTGCGCGTGACGATGCGCGTGCTGCCGATAGCTTCCGTTACCGTGTCAGCTACCACGGCGTAGCCGTCGCTGCCGCTCAGCTTCTTCCAGGTGTTAACCGAAACGGTAGCAGGCTCATCCCCATAAATCTGGCGAGGAGTGACCGTTTTGCTTTTTAGCCAGCGGGTGAAGCCGTACGGATCTGCCGGACAGGCGTCACCTTCGCCCTCAGCCGGATAGTAGACATATTCCGTGACGGTGCCGTCCGGGCTCTCCTGGCGCAGCGGGTTTCCCGCCTCGTCAAACTCAGTCCGGGTTACACGTGTGCGGGGTTCCGTACTGCTGCCGT
This sequence comes from Kosakonia sp. H02, assembly GCA_030704225.1. Taxonomy (NCBI): domain Bacteria; kingdom Pseudomonadati; phylum Pseudomonadota; class Gammaproteobacteria; order Enterobacterales; family Enterobacteriaceae; genus Kosakonia; species Kosakonia styphnolobii. Next base: position 1,621,131 of record CP131915.1, read on the forward strand.
CATTCCAGGTTTCAGTCTGGATGCGGGGGAGGGCATACTGCGCTGGCTGCTCCTCAAACGACGCGCCGGGTTTGGCGTGATAGTCCGTCGCCTGCGTGTAGGTTTTACCGCTCCGCAGCGTGGTTTCGGACACCTGCAAATGGTAGCTGTTATAGCGACGAGTCACCGTGCTAAGCACTGTACTGCCGTCGGTATCCATCACCTTAGCCGTGGAACCATACTGGTAATCAGCAAGTAAAATATTCAGCATCTGGTCAGTATTCGGCTGCCATTGGTTCAGGCCCGCATCTTTACCGAGGTAATTTTTCTGCGTCCAGTCCCATAGCGTGACACTCGGGGGCTGCCCACCACCGGGAGTGACAGTGTGCCGGTACACGCAGGGCAGGTCGGGCAGGCCTGCAATTTCTGGAAACTTCATACCGGTATCGGTGTAGTAATCCACCGTTTCCTTCTGGCCTGTAGGGAAGGTCAGGCCGGTAATGGCGCGGTAATTTTTTTGCGGCCCCACGTCGCCATAGTCAAACGTCCAGACCAGCGCTGGCTCGTCAGCATTACTGGTCACGCTGATCAGATGGTTGTTGGTGAATCTGAACACCATGTTGTACCTGGCATCAGCAACGTCCGGCAGCAGCGTAAATTTTGTCGTGGCCACGGAGTTATCCGGATAAGTCACGGAGCACAGTACCGTTCCATCATCATCTGTTACTTCGCTCAGACGAGCAGGGGTGTAAGAGGAATCCCACTTCAGCGTCAGGCCGCGCCCGTCGGGCGCAGTAATGCGCGAAGGGACGTATACCTCCTTGTGCAGGGACAGAAGCTCGGTGAGCCCGGACTTGTGAATGATCTGGCAGTGGCTGTCGTCCGTTTTTTTAAGGACAAAGTTTTTGAGTTTCTTCTGTTTAACGCTCAGGGTCCTGGTGTCGACACGGTACTCTTCCCCGGAGGAAAGCTGGAGTTTCCCGGTGCGTGTATCGCAGGAAGAGAGGTTAAGACCGAAACCGATGCCAAACCCATGGTTAATGTCCGACAGGGGGTTATACATCAGCGAAAGTGAAAGCGCCGGGCCAGCCAGCGACCCGGAATGAAGGTTTGCCAGCGGCAGACTGACATTAAACAACCCGGTCCGGGGGTCTACCCCCCCGGAAACAGTGCTGATAAAGTTAGCCGCCTGTGAATAAAAATCTGTATTTTTAGTTTTCATCAGGAGTTCATCCGTTATCAGTTAGGTAAAAGGGAAATGCCGCCATCGGTGTCGTTGCTGAACTCAATAGACAGCTCGTTCTCGTTACCGTAGTTATCAATAAAATAAATGACGGCTGGTTTGGCTATTTCACCACCGGATGGACGGCAGTGTTTACCCCAGTACAGCTCGGAGGAGTTGGGAATATGAAGCTGGTAGCAGTAGACAAGGAACTGTGTGTCGCTCGCTGAAGCCTTGCTATAAGGGTTAGTTGGGTTCTTGCCAGAAAAACGCGGCCAGTAAACCCAGGTAGAACCATCATATTCCCCGTCGGGTTCCCCGCTGAAATAAAATGCTGGCCAGCCTTCTTGCCCCATGCCTTCATAATTAGAGTTCAGATAATACTCATACCCCATATCAAGTCCGTTGGCGGGCTCTACATACCAGGTGTTGAGGTAGCCACCTTGCGCATCATTGGTCAACTTCATGGCTGCGGCGCCTTCCTTCTGCGTGAGCCAATTGAGCACTTGATAATAAGAAGGGATCCCCTGGCTGCGCATTTCTTTATAAGCAAGTTCGTAACCATTATTCAAAGAGATACTGATCTTTTTATGTCGAACAACACAATTGTTCGTTGTCCAGTGGCCATGCGGGTCGTATTTAATCTGGCTGCGGCGCTCAAAATATTCGCTGTTAATTTCCCATTCTCCGGCTGTCATTTTGAGCGCGTTCTGCGTGTCATATTTAAACGGCGTGACGGCCGTTACTGGTACCGACATTTTCTCTGCGCCGTTTGCCAGGTCTGACGTAGTAAAGTGACGGCCGTCATCCAGATCCAGGCGAACGGCAATACGATTTGTATTGATATCATCGGTATATACAAAGAATTGAATAGAAACCGATCCTGTATCACGTGGGTTCTGAGAAGGCTGCGTTTCATCGGCACTAATGACGTTGTTAGGAATTTCCCGGCAGTATTCATTTTTAGTCTTCGAGAAACACCAGCCCTTATTTCCATCACGCGTAAGTTTTTCGTCGGACGCCGCATGACAGAGGCTCAGACAGCGTAGCCATTCTTCTGTAGGAATATTGAGAATGACTTCATCGCCACCATCAACGGCTTTAACGGCCTTAGCAATAATTTCAATCGCAAGCTGGTTTCTGCCGTTTGCGTAAATATGCGGAGCCGCTGATCCGGAAGCAGCCTGAATAGTAAGTTCGACGGATGTTAAGTCTTTAAAAGAATCAGTCATTATATAAATCTCCAATAATGGTCAGTAGTGAGTGGAAATAAAGGGAAGTCATTTCCCGGGCTTATAGTGTCGATATTTATGTTGTGAGGCAATAAGATTATTAATTAACTTTTGTTTTTTAAGGTGTATATTTTGTTGAAAGCTTCATGTTTCGCGAGATTTCTTCCTGTAAAGAGACTATTTAACGAGGTAACCACATCAATACATTAAGAATTAGAATCTACTCATGGTGGCTTAATATAATCATTTCAAATGGCAATGTGCAGTGGAAATTAGAGGGGGGTTCTACAGAACAGATTTCTCAATTAGATAAATTCTATTCCATAGAAATTAATTTTTATCCCTTCGCATAAAGAATATATTCAGGTACGTCAAATGCCTTCAATACGGTTAATTTATAAGCAATATATGCTTGTAAAGGTGCTTTAAGTTAATAATCCTGGAGTGAGTAAAATCGCAAACAAATATCATTACCATTTAACTTAAGCTAAACGTTAATTTCTGTTTAAGTGTGAACAAAATCTATAATTTATTTATGTAACAATACCGGAAGTAAACGATATAACTCTCTTTTACGTAATAAAAGTGAGGTGTATTATGTTTGTAACGAAAGCGCTGAAAGTGTTTATCACTCTGTATCAAGAAAAAAACCTGAAGTCGGCAGCTGACAGGCTATGCCTAACGGTACCACCGGTCGCAAGAATGCTGAAACTTACGGAAGAGTGGCTTGGTGAGCAGTTGTTTATCAGCGAGCGTAATCGCCTTATTCCCACTCAAGTAGCAGATTGTGTTTATCAGCAACTTTACACGCATTACTGCGCTCTGGAGCAGTTTAATGGTAAACATAAAGCTTCGTTCCGGATCTCTTCTCCTCATGCGGGCAGATCAATTATGGCTAATTTGCTCGCGCTCTGTCCGAAAAAACTCACTGAACGGATCAGCGTTAGATATGCAGGCAGCATGCATCCAGCTGATGATATTTTTATAAGCCTGTACCCATGCGTACAGCTACCACGGTTTGAAATGCACCGGACAGATATGGTGCTGGAGCTTCAATGTGTCGAATCCGTTTGGGAACATTGGCGGGACATTCCAGTCCTGAGCGAACAAAGCCTCGAACGACTACCACAGTTCAAGCGCGTCATGGAGGAGTTGTCCAAATGTGGACATAATGGAAGTACACGAAGAGTGGATAATTCAGTATGGCTTAATGATGCATTTGAACATGGCGAAGGGCTTTATTTCCGACGTCCGCAGAATGGAACCGGGGGCTACAGGGCTCTGCCCTTTGTTATTCATTTACCATTATATATTTATATCAATGGCGTAAAAAAAGATGCTCAGCATGAAAGATTTATAACAAATTTAAAGAATGAAACACTTTAAGAATATTAAACTATAACAAAAAGTAACCTGGCGGGCTCTACTCTCACTATAAGTAATCAAACTTACCACTTTGCAGGTAGCTATTGGTCATAGCTGCCTGCATAAACGGAAAAGACAGGACTGATTGTTGGTTATTTTTATTTTCTGGTTAAGTTCATAGAATAAATATGCATGTGTCAGGATAGACTTAATTTCACATCCAATACTGGCAGAAATGTCTTTCTGGCATATACTTATATTGCATCGTAAGTGTAGGGGAGGAAATAATGTTAAGGAATATTAGTGGCCTTTTTTCTATTGTCTTAAATATATGTCTGTTAGGATATACAGCGCTGACAATTAATCGTTTTGGAATTCCTCATGAGTTAAAAGGATATATCATTATGATAGTGATGATTGTGGCGCCTGTGTTGAATATATTTTTTATCAATTATGCGAAAAAGCACAATGGTAAAGCACATAAAATCAGGAAGGGTGTTTTTTTCTCTGCCCTGCTTATTAACGGGCTTCTAACTGTTGTGGCGGTTTACTGGATATTTGCAGGTATATTATCCCAGGTCCAGGGAAGACTATTAATATTAATGTTGATAGCTTGTATAATTCTGTCGGTTAACACTGTCCGTTTAGAGAGAAAAAATTAGCTCAGGCAATGGTAATATAAATAAGAATAAAGAGAAAGGAGGCGTATAAGCCTCCTTTCTGGGTAGCGTTAATCTGCTGGTTTAGATAATGGAATTCCCCTTGCTCCTGCATAAAATACGATTAAGGTTGTTCCTTCTTTGCCGGTATAGCCGCGATGTGCGCTATTAACCATTTCAGGCAATACTTGACCAGTGCTTAAACTCATTTTTTGTCCGGTATCCTTTTTTTCCACTGTGAGCCTGCCGCGTAATACATAAGCAACATTAGGTATCGGATGTTCATGCCACGAAAGGCTGGTATAGGGAGGTATAGTAATTTTCAGGGTTGTTAGCTGAGTTTCGCCCTCAGGGTATCGATTATAAGTTACACCGTCCCATGATTTTGCTGTTTCGCTTAGTTTTTCAATAATAATCCCATCCTGATTATTATTAGCTTGAGCTTCGCTAAAAAAAGATATTACAGAAATAATGACGAGCTTTAAAGAAATAAGTAACCGGCTTGATTTACGCATAATAAACACCATGTCAATGTAGATAATTAATGATTGGCTAAAGGGTTGTGTTAGATAATAACTTCTTATATAAAATCCCTGCAAAATTATTCAGTCCTGTGGAACTGTTTTGATTATAAAAGCAGGGGTTTTCACTTACTGGCGATGGATACCTCCTTTCATTGTCATCAAAAAATAATTATTGTAATAAGTGAGTTCTAAACCAATCAATTTGCAACTTGCTGACTCTGGCAAAGTATTCGCCAGCATACATATCATAATGTCTTGCATTTTCTTCAATATAAAAACTTTTCTTATCAGCCTTTACAGCATTAAACAAAGCTTGTCCTTGTTCAGGCGGGTTAACGATATCTTTGCCAGCAGCAATGACTAAAGTTGGACAAGTTACTTTTTCGGCGTTAATCGCCGGTTTATAAAGTAATGTGTTTCTAACAGTCAAAAAGGGTATTTTTATATTCAATTCAGGATGATTGATTTTATTTTCATCGAAGAAATGCCTGGAGTCAGGATCATTTAAGATCCGGTTCACACCTACGAAAATCTCTTTCCCTGTGTTTTTCTTTTTTTCGTGCATACTATTTAGACTAGTAATGAAATTGTCTTTTTCACTGTCAGTCATATTGCTTGTAACAATCTCTTCGCCATCAGCGAACGCAAGTTGACTGACAATACATTTAACAAAAGGATTATTTACAGCAGCGCCAAAAACATGGCAACCACCAAACGAAGTCCCCCAAAGAGCAATTCTATTTTCATCTATCTCAGGTTGTTTTCTCGCCCAATCCAGAACAGAAAGAATATCTTTAATTTGTTTCTCAGGTTCAATTCGGCCTCGCTCTCCATCACTGTCACCAAAACCTAAATAATCAAAAGTTATAGTTGAAAAACCAGCTTTATTAAAGGCCTCGGCAAAGTCTGGCAACAGAATTTCCCGAATGCCACAAAAGCCATGGCAGAGAATAATCACCGCAAATTTACCTTTGCCCTCTGGTTTTTGAAAGGTTAGGGCAATACCGTCGGAAGTTTTATAATCCATATGTTACATACACCTTAAAGTTTTAGAAGTATAGAGAATAGAAACAAACACTTAGAGCAATGACAAAATTGAACAATAACGCTTGCAAGTCAAAATAAGTAACTTACTCATAAACAAGCGTGTCATTAAAATACTAATCCATTAGTAATATGATATATAAAGTCTGTCGTTTATAAATGTATATTTTTTAATCACCAGGCATTGATCGTACTTAGAATAAACTCAAATAAAATAATAAGTTACAGGAAGAGATTATATTAATTGATCAATATCAATGGCTTAGATTTGATATACATACTAGCTTTAAACAATAAACAACATCGGTAATGTTTGGTAATTAAAGACTTTGTCCGTGGATATATGTCATCTAAAGGAGAACTCATGGAGTGGTTAGTCATTAACACTATTGTATGTCCTTTTTCTGGAACTGCTTTTTCAGCGGTACAGGCGGTAAGAAACTTAAAATTAATAATATGGTATTCTGCCGAAGAATTATTAGACCCCGGAGATGTATTTCATCCTTTTAGTAACTTACTTATTGTTAATAAGAAGCCGAGGAAAATTGTAATCTATAGCGTGCAAGCATTTAATAATAATCGATGGTATCAATTGAAAAATAGCTTAGGTTGCCCAAAGAATAATGATAAAGGCAATGAGTTATGTAAAATTAAGTCCCTTTGTCGTTTCAGGCTATGCCCTTATGAAAAAGAAATGAATATAGTTTACCATTAAAAAATTAGCGCTATGAGCATACAAGTCCTCTGGAAAATTAGTTGTTTTTTCTGAGATTCACTTCATTTATAAGACGAGAATTATATAAAGCCGCCTTTCATTTGAAATCATTATAGATGTTGTGGTTTTGAAATTAAAAGAATTTTTAACTCTTTTAATGCATATGAATGGATTAAATAGTTAGAAAAATAAGGTGGGGTGGAATTTGATATTATGTCAATAGATATTAGATGAATCTTAGATTTCTAATTATTTCTTTTTGTTTTAGCTGTTTACAAATAATCTCTGTTTCACGCGCCGTATCACCAATGCTACCTGAATATATATTTTATCTTTAATCTATAGTTACAATTAAGACGGAGCTTAACCCTAATACACCATTTTTCGACTGGAGATGATAACCGATAAAACTATTTCCAGGATTATTTTTGCTAGCGTAACGAATTTATCTCCCGACTACCAGCGGTTATTATATTTCTGCAATGAATCCACGCCGGTAGCCAGCTTTTGTCATTGCGGTGGGGCTTATTCGAAGACCTCAAAACTGACGCCACAGATGGCTGTGGCGTCGGGTCCGGTTAAGGATTCTGCCACCGCATTATGCGGCCTGGCGACCCGGTTAACGGTTATCCGGGCGGATCAAATCAAAGCGTAATTCATCGCTGATGCCGTAATAGGCCGTTGGCCCGCCTGCGCGTAACACTGGCTGCGCTTTCGCGGTCTGATAAACACCGTCTTCCAGCAGCGATTCGTCGATATGTACCGCCACCACTTCTCCCAGCACCAGCCATGTGTCCACCGGCGTACCATCGGCGGCGGTGAGCTGAATACACTGCGAAAGGCGGCACTCGAAGTTAACCGGGCTTTCGGCCACGCGCGGCGCGCTAACAATACGGCTTGCTGCGGGGGTCAGACCTGCGCGCAGAAACTCATCCTCACCGTGCGCCAGCGACGCGGAGGTCTCATTCATCCGCACTGCCAGTTCGCGGGTGGTCAGGTTCCAGACAAACTCTTTGGTTTCGGTGATATTTTGCACACTGTCTTTCCAGCCGCTGCTGGCGAACCCGATAATCGGCGGGCGATAGTTAAAGCAGTTAAAAAAGCTGTATGGCGCAAGGTTGCGCTGACCCTGGCTATCCTGCGAGGCAATCCAGCCGATCGGGCGCGGGCCAATAATGGCATTCAGCGGGTCGTGCGGCAGCCCATGTCCCTTTGCGGGTTCATAAAAATACATAGCGTGTCCTGATTGGCAAAAAGTTTCTTCAGCCTCACTTATTTACCCAGCCAGCGTCAACGGGTATCTTACGCCGCTGTTAACAGGAGAATGCCATGAATGCCCAGAAGCCGGGTTTGCACCCGCGTAACCGCCACCACAGCCGCTACGATCTCGACGCCCTGTGCGCCGTTAACCCGTCGTTGCGCGCCTTTATCACCACCAACCCGAATGGCGAAGAGACGATCAATTTTGCCGATCCATTGGCGGTGAAAGCGTTAAACAAAGCGCTGCTGGCGCATTTCTATGGCGTACGTGAATGGGATATCCCGGACGGCTTTCTCTGCCCGCCGGTGCCAGGCCGCGCGGATTATGTCCACCATCTCGCCGATGTGCTGGCCGAAAGCCATGACGGCCAGATCCCAACACAGGCCAGCGTGCTGGATATCGGCATCGGCGCAAACTGCATCTATCCGCTGATTGGCGCGCATGAATATGGCTGGCGCTTTACCGGCAGCGAAGTCAATGCCGACGCTTTTGCCAGCGCACAGGCAATCATTGCCGCCAATCCAGGACTGAGTCGCGCGGTGCGCCTGCGTCGGCAAAAAGATCCGGCGGCAATCCTCACCGGCATCATCCATAAAAACGAGTCTTATGACGCCGTTATCTGCAACCCGCCCTTTCATGATTCGGCGCAAAGCGCGCAGGCAGGCAGCGAGCGCAAACGCCGCAATTTAGGCCAGTCGGTACAGGACGCAGCCAACTTTGGCGGGCAGCAACAGGAGTTGTGGTGCGAAGGCGGCGAAGTGGCATTTATCAAAACGATGATTGCTGAAAGCAAACAGTTTGCCCACCAGGTGCTGTGGTTCACTTCGCTGGTCTCTCGCGGCGATAATCTGCCGGAACTTTATCGCGCCCTGACACAAGTGGGCGCAGTGAAAGTGCAAAAAAAAGAGATGGCCCAGGGGCAAAAACAGAGCCGCTTTATTGCCTGGACATTTCTTGATGAAGCCCAGCGTAAACGCTGGGCGCAGACCCGTTTTAAAGGGTAGGTTCAGCGGGCGGCGGTGAGCCAGTGGGCGACGCGGGCTGTTGCTGTGGCATGCTGCCGGGCGCAGAAATCATCTGGTAGGTCTGCACCGGCGGGCGCACATCGGCAAGGTCGAAATGCTTTTTCACCATCGTGTCGAGGGCGAAACGTACCGTCCACTGTTTCAGCGGCAGGGTAGTGAACGTCACGCGCAACGTAAAGGCGGTGTTGGTCAGCCCGACCAGCCCGGCAAACGATGGCTCGCCGATAATCAGCCCGCGAATATCTTCCTGCTCCATCAACTCCGCCACAGCATCTTTCAGCGCCTGATTTGCTTTATCCGTATCTTCACGGCGATCGACATCGTAATTCGCTACCACCGACCCAATGCCGCGCACAAAGTTGGCGAAGGTGGTTATCGATGACCACGGAATGATGTGGTACGCGCCCGTGTCCTGCCGCACCCCCACAGAGCGGATCGACATGCGCTCCACGGTGCCGGTGAGCGCGCCGATGGTCACCAGATCGCCGGTGTTCATCCCATTCTCGAACTGAATGAATATCCCGGTAATAATATCTTTCACCAGAGTTTGCGAACCAAACGAAATCGCCAGACCCAGCGCCCCGGCACCGGCCAGCAGCGGCGCGATGTTAACGCCAATTTCCGACAGCACAATCATCACCGTAATGGTACTTATCACCACCGCCAATGCGTTGCGAAACAGCGTCAGCAAGGTGCGCGTGCGTGCGCTCGGCAATGGGCGGCCATGAATATCCGACGCCAGCCGGTTTTCGATAATACTCGCCAGCAGCGTCCAGCCCACGGCCGAGAAAAAGAGGATCAGCGCAATGCGGATCAGTATGTCGATGGTCTTCTCCCCGGCACCGTAATTAAGCCAGTGCCAGAAATCAAACAGCCGCCACGCATTGAGCAGCAGCATGATTGTGATACAGACCACCAGAAAGCGTGCGGTTTTCATCGTTGCCGACAGCCAGCCATTGAGCCTTTTTTGCAGTTCCGGGTAGTTGCGTTGCACCTGCGGCGACAGGGTGATGGTTTTATCCAGCCAGCGGGACAACACGCCGGAAACAAACGCGGCGATGCTCAGAATAGCGAGGCTGCTGAGCGATGCACTCATCATAAATTTCAGGCTGTTGCCGGGATCAAACAGCGAGAAGAAGAACAGCACAATAAAGTAGGCGCAGGCGAGCCAGTGCCAAATCAGTGCGAATGCGCGGATAAACAGGCTGAAAAAGGCCAGCGAGTTATCCGCCAGGGTAATTAAGTTGTGCTGGATCTCCTTCTTATTATGAAAGATGAGATAGAGCGCCCAGGCGGTGATAAACAGCATGATCATGACATTAGCGAGCGCGCCAAACTGCACGTTGACCTGGTTGGAAATAATCGGCACCGCCACCAGCAAGCCATAGCCAATCAGGCTACTTAATGCGCTGAGGCGCAAATGCCAGTAACGCGCGGTCTCATCGCGGATGCGAAACGGGCGCAGATCGGGAAAGTGCGGGCAGAAAATCAGCCGCAAAATGGCTTTGAAGAACTCGATCAGCGCAAAGGCATTAAGGAACAGACTTTGCTGAAAGGCGATGGTGCTGTTGCCACCATTCAGATTCGCCCGCAGGATCTGCCCGACAAACAGGGTTAGGGCCAACAGTAATAAGTCGATAATAAACGCGCCGATAATCATGGCGGGCAACTGGAGCCAATTACTGCTGTCGCGATTTTTACGCCGCCCCCAGTCGCCCATCTTGCGATAGAGCGGCGAGACGCAGAAGCGGATCAACAGCCAGAAGGCGAAAACCAACACCGCTAACAGCAAAAAATGGCTGGCGGCATTGGTAAACGTTTGCGGGTTAAAGGCTTTGTGCGGTGAACCGGTGATATTGCGATAAAGCTGGGCGAAGCGCGTGGCCAGCGCCTCGCCGTAGTAATCGGCGACTTCGGTCACATTCTCCAGCACTGTTTTTTGCTCTTCCACCGCCGGGGGCGAGATAACCGGTACCGGCTCTTGCGGCGGCGCGGTGGCGACTTTGCGCAGTTGGTCGATTAACTCTTTACGCGAATCATCGTTTTCTAACACGTCCGCCAGAGCGCCATAGGCGGCTTTCTTCTGTTCGACATTGGGTTCAGTGGTTTCGGCGGATGAGGGTGTGCTGGTCGCGGCAGGGGTGATACCGGGGATCGTCGCAGCCTGTAGCGGCGCGCACAGCAAACCAATCACTAATAAAATCCACGGCATAGCTCCTCCGGTGAGAAAATCCCGCAAAATGATAAGTATAGATGTCGGGAAGCGCCGGAGAGGAATTGAGAACAATCTGGGTAAAGAAAAACCCCTCCGGGCGGAGGGGCTGGGCAAATCAGGAAACGTGTTGCAGGAATTCCTGTAGACGCTGGCTCGGCGGATTTTCAATCAACTGCTGCGGATTGCCATCTTCAGCAATGCGGCCTTGATCAATGAAAATCAGGCGGGAGGCCACTTTTTCGGCAAAGCCGATTTCGTGGGTCACAATCACCATCGTCATGCCTTCTTCGGCCAGATCCTGCATCACTTTCAGCACTTCGTGGCGCAGTTCCGGGTCAAGCGCGGACGTTGGCTCATCGAACAGCATCATTTTCGGTTTCACCGCCAGTGCGCGGGCAATCGCCACACGCTGTTGCTGGCCGCCGGACAGTTCAGACGGATAGTGATGCGCACGCTCGGCGAGGCCGACTTTCGCCAGCAGATCTTTTGCCAGCTTCTCTGAGTCCGCTTTGTTGCTGCCACGCACGCGCAGCGGGCCAAACATCACATTTTCCAGCGCCGTCAGGTGCGGGAACAGGTAGAACTGCTGGAAAACCATGCCCGCTTCCTGGCGGATCAGGCGATCGTCGACTTTCGGATCGTTCACTTTCAGGCCGTCAACAATCAGGTCGCCGCTGGTAATCTCTTCCAGCTTGTTAATGCAGCGCAACAGCGTGGATTTACCGGAGCCGGACGGCCCGATAATGACCACCACTTCGCCCTGGGTAATGTTCAAATCGATATTGTGCAGCACCTGGGTTTTACCGAAGTGCTTGGAAACGTTTTTAAATTCAATCACAGGATTTTCATCCTTTTTTCAAGACGGCGAAGCACGATATTGAGCGCCTGGGTAATGATCAGGTAGATAACGCCAACGGCGGTCCAGATTTCCAGCGCACGGAAGTTCCCGGCGATGATCTCCTGCCCCTGGCGGGTCAATTCAGCCGCGCCGATAACAATAAACAGCGAGGTATCTTTGATACTGATGATCAACTGGTTGCCGAGCGGTGGCAGCATACGGCGCAGCGCCAGCGGCAGGATGACGTAGCGAATGGCTTCGCGACGCGACAACCCTAATGCCAGGCCCGCTTCACTGAATCCTTTGTGAATTGACAGCACGGAACCGCGAGTAATTTCCGCAATATATGCGCCTGAGTTGATCATGATGGTGATCACGGCGGCGGAGAAGGTATCGATACGCAAATCCGGCATCGCCATCGGCAGCGCGAAGTAAATGTACATCACCTGCACCACAATCGGCGTGCCGCGGACAACTTCGATGAAAATCAGTGCGATGTGGTTAATGATCCAGCCGCCATAGGTGCGGGCTAAACCGGCCAACAGGCCGATAACAATACCGCCAGCCAGACCGAGGATCGAAATCCACAAGGTCATTTTGGCCCCGTCCAGCAATAGCGGAATGGCGGGCCAGATGGCGCTCCAGTCAAACTGCATATATTAGTTCCTGTATACCGTGGTAAAACACTTCATCCTTCAAGCTGCCTCTTTGTTGGCTGCGTCTGCTCACCCCAGTCACTTACTGCTGTAAGCTCCTGGGGATTCGCAAACTTGCCGCCGCGACGCAACTTGAATGATTTTGTGTTGATATGAAGGGGGCGAAGTCCGCCCCCGAATTGTAACGCTTTATTTTCTAATGATTATTTAGGTTCGGAACCGAACCATTTTTTGTAGATTTCGTTGTAGGTGCCATTCTCATGCAGCGTTTTCAACGCACCGTTCACTTTCTCACGCAGTTCGTCGCTGCCTTTCGGGAACGCAATACCGTACTGCTGGGCTTCCAGTGAGTCGCCAACGGCTTTGAACTGACCGTTACCGGCGGTTTTGATGAAGTAGAGAATGTTCGGCGTGTCGTGCAGAACCGCGTCAGCGCGGCCGGTACCCAGTTCCATATAGGCGTTGTCGATGTTCGGGAACTGGCGCAGATCTTTGGTTTTGATATTGGCTTTTGCGTAATCAACAGAACCGGTGCCGCTCTTCACTGCCAGCACTTTGCCATCGAGATCTTTTACGCTTTTCACGTCATTGTTGTTGGCTTTTACCATCACCAGCAGGCCGCTTTTGTAGTAGCCGTCGGAGAAATCGATAGCCTTTTTACGCTCTTCAGTAATAGTGATCCCGGCCAGTGCCAGATCGATATTTTTCGTTTGCAGCGCGGGGATAATGCCGCTGAAATCCATCGGCTTCAGTTCATAATCCAGTTTCAGCTCTTTCGCCACCGCTGCCCACAGATCCACGTCGAATCCAACGTATTTGTCGCCTTGTTTGAACTCGAAAGGAACGAATGCAGTGTCGGTTGCCACAACCAGTTTTTTATCAGCAGCCTGGGAAGAAACGGCAAAAGCGAGGGTGAGTGCAGCCAGGGAAAATTTCAGTGCAGACTTCATAGTTTTTCCTTTTGTATCCGGGGAGCGAGCCCCTGCGAGAATGAACGCAGTATGAAAAAATCGTGCCAGGTTTACAACCTATTGTTTTGTAAAGACGAAGCTTTAGCCACTTGCACGCCTGGCGTGGCAACGAGGCGGTAATGCACCATTTTGAGTCACTATTTTGGTGCGTCGACCAACCATTGCCGCAATTGCTCTTATTTAGCGCAGAAGACGGGGGTAAAACAATCGTTTATTAACAATTTTGTGATGGGATAATTACGAAGTGGTAACTTTAATACGGCAAAAGAAGAAAAAGTACGCACCATAAAAGTGCAAACCCCCGCACCGAAGGCGCAGGGGTGTCATAGGTAAAGCAAATGGCTTATTCGATATTGGATTCGATGAACCACAGGAATTTATCCAGATCGCGGGAAGCGGCAGTCAGGATGTCAGCGGTATCTTCATCTTTCGCTTCGCCGATTCCTTTACGTACTTCGTTGGCAACGATGGCATAACGATCGGCCAGTTCTTTCAGATGATCCTGAACGCTGTGAATGTCCAGCGGGTAGCTTTTCAGCGCGGTTTTGCTGTTAATCACCTGCGTGGTACCCAGCGCAACACCGCCCAGCTGTACAACGCGCTCTGCCATGGTATCGAGGTGATCGATCAACGCGGTACGGAACTGATCCAGCATTTCATGCACAGCAATAAAGTTCGCGCCGCGCATGTTCCAGTGGGCCTGTTTGGTAATCAAAGACAGGTCAGTGAAATGGATCACCTGGCGATTCAGCAGCTCAATGGTCGCTTTTTTCTCGCTATCCGATACATCGTTACGGGTATAAAGCAGATTAGACGCTTTCGTTTTAACCAGTTTAGCGGTACTCATAATCTCATATCCTCTTGATGTTTGTGTCCCAGGTAAATACCGGAACTAAGTATAGCACCAGATTAACCTTATCCTGTTTTGGCTATGCCTATCGGTTCGATAGAGTAGTTAAAATATAGGATACAATTTCAAGAAATAACAACTAATCGAATGAATTGTAAGACAATTCTAAAAGTGAGGAGGCCGGGCAGTAAGAATAATTCTATTTTATGCGGGACATGACGATAAGTAAGAAATAATGACAACACGCCGGAGAATTATTCAGCATAAGGGCAATCTCATGCTGAATAATATTATTTAACCGATATCCACTTCTTTTATTGCCGCTTCCCGGCGCAGCGTTAACGTGGAGCCCATCGAGGCGATGACAATCGCCATCAGCGCCAGCACCTGCTGGAGTGCCAGGGTTTCGCCGAGGAAAATCATTCCCGATATCGCTGCTAATGCCGGTTCCATGCTCATCAATGTGCCAAACGTCCGGGTCGGCAAACGAGTGAGGGCGATCATCTCCAGTGAATAGGGCAGTGCGGTGGACAAAATCGCCACGGCAATGCCCAGCGGTAATATCGACCAGTGCCACAGCAATTCACCGGCCTGAATGGCACCGAGCGGCACAAAAATCACTGAGGCAATTAAAGATCCCAGCGCAACCGTCGCCGGGCCATGCTCTTCGCCTGCGCGCTGGCCGGTGATGATATAGATAGCCCAGCATGCCCCGGCCCCCAGCGCTAACGCGGCACCGCCCAGGTCAACATGCGCCACATCTTCCCCCAGCGGCAACAAATACCACAGGCCAAGCACCGCGAGAATAACCCAGATAAAATCCACCGGACGGCGGGAAGAGAAGAGCGCGACGGCCAGCGGACCGGTGAATTCCAGCGCCACGGCAATGCCGAGCGGCACGGTCTGGATAGCTAAATAGAACATGTAATTCATTGCGCCGAGCGCCAGGCCGTAAAACAGCAGCGGCAAACGCTGCTCACGGGTGAAGCGCAAGCGCCAGGGTTTGAAAATTATCACCAGAATGAGAGTACCCAGCGCGAGGCGCAGCGCAGTAACGCCCGGCGCACCAACCAACGGGAAGAGGGATTTCGCCAGCGACGCGCCTCCCTGAATTGATGTCATGGCGATAAGTAAAACGACCACCGGTACCCATACCGGTAATTTACGAGGCACAACAGGCATCCTTTCTCCCGTCAAGTTATGTCAATTGGCGTAAAACTGTCAGTCTACGTGAAATTGTTTTCGCGCGGTTGCCCGTTTGTTGAAAAAAACCTACAAAAAATCCGTAAAATGGTCGGCAGCCGCTGGTTTATTAAGCCATTCATTTAAGAATAATCTGGATGAATGTGCCACATAATGCGAACCATAATGGCGCGTTATGTGGGAAAAACTCAGATTTATGAAAGAGTTGGTTAGTGGCGGAAACTTTCTGTTACATGAAATGGCACTTTAGACTCTATTTCTCGCAAAGAGTTTCCTCATAAGTTTTGATATATTTAAAAACGCAGGACTCAGGAATTACTTGAAGCACATTTGAGGTGGATTATGAAAAAAATTGCATGTCTTTCAGCACTGGCCGCTCTTCTGGCGGTTTCTGCAGGTTCCGCAGTAGCAGCTACTTCTACCGTTTCTGGCGGTTATGCTCAGAGCGACGCTCAGGGTATCGCGAACAAAACTAACGGTTTCAACCTGAAATATCGCTATGAGCAGGACGACAACCCGCTGGGAGTTATCGGTTCCTTTACTTACACCGAAAAAGATCGTACCACCGGTGAAGGCGTTTATAACAAAGCACAGTACTACGGCATCACTGCTGGCCCGGCTTTCCGTCTGAACGACTGGGCAAGCATCTATGGCGTTGTGGGTGTTGGCTACGGTAAATTCCAGCAGACCGAAGACGTTGCTAAAGTTTCTGACACCAGTGACTACGGCTTCTCTTACGGTGCAGGTTTGCAGTTCAACCCGATGGAAAACGTTGCTCTGGACTTCTCTTACGAGCAGAGCCGTATTCGTAGCGTTGACGTTGGCACCTGGATTGCCGGTGTTGGTTACCGCTTCTAATCGCTTTCGCGATAATAAAAAATCCGCCTGTCAAGGCGGATTTTTTTTGCCTGCAAACAGCATAGACCGTTAACGTTTTTTGCGCGTATCGAAAACGTCCATTCCCAGGTGGTTGTAGTCCACTTTCTGCAATTTAAAGTTGGTAATGTACGCAGGCCCGCTTTTTTGCTCAGAGATAAAGCGATACGAATTTTTGATTTGCGTGGCGGTAATGCCTGTCCATTGCGAAAAAAAGCTCAAAAAATCATTTGCCGAACGGCGCGCCTTAATCAGCCTGTGTTTTGTCGCATCGCTCGACAACACCATAAACGGCACCTGGAAGTTCTGCTGGAAATGGTCATCATGGGCCAGATACTGCGCCTCTTTCCCGCGCTCTTTAAACGCCAGCCCGTGATCGGAAAAATAGACCATCGAGAAACTCTCGCCGCTGTTGCGCAGTTGCGAATAGATCTTGCCGAGCAAATCATCCGTCTGGGTTATCGAATAGAGATAGCAGGAGGTCTCTTTCGACTGCACAAATTCGTTGTATTTACCGCCGGTGCGATCGCACGCCTGCGGATGCGAGCCCATTAAATGCAGCACAATCAGCTGTGGCTGGGTACGTTTAACGCTCAGCACCTGATTGGTGAGCTTTAACAGATCGTCATCGCGGGTATTTTTATCCGCTTCGAAATCGCCTCTTTTCAGGAACTGCACTTCATCAGCGCGTTTCGCAATGCTGGCGATAGCGGTGTCATATTCGCCAATTTGCCCCTGATTGGAGAACCACCAGGTCTGGAAACCGGCGCGGTTTGCCAGCGTAACAAAGTTATCCTGATATTGCGATTTGTTGTCCACCACGCGGTTTAACGTCAAACCGAGGGATTTCTGCGTCGAACCGCTGGCAGAAATGTAATCCGTAAACAGGTAGCCGTTTACCTGGCTGGCAAACGGGGTGTTATTCCAGTGGCCGCCAAAAGCCCCAAGGGCATCGCGGCGCGCACTTTCACCAATCACCACCACATAGGTATGGTATTGCGGTTTGACGGCCGTGACGGTCCAGGTGTCTTTCATACTGGAGAGTTGCGCCATGTTCTCTTCTTCTTCCACCACTTCGTGGTAGTTGTACGCCACATCGCGTACAAAGCGCAGCACCGGGACACCGGTATCAATCAGGCGAAATTCAAAACCGCGAAAATGGTTTTGTACCGGGCCGATAAAATAGGACGCCACGCAAAACAGCACGCCGAGCGTGTCCCATTTCAGCCACGGTGTAGAAGGCACCGTCACGCGGCGGCGCAGCGAAACCACACCCAGCGCGAAAATAAACAGGCCAATAACGTAGTGATACCACGGGAAAATAGTGAGGATTTCCGTCGACTCTTCCATATTGGTCGAGCGCAGAGCCAGCAGCGTATTGAAGTTGGGTGCGCCGTAAGCCTGACCAAACGGAAAATAGCTGGCGGCAATCAGCGAGGTGATACCAAGAAAGATTTTTTGCGCGCGCGGCGCGTGACGCCAGAGTACGCAGAGTGCGCAGGTCAACACCACCGCATACAGCACGCTGAATTCGTAACCAAGAGCAAAATTGATTAACAGGGATTGTAGAAAGTAGAAACCAATCCACGGGTTAACAACCTGGCCGCGGAGGACAACGGATTCTTTAAGAATTATGCTCATAGAAGACTTCGTGAAACGCCATGTGATCACCCTGGCGTAAGGGTCAAAACCTGCCGGACAGTGCCTGGAGAAGAGAAGGGGATCCGCTTCTGCGATGCGCAATTTGTGCAGGGCTGCGCAAAGATAAAGCGAGGCGCAGATAAGGTCAACAGTAGCTAAGCGGTTGTTTTGAGAGAATGATTGCAAATCCAGCAAAAACACGCGGATTTTCAGGAAAACCGGTCAGTATGATGGGGAAATGTGACAGAAAAATGAAGCGGCGTGCCGCGACGCCGCATTAGTGTGAAGGTTTGTCGTTGCTTTGCTGTGGTTTGCCGTTGACCATATCGCACAGCATATTCAGCAGCATTAAACGAACCTTAAAGGGAGAGTGACTAAACACGCGCATACACCTCTTGAACTCATTCATCGTAACCTCCTTCCATTTGCACTCCTTCATCCATGAAGAGTGAACGCATTACATACAGATATAGCACAGGCTATATTGTATAGCTATGGCTAATACGTTAATTTTTTGTGCTGGTTCATGGATGGTTTACAATGGCGCTTCTTTTATATGATGCTGCACAGGCGTCACACCGTCAGGGGAAGAACTATGAACCGTCGCGCAGGTAAGCAAACAATAAAAAAAGTGACGCTGGTTAATGTCGAAGAGCACGTTGAGGGCTTTCGTCAGGTACGTGAAGCGCATCGTCGCGAGCTTATCGATGACTATGTTGAGCTGATTTCTGATTTGATCCGCGAAGTGGGTGAAGCCCGCCAGGTGGATATGGCTGCACGGCTCGGCGTCTCGCAACCGACGGTGGCGAAAATGCTCAAAAGGCTGGCAACGGTCGGCTTAATTGAGCAGATCCCATGGCGCGGCGTTTTTCTCACCGCCGAAGGGGAAAGGCTGGCGCAGGAAAGCCGCGAGCGCCATCAAATTGTCGAAAGCTTCTTATTAGTACTGGGCGTCAGCCCGGATATCGCCCGTCGCGACGCCGAAGGTATGGAACACCACGTCAGCCAGGAAACCCTTGAATGTTTCCGCCGCTTTACGCTGCAACACGAGACGCCGCCTGAATGAACCTGCCGTTTTTCCGCGCGATGGCGCGTGACCGGTTTCTGCATCTGTTACTGCTCATCGGTATTGCACTCTGCTTTTTTGCCCCCTTCGCACCAAAGACATGGCCTGCTGCCATTGACTGGCACACCATCATTACGCTCAGCGGGTTAATGCTGCTGACCAAGGGTGTGGAACTGAGCGGCTATTTTGATGTTATCGGGCGGCGCATGGTCCGCCGTTTACATCATGAGCGTCGGCTGGCGATGTTTTTGGTCCTGGCCGCCGCGCTGCTTTCCACCTTTCTCACCAATGATGTCGCCCTGTTTATTGTCGTCCCGTTGACCATTACGCTGAAAAAACTGTGCGAAATCCCGGTCAACCGGCTGATTATTTTTGAAGCGCTGGCGGTCAATGCCGGATCGCTGCTCACGCCCATCGGCAATCCGCAAAACATTCTGATCTGGGGTCGCTCGGGCCTCTCTTTTCCGGCATTTATTTGGCAAATGGCACCGCTGGCGCTGGCGATGATGGCGACGCTGCTGGTGCTGTGCTGGTTCTGTTTTTCGCCTAAAGCGCTGACGTACCATAGCGGCACTACGGCGCCGCAGTGGCAGCCCCGGCTGGTGTGGAGCTGTCTCGGGTTTTACCTGATTTTCATCATCGCCCTGGAGTTGAAACAGGAACTGTGGGGCCTGGCGCTGGTCGCTGTCGGGTTCTTATTTCTGGCGCGCCGGGTAGTAATGCGCGTCGACTGGACATTGCTGCTGGTATTTATCGCCATGTTTATTGATGTCCATCTCCTGACCCAGCTTCCGCTATTGCACGACATTCTGACCCGTACCGGTCATCTCTCCCCATCGGGTTTATGGTTGACGGCGATTGGCCTGTCGCAATTTATCAGCAACGTTCCCGCCACCATTTTGCTGCTCAATTATGTCCCACCGGATACGCTGCTGGCGTGGGCGGTTAACATTGGCGGCT
This sequence comes from Kosakonia sp. H02, assembly GCA_030704225.1. Lineage (NCBI taxonomy): Bacteria > Pseudomonadati > Pseudomonadota > Gammaproteobacteria > Enterobacterales > Enterobacteriaceae > Kosakonia > Kosakonia styphnolobii. The sequence continues at coordinate 1,641,433 of CP131915.1, forward strand.
TTGGTTTATTACCCGGCTCGCTGGCGAATCTTATCGCGCTGCGTATGGCGAATAATCGCCGCATCTGGTGGCGCTTTCATCTCTATTCCCTGCCGATGTTGCTGTGGGCCGCACTGGTCGGATACGGACTATTCTTAGTCAGATAGTGCTGATTTGTCAGTTTATCCTGGAAAATGTATTGCAACCGCCTAACTTTAGGTAACGGCGCATTCCCCGCGCCGTTACCTGACAGGAACGTTGCGATCTATGGCAGAAAACACAACTCAACCTGACGACGTTCAGGACAACGAAAACGAAAAGCAAGACGAAAACACCCGTAAACGCCCCGGAAAAAAACCGCTGATCATTCTCGCCATCGTCGTGGGCGTGATGGTGGTGGTTGCGCTGGTGTGGTGGTTACTTACCCGTAATGAAGAGACCACCGATGACGCCTTCACCGATGGCGATGCGGTAACCATTGCACCGAAAGTGGCGGGCTACGTCACCGAACTGCGGGTAAAAGATAACCAACGGGTGAAAAAAGGCGATTTGCTGGTGGTTATCGATCCGCGCGATGCCACCGCGCAGCGCGATCAGGCCCAGGCGCAGTTAGGGCTGGCAACGGCGCAGCTTCATCAGGCGCAGGCACAATTGGCGCTCTCGAAGGTGCAATATCCGGCGCAGCGTGATGAAGCCCGTGCGCAGGTGCTGAAAGCGAAAGCGGATCTCGCCAATGCTGAAGCCGCCTATCGCCGCCAGCGCGGCGTCGATCCCCGCGCCACCACGCAACAAAATATTGATAGCGCCAACGCGCAGTTGCGTAGTGCGCAGGCACAACTTGCCAGTGCGCAAGCACAGCTGGAAGTGGCCGAACAAGTGCAGTTGCAAATCCGCCAGCAGGAAACCAACGTCGAAGCGCGTCAACAGCAGGTCGAGCAGGCAAAAGCCCAGCTTGAAACTGCGAATCTGAATTTGTCGTGGACGAATGTTCGCGCGCCGTTCGATGGCTATGTCACCAAACGTAACGTGCAAACCGGCACGTTGGTGCAGGCCGGGACGGCGCTATTTTCGCTGGTGTCGCCCGATATCTGGGTGGTGGCTAACTTTAAAGAGTCGCAGCTTGAACGCATGCGTCCGGGCAATAAAGTGGCGGTGAAAGTGGATGCCTGGCCGGATCTTGAGCTGGAAGGGCATATCGACAGTATCCAGCAGGGGAGTGGCTCGAAATTCGCGGCCTTCCCGTCGGAAAACGCCACCGGTAACTTCGTGAAAATCGTCCAGCGCGTGCCGGTCAAAATCGTTATCGATAAAGGGCTGGATCCGAACAAACCGTTGCCGCTGGGGCTTTCCGTTGAACCGAAGGTTACGCTGGAATGACCGATCACAGTCATGAAAACTGGCGACCGGCCAGTAACCCGTGGGCGGTGGCGTGGGTCGTCACCCTCGCGGTGTTTATGGAGATCCTCGATACCACCATTGTTAACGTGGCGCTGCCGCACGTGGCAGGGTCGCTCTCCGCCAGTTATGACGAATCCACCTGGGTGCTGACCAGCTACCTGGTGGCGAACGGTATCGTACTGCCGATTTCCGCCTTCTTAAGCCGCACCTTCGGGCGCAAACAGTTTTTCCTGATTTGCATTGTGATGTTTACCGTCTGCTCGTTTTTGTGCGGTATTGCCACCGAGCTGTGGGAAATCATTCTGTTTCGTATTTTGCAGGGCTTTTTCGGCGGCGGTTTGCAGCCCACACAGCAGTCGGTATTGCTTGATTACTTCAAACCGGAAGATCGCGGCAAAGCCTTCGGCCTTTCGTCAATTGCAATTATTGTTGCCCCGGTTCTCGGGCCAACGCTCGGCGGCTGGATAACGGATAACTACTCGTGGCGCTGGGTGTTCTTCATCAACATTCCGGTGGGGATTGTGACGGTACTGGCGATTTACCAGTTGCTGGAAGATCCGCCGTGGGAGCGCAAATCAAAACAGAAACTCAGCATCGACTGGCCGGGTATTGGCCTTATTGCCCTCGGTCTGGGCTGCCTGCAAGTGATGCTCGATCGCGGTGAAGACGAAGACTGGTTCCAGTCCGATTTTACCCGCATCTTTGCCGTACTCACGGCGGTGGGGATTGTCGGCGCCATCTACTGGCTGCTGTATGCCAAAAAGCCGGTCGTCGATTTGCGCTGTATGGCCGACAAAAACTTTGCCGTCTCCAGCCTGCTGATGGCCGGTATGGCAATGATCCTCTACGGCAGTTCAGTGGTTATCCCGCAACTGGCGCAGCAGGATCTCGGTTATACCGCCACCTGGTCGGGGCTGGTGCTGTCGCCCGGCGCGGTGCTGATCGTGCTGACGATCCCGCTGGTGCTTAAACTGATGCCGATCGTGCAGACGCGCTGGATAATCGCCTTTGGCTTTTTCTGCCTGGCGGCCTCGTTCTGGTGGTCGCGCACGCTGACGCCGGATATCGACTTTGAGACGCTGGTGTTGTTCCGTAGCGCGCAGTCGATTGGCCTCGGTTTCCTGTTTGTGCCGCTGACCACCATCGCCTTTATCACCATTCCCCGGCAGCTTAACGCTGACGCGGCGGCGCTGTTTACCATGTTTCGTAACGTGGCGGGATCGGTCGGTATTTCGCTGTCAACGGCGGCGATCACCGAGCGTTCGCAGGCGCACATGTCTCATTTGGCCGAGCACACCTCGCCCTTTAATGAACAATTCCAGCTGGCGCTACGTTCGATGGCTGAGGCTATCCGTAATTTCACCAGCGTGGCGGGCGATCCGTTCTCTAACGCCACCGGACAGATGTACAAAGCGATGATCGCCCAGTCGCGCTTTCTGGCGTACATCGACGTCTTCACCATACTGAGCGTCGTGGCGGTTTTATTGATCCCATTTTGTTTATTGCTTTCGCCGATCAAGAGCGAAGGCAGCGCAGGAGCACATTAAATATGGCATGGCGTCGTTTTCCCGTAACCTTTCTGTCACTGTGGCTTGCAGGCTGCGCGGTGGGGCCGGATTACCAGGCTCCCCAGCCGCAAACGCCCGCGCGCTGGAATGATCCGGGTGATGCTTCGGTCAACTCGCAGGCCACTTCTCAGGCCATCAACCCACGCTGGTGGAAGACCTTTAAATCACCGCAACTGGACAGCCTGATTGAGCGAGCCATCGCCGGGAATTTGTCTTTGCAACAAACCGTGCTGCGCATTGCCGGTGCGCGTGAGCAGATAAACCAGGCCGGGGGCGCGTTCTTGCCATCGGTCAACGGTTCGCTACAGGCCACACGCCAGCAACTGGGCATTGAAGGCGAGCTGAAATCTCATGATGTGTACGGGCAACTCAACGATGTCGATCCGGCCATCAGCGGCGCGCTTGGCGCATTGACCCAGCCGGTCAATCTCTATCAGGGCAGCTTTGATGCGCAGTGGGAGCTGGATTTGTGGGGCAAAGTCCGCCGCCAGGTGGAAGCGGCCTCGGCGCAGCAGCAGCAAGCCATTGAACAGCGTAACGACGCGTTGGTGTCGCTGGAAGCGGAAGTGGCGCGCGCCTGGTTACAACTGCGCGGGGCGCAGAGCATCATCGCAACATTGAATACGCAGATTGAGAGTGCGCAAGAAACCTTCACTCTGACGGAAAACCGGCAGAAGGGCGGGTTATCACCGCAACTGGACGTGGAAAATGCCCGTGCGCAGGCGGCAAACCTGGAAGCCCAACTGCCGCAGTACCAGGCACAGGAGCGCCAGGCGATGAATGCGCTGGCGGTGCTGCTCGGCAAAACGCCGGGTGCGCTGGACAGCGAATTGCGCACGACGCAGCCGCTACCGGCGCTGCCGGATATCGTGCCGACTGGTATTCCTTCAACGCTGGCGCGCCGTCGCCCGGACGTACGTGAAGCAGAAGCCAGCCTGCATGCGGCCACCGCGCAGATTGGTGTTTCTGTCGCGCAGCTTTTCCCGAGCCTCACCCTGAGCGGCCAGTTTGGTCTGCGCAACAGCGAAACAAACTGGCTGACGGACTGGAGCAGCCATTTCTACAGCTTCGGCCCGCAGGTCTCGATCCCGATTTTCCAGGGCGGTCGGCTGGTGTCGAGCGTCAAACTGGCGCGGGCGCAGCAGGGTGCGGCGGTGCTTAATTATCGCCAGACGGTGCTCAGTGCGTTAAGCGATGTGGAAAATGCGCTGGTCAGCTATCGCGCCGATCAGCAGCGCGAAGCGAGCCTCGATAAAACGCTGGATGCGCTGCAAAGCGCATTCTCGCTGGCCAGCGACAGCTATCGCAAAGGCATTGCCAGTTTTCTTGATGTGCTCGACGCCCAGCGTCAACTGGCGCAGGCCAGCCAGCAGCGCGAACAGGCGCGGGTACAAAGCAGCCTTGATTTAGTGGCGCTGTATAAAGCGCTCGGCGGCGGTTGGGAACCGTATCAAAATGTGCAACTGCCTGATTACAAAGTGTTTGGCGATGCACCGCGTGGATAATGAGAGGATTGGGCAAGAAACAGGCAGGATCCTCACATTCGCCGCGCGGATGGATTGCGTATAACTGTTTGCGTCAACTAAACAGATGAGGAGACGCCACAATGCGCTACAAAAAACTCGGCAATACCGGACTGTTTGTTTCTGAACTGTGCCTCGGTACCATGACTTTCGGCGGTCAGGAAGGCATGTGGGGCAAAATCGGTCAACTGCAACAGGCACAGGCGGAGCAACTGGTCGGCAGCGCTCTTGATGCAGGCATTAACTTTATCGACACCGCCAACGTCTATTCCGGCGGTCGTTCGGAAGAGATAACCGGCCAGGCCTTAAAAAACCTCAATGTACCGCGTGAAGATGTCATCGTCGCCACCAAAGTGTTTGGTGAAACCGGCACCGCCGGGGTGAACTCGCGCGGCAGTTCGCGTTATCACATTATGAACAGCGTGAAAGAGAGCCTGAAGCGCCTGCAACTGGATCATATCGATCTCTATCAACTGCATGGTTTTGACCCGGCCACGCCGATGGAAGAGATGCTCTACGCGCTGGATAACCTCGTACAGCACGGTCATGTGCGTTATATCGGCGTCTCCAACTGGGCAGCATGGCAGATTGCCAAAGCGCTGGGCATTTCTGAACGCCTTGGACTGGCGCGGTTTGCCTCGTTGCAGGCGTATTACACCATCGCCGGGCGCGATCTGGAGCGCGAACTGGTGCCGATGATGCAGAGTGAAAATGTCGGTCTGATGGTCTGGAGCCCACTGGCGGGCGGTTTGCTGAGCGGGAAATATGGTCGTGACGGCCAGGCAGAAGCAGGTGGTCGCCGACTGGAGTTTGATTTCCCACCGGTGAACAAAGATCGCGCCTTTGACTGCGTGGATGTAATGCGCACTATCGCTGACAGCAAAGGGGTTTCGGTGGCGCAAATCGCGCTGGCCTGGCTGCTGCATCAGCAGGTGGTCACCAGCGTCATTATCGGCGCGAAACGCCCGGAACAACTGGACGACAACATTGCCGCCACGGCAATTCAATTGAGCGATGACGAGCTGCAACAGCTTGATGCCGTCAGCGCGTTGCCGCGCGAATACCCCGGCTGGATGTTAGAACGCCAGGGCGAGTATCGCCATAATCAGTTGAAACAGCAGTAATTTAACCCCTTCCACAACCTTCCACAGGCCGGATGAGCGTTTGAGCGCCATCCGGCATTTTTTTATTCCATCCGGCAAAATCTTTCGAAAACCGTCACAAAACTGCGCTCCTCTCTTTGCCTGTTTTTTCGCCATTCGCTATATGACTAGTCATATACACGAAATGACTAGTCATGGAGAAAGCGCGATGAGCAAAACCTTACCGACCGGCTTTTTATGGGGAAACTCCGTTTCCAGCATGCAGACCGAAGGCGCATGGAACGAGGGCGGAAAAGGGATGTCGGTCTACGATATCCGCGAAGCCAGCGAATTTGCCTCCGACTGGAAAGTCGCCACCGATTCTTACTACCGTTACCACGAAGATTTCGATTTGATGCAGGACCTGGGCATGAACTGCTACCGCTTCCAGATTGCCTGGAGCCGCGTTTGCCCGCAGGGCGACGGCGAGTTCAACGAAGAGGGCATCGCCTTTTACGACCGCTTTATTGACGATCTGCTGGCGCGTGGGATTGAACCGATGGTCTGCCTGTACCATTTCGATATGCCGCTGGCGCTGGCTGAGCAGTACAACGGTTTCGCCGACCGGCGCGTACAGGATGCCTTTGTGCGCTACGGCAAAAAGATGATCGACTGCTTCGGTAAAAAGGTGAAGTACTGGCTCACCTTCAACGAGCAGAATATTTACCACATGCCCGGCGCGTTTCAGGTGGGCGGCTATCTGAAAGGCGAGAAAACCCTGCGCGAGTTATACCAGATTCAACACCACGTGATGATGGCGCACGTGCTGCTCACGCACTACCTGCACGACACCCAGCCCGGCAAACTGATGGGCGGCATGCTGGCGCATCAACTGATTTACCCGGCGACCTGCAAACCGCGTGATGTCTTCTGCGCCACGCAATATGACGAATTCCTCAACCAGAACCTGCTGCGGGTTTATGCTGGCGAAGGATACAGCCCGGAAGTGTTGGCGGTGGTGGATCGGGAAGGCTTTCGCGATATCTACCGCGACGACGATTTAGCGCAAATCGCGCGGGTGAAAAACGATTTTATGGCCTTCAGCTACTACGCCAGTAAAACTCTGGACAGCGATGCCATCTCACCGGACACGCCAGTCAATTACTACCTGCAACAGGGCGATAAAGCCAACCCGTATCTCGACGCCACGGAATGGGGCTGGCAAATCGATCCCCTCGGTTTTCGCGCCATCATTACCCGCTACTACAACGACTGGCGCTTGCCGGTGTTCCCGATTGAAAACGGCATCGGCGTGATTGAAGAGTGGGACGGCGTGAACCCGGTTGATGATGAGTACCGCATTGCTTACCACCGCGATCATATCCAGGCGATGCAGGACGCCATCTTTGAGGACGGCGCACAGGTGATGGGCTATCTCGGCTGGGGGCTTATCGACATTCTCAGTTCGCAGGGTGATATGCGCAAACGCTACGGCGTGGTGTATGTCAACCGGGAAAACCACGATCTGAAAGATATGAAGCGCGTACCGAAAAAGAGCTACCGCTGGCTGCAACAGGTGATCCGCAGCAACGGGCGCGATATGTAACGCATTAAGTGAGAGGGCAGCGTAATGTCGGAATCTAAAATCACGCCGAATATGCAGTCATTCGTCGATAAGTTCGTTGAGTTCTCCGCCCGTCTGGCGAACCAGGTGCATCTGCGATCGCTTCGCGATGCCTTCGCCGCCGTGATGCCGATTTTTATCCTCGCCGGGCTGGCAGTGCTGATCAATAACGTTATCTTCCCCTGGGTGTTTGAGGGGGAAACACTGGCGCGCTTTAAAGTCTGGGGCGAAGCGGTAATTAACGGCACGCTGAATATCGCCGCATTATTGATTGCGCCGATGACCGCCTGGTCGCTGGCGCGCAATAAGAATTTCGATAACCCGGTGTCGGCGGTGGTCATTGCGCTCTCCAGTTTTATTATCATGATGCCAATGCAGCTAGATGTGGTGCCGGTGGGCGGCAAAACCGCAGTCACCGTCGGCCAGATGTTGTCGTTTATTAATATCGGTTCGACGGGGATTTTCGCCGGGGTGATTATCGGCCTGCTCTCGACCGAGCTGTTTATTCGTGTTTCCAGCGTGAAGCGGTTCTCCATTTCGCTGGGGGACAACGTGCCGTCGGCGGTGGGGAAATCCTTTTCGGCGCTGATCCCCACCATCATTACGCTCTCGTTATTTGCCATTGTTGCCGCGCTGCTGGCGAACCTGCTGCACACGGATTTGATCCACCTGATCACCACGCTTATCCAGCAGCCGCTGCGCCAGATCAACACCAGCCTGCCGGGCACGCTGTTTATCTACAGCTTCGGCAACTTCCTGTTTACGCTCGGTATTCACCAGACCGTGGTCAATGGCGTGATCCTTGAGCCGCTACTGCTTATTAACACCAATGAAAACATGCTGGCGTTTGCTAACGGGCAGCCGATCCCTCATATCATCAACAATATTTTTGTGCCGACGTTCGGCATGATTGGCGGTACGGGGAGCACCATTTCCTTACTGATTGCGATCTTCATTTTTGCCAGACAGCAATCGGCGAAACAGGTGGCTCGGCTCGCCATTTCGCCGGGGTTATTCAATATCAACGAACCGGTGATTTTCGGCCTGCCGATTGTCTTTAACCTGCCGCTGATGATCCCCTTTGTGCTGTTACCCGCGCTTGGCATCCTGTTTGCCTGGTTTTGTACCACCATGGGCTGGATGGCGCGCTGCGTAGTAATGATCCCGTGGACAACACCGCCGATTTTAAGCGCCTGGCTGGCTACAGCGGGCGACTGGCGAGCGGTGGTGGTTCAGTTGATAATCATCATCTTTGGTGTATTCTTCTACCTGCCTTTCCTCAAAATTGCCGAGAGAGTGGCCTTAAGAAACAATGGGATAGACTAAATTACCGGGACGGGTCATGGCGGCAAAATACATTACCATTGCGCGGGAAATTAAACGGCGCATCCTCAGCCAGCAGTATGCTGCCAGCGCGCCGTTGCCGGACCAGTTTGCGCTGGCGGCGGAGTTCAATACCAGCCGCATGACCATTCAACAGGCGATGCGTCAGCTAATTGTCGAAGGGCTGGTCTATACCCGCCAGGGGCAGGGAACGTTTATTCGCAAAAACTTCCTGCAACTGTCGCGCTGGGATCTGCCCGGGAGCGACTATTACGGCGCGACCAAAACCTGGGAAAATGTCGGTGAAGTCACCAGTAAAATCATCCGTTTTGAGCTGCGTTTTGCCACGGAAAAGGAGCAGGCGTCGCTGCTGGTTGGCCCGGACGAGCCGGTGTATGACTTTATTCGTCTGCGTTTGCTGGAAGGGGAGCCGGTGTCGCTGGAGTTTACGCTGATGCCGGTAAACCTGGTGCCGGGGTTAAACCGCACACATCTGGAAAGCTCGGTGTTTCGCTATGTGCAGGAAGAACTGGCGTTAAAGATTATGGGCTCGTACCGCATTGTCCGCGCGCTGAAACCCTGGGACGAAGATAAGCAGTATCTTAACTGCGAAGAAACCGATCCGGTGCTGGAAGTGGAGCAGGTGATTTATCTGGAAGATGGCACGCCGCTGGAGTACGCCCATTGTCATTACCGCTACGATCACGGCGGGATTATTGTGGTCAATAACGGATAAAAAAAAGCGGAGCATTGTCTCCGCTTTTTTCTGCCGGATGGCGGCTGATGCCTTAGCCGGCCTACGGGTTTTGTAGGCCCGGTAAGCGCAGCGCCACCGGGCAATCAAACCACAGATTAGTTCAAACGCACCGGCATCCCGGAACGGTTCTGGATAGCTTGATCAACCACGTTCGAATCCACATCTGACTGATTCGTCACCGTTTGCACCGCTTTGGTCAGTGCGATTGGCACGATTTCGCCGCCGGTGAACTGCGCTTCCGTGGTGGAGAGCGGGTTATGCACTTCAATGTAACGGCTGCCATCCGGCTCGGTGGTGGCTTTTACCGGCTCATCAATAAACTGCACGCGCGTGCCGACCGGCACATTCTCGAACAGGAATTTGATGTCGTCATTACGCAGACGCACGCAGCCGTGGCTTACGCGCAGGCCGATACCGAAGTTGGCGTTAGTCCCGTGGATGGCGTACAGGCGACCAATATAGAGCGCGTACAGACCCATCGGGTTATCCGGGCCTGCCGGAACCACGGCTGGCAGCGGTTGGCCCATCGCCACATACTCCGCATGCATTTTGGCCGTCGGCGTCCAGGTCGGGCCGGCTTTCTTACGTTCAACTTTGGTGGTCCAGGCAATCGGGGTATCTTTACCCAACTGGCCAATACCGATCGGCAACACAATCACGGTGTTGGTGCCTTTCGGATAGTAGTAGAGGCGCATCTCCGCACTGTTAATCACAATCCCTTCATGAACGGTGTCCGGCAGGATCAACTGCTGTGGAATGTTCATCACTGTGCCGCCTTTCGGCAGATAGGCGTCAATGCCCGGATTTGCTTCCATCATGTTGGACAGACCCATCTGGTATTCAGCCGCGAAATATTCCAGAGGCTGGGTGTTGCCTTCAGGAATGGTCACGACCTGGTTCTGACCAATCAAACGGCTGCCATCGGTCGGCAGCGGATAAGTAACAGCAGACGCGCTATTGCAAAATCCCACGACAGCAAAGGCCGCCGCGAAAAGAGTTTTTAATTTCATATTCATGTTGTGCGAGATTATTGCCACACTGGCCGTTGGGTTGAGAATGCAGGAAGCGCATTATATGTGCATTCCACCGTCCAGGGAATTCGGATGTTTACGAAATCACACTTTTTTCCCTTTGTGTGCAGTTTAGCGGCCAGACAGCGGGCAGGAATCTAATTCGGAATTGTGGCATAATATGGCGTTTGTCACATATTTCAGGATATCGCCGTGTTAGTCACCAGCAACGTCACCATGCAGTTCGGCAGTAAGCCGCTGTTCGAAAACATTTCCGTCAAATTTGGCGGCGGCAACCGTTACGGCCTGATCGGCGCGAACGGGAGCGGTAAATCCACCTTTATGAAGATCCTCGGCGGCGATTTAGAACCGTCGCTGGGTAACGTCTCTCTCGATCCGAATGAGCGCATCGGTAAGCTGCGCCAGGATCAGTTCGCCTTTGAAGAGTTCAGCGTGCTCGACACGGTGATCATGGGCCACGCGGAACTGTGGGACGTGAAACAGGAACGCGACCGTATTTATAGTCTCGCGGAAATGAGTGAAGAAGACGGCTACAAAGTGGCCGATCTCGAAGTGCTCTACGGCGAAATGGATGGCTACTCCTCCGAAGCGCGCGCGGGTGAACTGCTGCTCGGCGTCGGTATTCCGGTTGAGCAACATTACGGCCCGATGAGCGAAGTGGCACCCGGCTGGAAGCTGCGTGTGCTGCTGGCGCAGGCGCTGTTTGCCAACCCGGACATCCTGCTGCTCGATGAACCGACCAACAACCTGGACATCGATACCATTCGCTGGCTGGAACAGGTGCTCAACGATCGTGACAGCACCATGATCATCATTTCGCACGACCGTCACTTCCTGAACATGGTCTGCACCCATATGGCGGATCTCGACTACGGCGAGCTGCGTGTTTACCCGGGTAACTACGACGAATACATGACCGCCGCAACCCAGGCGCGCGAGCGTCTGCTGGCCGATAACGCCAAGAAGAAAGCGCAGATCGCTGAACTGCAATCCTTCGTCAGCCGCTTTAGCGCTAACGCCTCGAAATCCCGCCAGGCAACGTCTCGCGCCCGCCAGATCGATAAGATCAAACTGGACGAAGTGAAAGCCTCCAGCCGTCAGAACCCGTTTATCCGCTTCGAGCAGGATAAGAAACTGTTCCGTAATGCGCTGGAAGTGGAGCAACTGACCAAAGGGTTTGATAACGGTCCGCTGTTTAAAAACTTCAATCTGCTGCTGGAAGTGGGCGAGAAAGTCGCCGTCCTCGGCACCAACGGCGTGGGTAAATCGACGCTGCTGAAAACCCTGGTGGGCGAACTGACGCCGGATAACGGCACGGTGAAATGGTCGGAAAACGCGCGCATTGGCTATTACGCGCAGGATCACGCTGCGGAATTTGATAACGATCTGACGGTGTTCGACTGGATGAGCCAGTGGAAACAGGAAGGCGACGACGAGCAGGCGGTGCGCAGCATTCTCGGGCGTTTACTGTTCAGCCAGGACGATATCAAGAAACCGGCGAAGGTGCTCTCCGGCGGTGAGAAGGGCCGTATGCTGTTCGGTAAGTTGATGATGGAAAAACCCAATATCCTCATCATGGACGAACCGACCAACCACCTGGATATGGAATCGATCGAATCCCTGAACATGGCGCTGGAGATGTACCAGGGCACGCTGGTTTTCGTCTCCCACGACCGTGAGTTTGTTAGCTCGCTGGCAACCCGTGTGATTGAGATTACGCCGCAGCGCGTCGTTGATTTCAGCGGAAATTATGAAGATTATCTGCGTAGCCAAGGTATTGTGTGATAAGAAAATGGCCGGATATTCCGGCCATTTTTTACGCAAACATCCACTCTGTCGCCGCAACGCCATTGATCAATAACCGGCGTTTTTCGCCTGCGGGCAGCGTCATTTTCAATGCTTTCCACGCCGGGCGATAATCGCCACGTGCGTTGACCTGCACATCAATCGTCTCGCCGTCGCACACCATTTCCCACTCCAGCCACAGCGCATTGCCGTCTTTATAACCCCAGGTCTCGCCGTCATCCTCAAACAACAAGCCGCTGGAGCGCCCCGTGCCTTTCACCGGGAACAACTGCAATTCACGGCTCGTATCCGCTTTGGCATCCACATGGCGGATGCGCTCGCTTAACGGCAAACCCGCGCCTGCGCGCACCAGCAGCGGCAGTGTTTCCAGCGGGGCAGCCAGCGTGACCCATTGACCGGGCGCGTACCAGGCCCCGCTATAAAAATCGTACCAGCCGGTCTCATTGGCAGGCAGCCAGACGCGGCGCTCGCGCTGGCCGGGTTCCACGACGCTTGCGACCAGAATATCGCGCCCGAGCAGGAAATCGTCGCACTCCTCAAAGGTCTGCGCATCGTGCTCGTGATCGAGGAACGTGGGGCGCAACATCGGCTCATCATCGGCATGGGCTTGCCACAACAGCGTATAGAGATAGGGCAGCAGGCGGTAGCGCAACTCAATGGCGCTGCGGATCGCGGGCGTTACCGCCGGGTACATCCACGGTTCATTCACCGTGTGATCGTCATTCCACGAGTGAATGGTAAAACGCGGATGCATCACGCCGTTTTGTACCCAGCGCACAAACAGCTCCGCATCGGGTTTATCGCCGGAAAAACCGCCGACATCGTGCCCGACGTTATACAAGCCGGACAAACTCATGCCGAGGCCCATGCGTGTGTTATAGCGCAGCGTATCCCAGTTGGTGCGGTTATCGCCGCTCCAGGTCTGCACATAGCGCTGCATCCCGGCGCAGCCGGAGCGGGAAATCAGGTACGGGCGTTTTTGCGGCGCGAAACGTTGCTGGGCTTCCAGCGAGGCGCGCATCATCAGAAGCGGCATCACCGGGCGAATATGTTTAATGGCAATCTCCCGGCCAAACCCCGCGCAGCGCGCTTCGCCGTCCCACACTTCAAACTCGTTATTGTCATTCCACGTGGAATCAATTCCCATCTCCAGCAGTTGCGTGGTCACGCCTTCCTGCCACCAGGCAATGGTCTGCGGGTTGGTGAAATCAAGATTCGACCCTTCGTCATCCCAGAAACTGGAGCGTTCCGGCGCATCGGTCTGCGAATCACGAATAAACAAGCCTTTTTCCGCCACCTCGTTGTAGCGCGGGTGATCCTGCAACAGGCACGGTTTGATATTCGCCGCCAGCTTCAGCCCGGCATCGTGAAACGCCTGGCTCATCACCTTCGGCTGCGGCACTTTGTCGTCATTCCAGTTAAAGACGTAGCGTTTGCCGTTAATTGAGGTGTAGCCGGAAGAGAGCTGGAACGAATCGCAGGGGATCGCGTGCTCCTCGCACAGGCGAATAAAATTCATCAACTGGTTTTGCGCATCCGGCGCATCGGTGTAGTGCATGGTCGAACCGCTGTAGCCGAGGCTCCATTTCGGCCCGAACAGCGTTTTCCCCGTCAGGCGCACAAACGCTTTGGTGACATCCAGCGCTTGCTTGCCGGTGAATATGTAGTAATCGATATCGCCTGCTTCCGCCTGCCAGCGGCGATAGGCGGTGTGGTAGTTATCGATCTCGTTACCCAGATCCAGCCAGCAACTGCTGAGATTGTCGTAAAACAGGCCGTAACTGATGTCATCGCGGTGGGTGAGGGTAAACGGAATATGCTTGTACAGCGGATCGGTGCTCACCGCGTTATAGCCCATCGCATCAAGGTTGCGCATTTCATAGCGCTGGCCGGTGCGTTGCAGGTTGCCCGCTTTCTCGCCGAGGCCGTAAAAGCGCTCCTCTTTTTTACGGCTGAGATAGTGCGCCACGCCGTCGCCGTGAGCGTTAATCAAATAGGCGCTGGTCGGGCGATCGCTTGCCAGCCACTGCCACTCACCGGCGTCATCGCGGTAATGCCACTCCAGCCACAGCGGTTGATGCACGGTCACGCGCAGCTTTTTGCTTTGCACCGTCAGCGTCTCCTGCTGCTGGCTCAGGGACCATTCCGGCAGGGTAAAACCGGATAAATCTTCACGCGGGCGACCTTCCCACGGCACATCATCGGCGGGTGCAATGCTCCATGTTCTGTCCAGTGCCAGCTCGCCTTTGCGTTTGAGCAGCACGCGGAACAGGTTCTCTTCCAGCACATACAGGCACAGCGTATGTTGCCCGTCCACCCGCAGTTCAATATGGTGAGCGGTCTGTTTTTGTAACGTCCAGTTCTTCAGGGTTTTCATAGCAACTTCCACAATCAGGCGCGTTTTGCGCGACGTTCAGCAATAAATGCCACCAGGAACAGAGCGCCAATCAGGTCAAAGAAACCCATGGCAATAAACAGCGGGTTGAAACCAATCTTGTCGGCGGTCACGCCAATTAACAGGGAAAAGAGGAAGCTTGCGATCCACGCCGCCGAACCGCGCATGCCATTCACCGTCGCCATCTGGCCTTTATCGAACGACTCAACGACTAGCGCGCTTAACATGCAGGAGATTATCTGATGGCCGAAGCCGCCAATCGAAATCAGCACAATGGTGATGTACGGATCGCGCGTAATGGCGACGATAGCGAGCGAAATCATCAGAAACGCGCCGGTGACCGAACTGGCGACCACCGAGTTAACGCGGGTGCAGCCAAACCAGCGGGTATAGAGTTTGGTCAGATAACCACTGGCGATACTGCCGAGATCGGCGGCAAGGAACGGCAGCCAGGCGAACATCGCAATCTGTTTCAGATCCATGCCGTGCTCTTTTGCCAGATAGAGCGGCACCCAAAAGCTCAGCACCGCCCACGCCGGTTCAGCCATAAAAGCGGGAATGGCGATACCGTAAAAACGCTTGTTTTTCGACACGGTTTTGAGCGCGGTCAGGAAGGGGAGTTTCACCGCAGGCGGTTCGTTATCCTGCTGGATAAAGGCCAGTTCTTCGTGGCTCAGGTTCGGGTGTTTTTCCGGGTTGTGATAAAACGCCCACCACAAAATCACCCACAGCAGCGCCAGTACGCCGGTAAACATAAACGCGCCCTGCCAGCCAAACGAGGCATGCGCGAAGTAGATAATCGGCGGCGCGAGCATCGCGCCAATCGAGAAACCAACTCCCGCCCAACCGGCAGCCACCGGACGTTCTGATTTCGGGAACCATTCGCCAATGGTTTTGGCGTTCGCAGGCGTCGCGGCCGCTTCCGAGGCACCCATGGTGAAACGCAAAATCGCCAGGTGCAGCCAGGTGCCCGCCCCGGCGTGAAAAATACAGGCCAGCGCCCAGATAATGGCGCACACCATAAAGCCGATTTTCAGGCCAATCACATCGATCAGCCAGCCACACAGCGGCTGGAAAATCGTATACGCCAGTTGGAACGCGCCGACAATCCACGAATATTGCTCGGTGGTAATGCCGAGGCTGCTTTTCAGTTCCGGTGCCAGAATACCCAGCGAGTTCCGGGTGATGTAGTTCACCGTCACGCCAAATAAAAACAGCACCAACATCCACCAGCGTAATTTTTTGACGATCCGTCGGCTGCTGGTTGCCGCCACATCCTGGTTAATGCTCTGGCTCATTTTTTTCTCCGCATCGCGTTTTTGTAGGGGTGATTTAACCTGCGGGAGAAAAAACGGCGGCTAAAGCGGATTTTGTGCAAGGATTCTCATCAATAGTGCAAAAGATGCGCCAAACTCATTATCAGCCCATTGATGACAGCCTTTTCGGTTCATGAAAATTTTCCCATTTCACAAACGGAGCAAGATCACAGAATGGATAAAAAGCTCAAAATCAGCGAAATTGCCCGGCGAACTGACCTGTCGACCAGCACCGTTTCCCGCGTGCTGGCGGGAAAAGCCAACACCAGTGAAAAAGCCCGCGCCGCCGTGCTGGCCTGCGCCCGCGAACTTGGCGTGATGGAGGGCATCGCCGCCGGGCGCTTACTGCTCAATAACCTGATTGTATTCGCGCCGCAGCGCGCCTTCGATGAGCGTTCCGATATCTTCTATTACCGCGTGATCCAGAGCATTAGCAAAGCGCTGGAGCCCCACGATGTGCGGCTGCGTTTCTGTGCGCTGGAGGAGCTGGACAGCGACGCCAATGAATTTCTCGCCCGCATGAACGCGTCGGAAACCCAGGCCGCCATTCTGCTCGGCATTGACGATGCGCATATTCATGAACTGGCCGCCGATCTCGGCAAACCCTGCGTGTTAATTAACTGCCGCGACGGGCGTATGCGTTTACCGTCAATCGCGCCGGATCACCGCACCATTGGCGAGTTTGCCGCCAGTTATCTCTTCGATATGGGCCATCGCGATGTGGTGACGGTAATGTGTCTGCGCCGCTACACCATGGATTTGCGCCTGGCGGGGATAAAAGCGGCCTGGCAGCAGCATAACCTGCGCTTTAACAGCAAGCGGGATTTGATAACCGTGCCAAGTTTTAGCGCCAAAGAGGCGGAACAGCGGGTGGCGGAGTGGCTTGACGATCCGGCGCATAAAACGCCGCCGACCGCCTTTCTGGTGGGCGGGGATTTTATGGCTGAAGGCACCGTGCGCGCCCTGCAACAGCGCGGCCTGCGCGTGCCGCAGGATGTGTCGGTGATGAGTATCGATGCGTTTAATCTGGCGGCCATTCAGGATGTGCCGTTAACCGCGGTGCATGTCCCGCGCGATGAACTGGGCGTTGAAGCGGTGCATCTGTTGCAGCAGCGGCTGATTCGCCCGCAGGCCACCGTCGGATCGTTACTGCTGAACGGCCAGCTTGCAGTGCGCGAATCGGTACGGCGGATACGTCCGGGACAGCAACGCACCGCCGTTGCGCGCGAAGGGCTCTACGACGCTTAAACCTCGATGCCGAGCGCGCGTTTGCCGTGGATATTGAGATCGTTTAGCGTAAAGCGGCCTGACCAGTCGCTTTCGTAGTTTTCCCGTGGGAAATCCCCCGGCGATGCGCCTTGCTCCAGCGCCACTTTCACTTTGCGGGCGTAGGCGAGGTTTTTCTCGCACAGCGGCGCGGCGGGAATATACATCACATTGCCCCAGCCTTGTTGGTTCTCCACCGGTGCCACCGAGTGGATCACATCGCAGTGCCACCACACCGAATCCCCGGCCTCCAGCGCCGGAATGCTGGTCAGCGCCTCAATCAGCAGCGGATGCCACTTCTCCGAAACCGGCAGTACGCGACCGGGCGCAACGCCGCACAGTTCATCTTCCGGCACATCATCCAGCAGCGGGCGCAGCAGGATGTACGCCATCGCTTCCGGGATCGGCACGACATGCAGCAAACCCTGGCCGGGGATCATATCCGACAGCGCTGTCCAGCCCTGGAAAGTACGGAACACGGAGCATTTGGTGGTGTTGTCCACCGTGTACTCTTCCACTTCGGTGCGGTGCGCGGCGTCCCACGGATCGTACTCATCAAGCTTGCCGTTAAACACATTGGCAAAGACGCGCTGATAAGCGGGCAGGAGCCAGCGCTCCAGCGCGCCGGAATCCGTATGCGCGCCTAACCCTTTTGAAGTGGTGCCCGGCGGGCGGCGGCGGATGCGATCCGGGTAAATCACGCTCACGTCCGGGTTGAACCACTGGCGGCCTTCGCTTTCAAAGCGCCACAGGCGATTGAGGAACGACTGTACTGCCGCCATTTCGTCGCTCTGGCGCGCCTGCATTTGCGCCTGCGACCAGTAAATCGGGTAGATTTCCGGGCGCGAGGCTTCCAGCGTGCCGAAAAAGCTGTCGCCGGGGCCTTTATAAACCTCGTCGAAATGGTTTTCGTCGAGGTAATCAAGCATTGATCGATCCCAGCCGAGTGCCTGTTCGCGCGGGAAGTGGCCTTTGATCACCGCGCAACCGCGCTGCTTGATAAGCGCACGCTGTGCATCGGTGACGCGACCTGCGGCAATATCGCTGTAAGCCAGTTGCGGCCAGACGGATTCGCCGCGCGCTTTCAGCGCATTGATTTCTGCCACGCGGGTGGCGATTCGCTCGCTGAGTTGGTCAAAGACGCGTTGCACATCGCCGATATGTGCACGCAAGGCCTGTTTCATCTGCCGGATAGCCGCGTTGTGATCGGCGGGCAGCGTCTCGCTGGTAAACGTCATAGATGCCTCTCATCTTTCATTCGAAAGTTATTAAGCTTGCAAATGATAATCTAAGTTAAAAATAAGTTAATGCAAGTTTAAAAACTTGATGAGTTGCACAAAGCGGAAAAAAGAAGGGGAGAGGCCGACGCCAGCGCGTCGGCAGAAGATCAATGGTCGAACGGGGCGACGTTATCCAGCACGGCCTGAATCACATTCAGCGCACCGTGATGGTTGTTGTCATCGGTTTGATGGTGGGCAATGGCTTTGATCGCCTCACCGGCGTTGCCCATGGCAAACGAATAATGAGTCATGCGCAGCATTTCGGCGTCATTACCGCTGTCACCGATGGTGACGCACTCCTGCGGCGAGATTTTCCAGCGCTTAAGCAGACGCGTAATGCCGTTGGCTTTATGCAGGCCGGGAATAATCAAATCGACAAAGCCAAACCCGCTGGTGACCGGTTTCATAATGCCGTCCAGCGAGACATGCAGGGCGTCAATCAACTGCGGGATATCGCTGTCCGGCAGGTTCAGGGAGAACTTAAACAGCGTGTCGTTAATCTGCGTGAAGTCGCGCACCGGTTTTAAGCGGTAATAGTGTTTCGACATCAGTTCGACAAATTCCGCCGGGGCGTTTTCGCTCACATACGCGCTCTCCAGACCACACGCGACAAAGTTCAGGCCGCCATCTTTTAATAATTCACCCATTACCACCTGCGCTTCGTGGCGGGTCAGTTCCCCGTGGAACAGTTGTTGACCGTGCTCGTAGACCAGCGCGCCGTTTTCGGCGACGAAAGAGATGGTTTCTTTAAGCTCCGGGAAGAAGGAAATCAACTGGTAATACTGGTTGCCGCTGGCGACAACGAACTCAATATTACGTTTCTGAAGTTGCTCGAATTGCGCCATAAATCGCGTGCGATCGTACTGCTTGGCGTCATCAAGGAAAGTTCCGTCCATATCAGTGACGATAACTTTGACGGTCATACATAGCGCTCCTGAATGTAACTGCGACGAGGAACATTCTAGAGAGTATGTGACCAGAAGCACAAATTTTATTTCGAATGAAAGTTTAACCGTCGTCTTTCGAGCCGCAGGTGTGTTGGCTGCGGTGGCTTACCCCGGTCATTTACTTTTTGTAAACTCCCGGGGATGCGCCACCTTGCCGCCTTCCTGCAATTCGAAATACTTGGTTAAAGCGTAATGGTTTCTAACCTTAAAATCATAACGTATGTTCCGTGCGGGCAATGATATCGTCCTGCGCATCCGGCGACAGGGCGGTGAAAAACGCCGAATACCCGGCGACGCGCACCACCAAATCGCGGTACTGGTCGGGGTGCTGTTTCGCCGCCAGCAGCGTCTCGCGCGAGACAATGTTGTACTGAATATGCCAGCCCTTATGCACCTCGAAAAAGGTGCGCAGCAGCGCCATCAATTTCTGCCGATCGCCGTCATGCTCAAGCGTGGCCGGGTTCAGCTTCTGATTAAGCAGCACGCCGCCAAGGATCGCGCTGACCGGCAATTTGCCGACGGAGTTAATGACCGCCGTTGGCCCTAAATGATCGGTCCCGGACGCCGGGCTTGCGCCTTCTGCCAGCGGCGTGTGGGCTTTACGGCCGTCCGGCGTTGCCATGGTTGCTGCACCAAACGGCACGTTTGCGGAAATCGATGACGTTCCGGCGTAGTAATTGCCGCCAATCGGCCCGCGGCCGTAACGCGGGTTGTGATACTGCTTCAGTTCATCGATATAGGTTTGATAGGCGCGAACCAGCAGGGCATCAACGCTGTCATCGTCATTGCCATATTTCGGCGCGCTGTTTATCAGCCGCTGGCGTAGTTGTTCGTGGGTCAGACCGTCGAAATCTGCCGCCAGCGCGTCTGCCAGTTGCTGCTGGCCGATAGCGCCTTGATCGAAAACCAGCTTTTTCACTGCCGCCAGGCTGTTGCCGAGATTGGCGATGCCCACCTGCAAACCGGAAACCCAGTCATATTTCGCGCCGCCCTGCTTGATACTTTTCGCCCGTTCGATGCAGTCATCGACCAGTGCGGAGCAGAGAATATCCGGCACGTTCTCTTCCAGCATGGTGTCTACGACATATTCGATCTCAATGGATTTGCGCGTGTAATAACGGATCTGCGCGTCCCAGGCCTGCACTATCTCGTCGAAAGCGGCGAAATTGCCTGCTGAGAGCGCCTGCGTTTGCGGCAGGAAAATTTTGCCGCTGGTGGCATCGCGACCGCCTTCCAGCGCCGCCAGCATTACCCGGGCGAAGTTGATAAAACTCATGCCGGTGCAGCGGTAGCCCCATTTGCCGCCGACGGCGGTTTCAATACAGCCGATGGCGGCGTAGTCATAAGCATCGGCGGGTTCAACGCCGAGTTTGATAAATTCCGCGATCACGATTTCATCGTTATTAAAAGCAGGCATGCCAAAGCCGCAGCGGATCACCTGCACGCAGGCATCAAGAAAATCATTACTCATTCCGGCGTGGTAGCGCACGCTGAGGTTTGGCTGGGTGGAGCGCAGGCGGCCGCAGGACTCAAGAATGGCGTAAGAGAGCGGGTTGACCGCATCCCGCGCTTCGCCGTTGTGGAATTGCTGCCCGCCAATCGTCACGTTCTGGTACAGCGGGCTGCCCGCCGAGGCTTTCGAGTGCGAGCCGGAGCGGATTTTGTTCACTTCCAGCAATTTCAGCCAGCAGCTATGCAGCAGTTCAATGGCCTGCTCGCGTGGCAGGGATTGTTGCAGTTCGACATCGCGACGATAGAACGGATAAAGGTACTGATCCATCCGGCCAAACGAAACGGAATGGCCGTTGGATTCAATCTGCAAAATCAACTGGATGAAGTAGCACAGTTGCAGCGCCTGCCAGAAGGTTTGTGGCGGCTGATGGGCAATAAGCTGGCAGTTTTCCGCCATCATTAGCAGTTCGTCGCGGCGGCTTTCGCGCGGCTCTTCCCCGGCCATGTTGCGTGCCAGTTCGGCAAAGCATTCGATATGCAGGCTGACGGCGTTAAGCACAATATCAATCGCTTTCAGGAACTGTTCGCCGTGCAGATCCTCAAGCACCGTCAGGTTGATGCGTGCGCGGCGCTCATCGACCTTCGCACGCAGGCCATCAAGCCCCTTTTCCAGCAGCAGCGGGAAGTTCACGGCCAGGTGCGCATCGCCGGAGGTCATATTGCCTTCGGCTTTGATAATGCCGGTTTCCAGCAGAGCTTTTTGCTCGTCGGTAAACATGCCATAGCAGCGATCCTGCACCGTTTGCCCGCGCCACCACGGGCAAATCTCATGCAGCACGCGCTTGTTTTCATCGCTCACCGCAAAGCCTGCGCCGGGGCGGTCTGCCAGGTCATCGATCTCTTTTTCAATCCATGAAACCGTGTATTCCGGGAAGATCGGCGCGGCGCGAACCTCGCTTGCCTGGTTGCCGATAATCAACTCGTCATGTTTGATCCAGATGGTGCGCTGCGCCAGGTGGTGCGCCAGCGCCAGCGCGCGACGTACCGGCAGCGGTTTGTCCATATTTTGCTGATAAACCTGCGTGTAGTGCAGGGCGCGCTCGGTGCAGACCGGCGGTTTAACAATGTGCACCAGCGCGGTTTTGTGCGCCTTGATGCGCTCAGTCAGCGTCGTTAATTGCAGTGTGGTCATGGCGTTATCCTCGTAATGTCGCCGTCAGCCCTTTCTGGCTGGCAAAAGCTTCTGCAAACGCCAGCAGTTGCGGCGCGTCGAGCGGCTTTTCAGGGGCGGTGTAAGGTTCGCCGAGCAGGTGGTATTTATTGATGCCCAGCGTGTGATACGGCAGAAAGTGGATGTCGCTGACGTGCAGTTCGTCGGCGGCAAAGGTGGTGATGGCTTCAATGGAGGCTTCATCGGCGTTAAAACCGGGGATCAGCGGCACGCGAATAATCATCTTTTTCCCGGCCTGGGCGAGGCGTTTTAGGTTATCAAGCACGCGCTTTGCGGATCCTCCCGTCCAGTGATGAAACGCCGTTTCGTCCACGTGTTTTAAATCAGCAAGGAATAAATCCACAAACGGCAGGGAGGGCTCAATATAGCGCCACGGCACGTGCAGGCAGGTTTCCACTGCCGTATGAATGCCCTGCTGGTGGCTGGCCTGCAACAGTTCTTGCGACAAACACGGGTTCATAAACGGCTCGCCACCGGAAAGGGTCATACCGCCGCCGCTGCGATCGTAAAACGGTTTATCACGCAGTACGGTCGCCATGATCGCTTCTGTGGATTTCACTTCGCCGCAGACGCTTAAAGCCTGGGTCGGGCAACAGTCGGTGAGGGTATCAAGTGCCTCGTCGTTGAGTTTTTCGCGGTGGATAACCAAACCGTTCAGCGCGCGTTCAATTACCGCGGGCGCGGCGTGCTGGCATAACGTGCAGTCTGCCAGGCAAAGGCGTGGGTCAAACAGCAGATCCCGCGTGCGGGCGCGGCTTTCCGGGTTCTGGCACCAGCGGCAGCTCAGTGAACAACCTTTCAGAAACACTACCGTGCGAATACCGGGGCCATCATGCGTGGAGTAGCGCTGGATATTGAAAATCATGAATCATCTCCATACTTTTCATATGGAGATTAAAGTACTTTCGAATGAAAGTTGTTGTGACGAGGATCGAGGTTTAAAAGATGTGCCGGATGGCGGCGAACAACCATCCGACAGAGGTTACTTACCGCAAACCTCGCAATCAGGATTGCGCAGCAGTTTCATTTCGCGAAACTGGCAGGTCATTGCATCGTACATCACGATTTTGCCTGCCGCGGGCGTGCCGTAATGGGTCAAAACCTTAATGGCTTCCATCGCCTGCAAGGAACCAATCACCCCAACCAGTGGAGCCATCACGCCCGCTTCCACGCAGGTCAGCGCATTTTCGCCAAACAGGCGGCTCAGGCAGCGGTAACACGGCGCATTTTCAGCCCAGGTAAAGACGCTGATCTGCCCCTCCATACGGATTGCCGCCCCGGACACCAGCGGCACTTTATGCTGAAAACAGCCGACGTTGAGCTGATTACGAATGGCGACGTTATCGGTGCAATCCAGCACTACATCATGCGCGGCGATCTGCGCGAATAACGCCTCTTCATCCAGCAGCGCATTGATAGCCGTGTACTGCACGTTCGGGTTAATGCGCAGCAGCGATTCGCGGGCGGAGTCCACTTTCGCTTTACCGATATCGGCATCGCCGTGCAGCGTCTGGCGTTGCAGGTTTGAGAGGGCGACAGCATCAAAATCAAGCAGAGTCATATTGCCTGCACCCGCTGCCGCCAGATATTGCGCGGCGGCGCAACCCAGGCCGCCCAGGCCGACCACCAGCACGTGAGCGGCGTTTAACCGCTCCTGGCCGTCAAAATCAAACCCGCGCAAAATAATTTGCCGGTTGTAACGCATCATCTCCGAGTCGCTGAGTTCTTCGACCATCGTTAGCCTCCGAAGAGATGGTTAAACATCTCCACATCCACCCATTCACCTTCCCCTACATTGCCGCGCTCGCGCTCCAGCACCACAAAGCAGTTGCCCTGGCTAAACGAACTGAAAATGTGTGAGCCCTGATGCCCGGTGGAGCGCACCTCCAGCGTGCCATCTTCGCCACGGCTGACAATGCCGCGCTGGAAATCAAGACGACCCGGCGACTTTTTCAGGCGACCCACCACGCGGGCGCGAAAACGCAGCGGCGTAACGTCTTTGGTATTTCCGCTCAGTTTCGCCAGCAGCGGCTGCACCAACTGGTAAAAGGTGAGGGTGGCAGAAACCGGGTTACCCGGCAGGCCGCAGAACCAGCTATTTTTCAGCTTGCCGAAGGCAAAAGGTTTGCCGGGTTTGATAGCCAGTTTCCAGAAAGCAATTTCGCCCAGCTCATCAAGAATGGTTTTGGTGTAATCCGCTTCGCCAACCGAGACGCCGCCGGAGCTAATTACCACATCGGCCTGGCTGTCGGCGGCAATAAAGGTGTCGCGCAGTTTTTGCGGATCGTCCGGGATGATGCCAAGGTTAATCACATCAACACCAAGTTGTGCCAGCATCAGATGCACCGACAAACGATTGGTATCGTAAATTTGCCCGTCCGCCAGCGGTTGCCCCGGCAGTTGCAATTCATCGCCGGTGGAAAAGAGCGCCACGCGCACTTTACGCACCACGTCCACGAGCGCAATGCCCAGCGAGGCCAGCACCGGCAGTTCGGCTGCGGTCAGTTTGGTTCCGGCGGCGAACACGCTGGCGCCCTGGGTGATATCTTCGCCTGCGCGGCGGATGTTCTGGTTGGCACGCACGTCGGCGGTAAAACAGATGCCGGTATCCGTCTGTTCAGTCTGCTCTTGCATCACCACTGCATCGCACCCGGCGGGGATCGGCGCGCCGGTCATAATGCGCACGCAGGTGCCAGCGGGCCAGACGCCATCGAACGGCTGTCCGGCAAAGGCTTTGCCCGCCACCGGCAGCGGATTACCGCTGTTGATATCCGCAAGGCGGACGGCGTAACCATCCATTGCCGAATTATCAAAACCCGGCACATTCAGCGGAGAAATAATATCCTGCGCGACCACGCGGCCAAAACAGGCCACCAGCGGCAGCGTTTCGCGGTCAGTAAGCGGTGAAATGCGTGACAGCATCTGTGACAGGGCCGTCTCAAGGGAGATCAGACCATTTGTAGATTCCATAGTTAATATCCAGTCAACGCGTGAAGCGGTCATTATGGCAGAAAAGGGCTGCGCTCAACACGACTTGCATCTAGCTCATTGTTATCACATTGCTTTACATCGTTGTAACGACTTTCTATAGTCAGAAATCGTCTTCAGCGCAGGCAGAGATTGTGAAAAAGGAGAGTGGGGTGTCGCAAGGCTTAGAACCCGAGGCGGACGTGGTCCTTGACGTCAGCCATCTGAATATTGCATTCAGCGATGATAAACAGCTTACCCCGGTGGTACGTAACCTCTCTTTTACCCTGAAAAGGGGTGAAACACTGGCGATTGTCGGGGAATCCGGCTCCGGGAAATCCGTCACCGCGTTGTCTTTGCTGCGTTTGATTGAGCAGGCGGGCGGCGAAGTAAGCTGCGATCATATGTGCCTGACGCGTCGCAACCGGCAGAAAGTCGATCTGAACAAGCTCTCCTCCTCGCAGATGCGCAGCGTGCGCGGGGCGGATATCGCGATGATTTTCCAGGAGCCGATGACCTCGCTAAACCCGGTCTTTCCGGTCGGTGAGCAAATTGCCGAGTCGATTCGCCTGCACCAAAAACTGGGGCGCGAGGATGCGATGACCGAAGCGCGGCGGATGCTCGATCTGGTGCGCATTCCCGAAGCGCAGTCCATTTTATCCAGTTTTCCTCATCAACTTTCCGGCGGCATGCGCCAGCGCGTGATGATTGCCATGGCGCTCTCGTGTCGCCCGGCGGTCCTGATTGCCGACGAGCCCACCACCGCGCTGGACGTCACTATTCAGGCGCAAATTCTGCAACTGATCGCCGTGCTGCAAAAAGAGATGTCGATGGGGGTTATTTTTATTACCCACGATATGGGCGTGGTGGCGGATATTGCCGATCGCGTGCTGGTGATGAACCAGGGCGAAGCGGTGGAAACCGGCAGCGTTGGGCGGGTTTTTCGCGACCCGCAACATCCTTACACCAAAGCGCTGCTGGCGGCGGTGCCGAAGCTTGGCGCGATGAACGGCAGCAACCTTCCGCGCCGCTTCCCGCTGATTTCGCCGAAAAACCCTCAGCTTCAGGAAGCGGAAACCGAGCAGGATACCGTGGTGCCCGGCGAGCCGATTTTGCAGGTGCGGGATCTGGTCGCCCGTTTTCCGCTGCGCGGCGGCCTTCTCAATCGCGTGACCAAAGAAGTGCATGCGGTAGAAGGCGTTAGCTTCGATCTGTGGCCCGGGGAAACGCTTTCGCTGGTGGGGGAATCCGGCAGCGGTAAATCCACCACCGGGCGCGCGCTGCTGCGGCTGGTGGAAAGTCAGGGCGGGTCGATTACCTTTAATGGTGAGCGGATCGATACCTTATCCGACCATAAGATGAAGCCTATCCGCCGCGATATTCAGTTTATTTTTCAGGATCCCTACGCGTCGCTCGACCCGCGCCAGACGGTGGGCGATTCAATAATCGAGCCGCTACGCGTACATAACCTGTTGGGTGAAGCCGAAGGTCGCCAACGCGTGGAGTGGCTGCTGGAGCGGGTAGGGCTGAAGCCGGAGCACGCCTGGCGTTATCCGCATGAGTTCTCCGGCGGGCAGCGCCAGCGCATCTGTATTGCCCGCGCGCTGGCGCTAAACCCGCGAGTGGTGGTGGCCGATGAATCGGTTTCGGCATTAGATGTCTCTATTCGCGCGCAAATTATTAACTTATTGCTCGATTTGCAGCGTGAAATGGGGATCGCTTTTCTGTTTATCTCCCATGATATGGCCGTCGTGGAGCGCATCAGTCACCGGGTGGCAGTGATGTATCTGGGGCAAATTGTTGAAATTGGCCCGAGACGCGCGGTATTTGAAAACCCGCAACATCCTTACACCCGCAAACTGATGTCGGCGGTTCCGGTCGCCGATCCGGCGCATCAGCCGGCGCAACGGGTGCTGTTATCGGACGATATGCCCAGCAATATCCGCAAACGCGGCGAATCAATGCAACGCGTACAGTTGCAAAACGTGGGGCCGGGACACTTTGTTGCCAGAACGACGCCGGGCAGCACGCAATCCCGTTTTTAATTGATTACTGACAGGGTTCTTCAGGAGAGCAGTATGACAGACATCGTTTCCCGACACTGGCGGGCCGTTGCAGGCGTGATATTCGCGCTGACCGCCCTTCCGTCTTTCGCCGCGAAAGACGTGGTTGTCGCTGTGGGATCCAATTTCACTACCCTTGATCCTTATGACGCCAACGACACGCTGTCGCAGGCGGTGGCAAAGTCTTTCTATCAGGGGCTGTTTGGCCTCGATAAAGAGATGAAGCTGGTCAATGTGCTGGCGGAGAGTTACACCGTTTCCGACGACGGGATGGTGTACACCATTACGCTGCGCAAAGGGGTGAAATTCCAGGACGGGACGGATTTTAACGCCGCGGCGGTAAAGGCGAACCTCGATCGCGCCAGCAACCCGGCAAACAGCCTCAAACGCTATAACCTGTATAAAAATATCGACAAGACCGAGGTTGTGGATGACAGCACGGTAAAAATCACCCTTAAACAGCCGTTCTCGGCGTTTATCAATATTCTGGCGCACCCGGCAACGGCGATGATTTCGCCCGCGGCGTTGCAAAAATATGGCAAAGAGATCGGTTTTCACCCGGTCGGCACCGGCCCGTACGCACTCGAAGCCTGGAACCAGACCGATTTTGTGAAGGTGAAAAAGTTTACCGGGTACTGGCAGCCGGGCTTGCCCAAGCTCGATTCCATCACCTGGCGCCCTGTGGTGGACAACAATACCCGTGCGGCCATGCTGCAAACCGGCGAAGCGCAGTTCGCGTTTCCCATTCCGTATGAGCAGGCGGAAGTGCTGAAAAGAAACAGCAAGCTGGAGCTGGTCGCCAGCCTGTCGATCATGCAGCGCTACATCAGCATGAACGTGACGCAAAAGCCGTTCGATAACCTGAAAGTGCGCGAAGCGATTAACTACGCCATTAATCGCCCGGCGCTGGTGAAAGTGGCCTTTGCCGGTTTCGCCACGCCAGCCACCGGCGTCGTTCCGCCGTCGATTGCTTATGCGCAGGCGTATAAACCCTGGCCTTACGACCCGGCAAAAGCCCGCGAGTTGCTGAAAGAGGCCGGTTACCCGCAGGGCTTCAGCACCACGCTATGGTCATCCCATAACCACAGCACCGCGCAGAAAGTGTTGCAGTTCACCCAACAACAACTGGCGCAGGTAGGGATAAAAGTTCAGGTCACGGCGATGGATGCCGGGCAGCGTGCGGCGGAAGTGGAAGCAAAAGGGCAGCAGCAGAGCGGTGTGCGCATGTTTTATACCGGCTGGTCGGCCTCTACCGGCGAAGCGGACTGGGCGTTATCGCCGCTGTTTGCTTCCTGGAACTGGCCGCCAACGCAGTTCAATACTGCCTTCTACAGCAACCCGCAGGTGGATAAAGATTTCGCCGATGCGCTGAAAACCACCAGCACAGATGAGAAAGCACGTTTGTACAAACACGCGCAGGATGTCATCTGGCAGGAGTCGCCGTGGGTACCGCTGGTGGTGGAAAAACTGGTTTCAGCCCATAACAAGAAGCTGACCGGTTTTTACATCATGCCCGACACCGGGTTTAGTTTTGATAACGCTGATTTGCAATAGATAACTCACTCCGCCTTGCAGGATGGGAGGCGGCGTGAGGGAAGATAACATGCTGAATTATATTATTAAACGCCTGCTGGGCCTGATCCCCACGCTGTTGATTGTGGCCATTATGGTGTTTCTGTTTGTGCATTTGCTTCCGGGGGATCCGGCGCGGCTGATTGCCGGGCCGGAGGCAGATGCACAGGTGATTGAGCTGGTTCGCCGCCAGCTTGGGCTGGATCAGCCGCTGTGGGTGCAGTTCTGGGATTACATCTCAAACGTGGTGCAGGGCGACTTCGGCATCTCGATGGCCTCCCGTCGCCCGGTGGTGGATGAGATAGCCAGCCGTTTTATGCCGACGCTGCTGTTAACCATCACCAGTATGATTTGGGCGATGCTGTTCGGGCTGGGCGCGGGGATTGCCGCAGCCGTGTGGCGCAACCGCTGGCCGGATCATCTCGGCATGGCGCTGGCGGTTACCGGGCTCTCTTTCCCGGCTTTTGCGCTGGGGATGCTGCTGATGCAGGTCTTTTCCGTGGAGCTTGGCTGGTTGCCCACCGTGGGTGCAGATACCTGGTGGCATTACATTTTGCCGTCATTGACGCTCGGTGCGGCCGTGGCAGCGGTAATGGCGCGTTTTACCCGCGCGTCGTTTGTTGAAGTGCTGAATGAAGATTATATGCGCACCGCGCGCGCCAAGGGGGTGAGCGAACGTTGGGTGATCCTCAAGCATGGTCTGCGCAATGCGATGATCCCGGTGGTGACGATGATGGGGCTGCAATTTGGCTTTTTGCTTGGCGGCTCGATTGTGGTGGAGAAAGTCTTTAACTGGCCGGGGCTGGGCCGTTTGCTGGTGGATTCCGTTGAAATGCGCGATTACCCGGTTATCCAGGCCGAAGTGCTGCTCTTTTCGCTGGAATTTATTCTTATCAACTTAGTGGTGGATGTGCTTTACGCCGCCCTTAATCCCGCTATCAGGTACAAGTAAGGATGCGATTGTTAAACTGGCGTCGACAGGCGATTTTAAATGCCATGCCCGCGGTTAAACCGGGACATGTGCGCACTCCGTGGCATGAGTTCTGGCGACGATTTTGTCGCCAGCCCATTGCAATGACCGCCGGGCTGTTTGTGCTGCTGCTGATCCTGCTGGCGATCGTTGCGCCGTGGATTGCCCCGTTTGATGCGGAGAACTATTTCGATTATGACCGGCTGAACGAAGGGCCGTCGCTGGTGCACTGGTTTGGTGTCGATTCGCTGGGGCGCGATATCTTAAGCCGCGTGCTGGTCGGCGCGCAGATCTCTCTTGCCGCCGGGGTCTTTGCGGTGCTGATTGGCGCAGCCATTGGTACCGTGCTCGGCCTGCTGGCGGGTTACTACGAAGGCTGGTGGGACCGCATTATTATGCGCATTTGCGATGTGCTGTTTGCTTTCCCCGGCATTTTGCTGGCGATTGCTGTCGTCGCGGTGATGGGCAGCGGCATGGCGAATGTGATTATCGCCGTCGCCGTCTTTTCTGTCCCTGCCTTTGCCCGCCTGGTGCGCGGTAACACGCTGGTACTGAAGCAGCAGACGTTTATTGAATCGGCGCGCAGCATTGGTGCCAGCGATGCGGTGATTTTGTTCCACCATATTTTGCCGGGTACTGTGTCGTCGATTGTGGTCTATTTCACTATGCGAATCGGCACGTCGATTATCTCTGCCGCCAGTTTGTCCTTCCTGGGCCTGGGTGCGCAGCCGCCTACGCCGGAGTGGGGAGCAATGCTCAACGAAGCGCGCGCCGATATGGTGATTGCGCCCCATGTGGCACTGTTTCCATCGCTGGCGATTTTCCTGACGGTGCTGGCGTTTAACCTGTTGGGCGATGGCCTGCGCGACGCGCTGGATCCAAAAATTAAAGGCTGATGACTTGTAAACCGGATTCGTAGGCCGGATGGTGACGACCCGCCTTATCCGGCCTACGGAGTTCACTGCAAACGCGTTAAACGCGCGTGCCCCAAAGGTCATATTCATCGGCGTTTTCCACTTTTACGCGGATAACTTCGCCCGGTTTGACGCGGGTTTCACCGTTCAGATAGACCGCGCCGTCGATCTCTGGCGCATCTGCCATGCTGCGACCAATCGCCCCTTCTTCGTCCACTTCATCAACAATCACCAGGATTTCGCGACCGATTTTCTCTTGCAGACGTTCCGCCGAGATCTGCTGTTGCAACTGCATAAAGCGATTCCAGCGCTCCTCTTTGACCACTTCTGGTACCTGATCCGCCAGTTCGTTAGCCGTTGCGCCTTCGACCGGGCTGTATTTGAAGCAGCCCACGCGATCCAGACGTGCTTCGGTGAGGAAATCCAGCAGCATCTGGAAATCTTCTTCGGTTTCGCCAGGGAAGCCGACAATGAAGGTGGAGCGCAGCGTGAGTTCCGGGCAGATCTCACGCCAGCGTTTAATGCGCGCCAGTTGGCGATCGACCGAACCTGGGCGCTTCATCAGTTTCAAAATACGCGGGCTGGCGTGTTGCAGCGGAATATCGAGGTAGGGCAGGATCTTGCCTTCCGCCATCAGCGGGATCACGTCATCAACGTGCGGATAGGGGTAGACGTAGTGCAGGCGCGTCCAGACACCGAGTTTCGCCAGTTGCTCACACAGGCCGACCATGCTGGTTTTCACCGGCTCGCCATTGTGAAAACCCATGCGGTGTTTTACATCAACGCCGTAGGCGGAGGTATCCTGGGAGATCACCAGCAGCTCTTTTACGCCCGCATCGACCAAGCGTTTCGCTTCGGCCAGCACATCGCCAATCGGGCGGCTGATTAAATCGCCACGCATCGACGGAATGATGCAGAAGGTGCAACGGTGATTACAGCCTTCGGAAATTTTCAGGTACGCGTAGTGGCGCGGCGTCAGTTTTACGCCCTGTTCCGGTACCAGGCTTAAGAAGGGGTTGTGCTGCGGTTTCGGCACATAATGGTGAACATGGGAAAGCACCTGCTCGTAGCTGTGCGGCCCGGTGATTTCCAGCACTTTGGGGTGCACTTCGCGGATGTGATCTTCTTTTGCCCCCAGGCAGCCGGTCACAATCACTTTGCCGTTTTCGTTCAGCGCTTCGCCAATGGCTTCCAGCGACTCCTGCACGGCGCTATCGATAAAGCCGCAGGTGTTCACAATCACCATATCGGCATCGTCGTAAGTCGGCACGACATCGTAGCCTTCAGTACGCAGTTCCGTGAGGATACGTTCAGAATCCACCAGGTTTTTTGGGGCCTAAAGATATAAATCCTACTTTCGGTTGACTAGTAGGTGTTTTAGTATGGGACATGTAGATTTACTCACATTGGATCAATGGCGCGGGATTTTAATGTCATCCAAGCAGAAATTATACAGCTATGTGCGTTGGTCAAGCGAGAAACAATCAACGGGAACCTCTTTCGAAAGGCAAACGGCTAGGGCGAAGCAGTATGCTTATGATAACGGTCTTGAGTATGTCGAGATCAAAGATGCTGGTGTGTCTGCTTTCAAAGGTAAAAACTCGACTCAAGGCCAGTTAGGCGAATTTATCGCTAGCGTTGAGAAAGGTCTAATACCTAAAGATAGCTGGCTGTATGTGGAAAATTTTGATCGTATAACCCGTGAAGAAGTCACCGATGCGAATGCACTTTTCCTGCGTTTGATAAACATGGGGTTAACGATAGTTACGGGCATGGACCAGCGTGTTTTCACACGCGAAAGTGTGAATAAGAATCCGACGGATCTTATGCTTTCCATCCTAATGTTCATGCGTGCCCATGAAGAAAGTAAGACGAAATCTGACCGGGTTAACTCGCATGTACTAGCACTGTTGGCGCGTGAAAAACAGGGACTTCCTGTAAACATTAAAGCTGTTGGTAGGCATCCATTTTGGATAGATGACAGTGGTCCAGATAACGAGAAGGTTAAAGAACATCCTGAATACTGGCAGCCTGTCCAAGATGCAGTAAGGCTGTTCCTTGAAGGGCACGGTGCCTTTTATGTCACTAATTATTTGAACGAAAATTACTCCCCACCTCCTGCATTTAAAAATAAGACACGCAAAGCAGGAGGTTGGTCACAACAAGCTTTAAATAAAATGAGGAGCAATCAGGCATTGGTAGGGGCAAGGATTTTTACCTTGTCGGGTAAACCATATCACCTTGAAAATTACTATCCACCTCTTTGTACCCCAGGAGAGTTTGCACAGCTTCAGGACATTAAAGCGAATAACAACAGATACAGTGGCAAAGTATCTACGGCGATCAGTCTCCTTGGGGGAATGCAGATTATTCGATGTGGTCACTGTAACGGGACTATGACAGCTTTCCTACAGCGAGGACAATTGCGCTATATCTGTGAATATGGGCGTGCAGGTGGAAGTTGCAATGCTTGGAGTGTGAAAGCTTCTATTGTTGAGCGCTGTCTGATGCCCGTTCTGATCACGGGTTTTTTGATGGGGGCATACAAAACGCACAGTGATCTAACCTCGTTAGATGAAGAGTCAGACGAGCTAAAAGAAAAGCTTATTAAAATTCAGTCCCAGCAAGATCACGTTATTGATGCGATAGCTGAGTTCGGTAGAACGACAAAGTTTGATGCTAAGTATAAGGAGTTGGAAAAGGAAGAGCAGGTGATTAGTGGGAAGTTGCAACAGCTTGGTCAGTTGAAGGCGCTGTACGCAACGACAAAAGACTTCTCGGAGAACATTGCAGGCTTTGTTGCTGAGCAATGTCATTGGCTGATTATCTCGGATGTACATAATTCAAGACGAGAGCAGTTAAGGGAAAATGTACGTAGGGTCATCAAGTCAGTAATCGTCACAAAGAAAAACCGATGTATTCGCATAGAGTTTCAACTCATTACCGGTGAGCCTTTTGTTTTTACAGGCAGCAAATCGCCGGACTACGAAGTATTCCTCCCTCGCCGGATTCATGACATCCCGCCTGATGCTACAGAAGATGAAAAGTCTGAATGGAAAAGGTCAGATCATGAGTACAACAAGCATTTTTTGAAGCTTTGGTATGAGGTGGTCAACAAAGATTTCCTTTCACATTATCCAGAGATCGACGGGAAGGATTTTTGGCCCAAAAGATAATTGATAATAATTCTCATTAGCATTGGTTTTTGGGGCTGATTATGATAAAATAACCTCTGTGATGAATAACTTACAGAATAGAAGAGGACATTTTGTGCACCGCCTTAACCCCGCCAGCGCCAGGCACAGGGGATCGCCAGAGCTAAAGCTGAAAACAAGTACAAAGGCAGACCAGCAGATACCAATCTGCGAAGTAAGGTTGAGTCGTACCTCACCAAAGGCGGGAACACATATGCGGAGATAGCGAAACTGTGTGATTGTTCCGTTGGCATGGTCGCCAAAGTAAAGAAGCTCCTCGAAACCGCCTGACAGATAACAACCACCACCAGCACCCTACGGATATTTGGTAAAGAATCAGCGTGACCCTTGCGAGCGGAGGAAATCCGTTAGGCCGTGCTGAGAGTGCGACTGTGATATTTACGCCGCTGGCGGTGTGCAAGGTGGGGGTACTTCCGAAACCGTTCTGGCGGGGGAGTATGGTATCGGGGGATTACTCCCCCTGTGCGGTCAACTACTCAAGCAAACCACTCAACGGCGCTAACGTCACGTAAATATAATTGTCGTCGCGCTCTTCAATGGTGATGGGCATATCAATGCCATTACTCAACACCGCCTTTGCCCGGTAGTTTTTGTCTGATACCTTCCTCACGTCCTCCACAACCAGACACTTCACCTCACTCCCTTTGTCTTTGAATATAGAAGTCGTAATCTCGCACGCGCTCGTCTTTAGTGCTTCGCTGTTATCCCAAACAACGGCGATGGAGGAGCAACCCAACGCAATTGCAATGTATGCGAAGAACCACGCCCATCGTTTACTCAACTTCTCGCCAGCAGCTTTAACCCTGCCGTAAACATAAAGGGGAGGAAAAACGAGAATCCCCAGAGCCGAACCGACAAAATGCGGTTCGGATTCGTAGCCAGACTTAACCATCTCCTTTTGGTCGAAAATCACACAGACGATGGCGGTCACATAAAAAACTGCGAGAGCAGCCTTATCGTTCATGGTGAGAAAGTAAGTTGCCGGGAACAGTAACGGGATCGCCATGTAGATATAGAAGTACAGATTCTTTTGTTTCAGTTGGTTAGTAGTCAAAACAGCCATCCTTTCATGCTGTGAAGTGAAAATTCAAAGACACAATGCTAACCACTTTCATGAATTAAATCGATTATATCGATCATTTTTTCAGATCGATATAGGTAAAATATCTTTAAGATGACGCTCAACAATGAGCCTGCCCTGATAACAGCGAGGAGATACAGAATGAAAGGTTATGCAGTAATACTTTGTGGCTTGATGGTGGCCTTCAACGCCAGCGCCGGGCGCGTGACCATGAGCAACCCGGACCAGACAACTACGGCGAACGGGCAGACCTTATGCGTGTACAGCAACAGCATTTACACATTCACCTACGTCACCAGGTCGAAGCATTGCCCATACAGCAAAACCTTTGATACTTCACGGGCTGAATGAAAACAAGAAAAACATTCATACAAACAATATTTCAAAACGCAGTTTCATTTGAGGGAAAACCACTTCCGGCGAATGGGTGTTATTTGTACAATGGGTATTGAATACAGACAAATTCACAGCAAGCAGAGGGACTTATGCAGCAGTATACCAACGAACTTACTCCAGAGATTCTGGCTTCTTTTGATAAACCAGCTTTCAGTAATGAGCAACTTTCCGGAATGACTGAGGAATGGCAGGAGTTCCTTGCTAAACAGCAGGCTGACTTGAAACAGCATCCTGTTATTGAGATCTACCGCATCGCGGTTGAAGGAAGTCTGACTCGTGACGGCGGCATACTCAAAACTGCAACTGCTACTACGGAAATAGAGATCAGCAACGGTCAAAAACTGCGAGTAGCTCAAACTCTGGATACTGTTGTTTATCCCGATGGCACAGAAGCGGCAATAATAAGTGGCGCAGGCGAAGCTGGACATAATGGCACTGGGCAAAGCGTTGCACTTGTTGGCAGTCACCTCAGCAATGGTGATGAAATAATAAGCACACCACAAGGTACAGCAATACTGGTGCTTCGCCGTGGCATCCCGGCAGCTAAAGGATTTCTTGCTGACCATTTCGAAGTAGAAAAAGTACCTGAAACAGAGCTGACTCATTGAGGGATCAAAGATGGTTACGCAAAGAACGCTTGCAAAGCTGGGTAATAAAACGAGGTTCGGCCACATTGTTTCCGCCTCATCAACTATTTTTGATGAAGACCACAATCCATTGGTGAGGGCTGGTGATAAAGCATGGTGTGATGTTTGCAAAGGTGCTTTTGAAATCAATGCAACCTATACCGGACTCCTCGAAGATGGCCTTATCGCGGGTGATGGTGATCTGGTTTTATGTCACTGCAAAGATAACTTTGTGATCGCTATATCTGGTTTTACAGGTGAACGTCATCCGGGAATGATGACCGCTAAACCAACAACCTTGGGAATAGCCCCGAAACAACAAACTCAGCAAGAGCCAGAACAACATGCCCAGACAGCTAAAAAGAAACGCGCTGGTGTAGATGCTGGTTTTTGCGTAGTCCCTCGACAGTCGACAACCGAATCTTTCGAAAGCATCCTGTTTGCTGGAGGTCAGCCAGAAGGAACCCGAGAACTTTACCGCTCATTGAATGGTGCAGGTAAGGAATATAAAGCGGGATCTATTCTGCTGGTGGTTGACCCTGATAAGCAGGACAACGAACAGATCGCACACATGCAAGCGGCAAAACAGCGCATTGATACTGCGTTAGCGCCCCTCTCACACCAGCAGGCAAACTTCCTTTTCAAACATAAAGACACCATTGAGATGTTTGCAGCCGCTGCGACTACTGCAAACGATGCTGCCGGAAATGCAGGAAGAGCGACGGAAGCAGCGAAGGGATATTTCGAGAGAGTCGAAAAAATTCTCGTCGAGATCGAGAAGACATACAAAAACCAGTACATCACCAGCGGCACGCTGATTGGCGAACAGTTTTTTGTTGAGCGCCGTCGTTTGTTCGGTCAACTCGATAGCGTGCTGAAGATGTTCATGAAGCATCGCTTCATGTTCAGCGAGTACACGGATCTGAAAAGTGCCCTTGGCCTCTCCAGCCGTTCAATCACACACCGCTGGAACGAAACAGGCGTTAGCGATATTGAAGGTTACGCGACGCACATCGAAAAGTTGGCAAAGTACGTGAAGCTGATGGAAACAGCCGGGAAGATTGGCCTTGGCCTGTCAGCCCTTGATACTGCTGCGAAGATTACCGAAGCCTGCACAGTTGGACGAGATTGTGAGAAAACCGCTTTTACTTCCATTGGTGAGTTTGCGGGCAGCTTAGCAGGGGGGGCTTTGGCAAGCAGAATTATCCAAGGCAGCGCAGCAAGTTCAATCTGTGCCGTAGTACTGGGAGCTGCAACCATAGAGGCTGGTGGTGCAGGTGCCTTGCTCTGCACGATCGGCGTAAGCGGTGGTATAGCATACGGGAGTGATAAAGCATTATCTGCGGTAGGAGAGTACTCCGGCGAGCTTTTATACAAGGTAAGCAGCAATGATTAATATTCCAGATAAAGTATTCCTCGTGGCTACTTGCCTTGGTACTGTGTTCATCATTGCCAGTGTAATAGCCTCACTTCTGAACAGGAAAAGATTTAAGGAGGTCTGCCAGCTATACAAAGAGAAGTTCGGTAGCCTTCCTGATGCTGTAGTGCTATTCGAGAATGTTAACTCGCTTTATTACAAGGGGGCATATGGCATAAAAACACAGTTCATATTCATGCCGCTGTTGTGGAATAAAAGCTCTATATTGACCAAGAATGATGACAAAGACTTCATCCGGGGATTACCGAAAAGGATTATCAGGCCTTTCTATGTAGAAGCATTTCTTGGTCTGATTAGTATAGTATTTTTTGTCATTGCTGGGATTTTGATGCTGGCGATAAAACGCGGTTGGGTGTGAAAGGCGCGTCTATTGTAGATCTTTACTCTGCAACACAAACTGAGATACAGTCTGCGACACACGACAACCCCAGCGCCGCAGATGCCTGACGTATGGTTGAACGAACCCGGCTTATCGGTCAGCATCAACCCCACGAAGAACCTCGCCTCGGCGGGGTTTTTGCTTTCAAAATGCAAAGAAATAGACTAAAGAGACAATGTATTATTTTTGACTTTTGGGAGCCAAGAGAGACAAAGCCGATTTTCGGCTGCGGGTTCACATTGCTCATAGTTCAAAAAGTAATCAGTTATAGGATCTTAGGGCAGGGATTGTACAGGGCTATCGCCTGGAATTACAGGGGGAGGTGTGCTTGTGGATGAGTTAGTCAGTTTCTTTGCCGACATGCTGAAAAAATCCCTGGTTCTGATTAGCAAAGCGCCATCAGGCGTTATTCTATCTGTTGCAATCAAGAATAATTCCCATTACCGTTTGCCCCGTCTATTTCATCTTTCAGCTGGAGCCGTGGAAACGGCGCTGCTGATGCACAGGGAGAATGGGTAATGCCTGACCGTTTTGACATCGTGCGCCTGGCGGCGTTGGTTTTACTGCTACTTTGCACAAAAACGGGTTACTCGCGACCCGATATGTCGCCACTCGGGCCGAACATCGCCGATCGAGGCTCGGCGTATTATCGCTTCACCGTGAACACTTTCGATTCCAGTGATGGTCAACGGCATTACAAAGTGTGGACAGGGATACCCAATATAACCCCGCCGAAAGAGGGCTTTCCTGTGCTTTATATGCTGGACGGCAATGCGGTGATGGACAAATTATCGGATGCGTTTTTGCAGAAATTATCCGCAGCACATCCTCCCGTGCTGGTCGTTATTGGCTATCAAACGGCGCTGCCCTTTGATCTGGATGCCAGGGCCTATGACTACACGCCCGCCACAAAAGATAATCCGCAGGCGTTTCGCGGCAGAGCGGGCGGCGGCAGCGACATATTTCGCCATCTGCTGGAAAAGACCATCGCGCCGGTAGCAGAGAAGGGCATTAAGATTGATGAAAATAAGCGTGGGCTATGGGGACATTCTTACGGCGGGTTATTTGTCATGGACGCCTGGCTAAAATCGACATTTTTTAACGCTTATTACGCCGCCGTACCTTCACTGGCGCAGAATAATTTTGCGCTGCTCAACGAAGTACAATCGACCCCTCAAAACCGCGCCAGCGCGAAGCATCTGTACATTCTGGAAGGGGACGGAGATCGCGGTAAAAAAGATGAAAATAAAGGGCCTGATGTGCTGCATATCGTGCGTAACACGGTCTCGCAACTCAACGAAAAGGGGGTATCCGCAACCTACCGGCTCTATCCGGGGCTGACCCACGGCGCGATGTTTACGGCCTCGCTTTACGCCGCGTTATTACAGCAAGCTGACGCCGCGCGATAGTTCGCTTCCATTAACCTCGTAAACATGGCGGGCGCCTGGCTCGCGGCTCTACGCCATCCCATTATTCCCGTGGCGCAAAAACGCCGGGCGCTGGTTCAGACGGGCAAACCACGCGTCAATGGCTGGCATCTCCGGGTGTTCAAACGGGGTCATCTTCCAGCGGTTCACCGAAAGCCCTAAAACCACATCTGCCAGCGTGAAGGTATCGCCTGCCGCCCATGCACCGGTGCGCTGCAACTGCTGCTCCAGAATGCCCACGCAGTGGTTCCACTCTTTGATCCCCGCCGCAATAGCGTGCGGATCGTTATAGTCCGGGTTTTTGCGCACCAGCGCCGGGACGACATAACGCCAGGCGTTATTAAATTCGCTGGCCTGCCAGTCCATCCAGCGTTCGACATTAGCGCAGGCTTGCGGCTCGGTGGGCAGCAGATCATCCCGTCCCACTTTTCGCACCAGATAACGGCAAATGGCGTTGGATTCCCACAGCACAAACCCGTCGTCAATCAGCACCGGCACCATAGCGTTTGGGTTCAGGGCGCGGAATTCATCGGTCTGCGTCGAGGCAAAACCGCTGCCGTAATCCTCCTGGAGATAATCCAGCCCCACTTCTTCGCAGGTCCAGAGCACTTTGCGCACATTGATTGACGTCGTTTTGCCAAGAATTTTAAGCATGATGAGAATGTCCGTCCGCGTGATTACTTGTTTAAAAACAATACACCAGCCGAATGCTTTTCGGCCACTGTCGGCGAGCACCAGTCTGGTGCAATGCGTTATCGTGGTTCCCCAAAACAGGGACAGTGAAGCGACAAAAACATCGTAACCCGCGGATTAGCAACGCTAAACAATCTGGCACAGGCCTTGCAAAACTGATTCGGCAGTGCAACACACAATTTGAAAAATAGCTGGCTAGGGTTCCGGTTCACGTTAGTGAATGGCTGGTCCAAGAGCTGGCGACCTCTGAGAGGTTACACGGCGGGACAAAAACCCGGGAGACAGCAGCACCAAAGGGTGTCGCGCTGCCCCTTAATTTTGTGCCAACCAGAGGTCAAGAATGAAAAAATCTCCCTTACTTCGCTCACTTGTGCTGTCGCTGGCGATGCTGGTCACTTTCCCCACCTTTGCCGCAGTGAAAAAAGAGTTCAACGTCTGCTGGACCATCTACGCCGGATGGATGCCGTGGGGCACCATCAGCAATCAAAAAATCATCGACAAATGGGCCGATAAATACGGCATCAAAATCAATGTGGTTCAACTGAACGACTATATCGAATCCATTAATCAGTACACGGCGGGTCAGTTTGACGGCTGCACCATGACCAATATGGATGCGCTGACCATTCCAGCGGCGGGCGGTGTCGATACCACGGCGCTGATCCTCGGCAGCTACTCCGAAGGCAACGACGGCGTGGTGATGAAAGGCGAAGGCAAAACCCTGAGCGACCTGAAAGGGATGAAGATTTACCTGCCGGAACTCTCCGTTTCCCACTATTTGCTGGTGCGCGGGCTGGAAAAAGCCGGGCTGGCGGAGAAAGATGTCACCGTGGTGAACACCTCAGATGCGGATATCGTCTCCGCCTTCGCTACGCCAAATGTGCAGGCCGCTGTTGCCTGGAACCCGCAGCTCTCCGTTATTAAAGGCACGCCGAAAACCACCGAAGTGTTCAGCTCCTCGCAAGTGCCCGGCGAGCTTATCGACATGATGGTGGTCAACAGCGAAACCCTGAAAGACAACCCATCCCTTGGTAAAGCGCTGACCGGGGCGTGGTACGAAATGATGGGGCTGATGAAAGCCCAGGATGCCACGGCGTTGAACGCGATGGCTGCCGCGTCCGGCACCGATCTGGCCGGTTATCAGGCACAACTGAAAACCACCCACCTGTTTTATACCCCGCAGGACAACATCGCGTTTGTTACCTCGGCGGAGCTGGCGAAAACCATGCAGCGCGTGGCGCAGTTCTCCTTTGACAAGGGCCTGCTGGGCGACGGCGCGCAGAGTGCGGATTTCATCGGTATGTCCTTCCCCGGCAATGTCACGCAGGGCGATGCCAGTAACGTGAAGCTGCGTTTTGACGACAGCTTCGTGAAAATGGCCGCTGCCGGCACGCTGTGATAACGGACGGAGTTTCCCATGCGACATATTAATCGCCATCCCACCAACGGTATGCGGCTGATGCTGATCCTGCTGCCTTTTGTCCTGCTGCTGGCGGCGTATTTTATGGGGTCGGCGGTCCGCCTGGAGGCCAATCCGCAGGACAAACTGTTACCTGGCCTGCAACAGATGCTGGACGCACTGTCGCGGATGGCGTTTTCCCCGGACAAACGCAGTGGCGACTACCTGTTCTGGGTCGATACGCTGGTCAGTCTCGCCCGGCTGCTGACCGGGCTTGCGATCGCCTCGCTGATTGCCTTGTGCATTGGCATTGCTTCCGGTGTTTTTCCGCTGTGGCGCGCTTCGCTGTCGCCGTTGATGACGGTGCTGTCGATGATCCCGCCGCTGGCGATTTTACCGGTGCTGTTTATCGTTTTTGGCCTGGATGAGCTCTCCAAAGTGATGCTGATTGTTATCGGTATTACGCCGATGCTCGCCCGCGACCTTGAACACCGCGCCTGCGAAATCCCGTCGGAGATCCTTACCAAAGCGCAAACCCTTGGCGCGAATAGCTGGACGATTATCCTGCGCGTGGTGCTGCCGCAGTTGCTGTCGCGCCTGCTCACCTCACTGCGTTTACTGCTCGGTTCGGCGTGGTTGTTTCTTATCTCGGCAGAGGCTATCTCCTCTACCGCCGGGCTGGGTTACCGCATTTTCCTCGTGCGCCGCTATATGGCGATGGATGTCATCATTCCGTATGTCGTGTGGATAACGCTGCTGGCGTGGCTGATGGATCTGGCGCTACGCCAGTTACACAGCACCTGTTTCCCGTGGGCGCAAGGAGGGCGGGCATGAGTTTTATCACCATCAACAATATCTGGCAGGAGTATGGCGACCATGTGGTGCTGGAGCGCCTGAATTTGCAGGTCAAAGAAGGCGAGTTCTGCTCGATGGTGGGCGCGTCCGGCTGCGGCAAATCAACCTTCTTACGTCTGCTGCTCGGCCAGGAAGCGCCGAGCCGGGGCGCCATTACGCTCGACGGCAAGCCCTTAAGCGCCGAGCCGGACCGCAACCGGGGCGTGGTGTTCCAGCGTTATTCGGTGCTCCCGCACCTGAACGTGCTTGATAACGTCACCCTCGGGCTGGAATTGCCGCAATCGCCGCTGTTCGGGCGGCTGTTCGGCGCGAAAAAGCGTGCGGCGCGCGAGCAGGCGGGGCAGATGCTGGAGAAAGTCGGTCTCGGTCACGCCCTGCAAAAATACCCGGCGCAACTCTCCGGTGGCATGCAGCAACGCCTTGCCATTGCCCAGGCATTTATTATGCAGCCGCGCGTTTTACTGCTCGATGAGCCGTTTGGCGCGCTCGACCCCGGCATCCGTAAAGAGATGCACGCGCTTTTGCTGCAACTGTGGGGCGAAACACGCATGACAGTCTTTATGGTCACCCACGATCTGTCCGAAGGCTTCAACCTTGGCACCCGCTTACTGGTGTTCGACAAGGTGCGCATCGACCCCCACGCGCCCAACGCCTATGGCGCGCGCATTACCTATGACATCCCGCTCAATGAGACGCGGCTTTCAGCCCTGAGCGGTGCAATGCCCGATAACGTTTATGCATTACGGAGTGAATCTCATGACCACAACCTCAACGACACTGCGCGATGAGATCCTGCCCGGCGGCGGCCATCTCTCGTTTGTTCTCAAACGCGGGCAGATCCTGCGAATGACCGATATCGAAGGCGGCGCGAACGTCAGCCTGATGATGCTCAACGCCCACGAAAAGAGCGAACGCCTGAACCTGCCGGACACCCTGAAAGGCCAGCACACCGCGCGCCTGACCGCCGGGCACTGTTTCTACTCCGATATGGGGCGCGTACTGGCGGGCATCATTGCCGACACCTGTGGCTGGCACGATCCTTTTGGCGGCGTGTTGAATGCCGCCGAAGTGGCGGAAAAATACGGCCAGAGCCGCTACCAGGAACTGCGTAACGGCTATTACCGCAACGGCACCGATAACCTGCTGGTGGAGATGGGCAAATGGGATCTCAACCTCGAAGACCTGCTGATGGTGGTCAACTTTTTCAGCAAAGTGACGGTTGATGAAAACGGCCAGTTCCGCTTCCACCAAGATCATTCGCAACCGGGCAATTATGTCGAACTTTACGCGCCAATGGATGTGCTGGTGGTGCTGACCGCGCTGCCACACCCGATGGATCCCGCGCGGGACTATGCGCCGCGCCCGGTACAACTGAACTGGCGGCAGACAGAGGATGAGCAGGCGGCTATCAACGCGCTGCTGACGCGCCCGGAAAACGAACGCGCGTTCACCAACACCCACCTTTTCGCCCTGTAAGGAGAGGCATCATGACTATCAGTGAACAATCCCCTGAACAGGCCACTTTCCGCCATGTGATCCCGG
The DNA here is from genome assembly GCA_030704225.1 of Kosakonia sp. H02. Classification (NCBI taxonomy): domain Bacteria; kingdom Pseudomonadati; phylum Pseudomonadota; class Gammaproteobacteria; order Enterobacterales; family Enterobacteriaceae; genus Kosakonia; species Kosakonia styphnolobii. The sequence goes on from CP131915.1 coordinate 1,684,948, forward strand.
CGGGCGAGCCGTATCTGTTTGAAGTAAAAAAGGGCCAGACTCTGCGCCTGCTGGATCTCGAAGGCAACCAGGCTATCGATACGCTGCTTTATAACGCCGATAACCCGCGCGAACGCTACGATCCCCAGCGCACCCTGCGTCGGCAGAACAATGCGTATCTCACCACCGGCAGCGTACTCTATTCGAACCTGGGCAACCCATTACTCACCATCGTTGCTGATACCTGCGGGCGTCACGACACCCTTGGCGGTGCGTGTGCGCAGGAGAGCAACACCGTGCGCTATGCGCTGGACAAGCGTCATATGCATAGCTGTCGCGATAACTTTCTCTGCGCCTGCCTGCACGATGGCCGCCTGCAAAAGCGCGACATTGGCGCGAATATCAACTTCTTTATGAACGTGCCGGTCACGCCGCAGGGCGGGCTGACTTTTGAAGATGGCATCTCCGCGCCGGGGAAATACGTTGAGTTACGCGCCGAGTGCAATGTGATTGTGCTGATCTCCAACTGCCCGCAGCTTAACAACCCCTGCAATGGCTGGAACCCGACCCCCGCCGAGGTGCTGGTATGGAACTGAAACCGACACGCTGGCAGCGCCTGCGCCAGATGATTTACCACCTGTTTGCCGTTCGCGCCGGGCGCATCCTGCCGTAAACGCGTTTTCCCCATGGACGACCATGCGGTGAGCCGATGACCGGCGGGACGACCCGCCACGATTGAGTGTTAACTATGTTTACGAAATTACTGATCGCCAACCGCGGGGCGATTGCCTGCCGTATTCTGCGCACCCTGCGCGCCATGGATATTGGCGGCGTGGCGGTCTATTCCGATGCGGATATCAGCAGCCTGCATCTGCGCGAAGCCGATGAAGCGATTAGCCTTGGCGATGGCCCGGCGGCAAACACCTACCTGGTCACGGAAAAAATCATTGCCGCCGCCCGTGAAAGCGGGGCGCAGGCTATTCACCCCGGCTACGGCTTTCTTTCTGAAAACGCCGCCTTTGCCGACGCCTGTGAAGCGGCGGGGATAGCGTTTGTTGGCCCGACGCCGGAGCAACTGCGCCTGTTTGGCCTGAAACACACGGCACGTGCGCTTGCGAAAGCGCAGGGCGTACCGCTGCTCGAAGGCACGGAACTGCTGGCCGATATCGGCGAAGCGCTGGACGCTGCCGAAACGGTCGGTTACCCGGTGATGCTGAAAAGCACGGCGGGCGGCGGCGGGATCGGTATGCGCGTCTGTTATCGCGCGGACGATCTGCGCGAAGCGTTCGATGCGGTAGTGCGGCTGGGGAAAAACAACTTTAGCGACGCGGGCGTATTTATCGAAAAGTACATCGAACGCGCGCGCCATCTCGAAGTGCAGCTTTTTGGCGACGGTGCGGGCGAGGTGATCGCCCTTGGCGTGCGCGACTGTTCCGTGCAGCGGCGCAACCAGAAAGTGCTGGAAGAAACTCCCGCACCCAACCTTCCGGCGGGCATGGAAAACGCGCTCTGCGCGGCGGCTATCACGCTTGGCAAGGCGGTGAATTACCGCAGCGCCGGTACCGTCGAGTTTGTTTATGACAGCGACGCCGGGCGTTTCTATTTCCTCGAAGTGAACACCCGTTTGCAGGTGGAACACGGCGTCACCGAACAGGTGTGGGGCGTGGATCTGGTGCGCTGGATGATTGCCCTCGCCGCCGGAGAGTTGCCGCCGCTGGCGGTGCTGCGCGACAGCCTGACGCCGGAAGGCCATGCGATTCAGGCGCGGGTTTATGCCGAAGATCCGGGCCGTCAGTTCCAGCCTTCGCCGGGCCTGTTAACCGAAGCTGTCTTTCCTGCCGACGATCGCCGCGCCCTGCGCATTGATAGCTGGGTGGAATCCGGCTGTGAAGTGCCGCCGTTTTTTGATCCGATGCTGGCGAAAATCATCGCCTGGCAGCCGACGCGCGAGGCGGCGCTCACCGCGCTGCATACCGCGCTGGGCGAAACCCGGCTCTACGGCGTGGAAACTAACCGCCGCTACTTACAGCAGATCCTCACTTTTGTGCCTTTCGCCAGCGGTCAACCCTGGACGCGCTGCCTGGACGGCTTAACGTACCAGGCCAACACCGTCGAGGTGCTGAGCGCCGGGACGCAAACCACGGTGCAGGATTATCCGGGTCGACTGGGTTACTGGGCGGTTGGCGTGCCGCCTTCTGGCCCGATGGACAGCCGCGCCCTGCGCCTTGGCAACCGCCTGCTCGGTAACGACGAAAATGCCGCCGCGCTGGAAATCACCCTGAGCGGCCCGACGCTGAAATTTAACTGCGACACACAGATAGTGGTAACCGGAGCGGACATTCCTCTGACGCTTGAGGGCGAAGCGCTTGAAAACAACCGCCTCTTTAGCGTGCGTGCCGGGATGACGCTGCGCATGGGGGATATCAGCGGCGATGGTGTGCGCAGCTATCTCTGCCTGCGGGGCGGGTTTTGCGTGCCGGAGTATCTTGGCAGCAAAAGCACGTTCACCCTCGGTCAGTTTGGCGGCCATGCCGGACGCGCGCTACGCACCGGCGATGTGCTGCACCTTGCGGCGCTGGAAAATGAAGCGGTGGAGGCAGCATTGCCGCAGGCGCTGCGCACCACGTTTGACGCTGTGCGCGAACTGCGGGTGATTTACGGCCCGCACGGCGCGCCGGAGTATTTCACACAAGCCTCTGTCACCACCTTTTTCGCTACCGACTGGGAAGTGCATTTCAACTCCAGTCGTACCGGCGTGCGGCTGATTGGCCCGAAACCAGAGTGGGCGCGCGACAGCGGCGGCGAAGCCGGGCTGCATCCGTCCAATATTCACGACAACCCGTATGCCATTGGCGCGGTGGATTTTACTGGCGATATGCCAGTGATCCTCGGCCCCGATGGCCCAAGCCTGGGCGGGTTTGTCTGCCCGGTGACGGTGATTGAGGCTGACCTGCACAAGGTCGGGCAACTGAAAGCCGGGGACAAAGTGCGCTTTGTTCCGGTGGATATTGCCACCGCGCGCCGTCTGGCGCAGGCGCAAACGCAGCAAATCGCCACGCTTTCGCTGGTCGATATCGCCTGGCAGCCCGCAGCGCTTGTGTCGCCGGTGGTGTTGACGTGCGGTGACGCCGACAAACGGCTGGTAGCCCGGTTATCCGGCGATACGCACCTGCTGCTGGAAATTGGCGAGCCGGAGCTGGATCTGGTGCTGCGCTTTCGCGCTCACGCCTTAATGCAGGCGCTGGAGGCGCTGGCATTGCCGGGCGTTATCGATTTAACGCCAGGTATTCGCTCATTGCAAGTGCATTACCAGCCGGAAAGCGTAAGCCTGGCGCAACTGCTGGAAATTGTCGCCGGGCTGTGGCAAACGGTTTGCGAGCGTCAGAACCTGGATGTGCCGTCGCGCGTGGTCTGGCTGCCGCTGTCGTGGGACGACCCGGCGTGCCAGAAGGCTATCGACAAATATATGACCACCGTGCGCCGCGACGCGCCCTGGTGCCCGAGTAACCTGGAGTTTATCCGCCGGATTAACGATCTGGCGAATATCGATGAGGTCTACAAAACGGTGTTTGATGCCCGCTATCTGGTGATGGGGCTGGGCGATGTCTATCTCGGCGCGCCGGTGGCGACACCGCTCGACCCGCGCCACCGGCTGGTGACTACCAAATACAACCCGGCGCGCACCTGGACGGCGGAGAACTCGGTCGGCATCGGCGGCGCGTATCTCTGCGTGTATGGCATGGAAGGGCCGGGCGGCTACCAGTTTGTCGGGCGCACGCTGCAAATGTGGAATCGCTACCGCGATGTCGCTGATTTCGGCGGCAAACCCTGGCTGCTGCGCTTTTTTGATCAGATTCGCTTCTACCCGGTTTCCGCCGATGAACTGCTGACTATTCGCCGCGACTTCCCGCTCGGGCGCTATCCGCTGCGCATCGAGCACACCACGCTGCAACTGGCCGAGTATCAGCGCTTTCTCGACGAGGAAGCGCAGAGCATTGCCGAATTCCGGGCTCATCAACAACGCGCCTTTGACGCCGAGCGCGAGCGCTGGATTGCCAGCGGTCAGGCGCATTTTGATAGCGCCGATGTACCGGCAGACGAAAGCGATGATGCGCCGCTGCAACCGGGGCAACAGGGGATTGATAGCCCGATTTCCGGCAATTTATGGCAGGTGAATGTCACGGCAGGCAGCCCGGTGCGGGAAGGGGATGTGCTGGTGGTGCTGGAATCTATGAAGATGGAGATCCCGCTGCTTGCCACACAAGACGGCGTGGTAAGTCAGGTGCGCGTTCAGCCGGGTTCCCCGGTACGCGCGGGGCAATGTGTGGTGGTGGTGGAGAAAAGCGTATGACGCATCCGTTTGATTTGCGCCTCGACGCGCTGGCCGGGGCTTATCAGCAAGGGCGTTTGACGCCCCGCGAGGTGATTAGCCAGCTACGGGCGCGGGCAGTTGAACTCAATTCCGAGTTTCACGCCTTTATTCATATTCTCAGCGAGCAAGAGCTGGAGCCGTATCTGGCGGCGCTCGACGATGTGCCACCCGCATCGCTGCCGTTATATGGCGTGCCGTTTGCCATCAAAGACAATATCGATTTAGCAGGCGTTCCCACTACCGCCGCCTGCCCGGCGTTTGCGTATACCGCAAACCAGCATGCAACGATTGTCGCGCAGCTTATCGCCCTAGGCGCGGTGCCGCTGGGTAAAACCAATCTTGACCAGTTTGCCACCGGGTTAAACGGCACGCGTTCACCTTATGGCGCGTGTCGCAACAGCGTCCATGCCGATTACCCGGCAGGCGGCTCCAGTGCGGGTTCCGCGCTGGCGGTGGCGCTCGGCATTGCCAGCTTTGCGCTCGGTACTGACACCGCAGGCAGCGGACGCGTTCCGGCGTCGCTTAATAACCTGCTCGGGCTAAAAGCGACCAAAGGGTTACTCTCCACGGCGGGCGTGGTACCCGCCTGCCGCACCCTCGATTGCGTCACGTTCTTTACCGCCACGGCCGCCGAAGCCAGCCAGTTACTGGCCTTGACGGCGGTTCAGGACTCGCGTGATGACTACAGTCGTCGCAACCCGGCGTGGAATGACGCCCTGGCGTTTGGCACACCGGAGCCGGGTTTTCGCTTTGGCGTGCCGGATAAGCTGGAATTTCTCGGCTGCGCGCAGAGTGAAGCGATGTTTCACGCGGCGAAAGCGCGGTTGACAGCACTTGGCGGTGTGCCGGTGACTATCGATTTCACGCCTTTCCTGGCGGCGGCGCGGCTGCTGTATGAAGGGCCGTGGGTGGCGGAGCGTTACCATGTGGCCGGAACGTTGATTGAACAGCAGCCAGAGGCGGTGTTGCCGGTGATTCGTGATGTGCTGCAAAAAGCGCCGTCGACCAGCGCGGTCGCGGCCTTTGACGCCCAGTATCAATTGCAGCGCTATAAAGCGCAGTGCGATGCCATTCTCCACGATCTGGCGTGCGTGTTAACGCCGACCTATCCGCGCCCGGTGACGCTGGCGGAGCTGGCTGACGAACCGGTGAAACGCAATGCCGATTTGGGGTATTACACCAACTTTATGAACCTGCTGGATTACGCGGCGGTGGCGGTTCCGGTGGGCATCATGAACGGCGGTTTACCCTCCGGCATTACGCTGTTTGGCCGGGCCTTTACCGACCAGTATCTGCTGAGCCTTGCCGATGCGTTGCAACGCCAGCAACCGCTGACATTATGTGGCGACAGAGCGATGACGGGAGACGCGCCGGTACGCCCTGCGGGCAACGATCGTATGCAGATTGTGGTCTGCGGCGCGCATCTTGATGGCCTGGCGCTTAATTATCAACTGCGCCAGCGGGGCGCAACCCTGCGCGGTGCTGCCCGCAGCGCGCCGCATTACCGTTTATATGCACTGGCGGACGGCAAGCGGCCTGGCATGGTACGCGACAGCGAGCAGGGCGCGGCGATTGCGCTGGAAGTGTGGGAACTGCCCGGCAGTGAAATGGGATCGTTTCTGGCAGGCATTCCTGCCCCGCTGGGGCTGGGGAAAGTGGAACTGGAAGATGGACGCTGGCTAACCGGCTTTATTTGCGAACATCAGGGCTTGCAGGACGCACAGGAGATCACCGCCTGGGGCGGCTGGCGGGCATGGCTTACGCGTGCGGTGTAAAAGATCGTCAAATTCGTACAATTCTTAATCGCGGCCAGGATTTTGTACAAAAAACGGCCATACTATTAATCTGCCCAATGGCTGACAAGGGAGGTAAAAGTATGACCGCTGATGAACTCGCACGTCGTTTGTTGTTAAAGTTGATTACCGCCAGAACAGACCTTGCGGCCTATATCCAGATGCGCAAAGCGAAAGGGTATATGTCGATCAGTGAAAACGATCGTCTGCGGGAGGGGTTCTTTGCACTGGCTCTCGAGATCCGCAATAAGGGCGAAAGGCTGCACGGGTTGCAGGACAGTGACTCGCGCAGCGCCATGTACAGTGCAGAAGAAGCGCTCTCTTCTGCGGCAGTCACGTTAATGAGCGGGCGACAGGATTGCCCCACCTACATCTCTGTGAATGTCGACAAGCTGGAGCGTTCGCTGAATATCCTCAATTACAGCATTCAGTATTTGAGTGAACATTCGCCGCTCGAAGAAGCCTGAGACGCACGCGTGTAAAAATGAAGGGGAGGCGACTCCCCTTTGTTATTTAAGCTTTTGTAAAAGCAAACCCGCCGGGCTTTCCGATGGCTAACCTTTATCCAGGCTCACCGCTTAATAAAGGAGTGCATATGCGCCGTGTTCCCCTGTTATTGCTGTTTCTCACCGCCTCTGTCTTTGCCGCGCCGCCAGCGGTCAAGGTTGATGTGCTGCAAACCAAACTCGATCACCCCTGGGCGCTGGCGTTTTTGCCCGATAACCACGGGATGTTAATCACCCTGCGCGGCGGGCAGCTCCGTCTGTGGCAGGCGGATAAAGGGCTTTCCGATCCCATTACCGGTGTGCCGCAAGTCTGGGCGCAGGGACAGGGCGGCTTGCTGGATGTGGCGCTGGCACCGGATTTTGCCCAGTCGCGCCGGGTCTGGCTAAGCTTCGCCGAAGCGGGCAACGATGGCAAAGCCGGAACCGCCGTCGGCTATGGCCGCCTGAGCGACGATTTCAAACACCTTGAAGATTTCCAGACCGTGTTCCGCCAGCAACCTAAGCTTTCAACCGGCAACCATTTCGGTGGTCGGCTGGTGTTTGATGGCAAAGGCTATTTGTGGATTGCGCTCGGTGAGAATAACCAGCGCCCGACGGCGCAGGATCTGGATAAATTGCAGGGCAAGCTGGTGCGCCTGACGGATCAGGGCAACGTCCCAGACGATAATCCGTTTGTGGGCAAGCAGGGCGCGCGCGCGGAAATCTGGTCGTACGGTATTCGTAACCCGCAGGGAATGGCCATCAACCCGTGGAGCAATGCGCTGTGGCTGAATGAGCACGGCCCGCGCGGCGGGGATGAGATCAATATTCCCGCAAAAGGCAAAAACTACGGCTGGCCGATTGCCACCTGGGGGATTAACTACAGCGGGTTGAAAATCCCGGAAGCGAAGGGCGAGATCGTTGCCGGTACGGAGCAGCCGATCTTCTACTGGAAGCAGTCTCCGGCGGTGAGCGGGATGGCGTTTTATAACGCCGACACCTTCCCGCAGTGGAAAAACAAGCTCTTTATCGGCGCGCTGAAAGATCAAGATCTGATCGTGATGAACGTTAATGGCGACAAGGTGACGGAAGAGGGCCGCATTTTGGGCGATCGCAAGCAGCGTATCCGCGATGTGCGCGTCGGACCGGATGGGTATTTATATGTGTTGACCGACGCGAACGACGGCGAGTTGTGGAAAGTCAGCCCGACGTCGTGATATTGCCGGATGGCGACAACGAAGCCTTATCCGGCAATCACGCCATCTTGTCAGGTCACCGGGATCATTACGGTGTTCTGAAACCCGGGACGCTCGCAAAGCTGGGCATACCAGCGCTGCAAATGCGGGCGCGGTGCCCAGCTTAGCCCTGGAATGTTAAAAAGGTTATACACGAACGGGCCGACGGCGATATCGCCACAACCAAACGCGTCCCCGGAGAGCCAGGCCTGTTTTGCCAGTTCGTCATCAAGCAGGGCGAACAGGCCTTCAAGGGCTTCTTTGGCCGCCTCAAGCGCGGCGTGGTCGCGTTTTTCCGGCGCGGTACGCACCAGCCCCATCAGCAACGGACCGTGTTTCGGGGCCAGCGTGCTGAGCGCCCAGTCCATCCACTTTTCCCCCTGCGCACGTTTGGCGGGAGAATCCTCCCACAGCCGATCCTGACCATATTGCGCCGCGAGATAGCGCACAATGGTGTTTGATTCCCACAGCACCACGCCGGTTTCATCGTCGCGCAGGAGCGGCACCAGCCCATTCGGGTTCATTGCCAGATACTCGGGATCTTTATTCAGGCCAAACTGCCCGCCCGCCAGAATGTGTTCGTATGGCAACTCCAGTTCTTCCAGCAGCCAGCGTACTTTTTTGACATTCGTCGAATTATTCCTGCCCCACAGCGTTATCATTTTTCCCCCTGCGCAAATGAATGATTCAGTGATATTCATCGTGAGCGAAAGTTAACGTTCTGGCAACGGTTAAGAAAAAGATCGTGCAAATGGAGCGCAACACGCTGTTATTGCATAAACTTTAATAACTTTACCCAGTAGCGGTTTTTTTCGTTTCGTTTGTGCGCTATTACTCACCGTTTGTTGTGGCACGGTGTTGTGACGTTTATTGAATGGATACTCGGGTGGCCTATATGACGCATTTCTCTTTATCCCTTCGCGGCCTGATGGCAGGCTCTGCGCTGTTGGTTTTCTTCTCTCCTTCGTTATATGCAGTGGAACAAACGCCAGGCGCGCCGCAGGTTGATGCCCGCGCATGGATGCTGATGGATTACGCCAGCGGCAAAGTGCTGGCGGAAGGAAACGCCGACGAAAAACTCGATCCTGCCAGCCTGACCAAACTAATGACCAGCTATGTAGTCGGCCAGGCGCTGAAAGCCGGAAAAATTCATCTCACCGACACCGTGACCGTCGGGAAAGACGCCTGGGCGACCGGCAACCCGGTGCTGCGCGGCTCGTCACTCATGTTCCTTAAACCGGGCGATCAGGTCTCGGTGGCTGATTTAAACAAAGGTGTGATTATCCAGTCTGGCAACGATGCCAGCATTGCGATTGCCGATTATGTTGCCGGTAGCCAGGATTCATTCGTCAGCCTGATGAACAGCTACGCGCAGAAGCTCGGCCTCACCAATACCACCTTTAAAACCGTGCACGGGCTGGATGCGCCGGGGCAGTTCAGTACCGCGCGCGATATGGCGCTGCTCGGCAAGGCGTTAATTCGCGATGTGCCAGACGAATACGCCATCCATAAAGAGAAAGAGTTCACCTTCAATAAAATTCGCCAGCCAAACCGCAACCGCCTGTTGTGGAGCACCAGCATGAATGTGGACGGCATGAAGACCGGGACCACAGACGGCGCGGGTTACAACCTGGTGGCCTCGGCGACGCAGGGGGATATGCGCCTGATTTCTGTCGTGCTGGGGGCGAAAACCGACCGCATCCGCTTTAATGAGTCAGAAAAACTGCTCACCTGGGGCTTCCGCTTCTTTGATACCGTCACGCCCATCAAACCGGATGCCACCTTTGTCAGCCAGCGCGTCTGGTTCGGCGACAGCAGCGAAGCAAAACTGGGTGCAGGTGATGCGGGCTCGATCACCATTCCTAAAGGTCAGTTAACTAATCTGAAAGCGAGTTACACCTTAACGCAGCCGGAGCTTGAAGCGCCGCTGACCAAAGGCCAGGTGGTGGGCACCATTGATTTTCAGTTGAATGGCAAAACCATTGAGCAGCGCCCGCTGGTGGTGATGGAAGCGGTGAACGAAGCCGGTTTCATTGGCCGGATGTGGGATTTTGTCTTACTGAAATTCCATCAGTGGTTTGGCGGCTGGTTCTCATAAATACGCACAGACCGTGCTCTTACGGGCGCGGTCAGTACATCAGCGTAATAGACTGGCTTTTTACTGCGCTCAGCAGGTCATCGTCCGGGCGGCAGTCGCTCACTATCACGTCAAACTGGTTTAGCGGCCCCATGCAGGCTGCGCGCACTTTGCCGAACTTACTGTGATCGACCACCAGCACATGGTATTGCGCGCTGGCCATCGCCCAGTGCTTCACCGGCAACTCTTCCAGATTAAAACAGGTGACGCCCTGTTGCGCATGCACACCCGCGGCGGAATAGAACGCGATGTCCGGGCGCAGGTTGCTCAGGGTTTCATTGAAATTCAACGGCTTGAAAATGGCATTGCTGGCGTGAAACTCACCGCCGCACAGAATAGCGCGACACAGTTTTTTTTCCTGGAGCGCCAGAAAGGTGTTCAGCGAGTAGCAAACGCCGGTGAAGGGCAGATCGTGAGGAATGGCATCGATAATCCACGGCGTGGTGGTGCCACAGTCAAAAAAAGCCATTTGATGCGGCTGTAACAGGCTGGCGGCAAGCGTTGCGGCGCGGCGTTTCTCATCCACCAGCCGGTTTTTTTGATCGCTCAACAGATAGTGGCTGGCGGAGCGGGGCTCCAGCACGATATAACCGCCGAGTAACACCACAGGTGCGCTGTTGGCGCTAAGATCGCGGCGAATGGTCATTTCGGATACGCCAAGTAGCGTTGCGGCCTCTTTCAGATGCAGTTTATCGCTGCGCTTCAGCGCCGCCAGCAGCTGGCTTATCCGTTCGTCACGTCTTGTTTCCATAGTTCACCTGAATAAAAGAAAGCCCTGCATAAGCAGGGCGTTTATCTTACCTGCGCCCTGGCGCTTAGTCACGCACCCAGCCGCGGCGAATCAGGAAGGCAAAACAGAGCCGGTAACCCTGCTGCGCACCGCGATAGAGCGCGGTACCAAAGCTCTGCCACAGAATTTGCGCTGTCAGGCAGCCGCAGATCCCCACCAGCAAACCGCCGAGCATATCCATCGGCCAGTGGACGCCAAGATAAACCCGCGACCAGGCAATCGCCAGGCCCGTGAGCATCAGCGCTGCGCCGGACCAGAAACGGTGCCAGGCGAGGAAGGCGACGGCGAAAGTGAAGATCACCGTGCCGTGATCGCTCGGGAAAGAGTCATCTGCCGAATGTTGCAGGAAGTTGTAGCCCACATGATCAACAAAGGGCCTGTCGTGCGGGAAGGTATGGCCTAAAATCCATGAGAGGCTGAGGCTGACGATAATCGCCAGCGCGACTTTAATCACTAACTGACGTTGTGCGCTGACCTGGCTGCGTGGCCCCCACAGCCAGAGACCTGCCGCCAGCAGTGGCACAATGTTAATCAGATCTTTGGCAATAAACACCGCGAAGGTGATAAGCCAGCGCGGAGAGTCCGGCGTGGCGTTGATCCAGTAGAACAGAGTGTGATTCAGGCTCTCTAACATAGGCTTGTTACTCTTTGATGACACAATTTTGACCAAAGCGACCACCTTAAAAGCGGTGCGACAGTGGGTAAAGGGGTTTTGTCTTACTCGTCTGAGAGTTAGACGATTCCTGGATTCACGTTACGCCACGACGCTTAAGCGAACCTTAAACGGGTAAAAAAGTGCTGTATCTGTTTTTAATTGATAATTCACTACCGCCGCCGGGTGGCTTTGATTACACTCTGCGCGATTTTTCATAGATGAAGAGATTGCATGCAAAACCATACCCTTTCCGGCCAACGTCTGGGACGACGGGCGCTGTTGTTTCCCCTCTGCCTGGTGCTCTACGAATTCTCCACCTATATCGGCAACGATATGATTCAACCCGGCATGTTGACGGTAGTGGAGCAGTACAACGCGGGGATTGAGTGGGTACCAACTTCAATGACCGCTTACCTGGCGGGCGGCATGTTTTTACAGTGGCTACTGGGGCCGCTCTCGGATCGTATTGGCCGCCGCCCGGTGATGCTTACCGGCGTGGTGTGGTTTATCGTCACCTGCCTCGCAACGCTGCTGGCACAAAATATCGAACAATTTACGCTGCTGCGCTTTTTGCAGGGCATCAGCCTCTGTTTTATTGGCGCGGTGGGGTATGCGGCGATTCAGGAGTCTTTTGAAGAAGCGGTATGCATTAAGATAACCGCGCTAATGGCGAACGTGGCGCTGATAGCACCGCTGCTTGGCCCGTTAGTCGGCGCAGCGTGGGTACATGCCGCGCCGTGGCAGGGGATGTTTGTGCTGTTCGCGCTGCTGGCGGCGGTCTCTTTCTTCGGGCTACAGCGTGCAATGCCGGAAACCGCTACCCGGTTGGGTGAGAAGCTCTCATTTAAAGCTTTGTGGCGCGATTACGCCGAAGTGATGAAAAACCTGCGTTTCGTCGCCGGATCGCTGGCGATTGGTTTTGTCTGCCTGCCGCTGCTGGCGTGGATTGCCCAGTCGCCGATTATTATCATCAGCGGCGAGCAGCTCAGCAGCTATGAATATGGGCTGTTGCAGGTACCGATTTTCGGCGCGTTGATCGCCGGTAACCTGGTGCTGGCACGTCTGACCGCGCGCCGCACTGTACGGTCACTTATTATTTTGGGCGGCTGGCCGATTGTGGCGGGTTTGTTGCTGGCAGCCGTCGCTACGCTTGCATCGTCCCATGCGTATTTGTGGATGACGGCCGGGCTGAGCCTTTACGCGTTTGGTATTGGTCTGGCGAATGCCGGGCTGGTGCGCCTGACGCTGTTTGCCAGCGAGGTGAGTAAAGGCACGGTGTCGGCGGCGATGGGCATGTTGCAGATGTTTATCTTTACCGTCGGCATTGAGATCAGCAAACACGCCTGGTTGCTCGGCGGCAACGGCTTATTCAGCGTGTTCAATTTGCTTAACGGCGTAGTGTGGCTGGGGCTGATGGTGGTGTTCCTGCGCGATAAACGCGTGGGAAATTCTCTTGAGGGATAAGGCGGCAGCCGTGCAGGCCGCCGCGCGAATATTAGCTCATCCCGGCCTGGGCTTCTGGAGCCGGTCTGGCGACGGCGCGGGCCACCAGCGCGGCTACCAGCACCAGGCTTAACACCACCAGCATTGCGCTGCGCAGGCCGTAGTGCTCACCGAGGAAACCGAGAAGCGGCGGGCCAACGAGGAATGCCAGATAGCCCGTCGTGGCCACCACGCTGACGCGGGTCGCCGTATCCGGGCCGGTATCGCTGGCGGCGGAAATAGTCAGCGGGAAACCGAGCGAGGCGCCAAGCCCCCACAAAATCACCGACACGCCCGCCACCCAGGCGCTGTCGACAAAGATAATCAGGCCAATGCCCAGCGCGCCCATTAATGCACTGGCGCGCACTACCGCCACGCGGCTGTAACGGTCAATAAACCAGCCGCCACAAAACCGTCCCACCGTCATGCCGAGCGTAAAGCCGGTATAAATCAGCGACCCGGACGTCGGGCTAAAGCCGTGGCCGTCCACCATCAACAGCGGCAGCCAGTCGTTGGCGGAACCTTCGGCAAACGCCATCGCCAGCACCACTACGCCGATCAACAGCAGTTGCGTATCGCGCCAGAACGGCATGCCTTTTTTGCCGTGCGCATTCTCTTCGCCACTGTTTTTGCCGGTGCCCTCCGGGATTGCCGCAATGGCCAGCATAATCGGCACAATCGCCACCAGACCGGCCAGCAAAATATGCACGTTTGCGGCGACGCCGAAGGCGGTTAACGACATGCCGATCCCGGCCCCGACTAACGTGCCAAAACTGTAAAAGCCATGCATCATCGGCAGCACGGTTTTGTTCATCTCCTGCTCGACGATCGCGCCTTCAATATTCATTGCCACTTCGCCCGCGCCCAGGCTGCCGCCAAAGCAGGCCAGCCCAAGGGCAAACAGCAGCGGTGAAGCAAACCACAGCGCGATACTTAACATCACCATTCCGATGACAGAGAAAGACATGCTGGCGCGAATCACTTTGCGCGCGCCAAAGCGTTTAACCAGCCATCCCGAAGAGAGAATGCCGCTCATCGAACCGACCGACAGGCCGAACAGCACCGCACCCATTTCGGCCGTGGAGACAGATAAAATATCGCGGATGGCCGGGGTGCGCGTGGCCCATGACGCCATTAATAAGCCGGGTATAAAGAAGAAGGTAAACAATGCCCATAAACGGTATCGCAGGGCTTTTCGGGGGGCGTTAGCGGTCATAACTTCACATCAACCAATGAAAAGATGAGAAAACAGTAGCAAGTAAGTGTACATTTGTACATAAATCAGTGAGAGGATTTATGGCCCGACGTCCAAACGACCCCCAGCGGCGCGATCGCATTCTTGAAGCAACGCTCGAAATGATTGCTGAACACGGCATTCATGCGGTAACGCACCGCAAAATCGCCAATTGTGCGGATGTGCCGCTCGGCTCGATGACCTATTACTTTTCCGGCATCGACGCGCTGCTTGAAGAGGCGTTTAGCCGCTTTACGCAGCAGATGTCGTTGCAGTATCAGACATTTTTCGATGATGTCGGCAGCCCTGAACAGGCGTGCGAAGCGATCACCGGGCTGATTCACAGTGCACAAGTTACCACCGCGCGCAATATGGAACTGATGTATCAGCTTTATGCCTTTATGAGCCGCCAGGCGACGTTAAAAAGTGTAATGCAAAACTGGATGCAAACCAGCCAGGCGACGCTTGAGCGCTGGTTTGATCCGGTGACGGCGCGCGCATTAGATGCCTTTATCGAAGGGATGACGCTGCACTTTGTGATTGACCGCGAACCGCTAAAGCGTGCAGAGATCCGCTTGATGGTGGGAAGAATTGCAGGGTGTTGATGGCGAGTGTGGCGTTATCAATGTAAAAATAAAGGCATTACAATTTCTTAACGATCAAGCAGGCAAGGAATGGTAGTCAATACAGCGATGTGGTTAGTGTCCTCTGCGGCGTTTTTCGCCTGGATTTTTTGCGTCACCCTGAAAAAGACCTTCCGTACCAACGCGAAATATTTTGGCATGTTGATTGTGGTGCATTTATCGCTGAGCATTACGGCTATCGCGCTGAAAAAGCACGGCATCGTTGTGCTGCATAAAGACTCTGCCCCATGGTTACGTACGTATATCGGATTGTTTCTTAAAAGCTATATGGCGTTAGTGATGATGATGTTAACGAGCTTTTTTATTGCGCTGGTCAGCAAAGGGGCGCCAAAAATGACGCATTTCCATAAAACTTATAATGCCGCCAACCTGCATCGTAACCCACTGAAATTTTACCTGCGTCGGGAGTCTGGCATTGTCTGGGGTTATCGGCTGTTCGTTATGATGGGCGGCGTTTATGTGCTGTGGGCGATATGGTTTAAATTGCCGTTTTGATGGGGATGGACGTACCGCTAGCTTAAGATGATGAGTTGCTGGAAACTCCCCGGATATCAGTTGGCCTGCTGTACCGGCGGTGTAGGCCATTCTCCCTTATACCAGGTTAGCCGCATATACCAACGAAGACACATGTCGAGGATGCGGCAAAAGTTCACAATGTAACCATAATATGATTAAGTTAGTTGCAGCGTTATATCAGGTATGAAACCGGAATGGATAAGAAAAAATGGATATATATCTGAACCAGAACAGGTCTACTAATTACTATTCTGCCATGGCGCAGATAGAAGCAAACTCTCTGTGGAACGTAGCAACGCAGGTTGCCAGCGCACACTTTAAAGATGGGCTGACCCGTATCAGGTTCCTTGATGAAATCAAAGAATTCATGAGTGCGCAGCTTAACGGTATCCGTCAGGCTAAGAATGA
Organism: Kosakonia sp. H02; assembly: GCA_030704225.1. Classification (NCBI taxonomy): domain Bacteria; kingdom Pseudomonadati; phylum Pseudomonadota; class Gammaproteobacteria; order Enterobacterales; family Enterobacteriaceae; genus Kosakonia; species Kosakonia styphnolobii. The sequence goes on from CP131915.1 coordinate 1,700,678, forward strand.
TGACCTGTGCAAAGTGTGCATAACTAATTTAAAAGCCGAACGCGATAACCTTAAGATTCAGGACAGAATGTTGCGCACCGGTGAGGCTTATCTGGCTGCCGCCGTAAAACTTTATGAAGAAAATGGGAAAATTGTTGGTTATGTGATTGGCGCAGTAGGGGGGGCGTTGGCGCACTGCAGATTGTAGGTGGTGCATCCATGGCAATTGGATCCGCTACTACAGGGAATGTCCTGGGAGTCATTGCTGGAGCAACGCTGATCTTTCATGGAACCAGTAATCTGCTGGAAAATGTGGATAAGCTAAGTGGAGCGGCGAATCCGATAAATATTGCTCAGGATGCGTATATGGGGGCGGCAGAGTTTCTGGGATTTGAGCGTAAAACAGGCATGTTGGCATATCAGGGTATGAATCTGGTCACATCTGTATATGGCATATTCCGTCCGATGCTTAAACCTGAAAGCTGGCGGCTGTATGATTGGTTATCCAATGACTTTTATCGCAAAGTGTCAACTATGACTCGTCCGGCGCTGGCAATTGAAGTGGGCAAATCCGGCCAAAAACTTTATACAATGGGCAAAACATATAATACCAATGAGAAACAATTTGCTCGGTAGGCGAAAAGGAGGGTTATCCCTCCTTGCGTAAATATTTCACAGCCTTCCATGAAACAGACAGAGGTGCCATTCCCAATATAAAAAGACTTAAAACGATAATTATGGCGAAATAAATCAATCCATTACCGTAATCTCTTGTAACAGTGGCATAGGTGGTAAAAAGCAGTAAACCAATGACAATGAGCCAGGACGTATAGAAACGTCTTTTTAGCTCAACTAAAAGCGAATGCAGAGTGCGATCTTTACGCTGTGGTTCCTCAAGTATTGCACGTAAATTAGCGATATTTTTATCAGTAAACCCGTATGACCGAAGTTTCGTTTCCTGTTGTGCGTCTATCACCCTTCACTCCTGAACTTTGAATACTCCTGTCTGAATTATAGAAAACAATAACAGCTATAGAAGACCAAGAACAGATTCACCAATCACTGAAACCACCAGTCTCTCCATTGTGCCAGTGGGCAGACAAAGCCCGCCACGTGCGCCGCGCGCATAACAGCCAGAACATAAGCATACCCTCTCAATCCAGAGAGATTGCTTTATGGCTCGGGATTAACATCACGCGCCACGCTTGAAGCGCTGCCACCACGTATCTTGAACGGCTTCTCTAAATGGCTATTTATTAGAGCCATAAATTTCAGGCAACAAAAAACCCATCAACCTTGAACCTAATCGGCGGGGTTGATGGGCTCCACAAAATGGGGACATCAAAGAAAAGCAGTGGCACTAGTTATGACTGACACCCCAGAAAAAAGTTCTGCGCATAACCGAAATATTTTTCAGCTTCAGACTTATCCGAGACCAGGCCAGATAATAATGATCAATGTCCCTGCTAACGTCAGCAGCACGTTGGCAATCGCATAGGTTCCGGCATAGCCCAGCGCCGGAATATTGCTGCGCGCGGTATCGCTGATAATCTCCATTGCCGGAGCGCAGGTGCGGGCACCCATCATCGCGCCGAACAGCAGGGCGCGGTTCATCTTTAACACATATGCCCCAAACAGGAAGCAGATCAGCACCGGCACAAGGCTGACAATAAGACCGGCGATCAGCATCTGTCCGCCCACTGCGCCAAGCCCGTTGCCAATCCCGCTCCCGGCGCTTAAGCCGACACCGGCCATAAACACCATCAGACCGAACTCTTTCACCATCATCAGCGCGCCCTGGGGGATATAGCCGAAGGTTGGATGGTTGGCGCGCAGGAAGCCGAGCATAATCCCGGCGAACAGCAGACCGGCGGCGTTACCGATGCCAAAGCTGAACGTGCTGAACTGGAAAGTGATCATGCCGATCATCAGGCCGACAATAAAGAAGGCGCAGAAAGCGAGGAGATCGGTCACCTGGCTGTGAATCGAGATAAAGCCGATACGGTCGGCGATGGTTTTCACCCGGCGTGCATCACCGCTGACCTGCAACACATCGCCTTTGTTCAGCACGATATTGTCATCAATCGGCATTTCAATCTGGCTGCGGATCACGCGGTTAAGGAAGCAACCATGATCGGTCAGCTTTAACTGCGCCAGACGGCGACCAACGACGTTATGGTTCTTTACCACCACTTCTTCGGTAACGATGCGCATATCCAGCAGATCGCGGTCGAACACCTCTTTGCCGTTACGGAAACTGGGATCGAGACGTGCGTGCGCATCCGGGTAGCCGACCAGTGAAATTTCATCGCCCATTTGCAGCACAGCATCTCCGTCCGGGTTGGCGAGAATACCGTTGCGGCGAATACGTTCGATATAACAACCGGTCTGGCGATAAATGCCCAGTTCGCGCAGGTTCTTGCCGTCCGCCCACGCCACCAGTTCCGGCCCGACGCGATAGGCGCGGATCACCGGCAAATAAACTTTACGATGGGCATCCGTATCCAGACCGCGCTCGCGGGCGATCTGCTGGGCGCTGGTCTGCAAATCCTGATGTTGCAGCTTGGGTAAATAGCGCGCGCCGAAAATCAGGCTAACCAGACCAATCAGATAAGTTAACGCATAGCCGAGGCTGAGATTATCCAGCGCGCTTGAAAGCTGGCTGCTCTCCATGCCGGTATGGCGTAGCGTATCGCCCGCGCCCACCAGCACCGGGGTTGAGGTCATCGACCCTGCCAGCATCCCGGCCGTCAGGCCGATATCCCAGCCAAACAATTTGCCAAGCCCTAAAGCAATCAACAGCGCGCTACCGACTAATACCAACGCCAGCATCAGATAATTCTTGCCGTCGCGAAAAAAAATAGAGAAAAAATTCGGCCCAGCCTCAACACCAACGCAGAAAATAAACAGCATAAAGCCGAGGTTTAACGCATCTGTGTTTATGCTGAAATGTTGCTGACCTAATAATAAAGAAACGACCAAAACGCCAATGGAATTACCAAGTTGTACTGAACCCAAACGTAATTTACCGAGACAAAGCCCGAGTGTCAGAACGACAAACAATAACAGTATGTAATTCCCATTTAACAAATCTGCGACGTTTATATTCACGGAGGCTAACTTCTTGTTTACTTGTAAGCTGTTGATAGAAATGGTGATTTAAGCTAGTGTTTTGTCTATGCGCTGGCGTATGAAAAAAAGCAGTGCAACACCAGACACTCCTCACAAAACAAAAACAAGCTGTTAGTTTAATCGCAATAGATAACAACGGCTAGTGAGAATCGCGTATTCGCGTGGGTGCTTTTTCTGGCAAGGATTGCCGCAACGTTTTATCTGTCCGACATTCTTTTGAACGGTATAAACAGCGAAAAGAGAAAAAGTCAGGAGGATTGTTTGAAGAATAGGCGAAGTTGGGTCGGCGTTATTTGTTGCTCTTTACTTTTTATCGCTGTGTGCCTCTCTCTGGTCATCAATATGAAGGGCGTATTGCCTGCGCCTGGCGATCCGGCGGTCGGTTTACTGTTTTTCATGGTGCCCGGTATTGTCGCAGGCTTAGTTGCCCGCCGCCGCCGGGCCATTGTACCGTTGGTTGGAGCCGTCCTGGCCGCACCAGTCTGCTACCTGTTAATTCACTTACTTTTAACGCCAGTGCGATCATTCTGGCAGGAAGTGGCCTGGCTGTTTAGCGCCGTTTTCTGGTGCGGAATGGGCGGTCTGGGCTGCTATTTTGTGCACAAACTCTTTAAGCCACGTAAGCGGCTCTGAAATACGTTGTGCAAATTCCGCCTACTGCGCTCGCCGTCGCGTAGCCTATACTGGAGGTCTTGTTTATCCGGGGGATTATTCAACATGACACCCACTATTGAATTGCTGTGCGCCCATCGTTCCATTCGCCATTTTACCGACAAGCCTGTTACCGGGGCGCAGCGCGACGCCATTATCGCCAGCGCTCAGGCAACATCGAGCTCCAGCTTTTTGCAGTGCAGTTCCATTATCCGCATCACCGATCGCGCAATACGCGAGCAACTGGTGACGCTGACCGGCGGGCAAAAGCACGTGGCACAGGCGGCAGAATTTTGGGTATTCTGCGCCGACTTTCATCGTAACTTTGAAATTTGCCCGGAGGCGCAGCCAGGCCTTGCTGAGCAACTGCTGCTCGGCGTGGTCGATACCGCGTTGATGGCGCAGAACGCTTTTACGGCGGCGGAATCGCTCGGGCTGGGTGGCGTTTACATCGGCGGTATTCGTAACAACATTGAAGCGGTGGGGGAACTGCTTAACGTGCCGAAACACGTGTTGCCGCTATTTGGTCTGTGCCTTGGCTGGCCTGCGGATATACCGGATCAGAAACCACGCATGCCGGCGAAACTGATGGTGCATGAAAATCACTATCAACCCCTGGATCGCGATCTACTGGCGCAGTACGACGATGAGTTAGCCCACTATTATCTGACGCGTGACAGCAATACCCGCCGCGATACGTGGAGCGATCATATTCGTCGCACCATTATTAAAGAGAATCGTCCGTTTATTCTCGATTACTTGCATAAACAGGGCTGGGCGACGCGCTAATTCCCGTTCATCCTGCCCAACGCTGCGTGTATCATACGCAGGCTTCGACTGGTCTTCTGCGAGAGGTGCAGGGTGAAAATAGCCATATTATCCCGGGATGGAACGCTCTATTCCTGTAAACGCCTGCGCGAAGCTGCGATGCAGCGCGGGCACCAAATCGAAATCCTCGATCCTCTCTCCTGTTACATGAATATCAGCCCGGCGGCGTCGTCGATTCATTACAAAGGCCGCCAGCTTCCCCATTTTGACGCGGTGATCCCGCGTATCGGTTCGGCTATCACTTTTTATGGCACCGCTGCGCTGCGCCAGTTTGAAATTCTCGGCAGTTATCCGCTCAATGAATCGGTCGCCATTACCCGCGCCAGAGACAAGCTGCGTTCGTTGCAGTTGCTGGCACGCCAGGGGATCGACCTGCCCATTACCGGCATTGCCCACTCGCCCGATGACACCAGCGATCTGATCGACATGGTGGGCGGCGCGCCGCTGGTGGTGAAACTGGTCGAAGGCACGCAGGGCATCGGCGTGGTATTGGCAGAAACCCGCCAGGCGGCAGAGAGCGTGATCGACGCTTTTCGCGGCCTCAATGCGCACATTCTGGTGCAGGAATTTATCGCCGAAGCGAAAGGGTGCGATATTCGCTGCCTGGTGGTGGGCAACGAGGTGGTTGCGGCCATTGAGCGGCGGGCGAAAGCGGGAGATTTTCGCTCCAACCTGCACCGGGGCGGGCAGGCAACCCTTGCCACCATTACCCCGCGCGAGCGCGAAATGGCGCTGGCCGCCGCACAAACGCTGGGGCTGGACGTGGCAGGCGTCGATATTTTGCGTGCCAAACGCGGGCCGCTGGTGATGGAAGTTAATGCCTCGCCAGGTCTTGAAGGAATAGAAAAAGCCACCGGGCTGGATATTGCCGGGCGCATGATCCAGTGGATCGAACGCCACGCGACGCCAGGTTTTTGCCTGAAAACCGGCGGCTAAGTCTATTTTCCTGCGTTACGCATGGTACGCCCCTGGCTTTTTGCGTAAGCTAGGGGCAATTTTTCCCTAAGAGAGTTGTTTTATGGATTCGCTGGTCGTTCCTGGTCTGGATACGCTTCGTCACTGGCTCGATGAACTGGGCATCAATTTTTTTGAATGCGATAACTGCCAGGCGCTGCATCTGCCGCATATGCAAAATTTTGATGGCGTGTTCGATGCAAAAATCGACCTGGTTAATGATATTTTGCTCTTTACCGCCATGGCGGAAGTTAAACCTTCTGCGCTGCTGGCGCTGGCAGGCGATCTTTCCGCCATCAATGCCAGCTCATTAACCGTAAAAGCGTTTCTCGATATTCAGGATGATAATCTGCCGAAGCTGGTGGTTTGCCAGTCCTTAAGCGTTGCGGCAGGCGTTGCTTTCGAGCAATTTGCCTGGTTTATGCGCCAGAGCGAAGAGCAGATTTCGATGGTCATTATGGAGGCCAGCGCACATCAGTTGCTGTTCACTGCCGGGGAAGAAGATATGATGCCTGGCGAAGAGTCGCACAATTTTCTTCACTGATTCCCACTGCCATTAGCGCAGTCGCTACCATAGCGGCTGCATAACAAATGTTTTTATACTGCTATTAACCTTTCTTTAAAGAATTATTCACCGTCATTTCGTGCGATACGGCTTTTCCCATCGACACTTTCTGCATAAAAATTGATAAAAGGCGTTTTTTAATCTGCCCTATAGCCTGAAACCCTGGCTACAGTTATTCTTGCCGTGCTTAAAACAGCATGCGGCGTCTGCCCAAAGAGCTTTCTCCTCAAGTGCTGTGCAGAGTGACAAAATATGCATGATTCTTGCATATCCTATGATGCGTACACTTAGTTCGTATGTTAACGAGCTTTCCAGAAGGAATGAGAAATGACTGCCTTGAACAAAAAATGGGTATCGGGTCTTGTTGCGGGTGCGTTAATGGCTGTCTCTGCCAGCACGCTCGCCGCCGAACAAAAGACGCTGCATGTTTACAACTGGTCTGATTATATTGCGCCGGACACCGTTGCAAATTTTGAAAAGGAAACCGGCATCAAAGTCGTTTACGACGTGTTTGACTCCAACGAAGTGCTGGAAGGTAAATTGATGGCGGGCAGCACCGGTTTCGATCTGGTCGTGCCGTCAGCCAGTTTCCTTGAGCGCCAGCTCGCGGCAGGGGTGTTCCAGCCGCTGGATAAGAGCAAGCTGCCGAACTGGAAAAACCTCGATCCGGAAGTGCTGAAAATGGTCGCTAAGCACGACCCGGATAACAAATACGCCTTCCCGTACCTGTGGGCTACCACCGGCATTGGCTACAACGTCGATAAAGTGAAAGCGGCGCTCGGCAAAGATGTGCCGCTGGACAGTTGGGATCTGGTGCTGAAACCCGAAAACCTGGCAAAACTGAAAAGCTGTGGCGTTTCCTTCCTCGATGCGCCAGAAGAGATCTTCGCCACCGTGCTGAACTACCTTGGCAAAGATCCCAACAGCAACAAAGCGGATGATTACACCGGCCCGGCAACAGAACTATTGCTGAAGCTACGTCCGAATATCCGTTATTTCCACTCTTCTCAGTACATCAACGATCTGGCAAACGGCGATATTTGCGTCGCGATTGGCTGGGCAGGTGATGTCTGGCAGGCGGCAAACCGCGCGAAAGAAGCGAAGAATGGGGTGAATATCTCTTACACCATTCCGAAAGAGGGCGCGCTGGCGTTCTTTGATGTCTTTGCGATGCCTGCCGATGCAAAAAACAAAGACGAAGCTTATCAATTCCTTAATTATATGATGCGCCCGGATGTTATTGCCCACATCAGCGACTATGTGTACTACGCTAACGGTAACAAAGCGTCGCAACCGCTGGTCAGCGCTGAAGTGCGCGAAAACCCGGGTATCTACCCGCCAGCCGATGTCTTTGCCAAGCTGTTTACGCTTAAAGTTCAGGATCCGAAGATCGATCGCGTCAGAACCCGCGCATGGACAAAAGTTAAAAGTGGCAAATAAATCAAACATCTGAACGGTAAATGTGCTGCACCGAAACGGTGCGGTCGCCCCAACATGGACAGAGGTACTGCGCCTCTGTCCTGTCATTTGTACGACAACCTGTTGAAACAGGGTGATGTTTATGCCGGAGAGCACTGGAGTGAATGACGCTATTCCCCGCCCGCAGGCGAAGAGCCGCAAGGATCTGACGCCGTTGCTGGAAATCCGTAACCTGACCAAATCTTTTGACGGCCAGCATGCCGTTGATGATGTCAGCCTGACTATTTACAAAGGCGAAATTTTTGCCCTGCTCGGCGCGTCCGGCTGCGGCAAATCCACGCTCCTGCGCATGCTGGCAGGTTTCGAGCTGCCCACTCAGGGGCAAATTATGCTCGATGGCGTCGATCTGGCGCACGTGCCGCCCTATCTGCGTCCCATCAATATGATGTTCCAGTCTTACGCGCTCTTCCCACATATGACGGTGGAGCAGAACATCGCGTTTGGCCTGAAACAGGACAAGCTGCCAAAAGCGGAAATTACCAGCCGCGTTGCCGAAATGCTGAGTCTTGTGCACATGAGCGAGTTCGCCAAACGTAAGCCGCATCAGCTTTCCGGTGGTCAGCGTCAGCGCGTGGCGCTGGCACGCAGCCTGGCGAAGCGCCCGAAACTGCTACTGCTTGATGAGCCGATGGGCGCGCTGGATAAAAAACTGCGCGACCGCATGCAATTAGAAGTGGTCGATATTCTTGAGCGCGTCGGCGTCACCTGCGTGATGGTGACCCACGATCAGGAAGAGGCGATGACCATGGCCGGACGTATCGCGATCATGAATCGCGGCAAGTTCGTGCAGATTGGCGAGCCGGAAGAGATTTACGAGCACCCGACCACTCGATACAGCGCCGAATTTATCGGTTCCGTGAATGTCTTCGAAGGGCTGCTGAAAGAGCGCCAGGACGATGGTCTGGTGATTGACTCGCCGGGGCTGGTTCACCCGCTGAAAGTTGACCCGGATGCCTCGGTGGTGGATAACGTGCCGGTGTACGTTGCGCTGCGCCCGGAGAAAATCATGCTTTGCGACGAGCCGCCTGTTGATGGCTACAACTTTGCCGTCGGCGAAGTGGTGCATATTGCCTATCTCGGCGATCTGTCGATTTATCACGTGCGTTTGCAAAGCGGGCAGATGATCAGCGCCCAGTTGCAGAACGCGCATCGCTACCGTAAAGGCGCGCCAACCTGGGGCGATGAAGTTCGTCTCTGTTGGGACGGCGATAGTTGTGTGGTTCTGACGGTTTAAGGAGCGGTGATGAGTACACTGGAGCCCCCGGCCCGCGTTGAAAAACCGGGCGGTTTGACATTATGGCTGGCGCGCCTTCAGATGCGCCACGGGCGCAAACTGGTTATTGCGCTGCCCTACATTTGGCTGATCCTGCTGTTCCTGCTGCCGTTTTTGATCGTCTTCAAAATCAGCCTCGCTGAGATGGCGCGCCAGATCCCACCCTATACCGATCTGATTGAGTGGGCCGACAGCCAGCTCACCGTCACGTTAAACCTCGGTAATTTCCTGCAACTGACGGACGATCCGCTCTATTTTGAAGCTTATCTCCAGTCCTTGCAGGTGGCGGGTATTTCGACCCTTTGCTGCCTGCTGCTCGGCTATCCGCTGGCCTGGGCGGTGGCTCACAGCAAATCATCAACGCGTAATATCCTGCTGCTGCTGGTGATTTTGCCGTCGTGGACCTCGTTTCTGATCCGCGTTTATGCATGGATGGGGATTTTAAAAAACAACGGCGTGCTGAATAACGTCCTGCTGTGGTTGGGGGTTATCGATCAGCCGTTGACCATTTTGCATACCAATCTTGCAGTCTATATCGGCATTGTTTATGCCTATCTGCCATTTATGGTGCTGCCGATTTACACCGCGCTGACGCGCATTGATTATTCGCTGGTTGAAGCCTCGCTGGATCTTGGCGCACGTCCGCTGAAAACCTTCTTCAGCGTGATTGTGCCGCTGACCAAAGGTGGGATTATCGCCGGTTCGATGCTGGTGTTTATCCCGGCGGTGGGCGAGTTTGTTATCCCGGAACTGCTCGGCGGACCAGATAGCATCATGATTGGCCGCGTGCTGTGGCAGGAGTTCTTTAATAACCGCGACTGGCCGGTCGCCTCGGCGGTTGCCGTTATCATGCTGCTGTTGCTGATTGTGCCGATCATGTGGTTCCACAAACATCAGCAGAAACAGACGGGGGAGAAGACATGAACAATTTACCGGTTGTGCGTTCTCCCTGGCGCATTCTGATCCTCGTGATTGGCTTTACATTCCTCTACGCGCCGATGCTGATGCTGGTGATTTACTCCTTCAACAGTTCAAAGCTGGTGACGGTGTGGGCGGGCTGGTCGACGCGCTGGTACAGCGAGCTGTTTCACGATGATGCGATGATGAGCGCGGTGGGCTTAAGCCTGACGATTGCCGCCTGCGCGGCGACGATGGCGGTCATCCTTGGCACCATTGCGGCGGTGGTGATGGTGCGTTTTGGCCGCTTTCGTGGCTCCAACGGCTTTGCATTTATGATAACCGCGCCGCTGGTGATGCCGGATGTGATCACCGGTTTGTCCCTGCTGTTGCTGTTTGTGGCTCTTGCGCACGCCATTGGCTGGCCTGCGGATCGCGGCATGTTGACCATCTGGCTGGCGCACGTCACCTTCTGTACCGCCTATGTGGCGGTGGTGATTTCGTCACGCCTGCGCGAGCTTGACCGCTCGATCGAAGAAGCGGCGATGGATTTAGGCGCAACGCCGCTGAAAGTCTTTTTCGTTATCACGCTGCCGATGATCATGCCAGCCATTGTTTCCGGCTGGCTGCTGGCATTTACCCTCTCGCTGGATGATCTGGTGATCGCCAGTTTTGTCTCCGGGCCGGGTGCGACCACGCTGCCGATGCTGGTTTTCTCCAGCGTGCGCATGGGGGTGAACCCGGAAATCAACGCCCTGGCAACGCTTATCCTCGGCGTGGTCGGAATTGTTGGTTTTATCGCCTGGTATATGATGGCGCGCGCGGAAAAACAGCGTATCCGCGATATCCAGCGTGCAAGACAAGGCTGAACTCATTAGAATCGGGAAATTGTGTCACTGATGCCGCGCTTGTCGCGGCATTTTTCACAGGGAAATCATCGGATTGGGGTTCTTCAAGAAAAGCGTTCATCACGCGACGTTGAACGTACCGGCGCTGGTGCAGGTGGCGGCTATCGCCATCATTTCCATTCGCTGTGTTGATGTATTGATGATTTTTAACTTACTGGGTTGGCGCGGCCTGCTGGATTTTGTCCATCGCAGTGCGCAGACCTGGAGCCTGACGCTGATTTTTCTTGGCAGCCTGCTGCTGGTGTTTATCGAAATTCTCTGCGCCTTTTCGGTCATCAAAGGCCGCAGTTGGGCGCGCTGGCTTTACCTGCTTACGCAACTTGTCGCCACCGGTTATTTATGGGCCGCCTCGCTGGGCTACGGCTATCCGGAACTGTTCAGCATTGCCGGCGGCTCGCGCCGGGAAATTTTCCGTTCGCTGATGATGCAAAAATTGCCGGATTTACTGGTGCTATTTCTGCTGTTTGTCCCCGCGCCGAGCCGACGCTTTTTCCGCCTGCAATAACGGTGGTACAATCCCGACCCCCGCAAATCGAAAGGCTTTATTATGCAGTGCGCTCTCTTTGATGCCGGTCGCTGTCGTTCCTGTCAATGGATCGAACAACCGGTATCCACACAACTTTCCGCCAAAATGGACGATCTTCATGGCTTGCTGGCGGCATTACCGGTTGAAGCGTGGTGCGCACCCGTCAGCGGCCCGGAGCAGGGGTTTCGCAATAAAGCCAAAATGGTGGTCAGCGGCAGCGTCGAAAAACCGCTGCTGGGGATGCTGCATCGCGACGGGACGCCAGAAGATCTCACCAGTTGCCCCCTTTACCCCGACGCGTTTGCCCCGGTTTTCGCCGCGCTAAAACCCTTTATCGCCCGCGCGGGCTTAACGCCGTATAACGTGGCGCGCAAACGCGGCGAACTGAAATACCTGCTGTTAACCGAAAGTCAGCAAGATGGCGGCATGATGCTGCGTTTTGTGCTGCGTTCAGAGACGAAGCTGGAACAGTTACGTGCGGCCCTGCCGTGGTTGCAGGCACAGCTACCGCAACTGAAGGTTATTTCGGTAAATATTCAGCCAGTGCATATGGCCATTATGGAAGGGGAGACGGAGATCTTTCTGACTGAACAACAAGCGCTGGCGGAACGTTTCAACGGCGTGCCGCTGTGGATCCGCCCGCAAAGCTTCTTCCAGACTAACCCGGCTGTTGCCAGCCAGCTTTATGCCACCGCGCGCGACTGGGTGCGGGCGCTGCCGGTAAACCATATGTGGGATCTCTTTTGCGGCGTCGGCGGTTTTGGCCTGCACTGCGCAACGCCCGAAATGCGGCTCACCGGCATTGAAATCGCGCCGGAAGCCATTGCCTGCGCAACGCAATCGGCGCAGGCGCTGGGCCTGAATAATCTGCATTTCCAGGCGCTGGATTCCACCCGTTTTGCCACGGCGCAAGGCGATGTGCCGGATCTGGTGTTGGTGAACCCGCCCCGGCGCGGTATCGGGCGCGAGCTGTGTGAATACCTGAGCCGCATGGCGCCGCCCTTTATCATCTACTCAAGTTGTAATGCCGCAACGATGGCGAACGATCTCGCGTTGTTGCCGGGGTATCGCATTGCTCGGGTGCAACTCTTTGATATGTTTCCCCATACTGCGCATTATGAAGTGCTGACGCTGCTTATCAGGCGTTAAATCTCCCGCTTAAACGCCTTTTTGCGCGACTATATTCTCGTTTTTACCCCCCACATCGGCAATTTTTGTACCAGGCTTAAGCAAAAAGGGTCATCAGACAATGTGGGGCAGAATGAAAGAGCAAAAACGATCAACGATTGGTATTGCACCTTATGGCGGTTCAGCAGGCGGCTGGGGTGCGTTAAAAGCGGTTGCCGATGCGTTACGCGGCCAGATGTCCGTCAAGCAGGACGTGATTGCACTCTTCAGAGTAAACCAGCCGCAGGGCTTTGACTGCCCTGGCTGCGCCTGGCCCGATCCGCAGCACACCTCATCCTTTGAATTTTGTGAAAACGGCGCGAAGGCCGTCTCCTGGGAGGCGACCAGTAAACGCGCGACGCCGGAATTTTTCGCCACGCACACGGTGAGTGAACTGTGGGAGCGAAACGCGTTTGAGCTGGAAGGCGAGGGGCGCTTAACGCACCCGATGAAATATGATGCCGCCAGCGATACGTACCAGCCCATTGCATGGGAGACCGCTTTTCGCGAAATCGGCGAGCTGCTGCGTAGCTATGACGATCCCAACAGCGTCGAGTTTTACACCTCCGGGCGCGCCTCGAACGAAGCCGCTTTTCTCTGGCAACTGTTTGCCCGCGAGTACGGCACTAACAATTTCCCGGATTGCTCCAACATGTGTCACGAACCGACAAGCGTCGGCCTGCCGGAATCCATTGGCGTTGGCAAAGGCACCGTAGAGCTGGAAGATTTTGACCATTGCGATCTGGTGCTGTGTATCGGCCATAACCCCGGCACTAACCACCCGCGGATGCTTGGTACACTGCGTGAAGTTTCCAGACGCGGCGCAACCATTGTTGCCATCAACCCGCTGCGCGAAAGGGGGCTGGAGCGTTTTACGTCACCGCAAAGCCCGATTGAGATGCTGGCCTTAAGCTCAACCAAACTGGCGTCGACCTACTACAAAGTGCGGGTCGGCGGCGATGCCGCGATGCTGAAAGGGGTGATGAAGATCCTGCTGTCGATGCATGAAGAGGCGCTGGCAAAAGGCGAGCCGGGTGTCATCGACGAAGTGTTTATTCGCCAGCACACGCGGGGGTTTGAGGCGCTGAAAGCCGATCTTGATGCGACCGACTGGGATCATATTCTTAAAGTCTCTGGCATGGAGCGCAAAGAGATCCAGAACATCGCCCGGCTGTATGCCGACGCGGAACGCACCATTATCTGTTACGGCATGGGCATCACCCAGCACCAGTACGGCACACAGAACGTGCAGCAAATTGCTAACTTGCTGCTGCTGCGCGGCAATATCGGCAAACAGGGGGCGGGCATTTGTCCGCTGCGCGGTCACTCGAATGTGCAGGGCGACCGTACCGTCGGCATTACCGAAATCCCGTATCCTGAGCTGCTCGATAACATCGAAAAAGTCTTTGGCTTTAAACCGCCCCGTGAACACGGGCATGGCGCTGTAGCGGCGATTCAGGCGATGCGTGACGGTAAAGTCAACGCGCTGCTGTGCCTCGGTGGCAATCTGGCGGAAGCGATTTCCGACCCGCTTACGACGTTCCCGGCGATGCGCAAGCTCGATTTGGTGGTGCATATGGCCACCAAACTGAACCGCTCGCACCTGCTGTTGGGCAAACATAATTATCTGTTGCCGGTGCTGGGACGTACCGAAACGGATATGCAAGCCTCGGGCGTGCAGAGCGTGACGGTGGAAGATTCCATGTCGATGGTCCATGCCTCGCGCGGCACATTAACGCCCGCTTCGCCGCACCTTAAATCAGAACCTGCGTTGGTTGCTGCGCTGGCGAAAGCGACGCTGCCGGACACGGTGGTCGACTGGGAAAAAATGGTCAGCGATTACAGCTATATTCGTGATGCCATCGAAGCCGTCTTCCCGGCATTCAGCAATTTCAACGAGCGGGTGAAAAAACCGGGTGGATTCCGCTTACGCAATACCGCTTCTGAGCGCGTGTGGAATACGCCGTCGGGCTTTGCCGAATTCAAAGTGATGCAGGGGATTAATGAAGATCCACGTTCGCTGAAATGCCACGATCTGGTGCTGACCACATTGCGTAGCCACGATCAGTACAACACCACGCTGTATGGGCTGAACGACCGTTATCGCGGCGTCACCGGGCGGCGGGATGTGCTGTTTATTAATGCCGATGAGGCGGAAAAACGCGAATTGCGCGTTGGCGATCAGGTCAATATTGTGGCTCTCGATCCTGACGGTAACCTGACCTCGCGGCGCATGGAAAATCTGACTGTTGTGGTGCTGGATATGGCACCCGGTTCGGTGGGCGCGTATTACCCGGAGGCGAATATTCTGGTGCCGCTGGATAGCCACGATACCAAAAGTGGGATCCCGGCGTATAAAAGCATCCCGATTGCGATGGAGCGCGTCGAGGTGCCGGTTGTCACATCGGGCGCGCGGCGTTAAAGGGAGTCAGGCCCGGTAAGCGAAGCGCCACCGGGCAAAGCATCCCACGATTACTGCGGGAACCACTGATCGCTGATTTTCTGGTACGTGCCGTCAACTTTAATCGCTTTCAGCGCGGCGTTCAGTTTTTCCAGAAGTGCTTTGTTATCCGGGCGCACGGCGATGCCGAGGCCGGTGCCGAAGTATTGCGGATCGGTCACTTTCGGCGTCGCTGCACCCAACTGTGGGTTGGTTTTCAGCCACTCGTTGACCACTGCCGTATCGCCAAAGACGCCATCAATACGGCCATTTTTCAGGTCAATAATCGCGTTCTGGTAGCTGTCATACGCCACGGTAGTCACTTCCGGGTGTTTATCCTGCAAATATTTCTGATGGGTGGTGCCGTTTTCCATGCCGATGCGTTTGCCTTTGAGATCCTCAAAGGATTTGAAGGCATCTTTTTTGGCAATCACCAGCGCGGAGTTGGCGTAGTACGGGTCGGTAAACGCAACCTGCTTGCTGCGCTCCGGCGTAATGTCCATACCGGAAATCACGGCGTCATATTTTTTAAATTTCAGCGACGGGATCAGGCTGTCGAAGGCGTGGTTAGTAAAGGTACAGTTCGCCTGCATCTGCTTGCACAGCGCGTTTGCCAGATCGATATCAAAACCGACAATGTTGTTATTCGCATCCATTGATTCAAACGGCGGATAAGTGGCGGAAACGCCAAAGTTAATTTTATCGGCGGCAGAGGCACCTGCGGCAACCGTGGCGAGAAGGGCGGCCAGTATCAGTTTTTTCATTATATTGAACTCCTGTCTGTCTATCTTATTGTTGTTACCGTGTCTGCGGCATGGGGCTAACCATGCCATTAAATGAATTTATATTCAAATATCATGATTAATTATTTTATCGATGACAAAAATAAAGGCGAGTAATGAGTGCATTAGCTCGCCTTTGATTGTTATTTATGCAATTAGCTGCGTCGTTCGAACGCCAGCGCTTTGCTCTCAATCAGGCGCATCATCAGCGTCAACAAGCCGTTGACCACCAGATAAATCAAGCCTGCCGCGCCAAACACCGTGACGTCATAGGTGCGCCCATACAGCAACTGGCCGTGTCCCATTACTTCCATCAGCGTAATGGTGTAGGCCAGCGAGGTGCTTTTAAACACCAGCACCACTTCGTTGGAGTAGGAAGAGAGCGCGCGTTTAAAGGCATACGGCAGCAAAATCGCCAGCGTATCTTTCTTGCTCATCCCCAGCGCACCGCAGGATTGCCACTGCCCGTCCGGGATGGCGCGGATCGCCCCGTAAAACAGTTGCGTGGTGTAGGCCGCGCTGTTCAGTGACAGCGCCAGCATCGCGCAAAGCCACGGTTCAGAGAGCAGATGCCAGATCACCGGATAATTTTGCAGCGACGGGAATTGCCCCGGCCCGTAATAAATCAGGAAGATCTGCACCAGCAGCGGCGTGCCGGTAAACAGCGTAATGTAGCCGCGCACTATCTGCACCAGCACCGGCGTTTTCAGCGTAAGCACGATGGTAAACAGCACCGACAGGATCAGGGCCGCAATCAGCGAAGCCACGGTCAGCGTCAGACTGGTATGCAGGCCTTTGAACAGCTCAGGCATAAACTCAAGCATTATCCCGGCCTCCGTTCAAAACGCGTCGCGCGCAGGTCAATGCGTTTAAGCACCCACTGGCTGAACAAGGTGATCACCAGATAGATTGCCGCCGCCACGATATACCAGGTAAACGGCTCCTGAGTGCGGGTGGCGATACTTTTGGTTTGCAGCATCAAATCGTTAACGCTTATCAGCGACACCAGCGCGGTATCCTTCAACAGCACCAGCCACTGGTTGCCCAGCCCCGGCAGCGCATGACGCCACATTTGCGGCATCACCAGACGAAAGAAAATCGCGCCTTTCGACAACCCCAGCGCCTGGCCGGACTCGCGTTGCCCGTCCGGCACCGCTTTTAACGCACCGCGCAGGGTTTGCGAGGCGTAAGCGGCGTACAGCAAGGAGAGGGCGATCACGCCGCACAGGAACGGACTGACATCGAAGTTTTCAATCTGCATCTGCACCGGGATCTGCACAACGCCCAGGTTGATGACAAAGCCGTCCGAGAGCATCAGCAGCAATTGCGAGGAGCCGAAGTAGATAAACAGCACCACCAGGATTTCCGGCAGGCCGCGAAAAATCGTCACCAGCGCGGTGCCAATCCAGGCGATGGGACGCCACTTAACGGACTCCCAGACAGCAAAGATCATCGCCAGAATCAGGCCGATGATCAGTGCGCAGACGGCAAGGCCGACGGTCATCCCGGCGGCGCTTGCTAAAGGAAAAAATTCATTCATTCAGGATTACTTCTGGAACCATTTGTTATAGATGGTCTGGTACGTTCCATCTTTCTTCACTTTTTCCAGCGCAGTGTTGAATTTCTGCTGCAACTCGGTGTTGCCCTGGCGAACGGCAATGCCAAGGCCCGTGCCGAAGTAATCTTTATCGGTCACTTTATCGCCCACGGCGGCCAGTTTGGCGTCCGCTTTCAGCCACTCGGTCACCACCGCCGTGTCACCAAATACCGCATCGATACGGCCGTTTTGCAGATCCAGACGCGCGTTCTGGTAGCTGTCGTAAGGCACGGTGGTGATTTCCGGGTGTTTATCGGTGATGAATTTCTGGTGCGTGGTGCCGTTCTGCACGCCAACGCGTTTGCCTTTCAGCTGATCAACACTTGCGAATTTGCCCTGTTGACCCACGAACAGCGCAGAGTTGTCGTAATACGGTGTGGTGAACAGCACCTGTTTTTCACGCTCCGGGGTGATGTCCATACCGGCCATCACGGCGTCAAAGCGGCGGAATTTCAGGCTTGGGATCAGGCTGTCAAACGCCTGGTTGGTAAAGGTACAGGTTGCGTCGATCTCTTTACACAACGCATTAGCCAGGTCTACATCAAAGCCAACAATTTTATTGTTAGCGTCGGTGGATTCAAACGGAGGGTAGCTCGCTTCGGTGGCGAAACGAATGGTCTGGGCTGCTGTGGCGCTAAGGCTGACGCTTGCAAGTAGCGCGGCAATCAGTACTTTTTTCATTGTCATTATTCCCGGGTCTTCAGTGAGATAGGTAGTATTTAAACGCGTCGGTCTGCGGCGCAGCAAAGCAGCCCGCATCCCCTTGCTCAACAATGTGACCGTTTTCCATATACACCACGCGACTGGCCGTCTTGCGCGCCACTTCCACTTCGTGGGTCACGATAACTTGCGTAATACCGGTTTCCGACAGCTCACGAATGATGCTGACGATCTGCGCGGTGATCTCAGGATCGAGCGCAGCAGTAGGTTCATCAAACAGCAGCACCTGCGGCTCCATCATCAGCGCGCGGGCGATAGCGACACGCTGTTGCTGCCCGCCGGACAAATGCAACGGATAGCGATCGCTATACGGTTTGAGACGTAAACGCTCCAGCAGCTTTTCAGCCCGTTCCAGCGCCTGATCTTTGCGTAACCCAAGCACGCGGCACGGAGCTTCAATCAGGTTTTGCTGCACGGTTAAATGCGGCCAGAGATTATATTGCTGAAACACCATGCCCACGTTCTGGCGTAATTCGCGGATCGCTTTATCAGACGGGGTTTTGGCGAAGTCAAAATGATTGCCTGCAATGGTCAACTGGCCGGAGCGTGGCATTTCGAGCAGGTTGAGTACGCGCAACAGCGAACTTTTACCCGCGCCGCTTGGGCCGAGCAGCACCAGTGTTTCACCCTGCGGGCAATCCAGTGTGATATCGAACAGCGCCTGATGTGCGCCGTAAAAGCAATTGATGCTGTTTAATTTAATACTCATCGAAGCAGTCTGATAGCAATTGAGGCCGCAAATAGTAACGTTGACAGAATAGTTATGCAATATTTGTGCGTTAAAACTTAAAAATAAACCAGGTTACTACATAAAGTTAGCACAAAATACCGAACGGCGAGGGAAGCAGGTATAAATGTCGGCATTCCTTATGGAATGCCAGACATTTTATGGGGGTTAAGTTTGCTTTACTGAATAATCAACGATGTTCAATCGACTGGCGCAGCGTCCCGGCCGGGGCGTGAACCGTGCCGCCAAGATAGCGCACATCATCAATGGCCCAGCACTGTCCTTCGCGGATCATCAACACTTCATCCTGCCAGTGCTGATCGCCTTTGGTCAGCGTTACGCGCAGTGGAATATTCCGCGCATCGCTATTCGGAATGGTCGATGCGCTGGCGACATCGGCGTGCTCTGGCGCAACGGTGCGGCTGGAGAACGGATCGGCTTTCAACAGCGTGTTATTGCGCGCGTCGCGGTTGGCGGCGGTGAGCATTTTTGTTAAATCATCACTCAGGTAAGGACGCAGCGCGGACCAGTCGGTACCCGGATGGGCAATGCGGTAGTCGTAAAATTGTTGTGCCACGGTGTCGGGGCCGCCTTCTACGCACGGACCGACGCGTGAGCCGGTATCCTTATAGGCGGGCGTCACGGTGGTACAGGCGCTTAAGAGCAGCGCGCCCGGCAAGACGAAAGTCAAAACTGAATAGTGCATATGGATTTCCTTATTTCTGTTCAGAAGTCACGACTTTTCAAGAATAGTGTATTGAACCCATAATGTGTGTTGTAACGCATTGAACGTTAAAAGGGAGAGTGATGAAAAAGTGGGGATTACTGCTGCTGGCGCTCATGTTGGCAGGCTGCGCCAGTGATAAGGACAAAGAGAAAGAGGCAGGCGTTATCGAAAAGCCGGGCTATCAACTTGTTACCGGCTACCGGGCGCAAGCGGCTTATCCGCGCATCAAAGTGTTGGTTCTCCATTATACGGCCGATGATTTTGATGTCTCGCTGGCGACACTACTGGGAAAAGAGGTGAGTTCTCACTATTTAATCCCGGCGCATCCGCCGCGGGAAAACGGCAAACCGCGCATCTGGCAACTGGTGCCGGAGCAGGATCTCGCCTGGCATGCCGGCCCCAGCTTCTGGCGCGGTGCAACGCGCATCAACGATACCTCCATTGGCATTGAGCTGGAAAACCGCGGCTGGCAGAAAACGGCGAGCGGGAAAACGTTCGCCCCGTTTGCGCAAGCGCAAATTAATGCCTTGATTCCATTAGTAAAAGATATTGTCGCGCGTTACCACATTGCTCCGGAGAATGTGGTAGCCCATGCGGACATTGCGCCGCAGCGTAAAGATGATCCCGGCCCGCAATTTCCCTGGCAGTTGTTAGCGGCGCGGGGAATTGGTGCCTGGCCCGATCCGGCGCGCGTGGCATTTTACCTTAACGGCCGCGCGGAATATGAGCGGGTCAACAGCGCGACACTGCTGGATTTGCTGGCGCGTTATGGCTACGACGTCAAACCGTACATGACACCGCTGCAACAAAAGCGGGTGATCATGGCGTTTCAGATGCATTTTCGCCCGGCGCGGTGGGACGGCGTCGCTGATGCTGAAAGCTTAGCTATCGCCGAGGCGTTACTGGAAAAATACGGCCAGGCGGGATGATCCCTGCGACCCGCTTAACGGTGCAGTTTGCCGTGATCTTTCAGCCAGTACGCCGTGCGTTTGATGCCCTCATCCAGTGTCACAATCGGCGTATAGCCCAGCTCCTGCTGCGCGCGGCTGATATCCAGCGTGAAATCAAAATTAAGCTTCGAGACGCCGTAATGGGTAAACGCCGGCTCTTTCGCGCGCTTGTCGCCAAAGCGCTCCATACTGCGGGCGACCATATCGAGCATGGCATAAGGCACCGAGCGAATGCGGCAGTGAATATTTAGCTCATCAATCAATGTCTGCACGATGCTGCGCAGGGATCGCGGTTCGCCATTGGTGATGTTATAGGCGCGCCCGGAAGGCAGCGTATCGCAGTGCTGCTGGCTTGCCAGCCACATCGCATGGACCGCATTTTCGTAATAGGTCATATCCACCAGCGCATCGCCACCGCGCGGCAATAATACGCTGCGGTAATGTTGCATCATCTGCGCCAGGCGCGGGATAAAGACTTTATCGTGGGGGCCGAACAGGCTTTGCGGGCGCAAAATCGTAAACCGCGTATGCGGGTTAGCCTGCGCCAGCAAATCAATCACCTGTTCACCAGCGGCTTTACTGCGGGCGAACTCGTTGGCGAAGCGCGACGGGCGGAAATCTTCGTTGATGTCGTGATGGTGGTGATAATCAAAATAGAGAGAAGGGGAGGAGATATGAATAAAGTTACGCACGCCCCAGGCGACAGCCCATTCTCCAAGGCGGCGCGTGGCACGTACGTTGGCAAGATCGAACGCTTCCTGGGTTCCCCACGGCGAGGTGAAGCTGGAGCAGTGCCACAGCGTATCGATATCGGCGAGCATCACTTTCGCCTGCGAAGAGACCAGTTGAGTCAAATCGGCATGGACAAATTCCGCGCCCATTTTACTGAGCAGTTTGCCCATCGCTTCATTGCGACCGGTCGCCCGGACGGTAATGCCTTTTTGACGCAGATATTCGACGGCGTTTCGGCCTAAACCGCTGGTTGCGCCCGTGACCAGTACCTTCATATCAATCCACTGTGTTAAGCGTTTATCGCGGGCATTCTTCCGTGAATCACGCCCCGATGCAATGAGATTGTTAAAAGAAAAGCGTCCTGCTCAGACTTTTTCACTACTTTCTTCCGCAAGCCTGGCGATTTGCTGCGCCATGCCGCGAAAGATAAACAGATGCGCCGGGAACATTAACAGCCAGTAAAACAGCCCCGGCATGCCGTGCGGATGCCACCAGGCGCGTACGTCCAGCACCCGGTGATCGCCGTTGTCCGTCAGGGTAAAGGTCAGCCGCCCAAGCCCCGGCGCTTTCATCCCAAACAGCAACGCGAGTTGTTGTTCTGGCTCGACGATGATCACTTTCCAGCTATCCACTGCATCACCCACCTGTAAAAAGGGGCGCTCCGGTCGCCCGCGCGGCAAAGTATGGCCGATCACACCGTCCAGCGCGGCGCGGGTTTGCCACAGCAGATTGCCGAAAAAGTAGCGCTCTTTGCCGCCGATGCGGTTCACTACTTCCCATAGCGCCTGCGCACTGGCGCGGGTTTTCACGCTATAACCGGCCTGTTTCGGGTAGTAGCCATATTGTGGACGCCAGCGGGAAAACGCCTGTGGGTCGTAACCCCAGTCGCTTGAATTCACCAGCTTTTCCTCTTCCTGCAAGGTGCGGCGCACGGCGTCATCAAAGGAGATTAAGCTCTGCGGGATCAGACGACGCAGCGCGCGGTCATCGGCCAGCAGATCGTGCTTCAATCCCTGAATTAGCGCTTTGGCAATGGTGGGCGGCACGGAGGTGATGAGATGCAAAAACCAGACGGAAATCAGCCGCGTCGGCAACGGCAGGGGAATGAGCGGGCGATGTACGCCGCTAACCGCCATAAAGTGGCTAAACTGCTGCTGGTAACTCAACACTTCCGGCCCGGCGGCCTCAAACACCCGATGTTCGTTAGCCGGATGATTCAGCAACTCAAGCAGGTAATGCATTAAATTTTCCAGCGCAATCGGCGTGGTTCGTGAACGCACCCAGCGCGGCGGAGTAAGCACTGGCAGGTTAAACACCATATCGCGCATCACTTCGAAGGCCGCCGAACCGGCACCGACAATGATCCCGGCGCGTAGTTCGGTGACCGGTACGCCCGCCGTGCGCAGCAGATCGCCAGTATATTGCCGGGCCAGCAGATGATCGGAGTGTGTTGCGCCTTTTGCCTGTAACGAACTCAGAAAGATCACCTGCTTGACGGATGACTCGCGCAGCGCATCGCGCACATTGAGTGCAATTTGCCGTTCATGGGCGACGAAATCCCCGCTCTCGCCCATGCTGTGCACCAGATAGTAGAGCGTATCGATATCAGCAAGCAGTGCCGGTAAGTCCTGCGGCCAGAAGAGATCAATGGCGTGATAGCTCACGCCCGGCAACGCCTGTTTTTGCAAACGCGCTACGTGCCGCGCCGCCGCTTTTACCTGATGTCCCTGCTGGCTTAATGCCTTTACCAGCCGCTGGCCGATATAGCCGCTGGCGCCGAGCACGCCAATCCGCTGCGCCACGTTTCGCTCCTTAGCGCTGTAAAAAGGCCTGCCAGTGGCGCACTAATTCGGTCAATTGCTGGCGATTAACATCCAGATGCGTGACCAGGCGCACCACCGGTGAAACGTTTACCAACACGTCGCGCTCGCGCAGAAACGCGCCCAGCTCAGCGGCATCATCGCCCATGCGTACAAACAGCATATTGGTGTCGTGACGCATCACATCCGCGCCAATCTCGCGCAGTTGCGTTGCCAGCCAGGCGGCGTTGTCGTGATCCTCTTTTAACCGCGCGACATTGTTTTTCAGCGCATAGAGACCCGCTGCGGCGAGAATGCCCGCCTGGCGCATCCCGCCGCCGGTCATCTTGCGCCAGCGGTTAGCGCGGGCGATATAGGCTCGTTCGCCCACCAGCAGCGACCCCACTGGCGTACCAAGGCCTTTGGATAGGCAGATAGTGAACGAGTCGCAATAGTGCGCGATATCTTTTAATTCGCAGCCATATTCCACCAGCGCATTGAAGATACGCGCGCCATCAACGTGCAGCGCCAGCCCGCGCTCGCGGGTAAATTCCCACGCCTGTTTCAGGTAGTCGCGCGGCAGGACTTTGCCGTTGTGGGTGTTTTCCAGGCTGAGCAATTTAGTGCGCGCGAAGTGGATATCATCAGCTTTGATCTTCGCCGCGACTTTATCTAGCGGCAGGGTGCCGTCAGCGGCCGCGTCGATGGGCTGAGGTTGAATGCTGCCGAGCACCGCTGCGCCACCGGCTTCGTAGAGGTAGTTATGCGCGCCCTGACCGACGATATACTCTTCGCCGCGCTCACAATGGCTGAGCAGCGCCACCAGGTTGGCTTGCGTGCCGGTAGGCAGAAACAGGGCGGCTTCTTTGCCGCTGAGGTCAGCGGCGTATTGTTGCAGTTCGTTCACCGTCGGGTCGTCACCGTAAACATCATCTCCGACCGGGGCGGCCATCATCTGTTCCAGCATGGCGCGGCCTGGTCGGGTTACGGTATCACTGCGTAAATCAATCACGGCATTTCCTTAACTTGCGATAGGTAATGCCCTCTGTTTTACCTGAGCCAGTTGGTTTTCGCCAGTTCGATAACCTCGTCGCCGCGCCCGCTGATAATGGCGCGCATCATATACAAACTGAAGCCTTTGGCCTGCTCCAGCTTGATTTGCGGCGGAATAGCCAACTCCTCTTTCGCCACCGTGACATCGACCAGCACCGGGCCATCAATGGAGAACGCGCGTTGCAGCGCCTCATCAACATCGGCGGATTTTTCCACGCGGATGCCGGTAATGCCGCAGGCTTCGGCGATGCGGGCAAAGTTGGTGTCCTGCAATTCAGTGCCGTCAGTGAGATAGCCGCCCGCTTTCATCTCCATCGCCACAAAGCCGAGCACGCTGTTGTTAAAGACGATGATTTTTAGCGGCAGCTTCATCTGCGCCACCGAGAGAAAATCACCCATCAACATGCTGAAACCGCCATCGCCGCACAGCGCCACTACTTGCCGGTCCGGGTAGGTGGCTTTCGCGCCGAGCGCCTGCGGCATGGCGTTCGCCATCGAACCGTGGTTAAAAGAGCCAATCAACCGGCGTTTGCCGTTCATTTTCAAATAACGTGCTGCCCAGACGGTGGGCGTGCCGACATCGCAGGTGAAAATCGCGTCATCAGCAGCAAAATGGCTGATTTGCTGCGCCAGATATTGCGGGTGTATCGCTTTCTCGCTCGGTTTCGCCAGTTCATCCAGCCCTTTGCGCGCATCACGGTAATCTTCCAGCGCTTTATCAAGGAATGTGCGGTCGGTTTTCGCCTCCAGCAGCGGCAACAGGGCGGCGAGTGTGGCTTTGATATCGCCCACCAGCGCCATATCGACTTTACTGTGCGCGCCGAGGCTTGCCGGGTTGATATCAATCTGGATGATTTTCGCGTCGGTCGGGTAGAACGCACGATAGGGGAATTGCGTGCCGAGCAGCACGAGCGTGTCGGCGTTCATCATGGTATGGAAGCCGGATGAAAAACCAATCAGCCCGGTCATGCCGACATCGTAAGGGTTGGCATATTCCACATGCTCTTTGCCGCGCATGGCATGCACGATGGGGGCGTTGAGTTTACCGGCAAATTCCAGTAGTTCTTTGTGTGCCCCGGCGCAGCCGCTACCGCACATCAGCGCGACATTGCTGGAGTAGCGCAGCAGTTGCGCCAGTTTATGCAGCTCTTGCTCTGTGGGCACGACAACCGGTTGCGGCGCGCTGTACCAGTGGCTGCTGGCGCTTTCCGGCGCGGGCTTCAGCGCCACATCGCCTGGCAAGACCACCACGGAAACGCCTTTGTTGAGTATGGCTTTGCGCATGGCGATCGCCAGCACTTGCGGGATCTGATCCGGGTTGGAAACCAGCTCGCAATAGTGGCTGCACTCGCGAAAGAGTTCTTGTGGATGGGTTTCCTGAAAATAGCCGCTGCCGATTTCGCTCGACGGAATATGCGCGGCGATGGCGAGCACCGGAACATGGTTGCGGTGGCAGTCAAACAGGCCATTGATTAAATGCAAATTACCCGGCCCGCAGGAACCTGCACAGACCGCCAGTTCGCCGGTCAGTTGCGCTTCCGCGCCAGCGGCAAAGGCGGCGACCTCTTCGTGACGGGTTGGCATCCAGTCGATGGTGCCCATGCGGTTCAGGCTGTCGCTAAGTCCGTTAAGGGAGTCACCGGTGACGCCCCAAATCCGTTTTACGCCAGCCTGTTCCAGGGTTTTGGCGATATACGCGGCCACTGTCTGTTTCATGATGACGCTCCTTTTTGTGATCGTGCTTACAAGCTTAGACAATGAAGCGGTCACGGAGCGGAATTATTATGTCCATAAGTAAAACGGGGGTTTATTTTAATTACGAAACGGCATAGTTTTGTAACTGTCGATGAAAACAGGAATCATTTCAAATGGTTAAATCATTGTTAAATTCAGTCAATAATATGTTCTCCCATGACGATTTTGGTCGGCTGCTGTTACGTCTGGCGGTCGGTGGCCTGATGTTATTCCACGGGCTGCACAAATTAATTGGTGGTGTCGATGGGATTGCCGGGATGCTGGTGGCGAAAGGGTTTCCCGGTTTCATTGCCTACGGCGTGTTGGTGGGCGAAGTGCTGTGTCCGATTTTGATTATTCTCGGCATTTTTACGCGTCCATCGGCATTGGTGCTGGCATTCACCATGGTTGTGGCGTGGTTGATGGTGGATACTGAAATTACCTTTACGCTGGATAAAACGGGCGCATGGGCAATTGAAAGCGTGGTGTATTACTTTATCGCCGCGCTGGCGATCGCGTTTATGGGCGCGGGGCGTTATTCCGTGGCTCCCGCCTGGAAGTGAAATAATGCCGGATGGCGCTAAGCGCTTATCCGGCCTACAAAATCACATTCTCGTAGGCCGGATAAGGCGTAGCCGCCATCCGGCAATTCAATTCATCACGCCAATACTAAATCCCCCTGCGGGTGGCAGGAACAAGCCAGCACAAAACCGTCGGCAATCTCCTGTTCCGTCAGCGTCATGGTACTGCTCACCGTATACTCCCCAGAAACCACCTGCGTTTTACAACAGCCGCATACGCCCGCACGACAGGCGGCGTTGACCGGGACTTTATTGCTTTCCAGCGCCTCCAGCAGCGTGCTACCCACCGGCGCGTAGAAGGTTTTCACCGGCGACAGCTTGCTGAATTTCAGCCCGCTGGTGGCGGCTTCAGCCACTGGTGTGAAGAACTGCTCTTTAAAGAAACGCGTTACGCCGAGCGCTTTCACTTCTTGCTCTACCCATTCCATATACGGCGCAGGACCGCAGGTCATCACCGTGCGCGAGGCAAGATCCGGCACGGCGTTGAGCAGGTCGCGACTCAAACGACCCGATGCAAAGCCAGCAGTGGCGTTGTTCTCTGCCACCAGCGTCACCGGGTAGTTGCGCCACTCGTCGGCAAAAATCACGTCGTCCGGTGAACGCACATTGAAAATCACCTGCACATCGGCCTGCGGGCGGTATTTCGCCAGCCAGCGACGCATTGACATAATCGGCGTCACGCCGCACCCTGCCGCCAGCAGCAACAGCTTATCGTTCGGTTCGTTATCGCAGGTGAATTCCCCCTGCGCATCGGAAAGCCATAGATAATCGCCGCGTTTCACTTCGCGCGTCAGCCACTGCGAGCCTGCACCTTCATCAATCCGGCGGATGGTCAGCGTAATGTATTCGCTGATGCCCGGCGTAGACGAAATGGTATAGGCGCGAAGCGTCTGCGCGCTGTTGCGAATACTCACCAGCGCGTATTGCCCGGCGCGGTACGGATAGTAATCGTGGCACAGCAGCGAGAGCGTCCAGACATCCGGCGTCTCCTGGCGGATGTGATGAACCTGCATACGCCACGGGCACTGAGGGGTTGGCATGGTCATAAATCGCTCCTTACGCGCTCAGCAACTGCTGCATATCCTGTTCTACGGTAGTGACCTGGCGCAGGCCAAATTTCTCGTTCAGAACCGCCAGCAGATCCGGGGTCAGGAAGCCCGGCGCGGTCGGCCCGGTGACGATATTTTTGACGCCGAGAGAGAGCAGGGTCAGCAAAATCACAATCGCTTTTTGTTCGAACCAGGAGAGCACCAGCGACAGCGGCAGATCGTTGACGCCGCAGCCCAGTTTGTCTGCCAGCGTGACCGCCAGAATAATCGCCGAGTAAGCATCGTTACACTGTCCGGCATCGACCAGGCGCGGCAGGCCTTCAATATTGCCGAAATCAAGTTTGTTAAAGCGGTATTTACCGCAGGCCAGCGTCAGGATCAGGCAATCGTCCGGTACCTGGGTGGCGAAATCGGTGAAGTAGTTGCGTTCGCCGCGCGCGCCGTCACAGCCGCCCACGAGGAAGACGTGACGCAGTTTTTCACGGCTCACCAGATCGATCAGCGTATCGACCGCGCCCAGCAGGGTCTGGCGACCAAAACCAACGGTGATCAGGTGTTCGATTTCGCTAAACGGGAAGCCGGACATCTGCTGCGCCTGGCGGATCACAGGGGCAAAATCGTCGCCTTCCAGGTGATTGACGCCCGGCCAACCGACGATGCTGCGCGTCCAGATACGATCATCATAAGAACCAACAGTCGGGTCGATAATGCAGTTTGAGGTCATCACAATGGGGCCAGGGAAGCGGGCAAACTCCACCTGCTGATTTTGCCAGCCACTGCCGTAATTCCCGACCAGATGTTTGAATTTACGCAGCTCCGGATAACCGTGCGCTGGCAACATTTCACCGTGGGTATACACATTAACGCCGGTACCTTCGGTTTGTTGCAGCAGGTTATAGAGATCTTTCAGGTCGTGCCCGGAAATCAGGATGCATTTACCGGCCACCGCTTTCACGTTCACCTGGGTGGGCGTCGGGTGACCGTACATGCTGGTTTCACCGGCGTCGAGAATGCTCATCACGCTGAAGTTCATCTGGCCAATTTCCATTGAACACTCCAGCAGGGCGTTCATATCCGCCGGCCAGGTGCCGAGCCACGCCATAATTTTGTGGTAACGCGCATAAATATCGTTGTCGTACTGACCCAGCACATGCGCGTGTTCCATATAGGCCGCCGCGCCTTTCAGGCCGTACAGGCACAGCAGGCGCAGGCCAAGAATATTTTCGCCAATCGTGGCTTTGTCTTTGTTCGGTGTGAATTCCGCCGCCTGGCGCTGTAACGCGCCAAGATCCTCGCTCACCAGGTGCAGATCCGCCATCGGGTTATCAACATGGGCGTGTGGATCAATAGCGAGGCACAGGGCTTTCAGCGCTTCACGTTTGGCGATCGCTTCGCGGGCGTAGCCAACAATGCGCGCAGAGTCGAAATTCACGTTGGTCAGCGTTGAAAAGAAGGCACGCGGCGCGAAGTTGTCAATCTCATGGTCAATCAGATCGTAATCACGCGCTTTGCAGGCCCAGGCAGAGAGCCCCTGTAACGCGGCAATCAGCAAATCCTGAAGATCGGAGGTTTCAGCAGTTTTCCCGCACATCCCCTGCGCGTAAGAACAGCCATTGCCTGCCGGGGTACGGATGGTTTGTTCACATTGCACACAAAACATGGTCACACCTTCTTTTGTTAAAGTTATATTTTAAATACATGTTTAAGATTAGGCTTATGTGCTGGGGCGTGAAAGGGCTTTTGTCGGTAATCTACGGGGATATTGATTTAGCGCAATTTTGGCGGCAAAAATTTACCGCCAAAGCGGTATCAGGCAGAAAAGAACGCCATCAGTAACGGCACCAGCAGGCTCAGAAGAAAGCCGTGCACAATGGCGGCAGGCACCAGTTCAAGCCCGCCAGAACGTTGCAAAACGGGCAGGGTGAAATCCATCGAGGTTGCGCCACACAAACCCAGCGCGGTAGAGCGGCTGCGGCCCACCAGACCCGGAATCAGCATAATGGCAATCAGTTCACGCGCCAGATCGTTAAAGAAGGCGGCGCTGCCAATTACCGGGCCAAAGGATTCCGTCAGCAAAATGCCAGATAACGAATACCAGCCAAAACCGGAGGCCATCGCCAGACCGGTTTTCAGCGGTAGATCGAGGATCATGGCATTGATGATACCACCCACCAGCGAACTGGCCGCCACGACTACGGCGATAATTATCCCGCGACGGTTGAGCACAATCTGTTTGAGGGTCATACCGCTATTGCGTAGCTGGATGCCCACCAGCAGGAGCAGGAAAATCAACGTATATTCGCTGGCATCGGTGGCGTGCTGCAAAAAGGCCAGCCCGCTCAGGCCAATCACAAAACCGAGCACCACCACGCCGCACAGGCGTAAAGACTCCAGCGCCATCGCCACGCGCGAAGGCAATTTTTCCAGTTGGTGATGATGATTCCACGGTAACGAGCGTTCCAGCCACAGCAGCGCAACGGCGTTGCACAGCAGAATAATCACTACGCTTACCGCTGAATAGTGCAATATCGACAGCAGGTTAGCGCTAAGGTTATCGAGAAAGGCAAGGCTGATACCCATGAAAAACAGGATCAGATAAACAATCCAACTGAGCAGTTTATTAATCAGTTTGAGTGCGCCAGTGTGACGCAGAGGGATAAGATAACCCGCGATCAGAGGCAGAAGAATAATTAACAATCCTGAAAACATGAACAGCCCGAATCCTTAAAGAAATTTAAAAGCACGCACACACTACCGAAAGGCGGAAAGTGAGTAAAGCTGCGAAATCTGAGAGATTTTATGCAATGGATAGCCATCGTCGGGGTGAGATCATCCCGCTATACTTCTTGCGCAGGGAGAATGCAGCAAACAGAGCGGAGGGTGCATGATTCTGGAGCGTGTAGATATTGTGGGTTTTCGCGGTATTAATCGGTTATCGCTGATGCTCGAAAAAAATAACGTGCTGATCGGCGAAAATGCGTGGGGCAAATCGAGCCTGCTGGATGCGCTAACACTGTTACTGTCGCCACAAACGGATCTCTACCATTTTGTTCGCGACGACTTTTGGTTCCCGCCGGGCGATATTCAGGGGCGCGAACACCATCTGCACATTATTCTCACCTTTCGCGAATCTGAACCGGGGCGGCATCGCACCCGGCGCTACCGCCCGCTGGCGGCGTGCTGGGTTCCTGGCGATGACGGTTATCACCGCCTCTTTTACCGCCATGAAGGTGAGCTCTCGGAAGAGGGCAGCGTAATGACACTGCGCGGTTTCCTTGATGCACAAGGTCATTTGCTGCCGCTTGATGATATTGATGAATATGCCCGCCATCTGGTGCGGCTGTCGCCGGTATTGCGTTTACGCGATGCGCGTTTTATGCGCCGCATTCGCAACGGTAGCATGCCCGATACACCGCTGATGGAGTCCACCGCGCGGCAGCTTGATTTCCTCTCGCGCGAGCTGGTTTCCCGCCCGCAAAACCTTACCGATGCGCAGATCCGCCACGGCCTGTCGGCAATGGTGCAACTGCTGGAGCACTATTTTGCCGAGCAGGGCAGCGGGGCGTCGCACCAGCGTCTGATGCGCCGCCGCTCCCATGATGAGCAGCGAAGCTGGCGCTATCTCGACATTATTAACCGCATGATCGATAAGCCCGGCGGGCGCATGTACCGGGTGATCCTGCTGGGCTTTTTCTCGACCTTGTTACAGGCCAAAGGTACGGTGCATCTCGACCGCGATGCGCGCCCGTTGCTGCTGGTGGAAGATCCTGAAACGCGGCTGCACCCGATTATGCTCTCTGTCGCCTGGCAATTGCTGAACCTGCTGCCGCTCCAGCAGGTCACCACCACGAACTCCAGCGAGTTGCTTTCCCTCACGCCGGTGGAACATGTATGTCGGCTGGTGCGCGAGTCTTCGCGCGTGGCTGCCTGGCGGCTGGGGCCGGGCGGGTTAAGCGCCGAAGATGGGCGGCGCATTGCGTTTCACATTCGCGCTAATCGCCCTGCTTCGCTGTTTGCGCGGTGCTGGCTGTTGGTGGAAGGCGAGACGGAGACCTGGGTGATTGGCGAGCTGGCGCGCCAGTGCGGTCACCATTTTGACGCCGAAGGGATCAAAATCATCGAATTTGCTCAGTCGGGTTTAAAACCGCTGGTTAAATTCGCCCGGCGCATGGGCATCGAGTGGCATGTGCTGGTCGATGGCGACGAAGCGGGGAAAAAATACGCGGCTATCGTACGTAGCCTGCTGGATAACGATCATGAGCGAACCCGGGAGCATTTAACCGAGCTGCCCGCGCGGGATATGGAACATTTTATGTACCGCGAAGGGTTTGACACTGTTTATCATCGTGTGGCGCAACTGCCTGAACACGTGCCGATTAACCCCCGGCGGGTGATCGCCAAAGCGATACATCACTCATCGAAGCCGGATTTAGCCATTGAAGTGGCAATGGAGGCGGGCAGGCGCGGTGTCGAGTCGGTGCCGCCACTGTTTCGTAAAATGTTCTCCCGCGTGCTGTGGCTGGCGCGCGGGAGAGCGGATTAGGTTTCGCCGGGAAAGCGATATCGCATAAAAAAGGCAACTTGAGGTTCCTCTGCGGATTTGTTTCGTTAAAATCGCTTTCTGTACACCGCATGTCCGATTACTTGGGATATTTATGAAACTGAAGGGAAAACGCAGGACAGGACTCATTGCGCTTGTCGTCATTGTTTTACTGGCGGCTTTTTGGCTGTGGGGGAAGTTAAACGCGCCGGTAGTACAATACCAGACGCTGATTGTCCGCCCGGGCGAGCTGCAACAAACGGTGCTGGCCACCGGAAAACTGGATGCGCTACGTAAAGTCGATGTCGGCGCACAGGTCAACGGCCAGTTAAAAACGTTGTCGGTCAATATCGGCGACAAAGTGAAAAAGGATCAATTGCTGGGCATTATCGATCCGGATCAGGCTGAGAACCAGATTAAAGAAGTTGACGCAACATTGATGGAGCTACGGGCGCAGCGCCGCCAGGCGCAGGCCGAGTTGAAACTGGCGCAGGTGACCTATGCCCGCCAGCAGAAACTGGTGCAAAGCCACCTTGTTTCCCGCCAGGATCTCGACACCTCGGCGACGGATGTGGCGGTGAAAGAGGCGCAAATTGGCACTATCGATGCGCAAATCAAACGCAACCAGGCCACACTGGATACGGCGAAAACCAACCTTGATTACACCCGCATTCTGGCCCCGATGGCCGGTGAAGTGACGCAAATCACTACGTTACAGGGACAAACGGTGATCGCGGTGCAGCAGGCACCGAATATCCTTACCCTTGCAGATATGAGCACGATGCTGGTGAAAGCGCAGGTCTCCGAAGCGGATGTGATTCACCTCAAACCGGGGCAGAAAGCGTGGTTTACCGTGCTGGGCGATCCGGGAACCCGCTACGAAGGCGTGTTAAAAGATATTTTGCCGACGCCGGAAAAGGTGAACGACGCCATTTTTTATTACGCGCGTTTTGAAGTGCCTAACCCGCAGGGTGTGCTGCGCCTCGAAATGACCGCGCAGGTTCATATTCAACTCACCGGGCAGAAAAATGTGCTGACCATTCCGCTGTCGGCCCTCGGGGAACCGGTAGGTGACAATCGTTATAAAGTGAAAGTGCTGCGCAATGGCGAAACCCGCGAGCGGGAAGTGACGCTCGGCTCGCGTAACGATACCGAAGTCGTGGTGGTCAAAGGCCTTGATGCTGGCGATGAAGTAGTCATCGGCGAGCAGAAAAACGGAGCGGCGCAATGACGGCGTTGCTTGAGCTGAATAATATTCGCCGCAGTTATCCGTCCGGCGACGGGCAGGTTGAAGTCCTGAAAGGCATCACCCTGAATATCAATGCCGGTGAAATGGTGGCGATTGTCGGTGCGTCCGGCTCCGGCAAATCGACGCTAATGAACATTCTCGGCTGTCTGGATAAACCGACCAGCGGCACCTACCGCGTGGCGGGCACGGATGTTTCCACCCTGAGCGGTGATGCGCTGGCACAGCTTCGCCGCGAGCATTTCGGTTTTATCTTTCAGCGTTACCATCTGCTTTCTCATCTTTCCGCTGCGCAAAACGTCGAAGTCCCGGCGGTGTACGCTGGAACCGAGCGCAAAGCACGGCTGGCACGGGCAAAAGAGTTGCTGGCGCGGTTGGGGCTGGAGGAGCGTACGGATTATCAACCGTCGCAGCTTTCCGGCGGCCAGCAGCAGCGTGTCAGTATTGCCCGCGCGTTGATGAATGGCGGGCAGGTGATTCTGGCCGATGAACCTACCGGTGCGCTGGACAGCCATTCCGGCGAGGAGGTGATGGCTATCCTGCATCAACTGCGCGATCGCGGCCATACGGTCATTATCGTTACTCACGATCCGCAGGTCGCCGCGCAGGCCGAGCGGGTTATTGAGATCCGCGACGGCGAGATAATCAGTAACCCTCCGGCAAAGCAGGCTGTTACCCCGTCCGCACAGCACGATATGGCGATTGCGCAAGCGGGTGGCTGGCGGCAGTTTGTCAGCCGTTTTCAGGAGGCGTTGACCATGGCCTGGCGGGCGATGGCGGCGAACAAAATGCGCACTTTGCTCACCATGCTCGGCATCATTATTGGCATTGCTTCTGTGGTGTCGATTGTGGTGGTGGGGGATGCGGCGAAACAGTTGGTGCTGGCAGATATCCGCTCCATCGGTACCAACACCATTGATGTCTACCCCGGCAAAGATTTTGGCGATGACGAACCGCAGTATCAGCAAGCGCTGAAATATGACGATCTGCTCGCTATCCAGAAGCAGCCGTGGGTGCGTTCCGCCACACCTGCGGTGTCGCAAAATTTGCGTCTGCGTTACGGCAATATTGATGTGGCAGCCAGCGCGAATGGCGTGAGCGGGCAATATTTTAATGTTTATGGCATGACCTTTAGCGAAGGCGCATCGTTTAATGCCGAGCAGCAGAATGGCCGCGCGCAGGTGGTGGTGCTCGACAGTAACACCCGTCGGCAGCTTTTCCCTGACAAAGCCAGTGTGGTAGGTGAAGTGATTCTGGTGGGGAATATGCCTGCTACGGTGATTGGCGTCGCGCAAGAGAAGCAGTCGATGTTCGGCAGCAGCAAGATCCTGCGCGTCTGGTTGCCCTACAGCACTATCGCCGGGCGCATTATGGGCCAGTCGTGGCTGAACTCTATTACGGTGCGTGTGAATGAGGGCTACAGCAGCGAGCAAGCGGAGCAACAACTGACGCGGCTGCTCAGTTTGCGCCACGGCAAAAAGGATTTCTTCGTCTGGAATATGGACGGCGTATTAAAAACGGCAGAGAAGACCACACGGACGCTACAACTGTTTCTCACCCTGGTGGCAGTCATTTCACTGCTGGTTGGTGGTATTGGCGTGATGAATATCATGCTGGTGTCCGTCACCGAGCGTACGCGCGAAATTGGTATCAGGATGGCGGTAGGCGCACGGGCGGGCGACGTGCTGTCGCAATTTTTGATTGAGGCGGTTTTCGTTTGCCTGGTGGGTGGCGCACTGGGCGTGACGTTGTCGATGCTAATCGCGTTTACGTTGCAGCTTTTTTTGCCCGGCTGGGAAATTGGATTTTCACCAGTGGCGCTGCTGACCGCGTTTTTATGCTCAACGTTCACCGGTGTGCTGTTTGGCTGGCTACCCGCCCGCAATGCCGCCCGACTCGACCCGGTGGATGCGCTGGCCCGCGAGTAATAAAAATGCCAGCCTCATGGGCTGGCATTTAACTGCATCATGTACACAGTGAAGTAACAGGCGTCAGGCCATCGCTTCCAGTTCAACGGGCACGATAAGACTGGCATGATTGCCTTTAGGGCCCTGGTGTACATCAAACCGGACAGTCTGCCCGGCCTTTAACGTTCTGTAACCATCCATCTGGATGGTGGAATAGTGCGCGAAGATATCTTCGCCGCCGCCTTCAGGGCAGATAAAGCCAAACCCTTTGGCATTGTTGAACCACTTAACAGTACCCGTTTCCATGCTTCGACATCCTTCGTAAATCTTATTAAGTAAGATGGAATGAACCGGTGGTGGAGTAGCGGGTTGTTCAAAACCTCGCCAACTCTCGACTGTACAATTTAGATAATTCGTATAACGCGTCAAGCCTTTGGCGGGGATTCTGGGAGGCGGCGCATCAATTCTTTGAAGCAGTTAACGCTATGACAAAGAAATGTGACGGAGCTCTCGAATATTAGCGTTTTGCGCGCGTGTGTTACGCAATATTCCAGTAAATCTAATCAAATCAATGATGAGTTTTAATTACTTATTATTTTCCGTGAATTATCTGAAAGTAATGTTATCCCTGTGTTGAGCATGATAATGCGATTATTCAATACAGGAGGGAGAAAATTCCTGGCTATTATGAAAAATTAAGGGGTGAAAAAGTGCGGTGCTGGCAGGTTACTATTAACGAAGGAAAGTTAATGTAATTAAAAATGGGATGTAAATATCTTGAAAGCTTTTAAAAAAATATCGCTGGCGTTGCTTGTGTCTGCCGCAATTATTAATTCCTCTTCTGTTATTGCTGAAACTGTTGATGCCGCGCCAGCTAATATGGCCGTTAAAGGCAATCATTATCCGCTGGTCTTTGTTCATGGCTTAGCGGGCTGGGGGACGGATGAAATGCTGGGCTTTAAATACTGGGGCGGTTTTGATGACACAATTGCTTATTTAAACGGTAACGGTGTTGAATCTTATGCAGCGGCAGTCGGCCCGGTTTCAAGTAACTGGGATCGCGCGGTTGAGTTGTATTACTACATTAAAGGCGGCACGGTGGATTATGGTGCTGCACATTCGCAAAAAGCGAACCATGCCCGCTACGGGAAAACCTTTCCGGGTCTCTACCCGAAATGGGATGAGCACCATAAAATCCATTTAATTGGTCATAGCATGGGGGGATTATCCAGTCGCCAGCTAGTGGATATGTTGCAGGATGGTAACGAGGAAGAACGCGCTTACCATGAAGCTCACCCGGAAACAGAAATCTCGCCGCTTTTCGAAGGGGGTAAAGATTATGTTTTCAGCGTGTCCACCGTTGCCACGCCTAACAATGGAACTTCTTATGCGCAAAACAAAAACTTGATTGTTGGCCTTGCTGAAGATTTGATTCGCAGCGCGGCCAGCATTGCCGGAGTGACATCGCTATCGTCATTTGTTTATGATTTTAAATTAGATCAGTTCGGCTTACGCCGTGACCCGGATGAAAGTCTGTCTGACTATATTGACGACGTGTTCGCCAGTAGCATCTGGAATTCCAAAGACATCGCTTCTTATGATTTGTCGGTTGTTGGCGTGACGGCGAATAAAAAGAATATTGAGACTAAGCCCAATGTCTATTATTTCTCGTATACCGGGACAACTACCGTTGGCGTGCCGTTCACTTCCTGGCAGATCCCCTCTGTTTATACCAACCCAGCGTTAGTCCCTTCTGCGACCTATATGGGTAAAACAACCTCCGATCCTGAAACTCCTTTAATCACTGCTGCATGGACGCCGAATGATGGAGAGGTCAATGTCGTGTCCAGTTCCTATCCCTTCGGTGATAATGCAAAACCGTATGATGGTAATCCTGTTAAAGGACAATGGAGTTATTATCCGGTTATGAAAGATTGGGATCATTTAGATTTTATTGGCCTGGATGTTATTCCACAAGCGTACGTAAACGAATTTTATGCAGATATGGCGACTACATTATTGGCGCTGGATAAATAATTATTTTTCTGATAAAAAAGCGAGCCCTTAGTGGTTCGCTTTTTTATTTAAACGTCTTGTAAAAATAAGCAGATAAGATTCTTCGAAACATGAATTTTTTTTACATTAGCAAAATAGCAAGGATTGCCAAAATAACCTATAATATCGCAATATAATGAGTTACTAGCAGTATGTTCCTTCACAACCTTTCAGTTTATGCTGTTATTCAACCGCAGGGCGATCCATTATAGTTGCCTGACATCTGATGCTGACTGAAAAAGCATCTAAACTCATGTAATCGGCCGATTAGAAGCAGCCGGTATCTGTAACCTAAGATGAAGCGCTAACGATGGGCAAGAGCAATAGCTGGCTGGATTTTGACCAATTGGCGGAAGAGAAACTGCGCGACGCGCTCAAACCGCCATCGATGTACAAAGTGATGTTAATGAACGATGACTACACGCCGATGGAATTTGTTATTGACGTGCTACAAAAGTTCTTTTCTTATGATGTAGAACGTGCAACGCAACTGATGCTTACGGTTCACTATCACGGTAAGGCCATCTGCGGTGTTTTCACTGCCGAGGTCGCGGAGACGAAAGTTGCCATGGTGAACAAGTACGCCAGGGAGAACGAGCATCCGTTGTTGTGTACGCTGGAAAAAGCCTGAAGTCAGGCAATAAAACTTGGGGGAGGTGCCTATGCTCAATCAAGAACTGGAACTCAGTTTAAACATGGCTTTCGCCAGAGCGCGCGAGCACCGACATGAGTTTATGACTGTCGAGCACTTGTTACTGGCTCTGCTCAGTAACCCCTCGGCCCGCGAAGCGCTGGAAGCGTGTTCAGTGGACCTGGTGGCGCTGCGACAGGAACTCGAGGCCTTCATCGAACAAACCACACCCGTACTGCCGATGAGCGAAGAAGAGCGCGACACTCAGCCGACGCTCAGCTTCCAGCGTGTTCTTCAGCGCGCGGTGTTCCACGTTCAGTCTTCCGGGCGCAGCGAAGTGTCCGGCGCGAACGTGCTGGTTGCCATTTTTAGCGAGCAGGAGTCGCAAGCGGCTTACCTGCTGCGCAAACACGAAGTCAGCCGCCTCGACGTGGTGAACTTCATCTCTCACGGCACGCGTAAAGACGAGCCAGGCCCATCCTCTGACGCGGGTAGCAGCAGTGGCAGCCAGGCGAGCAGCGAAGAGCAAGCAGGCGGGGAGGAACGTATGGAAAACTTCACCACCAACCTTAATCAGCTTGCTCGCGTGGGAGGTATCGACCCGCTGATTGGTCGTGGTAAAGAGCTTGAGCGTGCGATTCAGGTGCTCTGCCGTCGCCGTAAAAATAACCCACTGCTGGTAGGAGAGTCTGGCGTCGGTAAAACCGCCATTGCCGAAGGGCTGGCCTGGCGTATTGTGCAGGGTGATGTGCCGGAAATTATGGCCGACTGCACCATTTACTCGCTGGACATCGGCTCGCTGCTTGCAGGTACCAAATACCGCGGTGATTTCGAGAAGCGTTTCAAAGCGCTGCTGAAACAGCTTGAGCAGGACAACAACAGTATTCTGTTTATCGATGAGATCCACACCATCATCGGTGCAGGGGCTGCGTCGGGTGGGCAGGTCGATGCCGCGAACCTGATTAAGCCGTTACTGTCGAGCGGTAAGATTCGCGTGATGGGATCGACGACCTATCAGGAATTCAGCAATATCTTCGAAAAAGATCGCGCTCTGGCGCGTCGCTTCCAGAAAATCGATATCACTGAGCCGTCCGTAGAGGAAACGGTGCAGATCATCAATGGTCTGAAACCGAAATATGAAGCGCACCACGATGTGCGTTATACGGCAAAAGCGGTGCGTGCAGCGGTTGAGCTGGCGGTGAAATATATCAATGACCGTCATCTGCCGGATAAAGCCATCGACGTTATCGACGAAGCGGGTGCGCGGGCGCGTTTGATGCCAGTGAGCAAACGTAAGAAAACCGTCAACGTGGCGGACATCGAATCGGTTGTTGCCCGTATCGCGCGTATTCCTGAGAAGAGTGTTTCCCAAAGCGATCGCGATACGCTTAAAAACCTGGGCGACCGCCTGAAAATGCTGGTGTTTGGTCAGGATAAAGCGATTGAGGCTTTAACCGAAGCCATCAAAATGAGCCGTGCAGGCCTGGGGCAAGACCATAAACCGGTAGGTTCCTTCCTTTTTGCCGGCCCAACCGGTGTGGGTAAAACCGAAGTCACGGTACAGCTGTCGAAAGCGCTGGGTATTGAACTGCTGCGTTTCGATATGTCCGAGTATATGGAGCGTCACACCGTGAGCCGTTTGATCGGTGCGCCTCCGGGATACGTTGGTTTTGACCAGGGCGGTTTGCTGACTGATGCGGTTATCAAGCATCCCCATGCGGTTCTGCTGCTTGATGAGATTGAGAAAGCACATCCGGACGTCTTTAACCTGCTGTTGCAGGTAATGGATAACGGTACGCTGACCGATAACAATGGGCGTAAAGCGGATTTCCGCAATGTGGTGCTGGTGATGACCACCAACGCCGGGGTGCGTGAAACCGAGCGTAAATCCATTGGTCTTATTCACCAGGATAACAGCACCGATGCGATGGAAGAGATCAAAAAGATCTTTACGCCGGAGTTCCGCAACCGTCTGGACAACATTATCTGGTTCGATCATTTGTCTACCGATGTTATCCATCAGGTGGTCGACAAATTTATCGTCGAGCTTCAGGTGCAGTTGGATCAGAAAGGTGTGTCGCTTGAAGTCAGTCAGGAAGCACGCGATTGGTTGGCCGAGAAGGGTTACGACCGCGCAATGGGCGCTCGCCCAATGGCGCGTGTAATTCAGGATAACCTGAAAAAACCGCTGGCTAACGAACTGTTATTCGGTTCGCTGGTTGATGGCGGCCAGGTCACGGTGACGTTGAATAAAGAGAAAAATGAGCTGGAGTATGGTTTCCAGAGTGCGCAGAAGCACAAACCGGAAGCCGCGCATTAATCTCTGTTGTTAAGTGACAAAACCGGGTTCTCAGAAACCCGGTTTTTTTATGCCTGCATTAAGCAACAAAAATACAAAAGACCGGAGTTACCCGGCCTTTAAATTTCAATATGTGCACGTATTGTTGTGCTAGCGGAAGATCTTAGCGGCTACGGAAGACAATGCGGCCTTTGCTCAGGTCGTACGGGGTCAGTTCCACAGTCACTTTATCGCCCGTCAGAATGCGGATGTAGTTTTTACGCATTTTACCGGAGATATGCGCAGTGACCACGTGACCGTTTTCCAGTTCTACGCGGAACATCGTATTAGGTAACGTTTCAAGAACGGTACCCTGCATCTCAATATTGTCTTCTTTGGCCATCTAATCCTCGGGGGTATCACTACCATAATTTTTGAACCGGCAAGATAATGCCGAAGTTCGTCTGTTAAGTAAAGATTCGTGCTGATAAAACACAGCAAAACAACTTTTGCCCATTCCCCGCACGCCACAGCCGGAGCGCGCGCAATGCGCAACCGTAAAGGGGAGCGGTGAAGTAAAACGAAGGGCATCCCTGATACGAACGACTCCCGGATGAGGCGGGGCAACAGGCAAAAGCTGCTACGAGCGACCATTATAACACTCTAAGCACAAATGTGCCGAAAACATTCTTCACTGCGACAGGAACAGCCGACGCGGCACCCAAAAATGCGAAGGGAGCGGATGCTTACGCAATTCGGCGATATGCTGCAAATAATCCCTGCGGGGGATTTCAACTGCGCCAAGGGAGGCGGTATGGCTATTCAACACCTGACAATCAATCAATTTACCGCCCATGCGCACGAACTCGTCGCTGAATACCAGCAGCGCCGTTTTTGAGGCGTTCACGCGGCGGCTGAACATCGATTCACCGCAAAACAGCGCCCCCTGAGCAACGCCATACATACCGCCCACCAGCGCATCGCCCTCCCACACTTCGATCGAGTGCGCATGTCCCAGTTCATGCAACCGGTGGTAGGCCATCACCACATCAGGCGTTATCCAGGTCCCTTCTGCACGATCTTCCGCGCAGCCGTCGATAACCTGGCCGAAAGCGTGATTCAACGTAACGCGATAAGGGGAGGTTTTATGAAAGCGCTTCATGCTGCGGCTGACGTGAAACGTTTCTGGCCACAGCACGGCGCGCGGATCGGGCGACCACCAGAGGATCGGGTCGCCGGGGGAAAACCAGGGGAAAATTCCCCGCTGATAAGCCATCAATAACCGCGCCGGGCTTAAATCACCGCCGAGCGCCAACAGCCCGTTGGGCTCACGCAGCGCCGCTTCCGGCGAAGGGAAAGCAATAGAATGACGAGAAAGCTGAACCAGGCGCATGACCGCAACGCTCCACAACGCGACTAGGGACCCTTCTAAATATCGTCATGATGTGCGTTTCACTTTAGCGCTGCTGGAGCAAGAACGACAAAATGACAATACCCACTACAGACGCTGCTTAAACTGGTAATACCGCCCCTGTTTCGCCATTAACGCTGCGTGATTACCTTGCTCAATAATTTGTCCGTTGTCCATCACAATTATCCGATCGCAGCGCGACAGTCCGCGCAGACGATGGGTAACCATTAACAGGGTTTTACCTTTCATCACATCATTAAGTAATTCAAGTATTTGACTCTCAGTTGAGGCATCCAGACCTTCGGTCGGCTCATCCAGTAACACCAGCGGAGCGTCATGCAATAACGCACGCGCAATCGCCAGGCGGCGAAGTTCACCCCCAGAAAGCTGACGCCCACCTTCGCCAAGCCAGGCATTCAGGCCGTTATCGTCGAGCAATTTCTCCAGCCCGACACGAACCAGCATCGAACTCAGCATTTCATCGCTGGCCTGCGGCGAGGCCAGCAATAAGTTATCGCGCAACGTTGCGCTGAACAGATGCACCCGCTGCGGCACCATGCTGATGAGGTTGCGCAGCGCGGGTTCAGCGTAATGGGTCAGCGGCTGATCATTTAAACGGATCTCACCCTGCTGTGGATCCCAGGCGCGCGTCAACAGTTGCAGCAGCGTCGATTTCCCACAGCCGGTACGACCGAGGATCGCAATATGTTCCCCTGCGGCAATCGACAGGGAGATATTCTCCAGTGCTTTTTGCGGCTGCCCTGGATAGCTAAACGACAGCGCCGAAAACTCGATGCCGACCTGCGTCGGAACAGGGCAGTTATCATCAGGAAAAGTGACTTCCGGCTGACAATCAGTGAGTTGCGTAATGCGGGTGGCCGATGCGATGACTTGCCCAAGATGCTGGAAGGCGGCCGTAACCGGCGCCAGCGCTTCGAAAGCGGCCAGCGCGCAAAA
The DNA here is from genome assembly GCA_030704225.1 of Kosakonia sp. H02. Taxonomy (NCBI): domain Bacteria; kingdom Pseudomonadati; phylum Pseudomonadota; class Gammaproteobacteria; order Enterobacterales; family Enterobacteriaceae; genus Kosakonia; species Kosakonia styphnolobii. Next base: position 1,742,953 of record CP131915.1, read on the forward strand.
GACAAACAGCGCAATCAGCGCGCCGGGTTGCGTATTGCCGCCCACATCGCCGGCGGCGAACCACAGCATTGTAATCACCGCCGCGCCGCTAATTAACAGCATCAGCGCCTGGGAGATGGCACTCAAATCGGACTGACGACGCTGGGCGTCATGCCAGCTCAGCTCCGTATTTTCCAGTTGATCGCGGTAACGCTGGCTGGCGCCAAAAATGGTTAACTCCGCCTGGCCCTGCAACCAACTGGTTAACTGCTGGCGATATTGCCCGCGCAGAGCCGTAAGATTTTCACCAACGGGTTTACCCGCGCGATAAAACAGCGGCGGCAGCACGAGTAATGTTGCCAGCATGATACCGCTCAACATCAGCGCCAGAGAGATGTCCAGCACGCTTAAACCAACCAGCACAACCATGATCACGGCGAGCGCCCCCACCAGCGGGGAAATAACGCGTAAATAGAGGTGATCCAGCGTGTCGACATCCGCAACCACGCGGTTCAGTAATTCGCCCTGACGAAAGCGTGCCAGCCCGGCAGGGGAAAGTGGTAACAGTTTGCTGAACGTGGAAACGCGCAAATGTTCCAGTACGCGAAAGGTCGCGTCGTGGCTGACCAGACGCTCAAAATAGCGCCCGGCGGTACGCGTAATGGCCGCGCCGCGCACGCCTGCTGCGGGCAGCATATAGTTGAAACTATAAATTCCGGCAACGCCAACCACGGCGGACGCCGACAGAAACCAGCCCGAAAGGGTTAGCAGACCGATGCTTGCCAGCAGAGTCACAATTGCCAGAATGACGCCCAGCGTCAGCATCCATTTGTGGCGTTTATACAACGCCAGATAAGGCAGTAAGGCGCGCATTTAAATCTCCTCCTGGCGATGGGCAAGGAGCCCGGCAAATGTCCCTTGCGCGGCGGCAAGTTCGGCATAGCTGCCTTGTTCAACAATTTGCCCATCCTGCATGACCCAAATTGCATCCCATTCGCCCAGGTTTTCTAACTGGTGCGTCACCATCAACGTGGTCTGTTGATGAGAAGCCTCCGTCAGCGCCTGCATCACACGCTGCTCGCTGTGCGCATCAAGGCTGGCAGACGGTTCATCCAGCAGGAGCAATTGACAGGAAGAGAGCAGGGCGCGGGCGACGGCCACACGTTGCGCCTGGCCGACAGAGAGGCGAAAAGCCTGATCGCCGGGTTGCGTTTCCAGTCCTTCCGGCAACAGTGGCAGGAACTCGCTCACCCAGGCTTTATCCAGTGCAGCCTGGAGCTCAGCGTCGCTGGCATTGGGGCGCGACAACACGATATTTTCGCGCAACGTCGTTGCCGGAAGCTGGGGGTTTTGGCCGACCCAGCTAATCGCCTCGCGCCAGGCATCCGGATTGAGCGCGTTTAACTCAACGCCGTTGACGCAAAGCGAACCGTCATAAGGCAGGAAACCGGAGAGCACATTAATTAGCGAACTTTTCCCCGAGCCGCTACGACCCACAACCACCACGCGCTGACCGGCTGCCAGCGTGAAGTTGAGCGGCCCGGCGAGCACGGCCCCATCGGGCGATTTCAGTCGCAGATCGCGCGCCGTCAGCGTCACCGGTTCATCAGATTTCAGAACGATATCGCCACGTTGCGGATGGGCGAGCGGGGCTTCCATAAAGGTTTTCAGGCTATCGGCAGCGCCAATCGCCTGTGCTTTTGCATGGTAGAAAGTCCCGAGATCGCGCAGCGGCTGGAAAAACTCCGGTGCCAGCACCAGCGCAAGGAAACCGGCAAACAGTGTGACGCCGGTACCGTAATGGCCAAAATTCAGCTCACCGAGGTATGAGAAACCGAAATAGACCGCCACCAACGCAATGGAGAGGGAGGCGAAAAATTCCAGCACCCCGGAAGATAAGAAGGCCAGGCGCAGCACTTCCATGGTCCGGCTGCGAAAATCCTGCGAAGCACGACGAATATTGTCGGTTTCCGCTTCGCCACGGCCAAAAATACGCAGGGTTTCCATGCCGCGTAAGCGATCAAGGAAATGGCCGCTCAAACGCGCCAGTGCTTTGAAGTTGCGGCGGTTAGCATCGGCTGCGCCCATGCCGACCATCGCCATAAACAGCGGGATCAGCGGCGCGGTGCCGAGCAAAATCAGCGCGGCCGCCCAGTTAATGGGGAAGATGGTGATAACAATCAGCAGCGGCACGCTGGCGGCCAGTGCCATTTGCGGCAAGTAGCGGGCGTAAAAATCGTGCATATCGTCGATTTGCTCAAGGATTAGTGTTGCCCAGCTGCCTGCGGGCTTCCCCTGGATCCAGGCCGGGCCCGCCTGTTGCAGGCGATCCAGTACGCGGCGGCGGATCTCAAAGCGAATACGTGCTCCCGCGTGAAAACCGACACGCTCGCGCAACCACACCACCCAACTGCGCAGGATAAAAATCAACACCAGCAGGGTGAAGGGAAGCAGCAGGGCTTCGCGCGGGATATTCTCCATAATCATATGATTGAGGATGCGCGCCAGGATCCACGCTTGTGCCACGATCAGTACGCCGCTGACCACCCCAAGAAGGCGGGAAAGCGTCAACCAGCGACGGGAAATGATGCTTTGCTGTTTTAACCAGCGAGTAAGTTCTTGCTGACGGGTTTTATTCATTGCGCGCTTAGCAGGTGAAGTTATCGGATTTTTAGCCTGCGCAATGTTACAACGGAGCAAAAATAAAGGCGACTTATAGTCGCCTTATTTACCTTTGTTACTGACTTGTAAAGATTATTTACTTTCAGCCAGCCCGTCGAGATAACGTTCTGCATCCAGCGCGGCCATACAGCCGGTGCCCGCAGAAGTGATCGCCTGACGATAGATGTGGTCCATCACGTCACCCGCTGCAAAAACACCCGGGATGCTGGTCTGCGTTGCGTTGCCGTGAATACCGGACTGCACCTTAATGTAGCCGTTTTCCAGCTCCAGCTGACCGTCGAAAATCGCGGTGTTCGGGCTGTGACCGATCGCCACAAACAGGCCAGCAACGTCCAGTGACTCAACGTTGTCTGCGTTTTGTGTATCGCGCAGACGCAGGCCGCTCACGCCCATCTGATCGCCAGTCACTTCTTCCAGCGTACGGTGGGTATGCAGCACAATATTGCCGCTTTCCACTTTATCCATCAGGCGTTTGATAAGGATTTTTTCCGCGCGGAAAGTGTCGCGACGGTGAATCAAATGCACTTCAGAGGCGATGTTCGCCAGATATAATGCTTCTTCCACTGCGGTGTTGCCCCCGCCGATGACCGCCACTTTCTGGTTGCGATAGAAGAAACCGTCACAGGTCGCGCAGGCGGATACGCCGCGGCCTTTATAGGCTTCTTCTGAGGCCAGCCCCAGATAACGTGCGGAAGCGCCGGTGGCGATGATCAAGGCATCGCAGGTGTATTCGCCGCTGTCGCCGACCAGACGGAAAGGACGGTTTTGTAAATCAACGCTGTTGATGTGATCGAAAATGATTTCAGTTTCAAATTTGGTGGCATGTTCATGCATGCGTTCCATCAGCAGCGGCCCGGTCAGATCGTGCGGGTCGCCCGGCCAGTTTTCCACTTCGGTCGTGGTGGTGAGCTGGCCGCCTTTTTCCATACCGGTTATCAGAACCGGCTGTAGGTTTGCGCGCGCAGCATAGACCGCAGCGGTATAACCGGCAGGGCCTGAACCAAGGATAAGCAGCTTACTGTGTTTGGCCGTACCCATGAGATCCTCATTGTTGTTTGGCAGACATTGGGCTGGATTGTAGGGAATTTACCGGCGTAAAAAAAGGGCGCAGCGATTTTGTTAACGATATGTGTAATAGAAATGACCGATGACCCGGCGATGTTTCACCCTCGAGATATAACAATTTCTACTGAGAAAAAGTCAGTTATAAGGTGAATAAATGAGGATTAGAGAGTGACCTTGATGAATATCTGGCATGTTGTACTAAAAAAAGATGTTTTGCTTTGACAATCCCCTGCGCTTTTGCGAAAACATCAAAGGAAGAAAAAAAAGCAGTATTTCGCGCGTGAAGTAAATGCACGCATGTAAATGCCATTTTACCGTGCTAGCGAAATCTACGTATGGCGTGGACAGACGCCATTCGTGATATCGATAGCGGCCACAGGCAACGGTCTTCTCAATACTGCCCCTGGGATTATGCGTCGCGTGAATATATTTGCGCCCTGCTTAATACGATGGGCAACGATCCTGAACAGTGAAGTGCACAGGGTCAAGACAGGAGTAGGGAAGGAATACAGAGAGACAATAATAATGGTAGATAGCAAGAAGCGCCCTGGCAAAGATCTCGACCGCATCGATCGCAATATTTTGAACGAACTGCAAAAAGATGGGCGTATTTCCAACGTCGAGCTTTCTAAACGAGTGGGGCTTTCCCCGACGCCGTGCCTTGAGCGCGTGCGCAGGCTGGAAAGACAAGGGTTTATTCAGGGCTATACGGCGCTGCTTAACCCGCATTATCTGGATGCATCACTTCTGGTATTTGTTGAGATTACTCTGAATCGTGGCGCGCCGGATGTGTTTGAGCAATTCAACGCTGCTGTGCAAAAACTTGAAGAAATTCAAGAGTGTCATCTGGTTTCAGGCGATTTCGACTACCTGTTGAAAACGCGCGTACCGGATATGTCGGCTTACCGCAAGCTGTTAGGGGAAACTCTGCTGCGTCTGCCTGGCGTTAACGACACCCGCACTTATGTAGTGATGGAAGAAGTCAAACAGAGCAATCGTCTGGTAATTAAGACGCGCTAATACGGAACAGGTGCACAATCGCTGTTTTTTGATTACACTCCTGTTAATCCATACAGCAGCAGTGCCGGGGAGACCCGGCGCTGTTGTCCGTTTTAGCATGAAAGCCCTGGAGAGCCTGTCTTGAGCCAGGAATACACCGAAGACAAAGAAGTCACATTCAACAAGCTAAGCAGTGGACGCCGACTCCTGGAGGCGTTGCTGATCCTCGTTTCTCTTTCTGCCGTCTGGCTGATGGCAGCGCTTTTGAGTTTTAACCCGTCCGACCCAAGCTGGTCGCAAACGGCCTGGCATGAGCCGATCCACAATCTCGGTGGGGTGCCCGGCGCATGGCTTGCCGATACGCTGTTTTTCATCTTCGGCATCATGGCTTATACCCTTCCGGTGATCATCATTGGCGGCTGCTGGTTTGCCTGGCGTCATCGCGCCAGTGAAGATTACATCGACTATTTCGCCGTCTCTTTGCGCACAATTGGTGCGTTGGCGCTGATCCTCACCTCTTGCGGTCTGGCCGCGATAAATGCCGATGATATCTGGTACTTCGCGTCAGGTGGCGTGATTGGCAGCTTGTTGAGCACCACTCTGCAACCGTTGCTTCGCAGCAGCGGCGGTACGCTTGCTTTATTGTGCATCTGGGCCGCCGGGCTAACCCTGTTTACTGGCTGGTCGTGGGTCACCATCGCCGAGAAAATCGGCAGCGTCATTTTGAATATTCTCACTTTTGCCAGCAATCGTACCCGCCGCGATGACACGTGGGTCGATGACGATGAGTATGAAGAAGAGGATGAATACGAGGATGACGAGGCATCGAATGCCCCGCGGGAATCCCGTCGTGCCCGTATCCTGCGCGGTGCACTGGCGCGCCGAAAACGCATCGCTGAGAAGTTCGCCAATCCAATGGGGCGTAAAACTGACGAAGCGTTATTCTCCGGTAAACGCATGGATGATGACGAAGAGGTCGCTTACAGCGCGCGCGGCGTGCCTGCGCAAGCTGATGATGTGCTGTTTTCCGGCCATCGCGCTACGGAAACCGAACAAGAGTACGATCCGCTATTTAATGGTCATAGCGTAATGGAACCTGTCGCTGCCGCAGCTGCTGCGACGACCGCCGCCACGCAAGCTTATGCGGCACCCGCCGAACCAGTGGTGCAAACACCGCAGCCGGAATGGCCCTATGCGCAACCACCTGCGTCGCAGGGCGTATCGCAATATACTCAGGAACCACCTTATGAGCAGCCTGCGCCCGAATGGCAGCAGCCTGTTGCTCAAGAGTACTCGCCCTCTGATGCGCCAGTAACACCGCAGGAGAATCTCTATGCACAGACGCCGCATGAGACTCTGCCATGGCAAGAAAACGAACCGCAAATTGCGCCAGCGCCAGAGACGATTCTGGAGCCGGAGCCGATTGTAGAAGAAGTCAAACAGTCCCGTCCGCCACTCTACTATTTTGAAGAAGTTGAAGAGAAGCGCGCGCGCGAGCGTGAGCAACTGGCCGCCTGGTATCAGCCGATCCCTGAGCCTGTTCAACCCGAACCGGTAGCCAAACCCAGCACGCCGTCAATGCCGATACCTCCGGTGGTTGACCCGTCCGTTGTGCCTGTCTCCGCGGGTGTGCAGCAAGCGGCGGGCAATGCCGCAGCCGCAGCAGCGAGCGCGCCGGTCTTCAGCCTGGCCGGTGGCGCACCGCGTCAGCAGGTGAAAGAGGGGATTGGCCCGCAGCTTCCTCGCCCAAATCGTGTTCGCGTACCAACGCGTCGCGAGCTGGCCTCTTATGGCATTAAACTCCCTTCCCAGCGCATGGCCGAAGAGCGAGCGCGGGAAGATCTGCGTCAACAGAATCCTCATCTCTCCGATGATGATGTCGAAATGCTGCAACAAAATGAGCTGGCGCGTCAGTTTGCCGCCACTCAGCACGATCGCTACGGTGATGAGTACCAGCATGAGACACCGCAATTTCACGCGCAGCAGCCTGCGCTGGAAGAGGATGACGCGGAAGAAGCCGAGCTTGCTCGCCAGTTTGCTGCATCTCAGCAACAACGCTATGGCGGGGATCAGTTGGCCGGTACGCAAGCCTTTATGCCCGAGGATTTTGACCTCTCGCCGTTGAAAACGCTGGTCGATGACGGCCCGAGCGAACCGCTGTTTACGCCGGGCGTGATGCCGGAGCCGGAAGCGCCTGCACAGCCACCGCAACATTTTCAACAGCCACAACAACCTTATCAGCAACCAGTACAGCCGCAGCATTATCAGCAGCCTGTGCAACAGCCGCAGCAACACCACCAGCAGCCTCAACAACCGGCTCCGCAACCGCAGGAGAGCCTGATCCACCCGCTGTTGATGCGTAACGGCGACAGCCGTCCGGTGCAGAGGCCGACCACGCCGCTTCCGTCACTGGATCTGCTGACACAGCCGCCAGCGGAAGTCGAACCTGTCGATACCTTTGCTCTGGAGCAAATGGCGCGTCTGGTTGAAGCGCGTCTGGCCGATTTCCGCATCAAAGCTGATGTGGTGAACTACTCGCCAGGTCCGGTTATCACACGTTTTGAGCTGAACCTGGCGCCGGGTGTGAAGGCCGCGCGTATTTCTAACTTGTCCCGCGACCTGGCGCGTTCTTTGTCGACCGTTGCCGTGCGTGTGGTCGAAGTTATCCCGGGCAAGCCATATGTCGGCCTGGAACTGCCGAATAAGAAACGCCAGACCGTTTACCTGCGCGAAGTGCTGGACTGCGTGAAGTTCCGCGAAAACCCGTCGCCGCTCACCGTGGTTTTGGGTAAAGACATTGCCGGCGATCCGGTGATTGCCGATCTGGCGAAAATGCCGCACTTGTTGGTTGCCGGTACCACCGGTTCCGGTAAGTCGGTCGGGGTTAACGCCATGATCCTCAGCATGTTGTATAAAGCGACGCCGGAAGATGTGCGTTTCATCATGATCGACCCGAAAATGCTGGAGCTCTCCGTTTACGAAGGGATCCCGCATTTGTTGACCGAAGTGGTCACGGATATGAAAGACGCCGCCAACGCCCTGCGCTGGAGTGTCAACGAGATGGAGCGTCGCTATAAACTGATGTCCGCGCTGGGCGTACGTAATCTTGCGGGCTATAACGAGAAAATCGCCGAAGCCGCGCGGATGGGCCGCCCGATCCCGGATCCTTACTGGAAGCCGGGCGACAGCATGGATGCTCAGCATCCGGTGCTGGAAAAACTGCCTTACATCGTGGTGCTGGTCGATGAATTCGCCGATCTGATGATGACCGTTGGCAAGAAAGTGGAAGAGCTGATTGCGCGTCTGGCGCAGAAAGCGCGCGCCGCCGGTATCCACCTGGTGCTGGCAACCCAGCGTCCTTCCGTCGACGTTATCACTGGTTTGATCAAAGCCAACATCCCGACGCGTATTGCCTTTACCGTGTCGAGCAAAATTGACTCCCGCACCATCCTCGATCAGGGCGGCGCGGAATCTCTGCTCGGCATGGGCGACATGCTGTACTCCGGTCCGAACTCTACGTCTGCACCGGTGCGTGTCCATGGCGCGTTTGTCCGCGATCAGGAAGTTCACGCCGTGGTGCAGGACTGGAAAGCGCGCGGCCGTCCGCAATACGTCGACGGTATTACCTCCGACAGCGAAAATGAAGGCGGTGCTGGCGGTTTCGACGGCGGCGAAGATCTGGATCCACTGTTCGACCAGGCAGTCAACTTTGTGACAGAAAAACGCAAAGCGTCGATCTCGGGCGTACAGCGCCAGTTCCGCATCGGTTATAACCGCGCGGCGCGCATTATTGAACAGATGGAAGCGCAAGGCATCGTCAGCGAACAGGGACATAACGGAAACCGTGAGGTGCTGGCTCCGCCGCCGTTTGATTGATTGCAAATTTGGGTAAAAAACTAAAATTCAGTCTTTTCTTCTGTCTCTCCTGGTGCCCGTTACCTAGAGTGACAGAAGTATTCTCCCGCGTCGGGAGTGACGTATCTGAGGAACGACAATGAAAAAAATCGCCATGGTTTGTGCGCTGATGGGCAGTTTGCTGGCCAGCAACGTATGGGCGGATGCGGCAAGCGATCTCAAAAGCCGCCTTGATAAAGTGAGCAGTTTCCACGCCAGTTTTACCCAGAAAGTGACCGACGGCAGCGGTGCCGCGGTACAGGAAGGCCAGGGGGATTTATGGGTGAAACGCCCTAATTTGTTCAACTGGCATATGACCCAGCCGGACGAAAGCGTACTGGTGTCCGACGGTAAAACCCTGTGGTTTTATAACCCGTTCGTTGAGCAGGCAACGGCAACCTGGCTGAAAGATGCGACCAGCAACACGCCGTTTATGCTGATTGCCCGTAACCAGACCAGCGACTGGCAGCAGTACAATATTGAGCAAAAAGGCGACGATTTTGTGCTGACGCCAAAAAGCAGCAGCGGCAACCTGAAGCAGTTCACTATCAATGTGGGTCGTGATGGCACAATTCATCAGTTCAGCGCCATTGAGCAGGATGACCAACGCAGTAGCTATCAGTTGAAAGCACAGCAAAATGGCGCAGTTGACGCATCAAAATTCACCTTTACCCCGCCGCAGGGCGTAACGGTTGACGATCAACGTAAGTAAGAGGCGTGCATGAGCAACATGTCGCTCGATTTTTCCGATAATGCGTTTCAACCTCTGGCCGCCCGTATGCGGCCAGAAAATTTAGCGCAGTACATTGGCCAGCAACATCTTCTGGCCGCAGGCAAGCCCTTGCCGCGCGCCATTGAAGCCGGGCATTTGCATTCGATGATCCTCTGGGGGCCACCGGGAACGGGGAAAACAACCCTCGCGGAAGTGATTGCCCGTTATGCCAATGCGGATGTTGAGCGTATTTCTGCGGTAACCTCTGGCGTGAAAGAGATCCGTGAAGCCATTGAGCGCGCGCGTCAGAATCGCAATGCCGGGCGGCGCACCATCCTGTTTGTCGACGAAGTTCATCGTTTCAACAAAAGCCAACAAGATGCATTTCTGCCGCATATTGAAGACGGCACGATTACCTTTATCGGTGCGACTACCGAAAACCCCTCTTTTGAACTCAATTCTGCCCTGCTTTCCCGGGCGCGTGTTTACCTGCTGAAATCCCTGACCACGGAAGATATTGAGCACGTCCTGACTCAGGCGATGGAAGATAAAGCCCGCGGTTACGGCGGTCAGGATATCGTTCTGCCGGACGATACCCGGCGGGCCATTGCTGAGCTGGTTAATGGCGATGCGCGCCGGGCACTAAACACGCTGGAAATGATGGCGGACATGGCGGAGCTCGACGACGCCGGAAAACGCGTTTTAAAGCCGGAACTGTTGACCGAAATTGCTGGCGAGCGTAGCGCGCGCTTCGATAACAAGGGGGACCGTTTCTACGACCTGATATCCGCCTTCCACAAATCCGTACGCGGTAGCGCACCGGATGCCGCGCTCTACTGGTACGCACGCATTATTACCGCCGGTGGCGATCCGCTGTATGTGGCGCGCCGTTGTCTGGCCATCGCCTCAGAAGATGTGGGAAATGCCGATCCCCGTGCGATGCAGGTGGCGATTTCCGCCTGGGACTGTTTTACCCGGGTCGGCCCCGCTGAAGGTGAACGCGCTATTGCGCAGGCCATTGTTTACCTGGCCTGCGCACCGAAAAGCAATGCAGTTTATACCGCGTTCAAAGCGGCAATGGCCGATGCGCGCGAGCGCCCGGATTTTGACGTGCCTGTCCATTTGCGTAATGCACCGACCAAACTCATGAAAGAGATGGGGTATGGTCAGGAGTATCGTTACGCGCATGATGAACCCAATGCTTATGCCGCAGGCGAAGAGTATTTCCCACAGGAAATGGCACAAACACGCTATTACCGTCCCACCAGCAGAGGACTTGAAGGCAAGATTGGCGAAAAGCTCGCCTGGCTCGCTGAACAGGATCATAAAAGCCCTATAAAACGCTATCGCTAGTGCGGGCGTTGCGGTAAGGTTACGGCTTATACCCACGGTCGCAGGCTGCGATCGTGCTCTTTTATTTCAATTCGATAAGCACAGGAAAAGCATGCTCGATCCCAATCTGCTGCGTACCGAGCCAGACGCAGTCGCTGAAAAACTGGCACGCCGGGGCTTTAAGCTGGATGTAGATAAATTACGCGCGCTCGAGGAGCGTCGTAAAGTCTTGCAGGTTAATACTGAAAACCTTCAGGCAGAGCGTAACTCGCGATCGAAATCCATTGGCCAGGCGAAAGCACGCGGGGAAGATATCGAGCCTTTACGCCTGGAAGTCAACAAGCTGGGTGAAGAACTGGACGCGGCGAAAGCCGAGCTGGAAACCCTACAGGCAGAGATCCGCGAGATTGCCCTGACCATTCCAAACCTGCCTGACGACAGCGTTCCGGTTGGTCGTGATGAGAACGATAACGTTGAAGTCAGTCGCTGGGGCACACCGCGCCAGTTCGATTTTGACATTCGCGATCATGTCACTCTTGGCGAAATGCACAGCGGGCTCGATTTTGCCGCGGCGGTAAAACTGACCGGCTCCCGTTTTGTGGTGATGAAAGGGCAGATCGCCCGTATGCATCGCGCGCTGGCGCAGTTCATGCTGGATCTGCATACCGAACAACACGGCTACGCGGAAAACTACGTGCCGTATCTGGTGAACCACGACACACTGTACGGTACGGGCCAGTTGCCAAAATTTGCTGGCGACCTGTTCCATACTCGTCCGTTGGAAGAAGAGTCTGACAGCAGCAACTATGCACTGATCCCGACCGCAGAAGTGCCGCTGACCAACCTGGTGCGTGATGAGATCCTCGACGAAGAGGCGCTGCCAATCAAAATGACCGCGCATACACCGTGCTTCCGCTCTGAAGCTGGTTCTTACGGCCGTGATACCCGAGGTCTTATCCGTATGCATCAGTTCGACAAAGTCGAGATGGTTCAAATCGTTCGCCCGGAAGATTCAATGGCGGCGCTGGAAGAGATGACCGGTCATGCAGAAAAAGTACTGCAACTGCTCGGTCTGCCATACCGTAAAGTGCTGCTCTGTACTGGTGATATGGGCTTTGGCGCATGCAAAACCTACGATTTGGAAGTGTGGGTCCCGGCGCAGGATACCTACCGCGAAATCTCTTCCTGCTCTAACGTGTGGGATTTCCAGGCGCGTCGTATGCAAGCGCGTTGCCGCAGCAAGTCCGACAAGAAAACCCGTCTGGTGCACACGCTGAACGGATCCGGGCTGGCAGTCGGTCGTACGCTGGTTGCGGTGCTGGAAAACTATCAGCAGGCTGATGGTCGCATTGAAGTACCGGAAGTGCTGCGTCCGTATATGAACGGGCTTGAGTACATCGGTTAATCGCCGGTTCTGAATATTTCTGAAAAGCGCCTACGGGCGCTTTTTTATTGCTTATTTTTCAGCGCTGTTTGGCCGTAAATCATCATGAATTTTTTCGACTGATAAATTTGAGCACTCTGCGAAATATCCTTCATTAATCAATATGCTGTGAAATTTTCTTCGCACCCGGACAACGCAGTAGATAAGTTTTACGAATCGTCGTACCGCAAAACCCGCCAGGGCCTGAAAACAGTGGATTGACAATGTTTTTGCCAGTGGCATGATGCGCACGAAATCTGAACTTCCTCACGGTTTTTACCCATGACCACCTATACCCGGCCGGTGCTATTACTGCTCTGTGGCCTGATGCTGTTGACCCTGGCGATCGCGACGCTGAACACGCTCGTGCCACTTTGGCTCGCCCATGAAAATCTGCCAACGTGGCAGGTCGGCATGGTTGGCTCTTCCTATTTCACCGGTAATTTGCTCGGGACGTTACTCACCGGGCGCTTGATCCGTCGGCTGGGTTTCAATCGCAGCTATTACCTTGCTTCGCTGATTTTTGCTGTGGGGTGCGTAGGGTTAGGGCTGATGGTCGGCTTCTGGAGCTGGATGGTCTGGCGCTTTATTGCTGGCGTAGGCTGCGCGATGATTTGGGTCGTAGTTGAAAGTGCGCTGATGTGTAGCGGCACGTCCCACAACCGGGGACGCCTGCTGGCCGCCTATATGATGGTTTATTACGTGGGTACGGTGCTCGGTCAGTTAATGGTCAGCAAATTGCCGACCGAGTTGATGAGCGTGCTGCCGTGGGTTACCGGCCTTGTGCTGGCTGCCATTTTGCCGTTGTTATTTACCCGCATCGTCAATCAGCACAGCGAAGAGCAGGCGGCTACGTTGGTATGGCCGATGCTGCGCCTGCGTCATGCGCGTCTTGGGGTCAATGGCTGTATTATTTCCGGGATTATTCTTGGCTCTTTGTATGGACTGATGCCGCTCTATCTCTCCCATCAGGGCATTAGTGATTCCGGGATCGGCTTCTGGATGGCATTAATGGTCAGCGCTGGCATTATCGGTCAGTGGCCTGTTGGCCGTATGGCGGACCGTTTTGGTCGCTTGCTGGTGCTGCGCGTGCAGGTATTCGTGGTGATTATCGGCTGTTTCGGCATGCTCAGTAACGCAGCGATGGCTCCGGCGCTATTTGTGCTGGGCACGGCGGGTTTTACCCTTTATCCGGTGGCGATGGCCTGGGCCTGTGAAAAAGTGGAACACCATCAACTGGTGGCGATGAACCAGGCGCTGCTGCTGAGCTATACCATCGGTAGTCTGCTTGGCCCGACACTGACCGCCATGCTGATGCAGAGCTATTCCGACAGCCTGCTGTTTATCATGATTGCCGGTGTGTCGCTGGTCTATCTGGTGATGCTGATGCGTAAAGCGGGTCATCATCCGACACCCGTCGCCCACGCCTGAGGATTACCCGTCCGGCATAAAAAAAAGCCACAACACGCTGTTGTGGCTTTTTTGTTGGGGCTAAGGCTCAGTACATCACTTTATGACCGTACTGCTCCAGAATGCCTTTGACGCGCTCCATCGTCTCTTTCTTGGGCGGGTGAACGCCGTCCAGCTTGTACTCTTCACCCATCGCTACCCACTTGTGTTTGCCGAGTTCATGGTAAGGCAGCAGTTCGATTTTTTCGACATTGCCCATATTACGGGTGAACTCACCGAGGCGATGTGCGGAGTCGTCATCGTCTGACCAGCCCGGCACAACTACGTAGCGGATCCACACGTTAACATTTTTCTTCGCCAGATATTGCGCGAACTCCAGCGTACGGTGGTTAGATACGCCGACCAGATTCTGGTGGATCTCATCGTTCATCTGCTTCAGATCGAGCATCACCAGATCGGTGACTTCTAACAACTCATCGATCACCGGATCGTAACGGCGAACAAAGCCGTTGGTATCGAGGCAGGTGTGGATGCCTTCTTTGCGGCAGGCGCGAAACCAGTCACGAACAAACTCCGCCTGCAAAATAGCTTCGCCGCCGGACGCAGTAACGCCGCCGCCGGAGGCATTCATAAAGTGGCGATAGGTGACGACATCTTTCATCAGTTCTTCAACGGTAATTTCTTTACCGCCGTGCGTGTCCCAGGTATCGCGGTTATGGCAGTAGAGGCAGCGCATCAGGCAGCCCTGAAAGAAGGTAATAAAGCGGATGCCTGGGCCGTCGACCGTACCGCAGGATTCGAAGGAGTGAATGCGACCAATAACTGACATTGCGGTGTTTTCTCCAGATATGGCCCATCCGGGGCCTGTGTCTGTGCAGTTTCATTCCGTCTGCACTCAGTCTGTTTTGGCAGACATCCAGCAAGTATAGATGCCTGACAAAACGGGCTACAGGTGTTAAAAAGGCCCCACATCAGTGAGGCCTTAAGTGTACGCTTTTTACTGCGTAATTTCAGTGCATACCATTACATGGTCTGCGTGAAAGTACGGGTAATAACGTCCTGCTGCTGTTCTTTAGTCAGGGAGTTAAAGCGTACTGCATAACCGGAAACACGGATGGTCAGCTGCGGATATTTTTCCGGGTTTTCCATCGCGTCGAGCAGCATTTCGCGGTTCATCACGTTTACGTTCAGATGCTGACCACCTTCGATGGACGCTTCATGGTGGAAGTAACCATCCATCAGGCCAGCCAGGTTGGTTTTACGCACTTCGTCGTCTTTACCCAACGCATTCGGAACGATAGAGAAGGTGTAAGAAATACCATCTTTAGCGTAAGCAAACGGCAGTTTAGCCACGGAGGTCAGAGAGGCAACAGCACCTTTCTGGTCACGGCCGTGCATCGGGTTAGCGCCCGGTCCGAACGGCGCACCAGCGCGACGGCCATCCGGAGTGTTACCGGTTTTCTTACCATACACAACGTTAGACGTGATGGTCAGAACAGACTGCGTCGGGATAGCGTTGCGGTAGGTATTCAGTTTCTGAATTTTCTTCATGAAACGTTCAACCAGGTCAACGGCCAGGTCATCAACACGCGCGTCGTTGTTACCAAACTGCGGGTATTCGCCTTCGATTTCGAAGTCGATAGCCAGACCGTCTTCATCACGAATCGGTTTAACTTTCGCGTATTTGATAGCAGACAGGGAGTCAGCCGCTACGGACAGACCAGCAATACCGCAAGCCATGGTACGGATAACGTCGCGATCGTGCAGCGCCATCAGAGAAGCTTCGTAGCTGTATTTGTCGTGCATGTAGTGGATAACGTTCAGCGCGGTGACATACTGTTTAGCCAGCCAGTCCATGAAGTGATCCATACGATCCATTACTTCGTCGAACTTCAGCACGTCGCCTTTGATTGGTTCAGATTTCGGACCAACCTGCATTTTCAGTTTTTCATCAACGCCGCCGTTGATTGCATACAGCATGGTTTTCGCCAGGTTAGCGCGAGCACCGAAGAACTGCATTTGTTTACCAACCACCATCGGACTTACGCAGCAAGCAATGGCGTAGTCGTCGTTGTTGAAGTCAGGACGCATCAGGTCATCGTTCTCATATTGCAGAGAAGAGGTATCGATGGAGACTTTTGCAGCGAATTTTTTGAAGTTCAGCGGCAGTTTTTCAGACCACAGAATAGTGATGTTCGGTTCCGGAGACGGGCCCATGGTGTACAGGGTGTTCAGGAAACGGAAGCTGTTTTTGGAAACCAGCGTACGACCGTCAACGCCCATACCACCGATGGATTCGGTTGCCCAAATCGGGTCACCAGAGAACAGTTCATCATACTCAGGGGTACGCAGGAAGCGGACCATACGCAGTTTCATGACCAGGTGGTCAATCATTTCCTGTGCGTCTTGTTCAGTGATTTTGCCTGCTTTCAGGTCACGTTCGATGTACACGTCCAGGAAGGTGGATACGCGACCGAAGGACATGGCAGCGCCGTTCTGAGATTTAACAGCGGCCAGGTAGCCGAAGTAGGTCCACTGAATCGCTTCCTGAGCGGTGGTTGCCGGGCCAGAGATATCGCAGCCATATTTCGCCGCCATCTCTTTGATCTGACCCAGAGCGCGATGCTGTTCAGCAATTTCTTCGCGCAGACGGATAGTCGCTTCCAGATTCACGCCATTTTCCAGATCTGATTGCAGAGACTGGAACTGGGCATATTTGTCTTTCATCAGGAAGTCGATACCGTACAGCGCAACACGACGGTAGTCACCGATAATACGGCCACGGCCGTAAGCATCCGGCAGACCGGTCAGAACACCGGATTTACGGCAGTTCAGAATGTCTTTGGTGTAAACATCGAATACGCCCTGGTTGTGGGTTTTACGGTATTCGGTGAAGATTTTTTTAAGAGCAGGATCCAGTTCGCGGTTATACGCTTTGCAAGAACCTTCAACCATTTTGATGCCGCCGAACGGGATGATAGCGCGTTTCAGCGGAGCTTCAGTTTGCAGACCAACGATTTTCTCAAGCTGTTTGTTAATGTAGCCAGCGTCATGAGAAGTGATGGTGGAGGCAACGGAGGTGTCGAAATCAACTGGCGCGTGAGTGCGGTTTTCCAGTTTAACGCCTTCCATGACTTTGTCCCACAGCTTGGTGGTCGCGTCAGTAGCGCCAGCCAGGAAGGACTCGTCGCCTTCATACGGGGTGTAGTTTTTCTGGATAAAGTCACGTACGTTTACTGCGTTTTGCCAATCGCCTTTAGTAAAACCTTCCCAGGCTGTGGCTAATTTTTCGTTAAGCTCGGACATGTAACACCTACCTTCTTAAGTGGATTTTTTATTTACTGCCTGGAACAACCATTAATGATGATCGTTGCCACGCAGGTAAATGACCCAGTATGTCAACCCGACCAATAAGCCTCCACCAATGATGTTCCCGATTGTTACGGGGATCAGGTTATCAGTGATGAAATTCATAATGGTCAGGTGAGAAAAACTTTCCGGGCTGGAACCGATTGCGGTCCAGAACTCCGGGCTCGCAAAGTCGCGAATTACGATACCCATCGGGATCATGAACATGTTCGCAATGCTGTGCTCAAAACCGCTGGCGACAAACATCGCAACCGGCAGCACCATGATCATCGCTTTGTCCATTAAGCTGCGGCCGGAATAACTCATCCACACAGCCATGCAGACCATCAGGTTCGCCAGAATACCCAGCGCAACAGCTTCGATGAACGTATGGTGTACCTTGTGATCTGCGGTCTGGAGAACATTTAAGCCCCATCCGCCGTTGGCGACCATATGCTCGCCGGACAACCACATTAATAAGACAAAGAGCAGTGCGCCCACCAGGTTGCCGAAATAGACGTTGAGCCAGTTACGGGCCAATTGACCCCAGGTGATCCGCCCGCTGGCTTTCGCCACTACAATCAGCACGGTCGACGTGAAGAGATCTGCACCGCAAATGATGCAAAGAATTAGGCCAAGTGAGAAACAGATACCACCGATCAGTTTAGCAATACCATACGGCATCGTCGCAGTACCGGTCGTGGCAGTGATATAGAAAACGAAAGCAATGGAGATAAACACACCGGCGGTGATCGCCAGGTAAAAAGTCTTCAGCGGATGTTTAGTCGCTTTATAGACACCAGCTTCTTCGGCAACTTTTGCCATCTCAGCTGGAAGTATAAGATCAAAAGGGTTGTCAGCTTTCACACTAACTCTCTCTTTATTAAGTCGGCGACGAGATACTAACAAAGCATTATAGAAGAGAATTTGATATGGATCATATCTCGCCTGGCTTATAGGACCGCAAAGCGTATGGTTTTTCGGCAAATGCGGAGTAACTTGTTGATTATCTAAATAAAAATAAAGTTTAAAAGTTATAAAATGATTTGAATAATTTTAAGCGATCTCCCAAACAGCAGTTAATTAAAATGGGGTAATTGCCATAAAAAGTAACAAAATAAGATATGTGACGAAAATAATATTTACCCACATTTAACTTAATTATTACATCAGGCATTCATTGCCTAAATATAATAAAAAAGGGGCAATGAAATTGCCCCGTAATATAGCGTAGACCTGAGATTAAGCCTACCTCTTGTCGTGTTATTTATCGTTACTTATCCCAGTAAGCGACTTTCGCACGTTGTAATTTTTCGTAAGCGGCTAACAAAGATTGATGTGCCGGAAACGCCTGCAATGTTCCGTCGGCGGGTTGCAAACCATAGAATGGCGCTTCGCCGCTGAGCGCGGCGCTTGCTGCTTCCACCGCCTGTGCGCCATACATGCGCACAAAAGCGTTGAGATATTGCAGCGGCTCGCGTTCCTCTTCCAGCGCCAGCAGGAGTAAGGTTTGCAGGCAACGGTAGTAGTTTGCGCGTTCCGCACTGAAGATAGAGGCGTTGAATTCGATAGTCCATTCGGTCCAGGCGAGCGCCTGATCGAGATCGCCACCGGCCAGCGCCAGCATCGCTTTCAACTCGCCAATACGCAGGGTGTACCAGCCGTTATCTTTGCCGGTCGCCAGCCCCAGCAGCTCGCGCACGCGGGTAAAGTCGTCGTGACCTTCATCATCCAGTTGCGCAATCAGATTGAGGTAATCTTCTCTCTCCCACTCACTGCCCGGCAGAGAGAGGAGGGTTTCCCGCAGATGGCTGCCCATGGCGTTATTTGCCAGCCACAAATCTTCCGCCGGATAGATATCAGACATGCCCGGCACCAGAATACGGCAGGCATAGACGCCCAGATGCTCGTAATCGGCGATATACACTTCTTTATCTTCTGCCTGGAAGATGCTCATCAGCGTGGCGAACTCTTCTTCTGTCGTGCCCGCAAAGCTCCAGTCAACAAACGGATAATCGGCGTCCTGCTTGAAGAGATCCCAGGAGATCAAACCGCTTGAGTCGATGAAGTGCGTTTCGAGGTTCGCATGTTCCGCCACTTCTTCGTCATCAAAGGTCGGTGGCGTAAAGACATCCAGATCTTTCAGGCTGCGGCCCTGCAACAGCTCGGTCACGGTACGCTCCAGCGCCACGCCGAAGTCCGGGTGTGCGCCAAAAGAGGCGAAGCACGTACCGTTTGCCGGGTTGAACAACACCACGCAGATAACCGGGTATTTACCGCCCAGCGAGCCGTCGTAAGCGAAGATTGGGAAACCTTCAGCTTCCAGTTTGGCAATGGCTTCAACCACGCCCGGATAGCGCGCCAGCACTGCTTGCGGGATCTCCGGCAGGCTGATGCTCTCTGCGATAATGCGGTTTTTAATGTGACGTTCGAAAACTTCAGACAACCCTTGCACACGCGCTTCATTGCGGGTGTTACCGGCGGACATGCCGTTGGAGACATACAGGTTGCCGACGATATTCATCGGAATATACACCGTCTGCTCATCAGACTGGCGGGTGAACGGCAGGGCGCAGATGCCGCGTTCTTCGTTGCCGGATTGCAAATCAATCAGCATACCGGCGGCCAGTTCGTTTTCTGGATCGTAGTACGCACGCAAACGCGCATCGAGAATGCCTTCCGGCAGAGAGTCATCCTCCGGCAGCGGGAACCACTTCTCATTGGGATAATGAACAAACGGCCCCTGTGCGATAGCGTCGCCCAGCCAGAAGTCAGCAAAGAAGTAGTTAGTGGAAAGACGCTCGAAGTATTCACCTAACGCGGAGGCCAGTGCGGCTTTTTTCGTTGCGCCTTTGCCGTTGGTAAAGCACAGCGCGCACTCTTTATCGCGAATATGCACAGACCAGACGTTCGGCACAGGATTTAGCCAGGAGGCTTCTTCGATAGTAAAACCAAGATCGGTGAGCTTTTGCTGGAAGCGGGCGATGGAATCTTCCAGCGCGGCATCTTTGCCGGGAATAAATGTTTGAGTCATGGCAGTCACTTTTTTCGTACGTAAAGCGCGCAATGATACGGGTTTTAGGTGACTGGCGCTATCTTCCACCCTTGCCGGGCGAAAATAAAACTTCTGGCTATGCTTAATGTGAGTAACTCACTGTTAAGGCATTAAAAATGAAAGCGTTTGACCTGCATCGTATGGCGCTTGACAAGGTCCCACTGGATTTCTTGTGGGAAGTCTCGCTACGTAGCCTGTATACCTTCGTCCTGGTCTTCCTGTTTCTCAAAATCACCGGCCGGCGCGGTGTACGGCAGATGTCGCTGTTTGAGGTATTGATTATTCTGACATTAGGGTCAGCGGCAGGGGATGTGGCGTTTTATGATGATGTTCCGATGCTGCCGGTGCTGGTGGTTTTCATTACGCTGGCATTACTTTACCGCCTGGTAATGTGGCTGATGTCCCATAGCGAAAAGCTCGAAGATTTACTGGAAGGCAAACCGGTGGTCATTGTGCAGGACGGCGAGCTGGCATGGGAAAAATTGCATGAAGAGAACCTGACTGAATTCGAGTTTTTTATGGAGCTGCGCACAAATGGGGTCGAACAGTTAGGGCAAGTCCGGCTGGCGATTATGGAAACCAACGGGCAGCTTAGCGTGTATTACTTTACCGATGAGGAAGTCAAACCCGGCCTGTGTATTTTGCCGGAAGGCTGTAGCGAGCGGTTCACTGAAGTCCCCGAAGAAGGGAATTACGTGTGTGTACGGTGCAGTAAAATTGTCATGTTGCATGTCGGCGAAGAGAAAGCCTGTCCGCGCTGTGGAAATCCGGAATGGTCGAAGGCCAGCAGGGCAATTCGCGTGACATAACAGGGTTTTTATCGGGTCTGCTTTCGCCAGACAAAACATTCTGCTATGTGATATAGTGCACAACTTTCCCCCACCTCCGATTACCCGTTGCGGCGCGTGGCGCTCAATGATAAAACCGATGTCACAGGAATAACTTATTGCTTTATAGCGTGGTGAGGGGAAATGACTCAGGTCTTCAATTTTAGTTCTGGCCCGGCAGTATTACCGGCGGATGTGCTCAAACAGGCGCAACAGGAATTACGCGACTGGCAAGGTCTTGGTACGTCGGTGATGGAAATCAGCCACCGTGGCAAAGAGTTTATCCAGGTGGCGGAAGAGGCAGAAAAGGATTTTCGTGAACTGCTGAATATTCCCTCCAACTATAAGGTTTTGTTCTGTCACGGTGGCGGTCGCGGCCAGTTTGCAGGCGTACCGCTGAACCTGCTGGGCGATAAAACCACTGCCGATTACGTTGATGCTGGCTACTGGGCCGCCAGCGCGGTGAAAGAAGCGAAAAAATATTGCACACCCAATGTGATCGACGCCAAAACCACCGTTGACGGCCTGCGCGCGGTAAAACCGATGCATGACTGGCAACTAAGCGACAATGCTGCTTATTTGCATTACTGCCCGAACGAAACCATCGACGGGATCGCCATCGACGAAACCCCGGATTTTGGCGATACGATCGTGGCCGCCGATTTCTCTTCAACGATTCTCTCTCGCCCCATTGATGTCAGCCGTTTTGGTGTTATCTACGCTGGTGCGCAGAAAAACATCGGCCCGGCGGGGCTGACGCTGGTCATTGTCCGTGAAGATCTGCTTGGCAAAGCGCATCAGGCTTGCCCGTCAATTCTTGACTACACCGTACTCAATGAAAATGACTCAATGTTCAATACGCCGCCAACTTTTGCCTGGTATCTCTCAGGCCTGGTCTTTAAATGGCTGAAAAAACAGGGCGGCGTGGCCGCAATGGATGCTATCAACCAACAAAAAGCCGATTTGCTGTATGGCGTTATCGACCGCAGCGATTTCTATCGCAATGATGTGGCGAAGGCCAACCGCTCCCGTATGAACGTGCCTTTCCAACTGGCGGACAGCGCGCTGGATAAAGTTTTCCTGGAAGAGTCTTTCGCCGCCGGGCTGCACGCGCTGAAAGGCCATCGTGTGGTGGGTGGTATGCGCGCCTCTATTTATAATGCAATGCCGCTGGCTGGCGTACAGGCGCTGACCGACTTTATGGTGGACTTCGAGCGCCGTCACGGCTAATAACCTGGTCGATACTCCCCGCAGTTGGACTGCGGGGTTTTATTTTGTCTGTAGAGAGTGAAGTTTCATGGAATCCCTGACGTTACAACCCATCGCGCGGGTAGATGGCACCATCAATCTGCCTGGTTCGAAAAGTGTCTCAAACCGCGCCTTGCTGCTTGCCGCATTTGCTCGTGGTACGACCGTGCTGACCAACTTGCTGGACAGCGACGATGTGCGCCATATGCTCAATGCCCTTAATGCGCTGGGAGTTCATTACACCTTATCCGCCGATCGCACCCGCTGCGAAGTGATCGGCTTTGGCGGCCCACTGCAATCGGCGGAAAAACTCGAACTGTTTCTCGGCAACGCCGGAACGGCAATGCGTCCGCTGGCGGCTGCATTGTGCCTGGGCACAAATGATTTAGTGCTGACCGGTGAACCGCGCATGAAAGAGCGGCCGATTGGACATCTGGTCGACGCGCTGCGCCAGGGCGGGGCAAAAATCGATTATCTTGAGCAGGAAAATTATCCGCCTCTGCGCCTGCGTGGTGGTTTCACTGGCGGTAATGTTAGCGTCGATGGCAGCGTTTCCAGCCAGTTCTTAACGGCATTGCTGATGACCGCGCCGCTTGCACCGCAGGATACCGTAATTGCAATTAAAGGCGATTTGGTCTCTAAACCCTATATTGATATCACCTTGCACCTGATGAAAACATTCGGAGTTGAGGTCGAAAACCAGCAATACCAGCGTTTCGTTGTGCGCGGCGGCCAGCATTATCAGTCGCCTGGTCAGTATCTGGTGGAAGGCGATGCCTCTTCAGCCTCTTATTTTCTTGCCGCTGCGGCAATTAAAGGTGGCACGGTGAAAGTGACAGGTATTGGCCGCAACAGTGTGCAGGGCGATATCCGTTTCGCTGATGTGCTGGAAAAAATGGGTGCGACGGTGGTCTGGGGTGATGACTATATTGCCTGTACGCGCGGCGAATTGAACGCTATTGATATGGATATGAACCATATCCCGGATGCGGCAATGACTATCGCCACTGCGGCGCTGTTTGCCAAAGGCACCACGACGTTACGTAACATCTATAACTGGCGTGTGAAAGAGACCGACCGTTTGTTCGCGATGGCGACTGAGTTGCGTAAAGTCGGCGCGACGGTGGAGGAGGGCGAGGATTTTATCCGCGTGACGCCACCGGCAAAATTACAGTTTGCCGACATTAGCACCTATAACGACCACCGTATGGCAATGTGCTTCTCGCTGGTGGCGCTGTCGGATACGCCGGTGACCATTCTCGACCCGAAATGTACGGCAAAAACATTTCCAGATTATTTCGAACAATTAGCCCGCATTAGCACGCTGGCGTAACCTGCTCTCTCCCGGGCTGGTGTAAATCAGCCCGTCTCCCGCGCAATTATTCTACACTCAGCCTCATACTCTTCTGTTATTCGCACGCAACAGTAACCATCACGCGCTTTGGCGCGTATAATGCGCGGCGTTTACGTAACGATATGCCCCGATAAGGAGAAAAAGATGACGGCAATTGCCCCGGTAATTACCATTGATGGGCCAAGCGGTGCGGGGAAAGGCACCCTTTGCAAGGCAATGGCGGAAGCGTTGCAGTGGCATCTGTTAGATTCAGGCGCAATTTATCGTGTGCTGGCGCTTGCTGCGCTACATCACCATGTTGATGTCTCCTCTGAAGAGGTCCTCGTTCCGCTGGCCGCGCATCTGGACGTGCGATTCGTGTCGACCGATGGTCATCTGGAAGTGATTCTTGAAGGGGAAGATGTCAGCGGTGAAATTCGCACGCAGGATGTGGCGAATGCGGCATCGCAAATTGCGGCGTTCCCGCGCGTACGTGAAGCATTATTACGCCGCCAGCGCGCCTTTCGTGAATCGCCGGGCCTTATCGCTGATGGTCGCGATATGGGAACGGTGGTATTTCCTGATGCGCCAGTGAAAATTTTCCTTGATGCTTCTTCTGAAGAGCGCGCGCATCGGCGCATGCTACAGTTGCAGGAGAAGGGCTTTAGTGTTAACTTTGAACGCCTTTTGGCCGAGATAAAGGAACGTGACGATCGCGATCGTAATCGTCCTGTTGCACCGCTGGTTCCTGCTGCCGATGCTTTAGTGTTGGATTCCACCCGCTTAAGCATTGAGCAAGTGATTGAGAAAGCGCTACAATACGCTCGCCAAAAATTGGCTCTCGCATAAGCGACCGAATTCGTAGTACCTCCTGCTGCAATGGAGTGTGTGCAGGCATGTAAAACAACCCCATCCGGCATGAAGCCAGGTGGACGTTAAATTGAAGAATCCTGAAGATTATCAATATGACAGAATCTTTTGCTCAACTCTTTGAAGAGTCCCTGAAAGAAATCGAAACCCGCCCGGGTTCTATCGTTCGCGGTGTTGTTGTTGCTATCGACAAAGACGTAGTACTGGTTGACGCCGGTCTGAAATCTGAGTCCGCCATTCCGGCTGAGCAGTTCAAAAACGCCCAGGGCGAACTGGAAATCCAGGTTGGTGACAAAGTTGACGTTGCTCTGGATGCAGTTGAAGACGGCTTCGGTGAAACCCTGCTGTCCCGTGAAAAAGCTAAACGTCATGAAGCTTGGATCACGCTGGAAAAAGCTTACGAAGACGCTGAAACTGTTACCGGTGTTATCAACGGCAAAGTCAAGGGCGGCTTCACTGTTGAGCTGAACGGTATTCGTGCGTTCCTGCCGGGTTCCCTGGTAGACGTTCGTCCGGTCCGTGACACTCTGCACCTGGAAGGCAAAGAGCTTGAATTCAAAGTAATCAAGCTTGACCAGAAGCGTAACAACGTTGTTGTTTCCCGTCGTGCGGTTATCGAATCCGAAAACAGCGCAGAACGCGATCAGCTGCTGGAAAACCTGCAAGAAGGCATGGAAGTTAAAGGTATCGTTAAGAACCTCACTGACTACGGTGCATTCGTTGATCTGGGTGGCGTTGACGGCCTGCTGCATATCACTGATATGGCATGGAAACGCGTTAAGCATCCGAGCGAAATCGTAAACGTTGGCGACGAAATCACTGTTAAAGTGCTGAAATTCGATCGCGAGCGTACCCGTGTATCCCTGGGCCTGAAACAGCTGGGCGAAGATCCGTGGGTTGCTATTGCTAAACGTTACCCGGAAGGCACCAAGCTGACTGGCCGCGTGACCAACCTGACTGACTACGGCTGCTTCGTTGAAATCGAAGAGGGCGTTGAAGGCCTGGTTCACGTTTCCGAAATGGATTGGACCAACAAAAACATTCACCCGTCCAAAGTTGTTAACGTTGGCGACGTAGTGGAAGTTATGGTTCTGGATATCGACGAAGAACGTCGTCGTATCTCCCTGGGCCTGAAACAGTGCAAATCCAACCCGTGGCAGCAGTTCGCTGAAACCCACAACAAGGGCGACCGCGTTGAAGGTAAAATCAAGTCTATTACTGACTTTGGTATCTTCATCGGCCTGGACGGCGGTATCGACGGCCTGGTTCACCTGTCTGACATCTCCTGGAACGTTGCAGGCGAAGAAGCAGTTCGTGAATACAAAAAAGGCGACGAAATCGCAGCCGTTGTTCTGCAAGTTGATGCAGAGCGTGAACGTATCTCCCTGGGCGTTAAACAGCTCGCAGAAGATCCGTTCAACAACTACGTTGCACTGAACAAGAAAGGCGCAATCGTAAACGGTAAAGTCACTGCTGTTGACGCGAAAGGCGCAACTGTAGAACTGGCTGACGGCGTTGAAGGTTACCTGCGCGCTTCTGAAGCTTCCCGTGACCGCGTTGAAGACGCAACTCTGGTTCTGAATGTTGGCGACGATGTTGAAGCTAAGTTCACCGGTGTTGACCGTAAAAACCGCGTAGTTAGCCTGTCTGTTCGTGCGAAAGACGAAGCTGACGAGAAAGATGCCATCGCGACTGTTAACAACAAACAGGAAGAAGGTAACTTCTCTAGCGCTATGGCTGAAGCTTTCAAAGCAGCGAAAGGCGAGTAATATCAAGCGCTCCGATTTATTTACGCTGTAACAGGACGAAAGTCACAAGGTTTCAGCGTGATAGATGATGAGTAACTTGACAGATTACAGGATTCGTCCTGTAATCAATGACAAAGGGCGGCTGCGGCCGCCCTTGTTAAAGCTATTAAGCTAATTTGCGTTGAAGGAAACCGGAGGAATCATGACCAAGTCAGAATTGATCGAAAGACTTGCAAGCCAGCAATCGCATATTCCGGCTAAGGCTGTGGAAGATGCTGTTAAAGAGATGCTGGAGCATATGGCCTCTACTCTTGCCCAGGGAGAGCGCATTGAGATCCGCGGTTTCGGCAGTTTTTCCCTGCACTATCGTGCACCTCGCACCGGGCGTAACCCCAAAACAGGCGATAAAGTGGATCTGGAAGGAAAATACGTTCCGCACTTTAAGCCGGGCAAAGAATTACGTGACCGCGCCAATATTTATGAATAAATTTTAGCGAACCGCTAACGTTTAATCGTCGAAAGAGCACCCTCGGGGGTGCTTTTTTCGTTTCTGCCTCCTCGCAGTTTTCAAACCCGCTTCGCACAAATTTGCCGCTGCCGTGTAACAAAGAAAGAAGTGACCAGCCTGCGCCGCAAAAAGCCAAATACCCACCGGATTACCTCACCGCTGTGCTTCATACTGCCCGCACAACATGGAGGTGAGAATGACATTACCAGCTCTGGCCGCGTGTATTACGCTCGGTATCTTGCCGTTGGTCTGGCTACCTGCGTTACCGAACCTGTGGGGCATCTGGGGCGTCATTATCTGCGGGTGTTCGCTGGCATGCTTACGCTGGACAGCTCTGCGGTATATCGGGTTTACTTTGCTCGCCTTCGCGTGGGGAGTACTGGCAGCGATGCAGGCTCTCTGGCCAACCCAGCATCTGCCGGGAGCACACCGGCAGGTTGAAATTGTTATTACCGACACCGACAGCATGACCCGGCATCAGGGGAAAATTACCCATCTGAATGGCAAACGGCTATTGCCATCGCCAGGCATTACCCTTTACGGACAATATTTGCCAGAACCGGTATGCACGGGGCAGCGCTGGGCGATGACCATTCGGGCGCGAGCGGTTCACGGGCAGCTCAACGAGGGCGGTTTTGATTCGCAGCGTTATGCCCTGGCATCACATCAACCGCTCACCGGGCGCATTATCGATGCTCAGTTGCAAGATGGCCGCTGTAGCTGGCGCGCTGAATACCTGCAATCACTGACCTCTTCGCTGGCTTCCCGGCAGTGGTGGCCCGTCATTCTGGCGCTGGGCATGGGAGAGCGTGCAACCCTGGATAGCCAGGTCAAAGATATTCTGCGCCAAACGGGCACGGCCCACTTAATGGCTATATCCGGCTTGCATATTGCGCTGTCGGCAATGTTGGGCTGGCTTTTTGTCAGAGGTGTACAGTGTGTCTTTCCCGGCTATGGCATCAACTGGCGTTTACCCTTGTTAACCGGTCTGGCGTTCGCGGTTTGTTACGCCTGGCTTACCGGGTTACAACCGCCTGCGCTGCGCACGGCTATCTCGCTTTCCGTTTGGGCAACGTTGCGGCTTTCCGGGCGTTTATGGTCGCCCTGGCAAGTCTGGTTATGCTGCGTAGCGGCGATCCTGTTTAGCGATCCACTCGCCGTACTGTCTTATAGCCTCTGGCTGTCGGCATTTGCCGTTGCCGCGCTACTGTTCTGGTATCAATGGCTGCCCACACCGATAAAACTGCGCTCAAGGCTGGGGCAGGGTGCGGTCAATCTGCTGCATTTGCAGGCCGGAATGATGCTGCTATTACTGCCGATACAATTATCGATTTTCCATGGCATCAGTCTGAGCGCGATGGTGGCAAATATGGTTGCTGTTCCACTGGTGACCTTCGTAACCGTGCCGCTTATCTTGCTGGGGATGCTGCTTCATCTCACCGGGCCACTGCTTTTACAAGAGATGTGCTGGTCTCTGGCTGACCAAAGTCTGGCACTATTATTTACCTTCTTACGCGGGTTACCGCCGGGATGGCTGAATGTCGATACGCGATGGCAGTGGCTGGCCTGGGCTCCATGGCTATTGCTGGTTGCTGTGCGTTTTCGTTTATGGCGCTCAATGCCTGCCATCTGTCTGGCTGGCCTGACGTTGCTGGCATTTCCGCTGTGGCGTGCAGAACGTGTGGGTGAGTGGTCAGTACATATGCTGGATGTAGGGCAGGGGCTGGCAATGGTCATCGAACGTAACGGCAAAGCGGTCCTGTATGATACCGGCGTCGGCTGGCCCGGTGGCGATAGTGGTCAGCAATTGATCACCCCCTGGTTGCGCTGGCATGCATTACAACCCGAGGGAATTATCCTCAGCCACGAACACCTTGATCATCGCGGTGGGCTAGCTTCATTGTTAAAAAACTGGCCGGGGTTGTGGGTGCGAAGTTCGCTCGGCTGGACGGGGCATAAGCCCTGTTTTCGTGGAGAACAGTGGCAATGGCAAGGGCTAACTTTCACCGCGCACTGGCCACTGAGCGGATCGCAGGTGCAGGGTAACAATCGCTCGTGCGTGGTTAAAGTGGATGATGGCCGCTATAGCATGCTGTTGACGGGCGATATCGAAGCGCAGAGCGAAATGGCGATGCTTAGCCGCTACTGGACGCATTTGCCATCTACACTTGTGCAGGTGCCTCACCATGGCAGCAATACCTCATCGACATTGCCTTTTGTGCAGCGGGTTGGCGCCCAGGCGGCACTGGCATCTGCTTCGCGTTACAACGCGTGGCGTTTGCCTTCCGCGAAGGTCATAAAACGTTACCGGCAGAATGGTTATCAGTGGTATGACACGCCCCATCAGGGTCAGATAACGGTTTCTTTTACGCCCCATGGCTGGGAAATCCATAGCTTACGGGATCAAGTTTTACCTCGTTGGTATCATCAGTGGTTTGGCGTCCCCAGCGATAACGGGTAGAATATGCGGCTATTTCAACAAGTGCTGGTTTTTTGAATGCATAACGACAAAGATCTCTCTACGTGGCAGACCTTCCGCCGACTATGGCCAACTATCGCGCCTTTCAAAGCGGGTCTGATCGTGTCGGGGGTAGCGTTAATTCTCAACGCAGCCAGCGATACATTCATGCTATCGCTGCTCAAACCCTTACTGGACGATGGTTTTGGTAAAACCGACCGCTCAGTGCTGCTGTGGATGCCACTGGTGGTGATTGGGCTTATGATCCTGCGCGGTATCACCAGCTATATCTCCAGTTACTGCATCTCCTGGGTTTCCGGCAAAGTGGTGATGACCATGCGCCGCCGCCTGTTCAGCCACATGATGGGGATGCCGGTTACCTTCTTTGACAAGCAGTCCACCGGTACTTTGCTGTCGCGAATCACTTACGATTCGGAACAGGTAGCTTCCTCCTCCTCCAGCGCGTTGATTACCGTCGTGCGTGAAGGCGCGTCGATCATCGGCCTGTTCATTATGATGTTCTGGTACAGCTGGCAGCTCTCTATCATCCTGCTTGTGCTGGCACCTATCGTGTCCATCGCCATTCGCGTGGTTTCCAAACGCTTTCGTAACATCAGTAAAAATATGCAGAACACCATGGGGCAGGTGACCACCAGTGCGGAGCAAATGCTGAAAGGGCATAAAGAAGTGCTGATGTTTGGCGGCCAGGACGTGGAATCGAGCCGCTTCGACAAGGTCAGCAACAGGATGCGTTTGCAGGGGATGAAAATGGTTTCTGCCTCCTCCATCTCTGATCCGATTATTCAGCTTATCGCCTCGTTGGCGCTGGCGTTTGTGCTGTATGCCGCCAGCTTCCCGAGCGTGATGGAGACATTAACTGCCGGTACCATCACCGTGGTTTTCTCCTCAATGATCGCCCTGATGCGTCCGTTAAAATCCCTGACCAACGTCAATGCCCAGTTTCAGCGTGGCATGGCCGCCTGCCAGACCCTGTTTGCCATTCTCGATAGCGAGCAGGAAAAAGATGAAGGCACGCTGGTGGTTGACCGCGCCCGTGGCGATATTGAATTTCGCAACGTCACATTCACTTACCCTGGGCGTGAAGCGCCGGCGCTGCGCAATATCAATCTGACGCTGCCGGCTGGGAAAACCGTTGCGCTGGTTGGGCGTTCCGGTTCGGGTAAAACCACCATGGCCAGCCTGATTACGCGTTTTTACGATATTGATGAAGGGCAGATCCTGCTGGATGGCCACGACCTGCGTGAATACAAACTCACGTCGCTTCGCGATCAGGTCGCGCTGGTCTCGCAAAACGTGCATCTGTTTAATGATACTGTCGCGAACAATATTGCCTATGCGCGTACTGAACAGTACAGCCGCGAGGAGATTGAGCGCGCAGCGGAAATGGCCTACGCCCTCGACTTTATCAATAAGATGGATAACGGCCTCGATACGATGATTGGCGAAAACGGCGTGCTGCTCTCTGGCGGTCAACGTCAGCGTATCGCCATTGCCCGCGCACTGCTGCGCGATAGCCCGATCCTTATCCTCGATGAAGCCACGTCAGCGCTGGATACAGAATCTGAACGCGCAATCCAGGCGGCGCTGAGTGAGTTGCAGAAAAACCGCACCTCAATGGTGATTGCCCACCGACTGTCGACTATCGAACAGGCCGACGAAATTGTGGTCGTGGAAGATGGTCGCATCGTTGAACGCGGTAGCCATGCAGAGCTTCTGGCTCAACGTGGCGCATATGCGCAACTCCATAAGATGCAGTTTGGCGAATGATCGCACGCATCTGGTCCGGTGAATCCCCGCTGTGGCTGTTGTTGCTGCCGCTCTCCTGGCTCTATGGCCTGGTGAGCGGCATTATTCGTTTTGCTTACCGTATCGGTCTGAAAAAAGCCTGGCGCGCGCCCGTTCCGGTGGTCGTTGTCGGCAACCTGACGGCAGGCGGAAATGGTAAAACGCCGGTGGTTATCTGGTTGGTGGAACAGCTACAACAGCGCGGTATTCGCGTTGGGGTGGTATCCCGCGGCTACGGCGGTAAAGCGGAACGTTATCCGTTGCTGCTGACGCCAGAGACGCCAACTGAACAGGCGGGCGATGAGCCGGTGCTGATTTATCAACGCACTGGTGCGCCCGTGGCGGTTTCCCCTGTCAGAAGCGATGCGGTGAGCGCGATTCTGGCCCAGCATCCGGTGCAGATAATCGTAACCGATGACGGCTTGCAACATTACCGGCTGGCCCGCGACAAAGAGATCGTCGTGATTGATGGTGTCAGGCGCTTTGGTAATGGCTGGTGGTTGCCTGCCGGGCCAATGCGTGAGCGTGCGTCGCGCTTAAAAAGCGTAGATGCGGTGATAACCAACGGCGGCGAAGCCCGCTTGGGCGAGATCCCGATGCGTCTGCGCCCTGGCCTGGCGGTCAACCTGGTAACGGGCGAGCGTCGGGAGGTGCGTTACCTGGCGAATATCGTCGCTATGGCCGGTATCGGTCATCCGCCGCGTTTTTTTGCTACCCTCGCTGAATGCAGGGCGAGCTTGCTACAAACCGTTGCCCTTGCCGATCACCAGTCACTTACACTGGCGGATGTCCAGGCGCTGGTGACGCCGGGCCAGACGCTGGTGATGACCGAAAAAGACGCCGTCAAATGTCGTTCTTTTGCTCAGGATAACTGGTGGTATTTGCCTGTGGATGCGCAGCTTGAAGGTCAACAGGTGGAAAAGCTACTGCTGGAATTGCTCACTCTGGTGCGTTGACGATGGCTGCATCGGCTGCGCCCTGTTCACTAAACAGGAACTCCTATGTCTGTGCCGCAACTTTCATTGACCGCTGCTCGCCATTTACATCTTGCTGCCCAGGGGCTACTGCGCAAGCCCGCCCGGCGCGCTAAACCAGACGATATCCTGTCGGCTATCCGGCGCATGTCGCTGCTGCAAATTGATACCATCAATATCGTCGCCCGCAGCCCTTATCTGGTGCTGTTCAGCCGTCTTGGGGCCTTTCCCCAACACTGGCTTGATGACGCTCTGCGTAACGGCGAACTCATGGAGTACTGGGCGCACGAAGCCTGTTTCCTGCCGCGAGAGGACTTTGCCCTGGTGCGTCACCGTATGCTGGCCCCGGATAAAATGGGCTGGAAGTACCGCAAAGAGTGGATGCAGCAGCACGCTGGCGAGATTGAGCAGCTTATTACCCATATCGAGCAAAATGGCCCGGTACGTTCCGCTGACTTTGCGCATCCACGAAAAGGGGCCAGTGGCTGGTGGGAGTGGAAACCGCATAAGCGCCATCTCGAAGGGCTGTTTACCGCCGGAAAAGTGATGGTGGTTGAACGGCGTAATTTCCAGCGCGTTTACGACCTGATGCACAAGGTAATGCCGCACTGGGACGATGCACGGGACCTGCTTTCGCAAGAAGAGGCGGAAACCGTGATGCTGGAAAACAGCGCCCGCAGCCTGGGGCTTTTTCGTGCGCAGTGGCTGGCAGATTATTACCGCCTGCGCCAGCCCGCATTGCCGCTGTTGCTGGAGCAACTCCAGCAGGCGCAAAAGATTTTCCCGGTGAATGTTGAGCAACTGGGCCCGGCCTGGCTGCATGTCTCTTTGCTGCCGCTGCTGGAGCAGGCGCAAGCCGACAAACTCACCGCGACCCACAGCGCCGTACTCTCTCCGTTCGATCCGGTGGTCTGGGATCGTAAACGTGCGGAACAACTGTTTGATTTCAGCTACCGGCTGGAGTGCTACACCCCAGCCCCTAAACGGCAATTCGGCTATTTTGTTCTACCATTGCTGCATCGTGGCCGTCTGGTTGGGCGTATGGATGCCAAAATGCATCGCAAAGAGAGCGTGCTGGAGGTCATTGCCCTTTATCTGGAGGAGGGGATCAAACCTGGACGTTCACTGGAAAAGGGGTTACAAAGCGCAATAACCGAATTTGCACGCTGGCAGGGAGCGCAACGCGTCACTTTTTCCCGTCTGCCAGAGGGGCTTTTTACAGATCTCCGCGCCGGGCTCGACGTAGACGCGGCGTAATAAATGCATATGATGAGTTCAACCCGTTCAACGTCGGTGTATCAGGAGGAAAGATGGATCACCGTTTACTCGAAATAATTGCCTGCCCGGTTTGTAACGGCAAACTTAACTACACCCAGGATAAGCAAGAGCTGATCTGCAAAATCGATAACCTTGCTTTTCCCGTAAGGGAAGGCATTCCGGTGCTGCTGGAAACTGAAGCTCGCTCATTAACTGCGGAAGAGAGTCGTCCATGAGCTTCGTTGTTATCATCCCTGCGCGCTACGCCTCAACGCGCTTACCGGGCAAACCGTTGGTGGATATCAACGGCAAACCAATGGTTGTACATGTTCTGGAGCGCGCCCGTGAATCCGGTGCTGAGCGTATTATCGTCGCCACGGACAATGAAGATGTGATGCGTGCGGTAGAGGCGGCTGGCGGTGAAGTCTGTATGACCCGTGCCGATCACCAGTCCGGGACGGAGCGCCTTGCCGAAGTCGTGGAAAAATGCGGCTTTAGCGACGACACCGTCATTGTTAATGTGCAGGGCGATGAGCCGATGATCCCACTGGCTATCATTCGCCAGGTGGCTGAAAACCTCGCCGCGCGCCACGATGTCGGTATGGCCACGCTGGCCGTTCCCATCCACAGCGCCGAAGAGGCGTTTAACCCGAATGCGGTGAAAGTGGTCATGGACGCTGAAGGCTATGCGCTCTATTTCTCCCGCGCCACCATTCCCTGGGATCGCGATCGCTTTGCCCTTTCGCGCGAGACAATTGGCGATACGTTTCTGCGCCATATCGGTATTTATGGCTATCGCGCCGGGTTTATCCGCCGCTATGTCAGCTGGCAAACCAGCCCGCTGGAGCAAATCGAGATGCTCGAGCAACTGCGTGTGTTGTGGTACGGCGAGAAAATTCACGTCGACGTGGCAAGCGTCGTGCCGGGCACTGGCGTTGATACGCCCGAAGATCTTGAACGCGTCCGTCAGGAACTGCGTTAATTCCTCATCCCCTCCGCCCGGGGGGGATTTGCCGTTTCCGGCCAGATATTCATGCTGTTTTGATCTCATCAGGGTGACAGATATGTCCGAGGCGCTCATTATAAAAGCAGTCGTCTTTGTAGGGGCAATCTGCTATGGAACAACTCCGGGCCGAATTAAGTCATTTGCTGGGGGAAAAATTAAGCCGCATGGAGTGCGTCAGCGAAAAGCCTGATTCTGCACTCTGGTCTTTGTACGACAGCCAGGGAAACCCGATGCCGCTGCTGGCGAGATGTTTCACCACGCCGGGGCTGGCGCGACAGCTTGCCTGGAAGACGTCAATGCTGGCGCGCGGCGGCACAGTGCGTATGCCGGTGGTCTACGGCGTGATGACACACGAAGAGCACCCCGGACCCGATGTATTGCTTATAGAACGCCTGCGCGGCGTGCCTGTTGAAGCGCCCGCGCGAACACCAGAGCGTTGGGAACAGCTCAAAGATCAAATCGTCGAAGCGCTACTGGCCTGGCACCGGCAGGACAGCCACGGTTGTGTCGGCACCGTCGACAGCACGCAGGAAAATATCTGGCCCTCCTGGTATCGTCAGCGCATGGAAGTGCTGTGGACCACGCTCAATCAATATCAAAACACCGGGCTAACGATGCAGGATAAACGCATGCTGTTTCGTACCCGTGAATGCCTGCCCGCCTTGTTTGATGGTTTTAATGATAACTGCGTGCTGGTGCACGGCAGTTTCAATCTGCGCAGCATGCTCAAAGATGCCCGTAGCGATCAGTTACTGGCGATGGTTGGCCCCGGCATTATGCTGTGGGCACCGCGCGAGTATGAACTGTTTCGTCTGGTGGAAGGGCCGCAGGCGGAAGGATTGCTGTGGCACTATTTGCAGCACGCGCCGGTAGCGGAATCTTTCCTCTGGCGGCGCTGGCTGTATCTGCTCTGGGATGAAGTGGCGCAGCTGGTCAATACCGGGCGTTTCAACCGCGCCAACTTCGATCTGGCCTCGAAATCACTGCTCCCCTGGCTGGTCTGAACTGCCTTTCAGCCACTGCCAGATCCGCCCCAGCGTTTCATAACCTACCCGGTCACTGTGCAGCAGCCAGACCGGGGAAGGGATCGCGCGCTCCCACGGGTTAAGCGGTGAGTCGATCGCCAACTGATTTGCCGGTGCCGGTAGAGGTTTCAGCCCGACATGCTGGAAAAAGATAACTGCCCGTGGCAGATGCGCCGCCGACGTTACCAGCAGGAATGGCGTATCGCCAATGGCCTGTTTCACCGCAGCGGCTTCTTCTTCGGTGTCTTTAGGCTTATCCAGCGTGATGATATCGCTGCGCGGTACGCCCAGGCTTTCCGCCACCCGTGCGCCAGCTTCTGCGGTACTTACCGGGTTCGTTTTCGCGGCTGCGCCCGTAAAAATGAGTTTCGAGCCGGGATTGGCGCGCCACAGGCGGATCCCCTCATTCAGGCGCGGCAAGCTATTGCTGATCAGATTGGAACTGGGAGCCCAGGCATCATTCCAGGTGTAACCGCCGCCGAGTACCACGATGTATTTCACCGGCTCTGTTCCATGCCAGGTGGGGTAGGTATCTTCAAGGGGTTTTAACAGACGATCCGCCACGGGTTGCACACTTAAAAGCAATAAAACCAACCACCCGACGCTGATGAATACTTTGCCGGTTTTTTGCCAGCGGCTGAACCAGACCAGCACAATTCCCAAACCGATTAACAAAAGCAAAAATGGCAGCGGCAGCAGCAAGCCGCCGACGATTTTTTTGAGCGTAAAAAGCACCGTTTTCGTCTCCTTTTTGACCATACAGCAGGCGTTTTCAGCGGATTTTACACCAGATGGGTTCATTATCGGCACGGCTGTGACAAAATAGCGGTTTTGCCAGGAGCGTGGAGCATCCATGCAGGATCGAAATTTCGACGATATCGCGGAGAAATTCTCGCGCAATATCTACGGCACCACGAAAGGTCAGCTGCGTCAGGCGATCCTGTGGCAGGATCTTGATATATTGCTGGCGAAAATGGATCGCGCCCCACTTCACGTGCTTGATGCAGGCGGCGGAGAGGGACAAACGGCGATCCGCATGGCGCAATTGGGCCACCGCGTGACGTTATGCGATGTGTCGGAAACCATGATTGCGCGTGCGCAAACTGCGGCAAATGAGAAAGGTGTGAGCGGTAACATGCATTTTGTACAATGCCCCGCTCAGGACGTTGCAGAACATTTAGAATCGCCCGTTGATCTGGTATTGTTTCATGCGGTTCTTGAATGGGTTGCTGAACCCATTACCGTATTGCAAACCTTATGGTCGGTGTTAAGACCGGGCGGTGCGTTGTCGCTCATGTTTTACAACGCCGACGGTTTACTGATGCACAACATGGTGGCGGGGAATTTTGACTACGTTCAGGCCGGTATGCCGAAACGAAAAAAACGCACCCTTTCCCCGGATTATCCGCGCGCGCCCGCAGATGTTTACCGCTGGCTTGAGCAGATCGGCTGGCAAATTACCGGCAAAACCGGGGTGCGTGTCTTTCACGATTACCTGCGTGAAAAGCACCAACAGCATGACTGTTTTGACACATTACTCGAACTCGAAACGCGCTATTGCCGCCAGGAGCCGTATATCAGTCTCGGCCGTTATATTCACGTGACAGCAGTTAAGCCGCAAATCGATGGAAGGACAAACGATGAGTGAATTTTCCCAGACAGTCCCCGAACTGGTTGCCTGGGCCAGAAAAAATGATTTCTCCATCTCGCTGCCGGTCGACAGGCTCTCTTTTTTGCTGGCCGTTGCCACCCTTAACGGTGAGCGTCTGGATGGGGAAATGAGCGAAGGCGAATTGGTCGATGCCTTTCGCCACGTCAGTGAGGCGTTTGAGCAAACCAGCGAAACCATCACCCAGCGTGCTAACAACGCCATCAACGATATGGTGCGCCAGCGTTTGTTGAACCGCTTTACCAG
The DNA here is from genome assembly GCA_030704225.1 of Kosakonia sp. H02. Lineage (NCBI taxonomy): Bacteria > Pseudomonadati > Pseudomonadota > Gammaproteobacteria > Enterobacterales > Enterobacteriaceae > Kosakonia > Kosakonia styphnolobii. Next base: position 1,779,827 of record CP131915.1, read on the forward strand.
CGAACTGGCAGAAGGCAATGCCATCTACCGCCTGACACCGCTGGGTATTGGCATCACGGATTACTATATTCGCCAGCGTGAGTTTTCCACGCTGCGCCTCTCAATGCAGTTGTCGATTGTGGCGAGTGAGCTGAAACGCGCCGCCGATGCGGCAGAAGAGGGCGGCGATGAGTTTCACTGGCACCGTAATGTCTATGCGCCGCTGAAATATTCCGTGGCGGAGATTTTCGACAGTATCGATCTGACCCAGCGGGTGATGGACGAGCAACAGCAGCAGGTAAAAGACGATATAGCGCAGTTGCTGAACAAAGACTGGCGCGCCGCCATTTCCAGTTGTGAGCTGTTATTGTCAGAAACCTCCGGTACGTTGCGCGAGCTTCAGGATACGCTGGATGCCGCTGGCGATAAGCTGCAAACCAATTTACTGAGCATTCAGGATGCGACGCTGGGCCGCGACGACCTGGAGTTCCTCGATCAACTGGTGTTCAACCTGCAAAGCAAGCTGGACCGCATTGTCAGCTGGGGCCAGCAGGCTATAGACCTGTGGATTGGTTACGATCGCCACGTACACAAATTTATCCGTACCGCTATCGATATGGATAAAAACCGCGTCTTTGCGCAGCGTTTGCGCCAGTCGGTGCAGACCTATTTTGATGCACCCTGGGCGCTAACCTACGCCAGTGCCGACAGGCTGCTGGATATGCGTGATGAAGAGATGGCGCTGCGCGACGAAGAAGTCACCGGCGAGCTGCCGCCGGATCTGGAGTTCGAAGAGTTTAACGAAATTCGCGAGCAACTCGCGGCGCTTATTGAGCAGCAACTGGCGATTTATAAAACCAAAGGTGTGCCGCTGGATCTCGGTCTCGTGGCCCGCGAATATTTGGCGCAATATCCGCGTGTACGTCATTTTGACATCGCGCGCATCGTGGTTGATCAGGCGGTACGTCTCGGCGTAGCGCAAGCAGATTTCACCGGACTGCCACCGAAATGGCAGCCGATTAATGATTACGGAGCCAAGGTACAGGCGCATGTCATCGACAAATATTGAACAAGTGATGCCGGTTAAACTGGCACAGGCGTTGGCAAACTCGCTCTTTCCGGCGCTGGACAGCGCATTGCGTTCAGGAAGACATATCGGCCTTGACGAGCTGGATAATCACGCCTTTTTGATGGATTTTCAGGAATATCTGGAAGAGTTTTACGCGCGCTATAACGTCGAACTTATCCGCGCACCGGAAGGCTTCTTTTATCTGCGTCCGCGTTCCACCACCCTGATCCCGCGTTCAGTGCTCTCTGAACTGGATATGATGGTCGGCAAAATTCTCTGTTATCTCTATCTCAGCCCTGAACGCCTGGCCAACGAAGGGATTTTTACCCAGCAGGAGCTATACGACGAGCTGATGTCGCTGGCCGATGAACCGAAGCTGCTGAAGCTGGTTAACAACCGCTCTACCGGTTCCGATCTGGACCGCCAGAAGCTTCAGGAAAAAGTCCGCTCTTCGTTAAACCGCCTGCGCCGTCTCGGCATGATCTGGTTTATGGGTAACGACAGCAGCAAGTTCCGCATCACCGAATCGGTGTTCCGCTTTGGCGCGGACGTGCGCTCGGGCGACGACCCGCGTGAAGCGCAACTGCGTATGATCCGCGACGGCGAAGCGATGCCTGTCGAAAACCATCTGCAACTCAATGATGAGCCAGAAGATAATCAGCCGGATAGCTCGGAGGAAGAGTAATGATTGATCGCGGTAAATTTCGTTCGCTTACGCTGATTAACTGGAACGGCTTTTTTGCCCGCACCTTTGACCTGGACGAACTGGTTACCACCCTTTCTGGCGGTAACGGTGCCGGGAAATCGACCACCATGGCTGCGTTTGTCACGGCGCTTATTCCCGATTTGACGCTGCTGCACTTTCGTAACACCACCGAAGCAGGCGCAACCTCTGGCTCCCGCGATAAAGGCCTGCACGGTAAGCTGAAAGCCGGCGTCTGTTATTCGGTGCTGGATGTCATCAACTCCCGCCACCAGAGGGTGCTGGTGGGCGTGCGTTTGCAGCAGGTTGCGGGTCGCGATCGCAAAGTGGATATCAAACCCTTTGCCATTCAGGGGCTACCTACCTCGGTGCTGCCGACACAACTGCTGACAGAGACACTGAATGAGCGCCAGGCGCGCGTGCTGTCATTGCAGGAAGTGAAAGACAAGCTCGATGCGATGGAAGGCGTGCAGTTCAAGCAGTTCAACTCCATTACCGATTACCACGCGCTGATGTTCGATCTGGGCATTGTGGCGCGTCGTCTGCGATCCGCCTCGGATCGTAGCAAGTTCTACCGCCTGATTGAGGCCTCGCTGTACGGCGGGATCTCCAGCGCCATTACCCGCTCTCTGCGCGACTATTTATTGCCGGAAAACAGCGGTGTGCGTAAAGCGTTCCAGGATATGGAAGCGGCGCTGCGCGAAAACCGTATGACGCTGGAAGCGATTCGCGTCACCCAGTCCGACCGTGATCTGTTTAAGCATCTGATCAGCGAAGCCACCAACTATGTGGCGGCGGATTATATGCGCCACGCCAACGAGCGCCGGGTGCATCTCGATAAAGCGCTGGAGTATCGCCGCGATCTGTTCTCCTCGCGCCAGCAACTGGCGGCGGAGCAGTACAAACATGTCGATATGGCGCGTGAGCTCTCGGAACATGCCGGTGCAGAAGGGGATCTGGAAGCGGATTATCAGGCCGCCAGCGACCACCTGAACCTGGTGCAAACCGCGCTGCGTCAGCAGGAAAAAATTGAGCGCTATGAAACGGATCTGGAAGAGTTACAAATCCGTCTCGAAGAGCAGCATGAAGTGGTGGCCGAAGCCGCCGAACGCCAGGAAGATAACGAAGCCCGCGCCGAAGCCGCTGAGCTTGAAGTGGATGAGCTGAAAAACCAGCTTGCCGATTATCAACAGGCTCTCGACGTCCAGCAAACCCGCGCCATTCAGTACAACCAGGCGTTACAGGCGCTGGAACGGGCGAAAGCGTTGTGTCATCTGCCCGATTTGACGCCGGAAAGCGCCGACGAATGGCTGGAAACTTTCCAGGCCAAAGAGCAAGAAGCGACGGAAAACCTGCTGTCGCTGGATCAAAAGATAAGCGTTTCACAAACCGCACATAGCCAGTTTGAGCAGGCGTATCAACTGGTGGCGTCCATTAATGGCCCGCTGGCGCGTAACGAAGCCTGGAGCGTGGCGCGTGAGCTGCTGCGCGATGGCGTTAATCAGCGCCATCTGGCGGAGCAGGTTCAGCCGCTGCGTATGCGCCTGACCGAACTGGAACAGCGTCTGCGCGAACAGCAGGAAGCCGAACGTTTGCTGGCCGAGTTCTGCAAGCGCCAGGGCAAACAGATTGACGCCGAAGAGCTGGAAGCGCTGCATCAGGAGCTGGAAGCGCAAATTGCCGCGCTTTCTGACAACGTTTCCGCCGCAGGCGAACAGCGCATGGCGCTGCGCCAGGAGCTGGAGCAGTTGCAGTCGCGCATTCAGACCCTGACCAAACGCGCGCCGGTGTGGCTGGCGGCACAAAGCAGCCTGTCGCAGTTGTGCGAGCAGAGCGGCGAGCAGTTTGAGTCCAGCCAGGATGTCACGGAATATCTGCAACAACTGCTGGAGCGCGAACGCGAAGCCATTGTTGAGCGTGACGAAATCGGCGCACGTAAGCGTCTGGTCGATGAAGAGATCGAACGTTTAAGCCAGCCTGGCGGTGCGGAAGACCCGCGTCTGAATGCGCTGGCAGAGCGTTTTGGCGGCGTGCTGCTGTCGGAAATCTATGACGATGTCAGCATCGACGATGCGCCGTATTACTCGGCGCTGTATGGCCCGTCGCGTCACGCGATTGTAGTGCCGGATCTGTCGCTGGTTTCTGAGATGCTGGAAGGGCTTGAAGAGTGCCCGGAAGATCTCTATCTGATCGAAGGGGACCCGCAATCCTTCGATGACAGCGTGTTTAGCGTTGATGAGCTGGAAAAAGCGGTGGTGGTGAAAATCGCCGATCGCCAGTGGCGTTACTCCCGCTTCCCGACGTTGCCGCTGTTTGGCCGCGCGGCGCGAGAAAGCCGCATCGAAAGCCTGCACGCCGAGCGTGAAGAACTGGCGGAGCGTTTCGCTACACTCTCTTTCGATGTGCAGAAAACCCAGCGCCTGCATCAGGCATTCAGCCGCTTTATCGGCAGCCATCTGGCCGTTGCTTTTGACGACGATCCGGAAGCAGAAATCCGCACGCTGAACAGCCGCCGTGGCGAGCTGGAACGCGCTATCAGCAATCATGAAAACGACAACCAGCAAAACCGCGTGCAGTTTGAACAGGCGAAAGAGGGCGTGGCCCAGCTTAACCGCCTGCTGCCGCGTGTGAATCTGCTGGCTGATGACACGCTGGCGGATCGCGTTGACGAAATTCGGGAACGCCTGGATGAAGCCGAGGAAGCCGCGCGATTCATTCAGCAGTTTGGTAACCAACTGGCGAAACTCGAACCGGTGGTCTCCGTGCTGCAAAGCGACCCGGAACAGTTTGAACAATTAAAAGCCGATTACGCTGCTTCCCAGCAGGTACAGCGTGATGCTCGCCAGCAGGCCTTTGCGCTGGCGGAAGTGGTTCAGCGACGGGCGCACTTCAGCTACTCCGATTCGGCTGAAATGTTCAACGGCAATAACGATCTCAACGAGAAGCTGCGCCAGCGTCTGGAGCAGGCGGAAGCGGAACGTACCCGGGCGCGTGAAGCGATGCGCAGCCATGCCGCGCAATTCGGCCAGTACAACCAGGTGCTGGCGTCGCTGAAAAGTTCGTTCGATACCAAAAAAGAGCTGCTCAACGACCTGCAAAAAGAGTTGCAGGATATCGGTGTTCGCGCCGATGGCGGTGCGGAAGAGCGGGCGCGTATTCGCCGCGACGAATTGCATGCGCAGCTTTCCGGCAACCGTGCGCGTCGTAACCAGCTCGAGAAAGCCATTACCTTCTGCGAAGCAGAGATGGATAACCTGACGCGTAAATTGCGCCGTCTGGAGCGCGATTACCATGAAATGCGTGAGCAGGTGGTGACGGCGAAAGCCGGCTGGTGCGCGGTGATGCGCATGGTGAAAGACAATGGCGTTGAACGCCGTCTGCACCGCCGCGAGCTGGCGTATCTCTCTGCCGACGAACTGCGTTCCATGTCGGATAAAGCCCTTGGTGCGCTGCGCCTGGCGGTGGCGGATAACGAACATCTGCGCGACGTGCTACGCCTGTCGGAAGATCCGAAACGCCCGGAACGTAAAATCCAGTTCTTCGTCGCGGTGTATCAGCATCTGCGCGAGCGTATCCGCCAGGATATTATTCGCACCGATGATCCGGTCGAAGCTATCGAGCAGATGGAGATTGAACTCAGCCGTCTGACCGAAGAGTTGACTTCCCGCGAGCAAAAACTGGCGATCAGCTCCCGCAGCGTGGCGAATATTATTCGGAAAACCATCCAGCGTGAGCAGAACCGTATCCGCATGCTGAACCAGGGGCTGCAAAGCGTCTCCTTCGGCCAGGTGAACAGCGTGCGCCTCAATGTGAACGTGCGGGAAACCCATGCCACCTTGTTGACGGTGCTCTCTGAACAGCATGAGCAGCATCAGGATCTGTTTAACAGCAGCCGCCTGACCTTTTCGGAAGCGCTGGCGAAACTCTATCAGCGCCTGAACCCGCAAATCGATATGGGGCAGCGCACGCCGCAAACCATTGGTGAAGAGCTGCTGGACTACCGCAACTATCTGGAGATGGAAGTGGAAGTTAACCGTGGCTCCGACGGCTGGCTGCGTGCGGAATCCGGCGCATTGTCGACCGGGGAAGCTATCGGTACCGGGATGTCGATTCTGGTGATGGTGGTGCAGAGCTGGGAAGATGAAGCCCGTCGACTGCGCGGTAAGGATATTTCGCCATGCCGCCTGCTGTTCCTGGATGAAGCGGCGCGCCTTGATGCCCGTTCAATCGCCACGCTGTTTGAGCTGTGCGAGCGTCTGGAGATGCAGTTAATTATCGCGGCACCGGAAAATATCAGCCCGGAAAAAGGCACCACGTACAAACTGGTGCGTAAAGTCGTGCAGAATCATGAGCATGTGCACGTTGTCGGGCTGCGCGGATTTGCCGCTCAGCTTCCGGAAACGCTGCCCGGTACGGCAGACGCATCGTAACGGCAGCACACAGTCAAAGAGCGGCAGAGATGCCGCTCTTTTTGTTTTCTGAAAAATGATTGCCAGCCGGTGTTTAATCTTTAAACTTCTTTACATTAGGGAAGGCAAATGCTTTTTTGTCTTTATATACTGAGAGAAAGGTGACGGTCCGTCACATGCAATGTGAAAGAAACAGGGGACAAGGGATGTTGCTTATGAAGTCGTATGGTCGTCGAATGTCAGCGTTGAGTTTGTGCCTGGCATTTGCATTCGCTCCGCTGTTTAATGCCCAGGCCGATGAGCCTGAAATTGTCCCGGTAGATACCTCGGCAACGCCGGGCGATCAACCAACGCTGCTCCCGCAGCCGCTGGAACAATCTCCGGCGACCGCCATGATGATCGGCGTTAAGCCACTCCCGGCAGGCGTCAACATCGCTGACGTGCGTAGCCAGTTACAGTCACAGTTGCCTGCCAACTGGACGCCCGTCTATATGGATCAGCTATCGTCGTTGTATGCAGCGCGCGGGCAGCATCCGATGTGGGATAACCGCGAGGCAGTGCAGGCATTTCAACAACAACTGGCAGAAGTGGCGATTGCCGGTTTTCAGCCGCAATTTACCACCTGGGTTGAGTTGTTAACCGATCCTGGGGTAACCGGCATAGCGCGTGATGTTGTGCTCTCTGACGCGATGATGGGGTATCTGCATTTTGTTGCCGGTATCCAGGCAAAAGGCCAGCGCTGGCTTTATAGCGATAAACCTTACACTCTGGCGACGCCCGCCATTTCTGTTATCAATCAGTGGCAAACGGCGCTGGATAACGGTTCGCTGCCGGGCTTTATCTCAAGCCTTGCGCCGCATCATCCGCAGTATGCCGCGATGCATCAATCCTTGTTGGCGCTGGTAGCCGATTCCCGCCCATGGCCGCAAATCACCAGCACGGCCTCTTTACGTCCGGGACAGTGGAGCAAAGATGTTCCGGCATTGCGTGAGATTCTACAGCGCACCGGGATGCTGGATGGCGGGCCGGATATCGTACTTCCCGGCGATAACGTCGCGGTGAGTCCTTCGGCTGAGCCTGCGAAGAAAACGCAGCCGGTACGCGCGGCCTACGATCGTACGCTGGTGGACGCGGTTAAGCGCTTCCAGGCCTGGCAAGGGCTGCATGCCGATGGCGTGATTGGTCAGGGAACCCGAGACTGGCTTAACGTCAGCCCGGCGCAGCGAGCGGGTTTACTGGCGCTGAATATTCAGCGTTTGCGCCTGCTTCCCGCCACGCTTTCCACCGGCATTATGGTTAACATCCCGGAATATTCCCTGGTCTATTACCTCAACGGCAACCAGGTGCTGGCATCCAGAGTGATTGTCGGTCGCCCGGATCGTAAAACGCCGATGATGAGCAGCGCACTGAATAATGTGGTGGTGAACCCGCCGTGGAATGTGCCGCCGACGCTGGCGCGCAAAGATATTTTGCCGAAAGTCTGGAATGACCCCACTTATCTCGAACGCCACGGTTACACCGTGCTGCGCGGCTGGAACAGCAAAGAGGCGATTGATCCGGCGATGGTTGATTGGGCGACGATTACGCCGACCAACTTACCGTTCCGTTTCCAGCAGGCGCCAGGCGTACAGAACTCGTTAGGGCGGTATAAATTCAACATGCCAAGCTCCGATGCAATCTACCTGCACGATACACCGAACCATAACTTGTTCCAGAAACAGGCGCGGGCGCTGAGTTCTGGCTGTGTGCGGGTCAATAAAGCGTCCGAACTGGCCAATATGCTGTTGCAGGATGCGGGCTGGAATGATGCGCGGATTTCCGACGCGTTAAAGCAGGGCGAAACCCGTTACGTGAATATTCGCCATGATATTCCGGTCAATCTCTATTATTTGACGGCGTTTGTCGGAACGGATGGACGCACACAATACCGTACAGATATTTACAATTACGACCTGACAGCGCGATCGGGCGCACAAATCTTGGCAAAAGCTGAACAATTAATCAGGTAAATGAAGCAGTTTGCGACATTCTGCTGTCGTATGAACAGGCAAATATCGGGCCTTTCAGTCTACAGAGCCGGAGTTTGCTGGGATGAGGCAGCCTTGACGTGGCGTTTGTTGCCCGGTAAGGTGCCTCTCGTGCGCTAAAGAAGTGCATAAATAACGTTCAATTCTGTTTTATCTGTAGACCTGATTATCATGGATAAATTTGACGCTAATCGCCGCAAATTGCTGGCGTTGGGTGGGGCCGCTCTCGGTGTCGCCATCCTACCAACACAGGCATTTGCCACTCTTTCCACGCCGCGCCCGCGTATTCTGACGCTCAATAATCTGAATACCGGAGAATCTATTAAAGCTGAGTTCTTTGATGGTAAAGGCTATATTCAGGAAGAATTAGCAAAGCTGAACCATTTTTTCCGTGATTACCGCGCGAATAAAATCAAAAGCATTGATCCTCAGTTGTTCGACCATCTTTTTCGCTTGCAGGGGCTGCTGGGAACCCGCAAACCCGTGCAGCTGATCTCTGGTTACCGTTCTCTTGATACCAATAATGAGCTTCGCGCGCACAGCCGCGGCGTGGCCAAACAGAGCTACCATACCAAAGGTCAGGCGATGGATTTCCATATCGAAGGGATTTCTCTGAGTAATATTCGCAAAGCTGCGTTATCTCTGCGCTCCGGTGGTGTAGGATACTACCCCAAAAGCAATTTTGTGCATATTGACACCGGGCCGGTAAGGCACTGGTAAATCTCAGGCTGAGCTACAGGAGCAGTATGAACTATCGTATTATTCCGGTTACCGCGTTCTCCCAGAATTGTTCGCTTATCTGGTGTGAGCAGACGCAACTTGCGGCTGTGGTCGATCCCGGCGGCGATGCAGAACGCATTATTCAGGAAGTGGATGCGTCTGGTGTGACGCTGACGCAAATCCTGCTTACCCACGGTCATCTTGATCATGTGGGCGCGGCAGCCGAGCTGGCGCAGCATTATGGTGTGCCGATTATCGGCCCGGAAAAAGAAGATGAGTTCTGGCTACAAGGTTTACCTGCTCAGAGCCGTATGTTTGGTTTAGACGAGTGCCCGCCGCTGACGCCCGATCGCTGGTTAAATGAAGGCGACAGCGTGACGGTCGGCAAGGTTAGCCTGCAAGTCCTGCACTGTCCGGGGCATACGCCGGGCCATATCGTTTTCTTCGATGCGCAGTCGCGTCTGTTGATTTCTGGCGATGTGGTGTTTAAAGGCGGCGTTGGGCGCAGCGATTTCCCGAAAGGCAACCATGCGCAGCTGATTGATTCCATCAAACGCAAATTGCTGCCGCTGGGGGATGATGTGACCTTTATTCCGGGGCACGGGCCTCTTTCAACGCTGGGCAATGAGCGGCTACATAACCCGTTCCTGCAAGATGAACAATCGGTGTGGTAAATAAAAAAGGGTCGCTTAGCGACCCTTTTACTTTTTCGCGCCTTACAGCACGGCGACGATAGCTTCACACAGCGGCGACATATTATCCGGTGTCATGCCCGCGACGTTAATACGCCCGGAAGCCACGGCGTAAATCCCGAACTCTTCACGCAGACGTAAAACCTGCTCTTTGGTCAGGCCGCTGAAGGAAAACATCCCATTCTGCCGGGTGATAAAGCTGAAATCGCGGTTGGCCCCTTTCTCTTGCAGGGTATTCACAAACAGCAGACGCATACGCTGGATGCGCTGGCGCATGTCGGTCAATTCCTGTTCCCAAATAGCACGCAGGGCGCTGTTGCTGAGAATAGTGGCAACCACAGACGCACCGTGCGCAGGCGGGTTGGAGTAGTTGGCGCGGATCACTGCTTTCATCTGGCTGAAGGCGCGATCGGCACTTTCCGCATCGGCACACACCAGCGTACAGGCACCCACGCGCTCGTTATAGAGACCAAAGTTTTTTGAGAACGAACTGGCAACCAGCAGTTCTTTATGCAGCGCGGCAAACGCCCGCAGACCTTCCGCATCCTCTTCCAGACCGCGAGCGAAACCCTGATAAGCGAAATCGAACAGTGGCAGCCAGCCTTTCTCAACAGAGAGCTTCGCCAGCATTTCCCACTGCTCAAGCGTCGGATCAATACCCGTCGGGTTATGGCAGCAGCCATGGAATAGCACCACGTCGCCGGCCTGGGCGTTGTTCAGGCTGGCCAGCAGACCGTCAAAATCAAGCGCGTGGTTCTGCGCATCGTAATAAGCGTATTCACACACTTCCAGGCCAGCAGAGTTAAAGACGCCTTTATGGTTTGGCCAGCTCGGGTTGCTGACCCAGACGCGTTTTGCAGAGGTGTTTTTGGCGAGGAAATCTGCCGCGACGCGCAGGCCACCGGTGCCGCCTGGGGTTTGCGCAGTGCGCGCGCGTTTGTCATTGATAATGGCGCTGCCTTTGCCGAACAGCAGTTCTTGCGTGCAACGGCCAAATTCAGGAATACCGTCGATGCCGAGGTAGTTTTTGGTGGCTTCATTTTCCAGCAGATAAAGTTCTGCTTTTTTTACGCTGGTCAGTACCGGCGTCTTACCGGTTTCATCTTTATAGACACCAATCCCTAAGTTGATTTTATTAGGGCGTTCATCGGCGCGAAACAAATCGGCCAGGCCCAGAATGGGGTCGGCAGGGGCAGCGGTAATATTCTCAAACATGACGAGGTTCCATTTTGATGACAGAAGGGAAATCCGCTATCAGGTTAACGGCTGCCACGGGAATTGCCAACCGTTTGCGATAAAAAGCGCGATGCTTTTCAAAACTCTTAAGCCGTTATACCGCAGACATAAAAAAACAGGGCCTAAGCCCTGTTTGATATGCATATAACAGTCGAGGGGACTGATTAGAACTGGTAAACGATACCCACTGCAACGGTGTCGTCGTAACCTACGCCCAGCGCATTGTCTTTATCGATCTGGTTGATGATGTAATCAACATAGGTGGACATGTTTTTATTGAAGTAGTAAGTCGCACCAACTTCAAAGTAGTTGATCAGCTCTACATCGCCGATGCCTTCAACATTTTTTGCTTTAGATTTGGTGTAGCCGATAGACGGGCGCAGACCGAAATCGAATTGGTACTGAGCAACTAACAGAACGTCTTCAGTTTTGTTAGCAAAACCACCAGGGATCGGAGTAGAGTTACGGGTTTCGCTGTAAGTTGCTGCCAGATAGAGATTGTTCGCATCATATTTAACAGAAGTGCCCCACTGTTCAGCTTTATCACCGTGACCCAGCAGGTCAGCATTCTGCTGTGCATTGGTACGGTCAGCTGCACCGTAAGCACCTACGATGCCGAATCCGTTGAAATCATAGCTTACAGAAGTAGCCCAGCCGTCGCCGTTGGATTTCTGAACTGTTGACAGGTTGTCGGCGCCAGTTTCGTCGTCAACAGTGTAAGCGTTGGCACGCTGGTTTTTGCCCAGATACTGTACGCCGAAGTTCAGGCCTTCAACCAGACCAAAGAAGTTGCTATTACGATAGGTAGCCAGACCGCCGTTACGACCTGCGAAGAAGTTGTCAGAGTAGGCGGTATCACCACCGAATTCTGGCAGCATATCGGTGTAACCCAGTGCATCGTAGACCAGACCGTAGTTACGACCGTAGTCGAAGGAACCAGCGTCACCGAATTTCAGGCCAGCAAATGCCAAACGGGTTTTGTTACCAGTCTGAGCGTCGCCACCTTCAGAGTTGTTACCCTGGAAGTTGTATTCCCATTGGCCGTAACCGGTCAGCTGGTCATTGATTTTGGTTTCGCCTTTAAAGCCCAGACGAGCATAGGTTTTGTCGCCGTTACCAGCGTAACCGTTTGTACCGTTATCTTTAGTGAAGTAATGCAGACCAACAGCTTTACCGTAGATATCTACTTTGTTGCCGTCTTTGTTATAGATTTCAGCAGCGTTAGCTGCACCCGCTACCAGCAGGGCAGGGATAACCACTGCCAGGATATTGCGCTTCATCATTATTTATTACCCTCATTGGTTTTTTTTGAACACCTGCCACTGCCGCCAATGAATTCCGTCAATAAAAATTTACGGAACTATTGATGAGAGTTTGGTGTCTTTCTGTGTCTGAAAGGCATCTTTCCAAACATGTAAACGTTTCGCTAGCCTGAAAGTGCTACAAATGTCTTAAAGGAGTAACAAAAAGAAATATTGTGTAAGATATTGTGAATTTAACGGAACTTTGTGAACCATCTCAAAGTTCCGAACTCACTGCTGACAAAATGACCGCTTCTAATCCTATTTATATGAATTACTTATATTTAATTAAGATAAAGGCTTTGCTTATCCAGGAATGATTCTCATTGGTGATTTTCTTATATTTGCGTTTAGCCATCTGGATTGCTGTGTGATTTTTATCCAAATGTGCTAGTTGACTGAATGAAATATTCGGTAATATTCACAAGTGTGATTTTTGTGCAGAGTTGTTTCTGGCGTAAAAATATGCAAAGAAGGGTAATTAAAGCGGGAAGCCAAATGGCGATGTCGAAAAATTGTTAACGAAAGTTGACAGGAAAGAATACGAGAAGGCCAGCGGAGCCGCTGGCCTGATACGTGCAACCTGATACGTGTAATTAAAAGGTTGCGTTACGCGGTGTACGCGGGAATGGAATCACATCACGCACGTTCTGTACGCCGGTTACGTAGGCAATCAGGCGTTCGAAGCCGAGACCGAAGCCCGCATGTGGTACGGTGCCGTAGCGACGCAGATCGCGATACCACCAGTAATCTTCTTTATTCAGACCCATCTCTGCCATACGCGCATCGAGCACATCGAGACGTTCTTCACGCTGAGAACCCCCAATGATTTCACCGATGCCCGGTGCCAGCACGTCCATCGCCGCGACGGTTTTGCCGTCATCGTTAAGGCGCATATAGAACGCTTTAATATCTTTCGGGTAGTTTTTCACCACCACCGGCGCTTTGAAGTGTTTCTCCGCCAGGTAACGTTCATGCTCGGAAGCCAGATCCACGCCCCAGTACACCGGGTTCTCGAACTTCTCACCGCATTTTTCAAGGATGGCAACCGCGTCGGTGTAATCCACCTGCGCGAAATCTGCGGCGATGAAACGCTCCAGACGGCCAATCGCATCTTTATCCACACGCTCTTCAAAGAACTTCAGATCGTCCAGACGCTCTTCTAGCACCGCTTTAAAGGCATATTTCAGCATCGCTTCCGCGAGACGGGCGTTATCGTCGAGGTTGGCAAAGGCGATTTCCGGCTCCAGCATCCAGAACTCGGCCAGATGGCGGCTGGTGTTGGAGTTTTCCGCGCGGAAAGTGGGGCCGAAGGTGTAAACCTTAGAAAGTGCGCAGGCATAGGTTTCGGCGTTCAACTGGCCGGAAACCGTCAGGAACGCTTCTTTGCCAAAGAAATCTTTATCGTAATCGACTTTTCCCTGCGCGGTGCGCGGCAGGTTTTCCATATCCAGCGTAGAAACGCGGAACATTTCGCCTGCGCCTTCGGTATCCGATGCGGTGATCAGCGGCGAGGAAACCCAGAAGAAGCCTTGCTCATCAAAGAAGCGGTGCAGCGCTTGCGCCAGCGTATGACGTACGCGGGCAACCGCGCCAATAATGTTAGTGCGCGGGCGCAGGTGGGCGACTTCGCGCAGATATTCAATGCTGTGGCGTTTTGCCGCCATCGGGTAGGTATCGGGATCTTCAACCCAGCCGGTCACTTCTACCGACGTTGCCTGAATCTCCAGACTCTGGCCTTCACCCGGTGAGGCCACGACTTTGCCGGTGACAATAACGGAGCAGCCGGTTGTCAGGTGCAATACCTCGTCATTGTAATTGGGCAGAGAATTATTAATAACGGCCTGTACAGGATTAAAGCAGGAGCCGTCATAAACGGCGAGGAAGGAGATACCAGCTTTAGAATCTCGGCGGGTGCGCACCCATCCGCGTACGGTGACTTCACTGTCAACGGCTACGCGACTATGGAATACGTCGGCTACAGGCACAACGCTCATAATATTCTCTCTATTAATAGTCGGGAAAAATAAACACTTGTCCGCCCGGAACGGGAGGGATTACCTATGTTACCTGGCGAGCGCTATCAGACAAGCAGAATTCGCAGTAAGCATTAAGAATTTGTCGATAAAAAAGGGAGCCGGACGGCTCCCTGATGGTTAACTGGCCTTTCTGACCTGCGGCAGGTCGAACGCTTCGCGCAGGGCGCGGACAAAGGCTTTATCGTGGCAAATGGTTTTGCCGGGGCTGTCGGAAAGTTTCGCCACCGGTTTACCGTTACACTCCACCAGCTTGATAACGATATTCAACGGCTTAACGCCAGGAATATCGCAGGTCAGGCGAGTCCCGATACCAAAGCCGAGTTTGATGCGGGAGGCGAAGTGGGTATAGAGATCCAGCGCCTTATCGAGATCGAGATTATCGGAGAAAACCAGCGTTTTCGACAGCGGGTCGATACCGAGCTTTTCATAATGCGCAATGGCTTTTTCGCCCCATTCAACCGGATCGCCGGAGTCATGGCGTAACCCCTGATAACGGGTGGCGAACTCGGGTCCAAAGTCGCGTAAAAACGCATCCATGGTAATACAATCCGTTAACGCTATGCCCAACTGGTCCGGGTACTCTTCCAGCCAGGCCGCAAGTGCTGCACGCTGGCTGGTTGCCAGTTCCGGGCTGATTTGCTGATGCGCCTGGAACCACTCATGGGCCTGCGTACCCATCGGCGTCAACGACAGACGACGCGCGAGGTCGTAATTGCTGGTGCCAACAAACCACGGTTCCTGCTGGAGCCGCTCAACAATCGCTTGTTGCACATCGGCGGAGAAACGGCGACGGGTGCCGAAATCCATCAGCCGGAAACCGGACATATCCAGCGATGCGGTACGCGCGGCGAAATCTGCCAGTTTTTCTTCCAGATGCAGCAGAGCCTGCTGTACGCCAGCCTGCGGCGAGCGGCAACGGTGTACCACTTCGCTGATCACCGCCAGCAGCGGCACTTCCCACATAATCACTTCCCGCCACGGGCCGGAAAGACGGATATGCAGTTTGCCATTGTCATTGCTGATGGTGACTTGCTGCGGGTCATAACGGAAGTTACGCAGCCAGTTAAGGTAATCGGGCTTAAAGAAGGGGAGGCCGGAGAGCCAAAGGTTCTCGTTATCCTGTAGGCGCAAATGCTGCATCGCATCGACCTGTTCGCGGATCGCATCGGCATAAATGCCGAGCAGATCATCGCCGCGGCAGCGGAACTCCGCCGAGACGTGCACATCATAGTAGTGGTGGAACACCGCTTGCTGCATGTGCAGTTTGTAGGCGTCGGTATCCAGCAGCGTTTGCAGACCAGAAAAAGCGAGTTGAGTCATGGCGCGCAGTAGCATCCTCTTACAGGAGCGTTTAGTAAAATAAACAAAGCAGGTAAGTCGCTGGAGTATACCTTGTTTACGAATTTATTGAACCCCGATCACACCACATCGTGTTTTGGGGGTCGATGGCATTTTGTGCCTCCTGTTATAAAAATGTAGCAGACAGAGCTTTTCCCTCTGAAAAGATGAACATTCTGCGTGGCGCGTTCGGGGCAACCGGAATAGACTGGAATCGTAACCAACAGAAGATGCTAAAGGTTTTTTATGACACAACAGCCACAAGCCAAATACCGCCACGATTACCGTGCGCCGGATTATATGATTAGCGATATTGACTTGACCTTCGATCTGGACGCCGAGAAAACCGTCGTCACTGCGGTAAGTAAAGTGTCACGCCATAGCGCCTCTGCTGTGCCGCTGCGCCTCGATGGCGGCGACCTGAAATTACTCTCCCTTCATGTCAACGACAAACCCTGGAGCGACTATAAAGAAGAAGGCTCCCAGCTGGTTATCGATGGTCTGCCAGATAGCTTTACGCTGCGCATTGTGAATGAAATCAGCCCGGCGGCGAACACCGCGCTGGAAGGGCTCTACCAATCTGGTGAAGCGCTGTGTACGCAATGTGAAGCGGAAGGTTTCCGCCACATTACCTGGTATCTCGACCGCCCGGATGTGCTGGCGCGTTTTACCACCAAATTGATTGCCGATAAAACCCGCTATCCGTTCCTGCTTTCCAACGGTAACCGCGTCGATCAGGGCGAACTGGATAATGGCCGTCACTGGGTACAGTGGCAGGATCCGTTCCCGAAACCGTGCTACCTGTTTGCGCTGGTGGCGGGGGATTTTGATGTGTTGCGCGATACGTTTACCACCCGTTCCGGGCGTGAAGTGGCGCTGGAATTATATGTGGATCGCGGCAATCTCGACCGCGCACCGTGGGCGATGACCTCCCTGAAAAACTCCATGAAATGGGATGAACAGCGCTTCGGTCTGGAGTACGACCTCGACATCTATATGATTGTCGCCGTCGACTTCTTCAACATGGGCGCGATGGAGAACAAAGGGTTGAACATCTTCAACTCGAAATATGTTCTCGCGTGTACCGATACCGCCACGGATAAAGATTACCTCGATATTGAGCGTGTCATCGGCCATGAGTATTTCCATAACTGGACCGGTAACCGCGTCACCTGCCGCGACTGGTTCCAGTTGAGCCTGAAAGAGGGGCTGACAGTATTTCGCGACCAGGAGTTTAGCTCCGATCTCGGCTCGCGCGCGGTTAACCGTATCAATAATGTGCGCACCATGCGCGGCCTGCAATTCGCCGAAGATGCCAGCCCAATGGCACATCCGATCCGCCCGGATAAAGTTATTGAAATGAATAACTTCTACACCCTGACGGTGTATGAGAAAGGCGCGGAAGTGATTCGCATGATGCACACCCTGCTGGGTGAAGAGAATTTCCAGAAAGGGATGCAGCTCTATTTCGAGCGTCACGACGGCAGCGCCGCCACCTGCGACGATTTCGTACAGGCGATGGAAGATGCTTCCAATATCGATCTGTCGCACTTCCGCCGCTGGTACAGCCAGGCGGGTACGCCAATTGTCTCCGTACAGGATGATTACAACCCGAGCACTGAGCAATATACCCTGACCATCAGCCAGCGCACTCCGCCAACGGCAGAGCAGCAGGAGAAACTGCCGCTGCATATTCCGTTCGATATTGAGCTGTACGATAACGACGGCAAGGTGATCCCGCTGCAAAAAGACGGTCATCCGGTACATAACGTGCTGAATGTCACTCAGACCGAGCAGACTTTTGTCTTTGATAACGTCTACTACCAGCCTGTGCCGTCGCTGCTACGTGAATTTTCCGCGCCGGTGAAACTGGAATATAAGTGGAGCGATCAACAACTGACATTCCTGATGCGCCATGCCAGCAATGATTTTTCACGCTGGGATGCGGCGCAAAGCCTGCTGGCGACGCACATTAAGCTGAACGTGGCGCGCCATCAGCAGGGGCTGGCACTTTCGCTACCACTGCATGTGGCCGATGCATTCCGCGCGATCTTGCTGGATGCGCAGATCGATCCGGCGCTCGCCGCTGAGATCCTGACGCTGCCGTCGGTGAATGAAATTGCCGAGCTGTTCGACATCATCGATCCGGTTGCCATTGCCGCTGTACGCGAAGCATTGACGCGCACGCTGGCCACCGAGCTTGCCGACGAATGTCTGGCGGTTTACAACGCCCATAAACTCGACAGCTACAAGGTCGAACATGCAGATATCGGCAAGCGCGCTTTGCGTAATACCTGCCTGCGCTATCTGGCTTTTGGCGATACACACCTGGCAGACAAACTGGTCAGCCAGCAGTATCACGAGGCGGATAATATGACCGATGCGCTGGCGGCGCTTTCAGCAGCCGTAGCCGCGCAGTTGCCGTGCCGCGACGCCCTGATGCAGGAGTACGATGACAAGTGGCATCATGACGGCCTGGTGATGGATAAATGGTTTATTCTGCAAGCCACCAGCCCGGCGGATAACGTGCTGGAAACGGTGCGCGATTTGCTGAATCACCGTTCGTTCACGCTCAGCAACCCGAACCGTATCCGCTCGCTGATTGGGGCGTTCGCAGGCAGCAACCCGACGGCGTTCCATGCAGAGGATGGCAGCGGGTATCAGTTCCTGGTCGAGATGCTGACCGATCTCAACAGCCGCAACCCGCAAGTGGCGTCGCGCCTGGTTGAGCCGCTGATTCGCCTGAAACGCTATGATGAAAACCGCCAGGCGCTGATGCGTGCGGCGCTGGAGCAACTGAAAGCGCTGCCGAATCTTTCCGGCGATCTGTACGAAAAAGTCAGCAAAGCGCTGGCGTAATACACGCATTGCCCGGTGGCGCTGCGCCACCGGGCAATGCCAAATCAAGCGTGGCGGGTTCGGGGAAGAACACTGTTTTCCAACTCGCCGCGCTGCATTACCCGGTTCAGCACCTGCTCTTCCAGCTCGGCCAGCCTTACCGATCCCAGTCGACGCGGGCGAGGCAAGTCGATAGTCAAATCGAGACCGATTTTCCCCTCTTCAATCAGCAATACGCGATCCGCCATGGCGACCGCTTCGCTGACATCATGCGTGACTAACACCACCGTAAATCCCTGCGTTTGCCACAGCTCGGTGATCAGCGCCTGCATCTCCAGCCGGGTGAGCGCATCCAGCGCTCCTAAGGGTTCGTCGAGCAGCAGCAAGCCCGGTTGATGCACCAGCGCCCGCGCCAGCGCGACACGCTGCTTTTGCCCGCCAGAAAGCGCCGCAGGCCACTCTTCCGCGCGCTGTTCCAGCCCAACCGAACGCAACGCCTCCCTGGCGGCATCGCGCCAGCGTCCTTTCAGACCGAGGCCAACATTATCGATAACCGATTTCCACGGCAGCAGCCGCGCATCCTGAAACATCATGCGCGTATCGTGCTGAATCGCTGCCAGCGGCGTCGTTCCCGCCAGCAATTCACCCCCATTAGGCGATTCCAGACCGGCTAACAGCCGCAACAGCGTGCTTTTCCCGCCGCCACTACGACCCACCACCGCGACAAACTGTCCGGCGGCAATATGCAAATCCAGTGTATTCAGCACCCGGTTATCGCCGTAGCGTTTGGTCACGCCGTTTAACAGAAGCGGGATCCCTTGATTCAGTCGGGCAGTATTCATGCGGTTGCCTCCTTCACATGGTATGCGGGATGCCAGCGTAGCCACAGGCGCTCAAGCAACTGCGCGCTGACATCAGCCAGTTTGCCGAGCAGGGCATAAAGAACAATCGCCACCACCACCACATCGGTTTGCAGGAATTCGCGGGCGTTCATCGCCAGATAACCGATCCCCGCATTGGCAGAAATGGTCTCGGCGACAATCAATGTCAGCCACATCAGGCCGAGGGCAAAACGCACGCCGACCATAATGGAAGGCAATGCGCCGGGCAGAACCACGTGAGTGAAAAGCGCGAAGCCGGAAAGACCATAGCTGCGCGCCATCTCCAGCAGCCCTCTGTCGATATTGCGGATCCCATGCCAGGTATTGATATAGATAGGAAAAAGTGTCCCGAGGGCGACGAGGAAAATCTTCGCCGTTTCGTCGATGCCAAACCACAGGATAACCAGCGGGATCAACGCCAGGTGCGGCACGTTACGCAGCATCTGAATCGAGGTATCCAGCAGTCGCTCGCCCCAGCGCGACAGGCCGCTCACCAGCCCAAGCACCAGGCCGATGCTGCCGCCAATCGAGAAACCAATCGCTGCGCGCCAGGCGCTGATCGCCAGATGCTGCCACAGCTCACCGCTGGCGCTCAGCGTCCAGAAGGCTTCCACAACCCCTTCCGGGGAGGGCAGGATCCGCGTGGATAGCCAGCCCACGGAAGAGGCGATTTGCCAGATGATCACAATGAGCGCCGGCAACAGCCACGGAGCCAGGCGCAATAACCATTTATTCTGCGTCGCCATAGATGCCTCAGCTTTGCGCCACTTTGCGGGGAATAAACTCGTTTGCCACCGTTTCGCCCTGTAGCTGCAACGGTTGCGGCTGCGGGATCTCCGGAATAGCGACATCCAGATGTGGGAACAGCAGTTCGCCCACGCGATACGCTTCTTCCAGATGCGGATAGCCAGAAAGGATAAAGCTGTCGATACCGAGCGCCGCGTATTCGTTAATCCGCGCGGCGACCGTGGGACCATCGCCTACCAGCGCCGTACCTGCGCCGCCGCGCACCAGCCCGACACCGGCCCACAGATTGGGGCTTATCTCCAGTTTGTCGCGTCTGCCGTTATGCAGTGCTGCCATGCGCTGCTGACCGATGGAGTCCTGGCGGGCAAACGCGGCTTGCGCCTTTTCAATGGTGGCATCGTCCAGATGGGCGATCAGGCGATCGGCTGCCTGCCACGCTTCGGCGTTAGTCTCACGAACAATTACATGCAGGCGAATACCAAAGCGCACTTTGCGCCCATACACGGCAGCCTTTTCACGCACCTGCGCAATTTTCTCTTTTACCTGTTCTGGCGGTTCTCCCCAGGTCAGATAGAGATCCACCTGCTCAGCCGCCAGATCCTGCGCCACATCCGACGACCCACCGAAATAGAGCGGCGGGCGCGGCTGTTGCACTGGCGGGAAAAAGAGTTTCGCGCCGCGAACATGAATATGTTTGCCTGCGAAATCGACGGTCTCGCCCTCCAGCAAGCGACGCCAGACATGGGTGAACTCCGACGAAACCTCATAGCGCTCGGTATGGTCAAGAAACACGCCGTCGCCTGCCAGTTCCTGCGGATCGCTGCCGGTCACCAGGTTAAACAGCGCGCGTCCGTTAGAGAGCCTGTCGAGGGTTGCCGCCTGGCGTGCCGCCACGGTGGGTGAGACCACGCTCGGGCGCAGGGCAACCAGAAATTTCAGCCGCTGCGTCACCGGGATCAATGACGCTGCAACCAGCCAGGCATCTTCGCAGGAGCGCCCGGTGGGGATCAGCACACCGCTAAACCCCTGTCTGTCTGCGGCCTGGGCTATCTGCTGTAAATAAGCGTGATCCACCGGACGCGAGCCGTGATCGGTACCCAGATAGTGACCGTCACCGTGGGTAGGTAAAAACCAGAACAGATTCAGACTCATGATTTCGCTCCTTCTTTGGTCGGTTGCCAGATGCGGCTGCGGATATCAACTTTTTTCGGTACCAGCCGGTTGTCGTAAAAGAGATCGGCCGTTTGCTGTTGCAAGGTGGCGGTAGCTTCATTCACCGGGGTGATTCTGGAAGGCGGGCGATGATCGAAATAGGTGGCAATAACCGGCTGCGGTAGCCCCATGGTTTTGGCAAACAGCGCCACACTCTCATCACGCTGGCTCAGGGTTAATGCGTCCGCTTCGCTAAAGGTGTCCAGCACGCCCTGAATAAACGCACCATTCTTTTCCGCATATGGGCGCGCCGCTAAGTAAAAAGATCCGGTCTGTTTCAGCGTGGTGCCATCTTTCAGCACACGCACACCGCCTTGCAGCAGGGCCGCGGAGTAGTAAGGATCCCAGATGGCCCACGCGTCGACGTTATTTTGCTGAAAAGCAGCGCGGGCATCCGCCGGGCTAAGGAACACGGGTTGAATATCGCTGAATTTCAGCCCGGCTTGTTGCAACGCTCGCAGTAAGAGGTTGTGCGAGCTGGAACCTTTCTGGAACGCAACTTTATGTCCTTTCAGGTCGGCGACGGTTTTAATCGGGCTATTTTCGGCCACGAGGATCACTTCAGCTTTCGGTTTGGGCGGCTCAACGCCGACATAGACCAAATCCGCGCCCGCCGCCTGGGCAAAGATCGGCGGAATATCGCCGGTACTGCCAAGATCGATGCTGCCAACATTCAGCGCTTCCAGCATTTGCGGCCCGGCCGGGAACTCAATCCAGGAGAATTTGGTGTTCGGGTAACGTTTTTCCAGCAGCTGGTAACTTTTTGCCAGCACCATACTGACGCTGCCTTTTTGGTAGCCGATACGTAGCGCATCCGGCGCGGATTCGGCGGCATGCGCCAGCACTGAAAACGTTAACAAACCGCTCAGCACGAGCCAGGGCGCAGACTGTTTGAGGTGTTTAAACATGGGCAACTCCTTGCGGTGTGTGGAAATCCGGGGCCTGAATATCCCGGCGATGCAGCGCCTGCCAGAACGTTTCCAGCGCGTTATCCAGACGGGTTTGCAGGTTCGGTGTCAGGCTCGGTTTGTGCTGATAATCCAGCACCTGGCTGTCATCAGCGAAAACGCCGTGGAGGATCTCCTGGGCTTTGAGGGCGCTTAATACGGGCTTCAGCGCATAATCTACCGCCAGCATATGCGCCACAGTGCCGCCGGTTGCCAGCGGCAGCACGACTTTGCCTTCCAGCGCCCGTTCGGGCAGCAGGTCCAACAGGGTTTTTAGCGCGCCGGAATACGCGGCTTTATAGACAGGCGTGGCAACAATCAGCCCGTCGGCGTCTCTCAACTGCTCAATAAAGGTTTGCAGTGCCGGGCTATCAAAGCGCGCGTAGATCAGATCTTCCGGCGCGAAGTTTTGTAGATGCCAGTGACACACTTCAACATCCTGCGCATTCAGGCGCTCGCGGGCATATTCCAGTAACGCACTGGAACGGGAAGGAAAGCGGGGGCTTCCGGCCAGGGTGACAACGCGCATAATCGCTCCTTATAACCAATTGTTTGCTTTTAGATAACATCCATAACAATTAATGGCAGTGTGACAGAGGCGATTTATTCCACTAAATGATTTATTCGTGCAAAAGTTGCCGAAATTTGCATAAAGGAAAAGCGGGAGGGGAAACGATTGCGTCGATTTTACTTTTTTTGCCGCAGGTCAATTCCCTTTCGCGGCGCTTTCACTGATAATACGCCCCCGGTTTGCACACCGGGAATCCAGGAGAGTTCATGTACTATCCCTTCGTTCGTAAAGCCCTTTTCCAGTTCGATCCAGAACGCGCTCATGAATTGACGTTTCAACAATTGCGTCGTATTACCGGCACACCGCTCGAAGCGCTGGTCCGTCAACGCGTGCCGGAAAAACCCGTCAAATGCATGGGCCTGACCTTTAAAAACCCGCTTGGCCTGGCAGCCGGTCTGGATAAAAACGGCGAATGCATTGATGCACTGGGGGCGATGGGGTTTGGCTCCATTGAGATCGGCACCGTTACGCCACGTCCGCAACCGGGTAATGACAAGCCACGGATCTTCCGGCTGGTGGATGCCGAAGGTTTGATCAACCGCATGGGCTTTAACAATCTCGGTGTCGATAACCTGGTCGAGAACGTAAAGAAATCCCATTTTGACGGTGTGCTGGGTATTAATATCGGCAAAAATAAAGACACTCCGGTGGAGCAGGGGAAAGATGACTACCTGATTTGCATGGAAAAAACCTATGCCTATGCGGGTTATATTGCCATCAATATTTCTTCACCAAATACGCCGGGGCTGCGCACGCTGCAATATGGCGAGGCGTTAGATGATCTGCTAACGGCAATTAAAAATAAGCAAAACGATCTTCAGAATCTTCACCATAAATATGTTCCGCTGGCGGTAAAGATCGCGCCGGATCTTTCTGAGGAAGAACTGATCCAGGTTGCCGATAGTTTAGTTCGCCACAATATTGATGGCGTTATTGCCACCAATACCACGCTGGACAGATCGTTGGTGCAGGGAATGAAACATTGCGATGAAACCGGTGGCTTAAGTGGTCGTCCGCTGCAATTAAAAAGCACTGAAATAATCCGACGACTGTCGCAGGAATTAAATGGCCGTTTACCGATTATTGGCGTCGGTGGTATCGACTCGGTGATGGCGGCGCGCGAGAAGATTGCGGCTGGCGCAACGCTGGTGCAAATTTATTCTGGTTTTATTTTTAAAGGCCCGCCGCTGATTAAAGAAATCGTTACTCACATCTAATCTTTTTCTTACTCCTGAACAACCAGGGCTTTATTTCCAGCCCTGGTTGTTTTATATTCCGTCACTGTTGCTAATTTAAACATTTTAGTCTTTTCTTATAAGGTTAATAAACGAAGCGGC
The DNA here is from genome assembly GCA_030704225.1 of Kosakonia sp. H02. NCBI lineage: Bacteria > Pseudomonadati > Pseudomonadota > Gammaproteobacteria > Enterobacterales > Enterobacteriaceae > Kosakonia > Kosakonia styphnolobii. Next base: position 1,803,873 of record CP131915.1, read on the forward strand.
AAACAGGATGAAAAAGCAACAGGATGTTTAAGGGGAGGGGAGAAAGAAATGCGAATTAAACCTGACGATAATTGGCGCTGGTATTTTGACGATGAGCATGATCGTATGATGCTCGATTTAGCCAATGGCATTTTATTTCGCTCCCGATTCGCCCGTAAAATGCTGACACCCGATGCGTTCGCGCCATCGGGTTTTTGTGTTGACGATGCCGCACTTTATTACTCCTTCGATGAAAAATGCCGCGATTTAGAATTAACCAATGAGCAGCGCGCGGAACTGGTGCTTAATGCGCTGGTTGCCATCCGTTTCCTCAAACCGCAAATGCCGAAAAGCTGGCATTTTATGACGCACGACATGTTATGGTCGCCGGGGATGGGTGAAGGCGCCTGCGTCTGGCTGAGCGATACGCATGAGTGTGTAAACCTGCTGGTGGTTGAACCGGGTGAAAATGCTGCATTGTGCTTGCTGGCACAACCCGGCGTGGTCATTGCCGGGCGCACAATGCAGTTGGGTGATGCGATTAAAGTCATGAACGATCGTCTGAAGCCGCAGCTTCACGCTGCCAGCCTCAGTTACGAGCAGGCAGTTTAAAACGCCAGCCGCAACGCGGTTTTTGGCACGCAGCTACAACTGAGGATCGTTCCATCCTGCGCTATCGCTGATTTCTTCAGCGCACTGACTTCCCCTTCCACTAAACGGATCCGACAGCAGCCGCAAATTCCCGCCCGGCAGGAATACGGCACGCGAATTCCCTGGTTCTCCAGCTGTTCCAGCAACACCTGTTGGTTATTGCCGCGAAAGGTCTGCCCCTGCCAGTTAATTTCCACTGTGCCTGTCGGCTGAACATCCGGCTCGAAAGGCTCTTCTACTTCTCCCCCGCCGTAAGTTTTCGCCGGGCCTGTTGCCAGAATGGCAACCTCATCCCCGACGCGGATCACGCCGCTATTACGAGCGATCAGGTTCTGGCCGAAATCGACATCGCCATTATCCTGCGCGGTGCGAAAACGTTGCAGCGTAGCGAGTGGTTCGCCCGCGGGATGTTTTTGCCCCCGCTCGGGGCTAACGGTGGTGAACACGCAGCGGCTACACGGTTTGACGACATCAAACACCACATCGCCAATACGCACTACTTTCCAGCTATCTTCTTCCCACGCCTGTGCGCCCGTGACCACCAGATTGGGGCGAAACTGTTCCATTTTGACGCTGGCCGGGCAGCGATTTTGCAAATCGCGCAGCGAAGCTTCGTTGGTCAATAAATAAGGGAAGCCATCAGCGAACGAGAGTGGCACATCCTCGTGACGTTTTACGCGGCGGGTTAATTGCGGGCCAACCCAGCGTAATTGCACTTCGCGGCCAAAAAAACCGCTCAGCCAGGCGTTAATCCCGCCGGGCGCAATCAGCGCGGTAAAATGGTTTCCCCATACTTCTGTTGGTGCACTTTGTGGCGCAAAATCGGCAAAGCGAATCACCGCGCTGCTGCCATCCGGGGCCGTCAGATGCAGACCATCCGTTAACGGCGAGGGCAGAAAACGTACCATCTGCGGAAACTGGCGTGCGGTAATAAAGGTGCCATCGGGCTGAGTGATCATAAAAACGCGGTCAAATGCGAGGCCGCTGATATCGGCGAGCGCATGCGTCAGGCCAATTCCGCGCATGGATTTCACCGGATGGATATAAAGACGTGAAAGCGTAGGCACGTCTTCCTCCCTGTTAGACGAAAATTAGCCCTCAACTTTATGACATGCACGCCAGATTAGCTATAATGCGCAACAATTTTCGTTGAGTGTAAGTGACATTATGATTTCTCTGTTTGCCAGTACGGCCCGTGGGCTGGAAGAGCTGTTAAAAACTGAACTGGAAAAACTCGGTGCCGTTGAATGCCGCGTTGTTCAGGGTGGTGTCCATTTTGAAGGCGACACGCGGCTCCTGTACCAAAGCCTGATGTGGAGTCGCCTGGCGTCGCGCATTATGTTGCCATTGGGAGAATGCAAGGTTTATAGCGATCTTGATCTTTATCTCGGTGTGCAGGCGATCAACTGGACAGAGATTTTCAATCCGGGCGCGACCTTTGCCGTCCACTTCAGCGGCTTGAATGACGAGATCCGCAACAGCCAGTACGGCGCATTGAAGGTCAAAGACGCCATTGTCGATAGCTTTACGCGTAAAAACCTGCCGCGACCGAATGTCGAACGCGACATGCCGGATCTGCGCATTAATGTCTGGCTGAATCAGGACACGGCAAATATCTCCCTTGATCTCAGCGGCGAAGGCCTGCATTTGCGCGGCTATCGCGATCGCACCGGTATCGCACCCATCAAAGAAAACCTTGCAGCGGCCATTGTGATGCGCTCCGGCTGGCAGCCGGGTACGCCGCTGCTGGATCCGATGTGTGGTTCCGGCACGCTGCTGATTGAAGCAGCAATGGCGGCGACGGATCGCGCGCCGGGTCTGCACCGCGGCCATTGGGGTTTTGGCGGCTGGGCGCAACATGACGACGCGCTGTGGCAAGAGGTGAAAGCCGAGGCGCAAACGCGCGCGCGTCAGGGGCTGGCCGCTTATGTATCTCATTTCTACGGTTCCGACAACGACGCGTGCGTTGTCGAGATTGCCCGTAAAAATGCCCGTCGCGCTGGCATCGGCGAGCTGATCACCTTCGACGTGAAAGACGTCGCGCAGCTGACTAATCCGCTGCCGCAAGGCCCGCACGGGACGGTTATCAGTAACCCGCCCTACGGAGAGCGTCTGGAGAGCGAACCTGCACTGATTGCACTTCACAGCCTGCTTGGGCGTTTACTGAAATCGCAATTTGGTGGCTGGAGCCTGTCGCTGTTCAGCGCCTCGGTCGACCTGCTCAACTGTTTGCAATTGCGCGCCGAGCGTCAGTTCAAGGCCAAAAATGGCCCGCTGGATTGTGTGCAGAAAAATTATCATCTGGCGGAAAACACTGGCGAAGCGAAAGCGCCGACCATGGCAGAAGATTACGCTAACCGTCTACGCAAGAACGTTAAAAAGCTGGAGAAATGGGCGCGTCAGGAAGGTATCGAATGCTACCGCCTGTATGATGCCGATTTGCCGGATTACAACGTTGCTGTCGATCGCTATGGCGATTGGGTGGTGGTGCAGGAGTACGCCGCACCAAAAACTATCGATGCGCAAAAAGCACGTCAGCGCCTGTTTGATGTCATCGCCGCTACGATTAATGTATTGGGCATTGCGCCGAATAAGCTGGTGCTGAAAACCCGCGAGCGGCAGAAGGGCAACAATCAATACCAGAAGATGAACGAAAAGGGCGACTTTATGGAAGTGAGCGAGTATAACGCTCGTCTATGGGTCAACCTGACGGATTATCTTGATACCGGTCTGTTCCTCGATCACCGCATTGCCCGCCGTATGTTGGGGCAAATGAGTAAAGGCAAGGATTTCCTCAATCTCTTCGCCTACACCGGCAGCGCCAGTGTGCATGCAGGCCTGGGCGGGGCTCGCTCCACCACCACGGTGGATATGTCGCGCACCTATCTGGAATGGGCTGAACGCAACCTGCGTCTTAATGGCCTGAGTGGTCGCGCGCATCGCCTGATCCAGGCGGATTGCCTTGGCTGGCTGCGTGAAACTGACGAGCAGTTCGATCTGATCTTTATCGATCCGCCGACCTTCTCCAACTCCAAACGTATGGAAGACTCTTTTGATGTGCAGCGCGATCATATGCGTCTGATGGAAGATCTGAAGCGTCTGCTGCGTAAAGGCGGCACCATTATGTTTTCCAATAACAAACGCGGTTTCCGTATGGATCTCGACGGGCTGGCGAAACTGGGGCTTCAGGCACAAGAAATTACCCAAAAAACGCAGTCGCAGGATTTTGCCCGTAACCGTCAAATCCATAACTGCTGGCTGATTACCGCAGCCTGAAAGGATAAATAGATGTCATTAATCAGTATGCATGGTGCGTGGCTGTCGTTCAGCGACGCGCCGCTTCTCGATAATGCTGAGCTGCATATCGAAGAAAATGAACGCGTCTGCCTAGTTGGGCGTAACGGCGCGGGCAAATCCACATTGATGAAGATCCTCAACCGGGAAATTAACCTGGACGATGGTCGCATTGTCTATGAACAGGATTTAGTCGTCGCACGCCTGCAACAGGATCCGCCTCGCAATGTTAGCGGCAGCGTTTATGATTTCGTTGCCGAAGGCATCGAAGAGCAGGCAGAGTACCTCAAGCGTTACCACGACGTTTCCCATCTGGTGATGACCGATCCGAGCGATAAAAACCTCGCCGAATTGGCGCGGGTGCAGGAGATGCTCGATCATCACGGCCTGTGGCAACTGGAAAACCGCATTAACGAGGTGCTGGCGCAACTGGGTCTGACGGCAGATATGTCGCTTTCTGCACTTTCTGGCGGCTGGCTGCGTAAGGCGGCACTGGGTCGCGCGCTGGTGAGCGGGCCGCGCGTGCTGCTGCTCGACGAACCGACTAACCACCTCGATATTGAAACCATCGACTGGCTGGAAGGTTTCCTCAAGACCTTTGGCGGCACTATTATCTTTATTTCTCACGACCGTTCGTTTATCCGCAATATGGCGACACGCATTGTCGATCTCGATCGCGGCAAACTGGTCTCTTATCCGGGCAATTACGATCAGTACCTGCTGGAAAAAGAAGAAGCGCTGCGCGTGGAAGATCTGCAAAACGCCGAGTTCGATCGCAAGCTGGCGCAGGAAGAAGTCTGGATCCGCCAGGGCATCAAAGCGCGTCGTACGCGTAACGAAGGCCGTGTTCGCGCCCTGAAAGCGATGCGCCGCGAGCGCAGTGAACGCCGCGAAGTCATGGGCAGCGCCAAAATGCAGGTCGAAGAAGCTTCCCGCTCTGGCAAAATCGTCTTCGAGATGGAGAACGTTAACTACGGCGTTGACGGCAAAGAACTGGTGCGGGATTTCTCCACCCAAGTGCAGCGTAGCGACAAAATTGCCCTGATTGGCCCGAACGGCTGCGGTAAAACGACGTTACTGAAACTGATGCTGGGGCAACTGCAAGCCGACAGCGGGCGTGTTCATGTTGGCACCAAATTGGAAGTGGCCTATTTCGATCAGCACCGTGCTGAACTCGATCCTGATAAAACCGTGATGGATAACCTTGCGGAAGGGAAGCAGGAAGTGATGGTGAACGGTAAGCCGCGCCATATTCTGGGCTATTTGCAGGACTTCCTGTTCCATCCGAAACGGGCAATGACACCGGTGCGTGCGCTCTCAGGTGGGGAACGTAACCGCCTGCTGCTGGCACGCTTGTTCCTGAAACCCAGTAACCTGCTGATCCTCGATGAACCCACCAACGATCTGGATGTAGAAACGCTGGAGCTGCTGGAAGAGTTGATCGACAGCTATCAGGGCACTGTTTTGCTGGTGAGCCACGATCGTCAGTTTGTTGATAATACTGTGACCGAATGTTGGATCTTTGAAGGTCAGGGGCGTATTGGACAGTACGTCGGCGGTTATCATGATGCGCGCGGGCAGCAGGCTGCCTCGCTGGCCCATAAACAGGCGGCCGTCGCGAAAAGCGCGGAAGCGTCAGCAGGCAAAGCAGAAACGGTCAAACGTAACACGAACAAACTAAGCTATAACCTGCAACGTGAACTGGAACAGTTACCGCAAAAGCTGGAACAACTGGAAACGGAACTGGAAACATTGCAGGCACAAGTTGCCGATGCTAACTTTTTCAGTCAGCCACACGATCATACGCAAAAAGTCTTAGCTGATATGGCTTCGGCGGACCAGGCTCTGGAAGAGGCGTTTGAACGCTGGGAGTATCTGGAGGCTCTGAAAAACGGCGCATAAAGGGAGCCTGTATGTGTGAACATCACAACGCCACTCGCCACATTCTGTGCCCGCAATGTGACATGCTGGTGGCGTTGCCGCCGTTACAACGTGGACACAAAGCGGCGTGCCCGCGCTGCGGCACCACATTGACGACCGAGTGGGACGCGCCGCGTCAGCGTCCTACTGCTTACGCGATCGTCGCGCTATTTATGTTGCTGCTCTCCAACCTCTTTCCCTTCGTCAATATGAAAGTGGCCGGTGTCACCAGCGAGGTGACGCTGCTGGAAATTCCCGGGGTGCTGTTTTCGGAAGATTACGCCAGCCTCGGTACCTTCTTCTTACTGTTTGTGCAACTTGTCCCGGCGTTCTGCCTGGTGACCATTCTGCTGTTAGTTAACCGGGTGCGCATGGATTTTCGCCTCAAAATCACGCTGGCGCGGATTTTGTTTCACCTCAAAAGTTGGGGAATGGCCGAGATTTTTCTCGCCGGGGTGCTGGTGAGTTTCGTCAAATTAATGGCCTATGGCGATATCGGCATCGGCAGCAGTTTTATCCCCTGGTGTCTGTTTTGCCTGTTACAACTGCGCGCGTTTCAGTGTGTTGATCGTCACTGGTTGTGGGACGATATCGCCCCCGTGCCGCAGCCTGCACTGCCTTTGCGTGTCGGCGTGCCGGGCATTCGTCAGGGGCTGCGATCCTGCCCATGTTGTACGGCGATCGTCGCTATTGATAACCCCGTATGCCCGCGTTGCCATACCCACGGATATGCCCGGCGGCGCAACAGTATCCAGTGGACGCTGGCACTGCTGGTGACAGCGATGATGCTCTATCTCCCGGCCAATATCTTGCCGATCATGGTGACGGATTTATTAGGTGACCGCACGCCTTCGACCATTCTGGCCGGAGTGGTTTTGTTGTGGAGCGAAGGATCATATCCGGTGGCGCTGGTGATTTTTATCGCCAGTATTATGGTGCCGACGTTAAAGATGATTGGCATCGCCTGGTTGTGTATTGATGCGAAGGGCCACGGCAAGCGCGACTGTGAACGTATGCACTTTATTTATGAAGTGGTGGAGTTCGTCGGCCGCTGGTCAATGATCGATGTGTTTGTTATAGCGGTGCTGTCTGCGCTTGTACGCATGGGCGGGCTGATGAATATTTATCCTGCGATGGGTGCGCTGATGTTTGCGCTGGTCGTTATTATCACGATGTTTGCGGCAATGACTTTCGACCCGCGTCTGAGCTGGGATCGCGAGCCACAAACGCACCATGAGGAGTCGTTAGAGCATGGGGAATAAGAGTGGGGAAGCCCAGGTGCAAAAAGTGAAAAGCTGGTCGCCGGTGTGGATTTTCCCGATTGTAACGGCGCTGATTGGCGCGTGGATCCTCTTCTACCATTACAGCCATCAGGGGCCGGAAGTGACGCTTATCACCACCAATGCAGAAGGTATTGTTGGCGGTAAAACGACTATTAAGAGTCGAAGCGTTGATGTCGGCGTGGTGGAAAGTACCACCCTGACTGACGATTTGACGCACGTTGAAATCAAAGCGCGGCTCAATTCCGGCATGGAAAAGCTGTTGCATAACGATTCGGTCTTTTGGGTGGTGAAACCACAAGTTGGCCGCGAAGGCGTGAGCGGGCTGGGTACGCTGCTTTCCGGTGCGTATATCGAGTTACAGCCCGGTGTGAAAGGCAGCGCGCCTGAGCGCTACAGTTTGCTGGATTCCCCGCCGCTGGCACCGCCGGATGCGAAAGGGATCCGTGTGATCCTCGACAGCGCTAAAGCGGGCCAGTTGGCCGCGGGCGATCCGGTGTTGTTCCGCGGTTATCGCGTCGGCTCGGTTGAAACCAGCACCTTTGATACGCAAAAGCGCACCATGAGCTACCAGCTCTTTATTAATGCGCCCAACGATCGGCTGGTGACCAGTAATGTGCGCTTCTGGAAAGATAGCGGTATTGCCGTCGATCTGACGTCTGCTGGCATGCGGGTCGAGATGGGCTCCCTGACCACGTTGTTTGGTGGCGGCGTGAGTTTTGATGTCCCGGATGGCCTGGATTTAGGTCAACCGGTGGCGGAAAAAACGGCATTTACCCTGTACGACGATCAGCGCAGCATTCAGGATTCGCTTTATACCGACCATATTGATTACCTGATGTTCTTCAAAGACTCTATTCGCGGTCTGCAACCTGGCGCGCCGGTTGAGTTCCGCGGTATTCGTCTGGGTACGGTAAGCAAAGTACCATTCTTTACCTCCGGTATGCGTCAGGCGCTCAACGATGATTATCGTATTCCGATCCTGATTCGTATCGAACCGGAACGTCTGGCGAACCAGTTAGGCGAAGATCCTGATATGAGTGCGCATCTGAATGAACTGCTTAAGCGTGGCCTGCGTGGTTCGTTAAAAACCGGCAATATTGTCACCGGCGCGCTGTATGTGGACCTGGACTTTTACATCAATGCGCCGCCGGTCAACGGCATGCGTGAGTTTGCCGGTTACCCGATTATTCCGACGATGAGTGGCGGGCTGGCGCAAATTCAGCAACGGCTGATGGATACCCTGGATAAGATCAACAACTTGCCGCTGAACCCGATGATCCAGCAGGCGACAAATACGCTTTCGGAAAGCCAGCAAACGCTGAAGCGCCTGCAAACGACGCTGGATAATCTGAATAAATTGACTGCCAGCCAGTCGATGCAGCAGCTCCCGGCGGATATGCAATCGACACTGCGTGAACTTAATCGCAGCATGCAGGGCTTCCAGCCGGGGTCAGCCGCCTATAACAAGATGGTGGCAGACATGCAGCGTCTGGATCAGGTGCTTCGTGAATTACAGCCGGTGCTGAAAACCCTCAACGATAAGAGCAATGCGCTGGTATTCGAAGCGAAAGGAAAAGATGATCCGCAGCCGAAGAGGGCGAAATAATGAAAAAAAGCGCACTGGTTATGCTTGTGCTACTGCTGACAGCCTGTAGCAGCAGCGGCGATAACAAAAGCTACTATCAATTGCCCTCACCCGCGTTAACCACGGGGCAGGCCAGCATCGGGCAGGGGCAGGGAAATCGCCAGCTATGGGTCGAGCAGGTTTCCGTTCCGGATTACCTGGCGGGTAATGGCGTGGTCTATCAAACCAGCGATGTGCAATACGTTATCGCGAATAACAACCTATGGGCCAGCCCGCTCGATCAGCAATTGCGTAATACGCTGGTGGCTAATCTGAGTAACCAACTGCCGGGATGGGTGGTTGCATCGCAGCCGCTGGGGAGCGAGCAGGACACCTTGAACGTTACGGTGACCAGCTTTCATGGTCGCTACGATGGTCGGGTGATTGTCAGCGGTGAGTGGCTGCTTAAGCATCAGGGGCAGCTTATTAAGCGTCCTTTCTATATCGAGCTGAAGCAGCAACAAGATGGCTATGACGAGATGGTAAAAATGCTAGCGCAAGGATGGCAGCAGGAAGCCGTCCGTATCGCGACTGAGTTAAATCATCTGCCATAAGTTGATTTAATGAATAAAAAAACCGTCACAGGTAAATACTGTGGCGGTTTTTTTTGGCTTTCTGCCCAATTCATTACCTGTGCTGGCTCACACTTTTTGTACAAATGATCTTTCGGGTAGCTCACATTTATGACACTGGCGTGAATTTTGCGCATTGACGACGGGGTTTATTCAAGGTATTTGTGACCTGTGGTTGTGCATTTAGTAACCACTGTTTTCTTTTCCACCAGACCAAAGCATGAGGGAAACGAGGCATGAAGAGACAAAAACGAGATCGCCTGGAACGGGCACATCAACGTGGTTATCAGGCTGGTATTACTGGACGCTCGAAAGAGATGTGTCCTTACCAAACCCTGAATCAGAGGTGTGAATGGCTTGGAGGCTGGCGGCAAGCTATGGAGGACAGGGCCGTAATTGCCTGATTCTGTCTCTTTAGGAAAAGAAACCTCCGCCCGGCGGAGGTTTCGCGTTTGAGAGGGGGAAAACCCTTCTGTCAGAAAGCAGTGGTATCCTGGAACAGTCCCACTTTTAAATCGGCTGCGGTGTAAATGAGGCGGCCATCAACCAGCACTTCACCATCTGCCAGACCCATAATCAAACGACGGTTAACGATGCGTTTGAAGTGAATGCGGTAAGTCACTTTTTTTGCGGTTGGCAGGATCTGACCGGTAAATTTCACTTCACCTACGCCCAGCGCACGGCCTTTGCCTTCGCCGCCGAGCCAGCCCAGATAGAAACCAACCAGTTGCCACATGGCATCAAGACCGAGGCAGCCTGGCATTACAGGATCACCAATGAAATGGCAGCCAAAGAACCACAGATCCGGGTTGATATCGAGTTCGGCTTCAACATAGCCTTTATCGAAATTACCACCGGTCTCCGTCATTTTGACCACACGGTCCATCATTAACATATTTGGAGCCGGTAATTGCGGGCCTTTTTCGCCAAACAGTTCGCCGCGACCAGAGGCTAGAAGATCTTCTTTTGTATAGGATTCGCGTTTATCTACCATGTTCTCAGTAAGCCTTATTTGTAATTTCGGACGCAGGATAGCTAACACGTGTACGCTGAACAAGTCCGATCAGTTTTACTAAAACCAATTTAACCAGCGCAGTGGCCACGGAAAGCGATGACGAGCATCTTGTTGCGTTGCCTGCGCGATACGTTCCTGGATGATCTGCTTAAGGTTATTCTGCCCCTCGTCATCCCATGCCAGGCCCATTAGTAAGGGTAGTGCATCCATTACATCATCCACTGCCCAAATAACGAATTGCTGTGACTGAATCGCATCAAGCAAATCCTGGTGGAGCGATAAATGGCGCACGTTAGCCGAGGGAATAATTACGCCTTGTTTACCTGTTAACTCACGTTGTTGGCAAATCGCAAAAAAACCTTCGATTTTTTCGTTTAACCCGCCGACTGGTTGCGAGCGACCAAATTGATCTACCGAGCCAGTGATGGCAATGCGCTGGTTAATGGGGATTTCGGCAAGCGCACTGATCAAAGCACAAAGTTCGGCCATTGACGCGCTGTCGCCGTCGACTTCGCTATAAGATTGTTCAAATGTGAGGGAGGCCGAGAAGGGGATCTGTTGTTCCAGCTCCAGTTCTGCCATCAGAAACGCCTGCATGATCATCATACCTTTGGCGTGGATATTACCGCCCAGCTCAGCTTTGCGTTCGATATCATTGAACTCACCGTCACCGACATGGACGACGCAACTGATGCGCGAAGGTTCGCCGAATGCGCGCGGATGGCCTGGAAACTCAATGACCGAAAGCGCGTTAATCTGGCCTACGCGTTCACCTTCGGTTTCGATCAAAATCTGCTCCAGCAGAATTTCATCCTGCATACGTTCCGCCAGAAAACCCTCTCGCCATTCACGCTGCGCAAGCATTGCCTGCAACGCTTCAGCGTTAAATGTCTCACTGTCGGATAAGGCAGCAACTTCACGAAGCTGACGTGTCAACCATAATGGGCAGAGCGGCAACGTTTCCTGGTCACCGGTATAGCGCACGGCTTCACGAATAAGTGCTGGCCATGCATCAGTTGACGGTACTGGCAGGTGCGTATCACGTGCGGTCTGCTCAACCCATCGCCGCCATACGCTCATCGCTTCAGCATCAGAAATCTGGAGAGTTTCTTCATACTCACTGTAAATGGCCTGCGAAGCGAGCTCGGGTTCCATTTCCTGAAACTCGGCCAGAGATTCACGTTCACCGACCAGAATGACTTTAAGATCCAATGGCATGGATGGCACAATGACCGGCAACGGACGGGACTCATCAAAAGAGACCCAGTCGAAACGGCGCTGCGTGACCATGGTTTTCAGGCGCATCCACAGCAGCGGCTGGGCTAATAGCGTACGTAAGGAGATGATCAAAACGCCGCCGTTAGCCTGATGAACTAAGCCTGGCTGAAGAGTTATCTCCTGATTAAACTGGCGCAGGCAGCCGAAAAGCTGTTCCGCTTCGACCCATTCAGCAACCACGGTGGGATGTTTGCCGAGGAAGTCAGCGTGCGCTTCGTCTGAATTTTCGAAGCGGATGGTTGAACCATTGATATGATACTGCCCGCCGGTGCGCGGTCGATTTTCAGGAATAAGCCTGGCGGTAGCGCGGGCAATGAGCGCCAGATATTCAGCTTCTTCCGGCGCTTTTGCCAGCAAAAAGCGTGATGTTGCCAGCGGATAGAGCAACTGCTCCAGCGCGTATTGTAATCGGGGTTGTGTATCGGCCAGTGAGGAGTCGGTTTCGCGCGCTATTGCGGACGATTCAAACACTTCCTGATAGCTCTCTGTATCAGGAACCAGGTCGTTCCATTCGAGTTTTGTAATGGTCAAAGTCGTCTTTTTAGTCGGCTGTAAAAGGCGGGATTATACCGTAAACGCTCGTGCAGCACACACCGATTACATGCTTCGGCCGTTGTAAGCTTGGGGATGGCTCACAGGTAGCGATTTCTTCTGAGCAGAGTGTAAAAAAACTGATATTCTGAACTGAGTTACACGGTAACGTTGAGAGAGCAATGAAATATCAACAACTGGAAAATCTCGAAAGCGGCTGGAAATGGAAGTATCTGGTTAAAAAGCATCGTGAGGGGGAGTTAATCACGCGCTATATAGAAGCCAGTGCTGCTAAAGATGCAGTCGATGTATTGTTGACCCTCGAAAATGAACCGGTACACGTCAACGACTGGATTAGCCAACATATGAATCCAGCGTTAGTTAACCGGATGAAGCAAACCATTCGTGCCCGGCGCAAGCGGCATTTCAATGCTGAACATCAGCATACACGTAAAAAATCTATCGACCTTGAGTTTGTTGTCTGGCAAAGACTGGCGGGGCTGGCACAGCGGCGCGGAAAAACGCTTTCTGAAACCATTGTGCAACTGATTGAAGATGCGGAGCATAAAGAGAAATATGCAACGCAAATGTCGACTTTGAAGCACGATCTACAGGCGCTACTGGGCAAAGAGAAAGGGTAGTGGTTTTTTCGACACGGAAATGAGAGCAATAAAAAACCCCGCGCAATGGCGGGGTTTTATCTGACGGGTAACTTAAGCCTGCGGCTGAGTTACAACGTCTTTGATACCTTTAACTTCGATCTCTACACGACGATCCGGAGCCAGGCAGTCGATCAACGCTGCACGAGCTTTAACGTTGTCACAGGTGTTGCCAGTAACCGGGTTGGATTCGCCCATACCACGTGCGGAGATTTTGTTCGCCGGGATACCTTTAGAAACCAGGTAATCAACAACGGACTGAGCACGTTTCTCAGACAGACCCTGGTTGTAAGCGTCAGAACCGATACGGTCGGTGAAGCCCAGAACCACTACGGAACCGTCTTTCGGATCCAGGTTGCTCAGCTGACTGTACAGCTGATCCAGTGCCTGCTGACCTTCCGGTTTCAGGGTTGCTTTGTTGAAGTTGAACAGAACGTCAGACTTCAGGGTGAAGTGTTTGGTCTGTACTTCCGGAGCCGGAGCTGGAGCCGGAGCAACTACCGGAGCCGCTTCTTCTTGCTGACCAAAGCGGTAAGAAACACCTACACTCAGCAGACCGTTGTCCGGACGACCACCAACGGTGTTTGCGTCACCAATGTTGTTGGTCCACTGGTATTCCAGACGGGTAGCGATATCGCGGGTAACCGCCCACTCAACACCACCAGCGAAGACCGGGGAAACACCGGTATCGTGATCTTTGAAGCCCTGGTTGTTTTTAGCGTCTGCACGCCAAACCATACCACCCAGACGGGTGTACAGATCCAGGTCATCAGTAATCGGGTAACCCAGTTTAGCGGTCAGCTGAACGCCCTGAGCTTTGAATGCGCCGTTTACATCGCTGCCTTTGTACGGCATGCGACCCAGCCAGTCGTAGCCCAGTTCAAAGCCAACATACGGGTTAACCTGATAACCACCGAACGCACCAGCGCCTAACTGGCTTTCGTGAGTCGGGCCATTGTTAGGGATCTGGTTGTTACCAACATCGTGGAACTGAGACCAGCCCAGTTTAGCACCCGTATACCAGGTGTTATCTTTCGGAGCGGCCTGCGCTACGGTAGCGAAGCCAGCCAGTGCCACTGCAATCGCGATAGCTGTCTTTTTCATTTTTTGCGCCTCGTTATCATCCAAAAATCGCCATGGGAATCTCGAAGAGAAGCCACGGTTAAATCCTTCACCGGGGGCATTGCTCACTGACAACTCTGCAGATATCTTTACCGATATCCTTGGCTTATGCCGAGCACCCCTGGCGATGTAAAGTCTACAACGTAGTTGGAAACTTACAAGTGTGAACTCCGTCAGGCATATGAAAAAAAAGGCTTTGTGTACACAATATTTAACATTTGTGACGCAAATTTGTCCGACACTTATAATCTGCAAAGCACGCCGCACAGGCTTTGTGGCTGTATTTCACTAATAAATTTGAAAAGCTGGCGATTGCGAAAAATAATCCCAGGAAAACTCCTAAATTTACTCAATGATACAAATTCGAGTGAATTTTTATCCCGGAAAGCTGTCTCGCACCGAGAGGATTATGGCGGATTGGGCGCATAACGAAGCCAATTGCATTACCTTCTTCTGCGGCCACAGCTAATCGACGATGCTCATCCTCTGTCAACTCTTCTGCATGCCAGCCAATCACAACGCTGTAATTGCCAGTTCGCAAAGCGCGAATCATTGACTCCAGCGTTAAGCCGGGAGAGAGCTGATTGATCTGCATAACCTTAGTCAGCGGCAGGCCGGCGGACTGCACCCATTCACGGCTCAGTTTCTGTTGAGGCGTAAGCCACAACTGCCAGCGAGACTGTTGACCAAGCTGTTGCAGTAAGGGCAACAAGAGTAATTGCGTCATCATGGGCTGGTCTTCATGGTAGACAACCTCGCTAATCAGCCCGGTAGCGATGCTGGTGGATTCAACGTGATTCAATGTGTTGAGCGCGGAAGCGAGAGTTGTTGAACGATTAGCGTAGTCTGAAGTGTACATAATCAATCCAGCCCTGTGGGTTACTGTATAAACATACAGTAACCTTTGAATGTTCAAAGATCAATCTCATTTTCTGAAAGTATCTCGCATTTTTGTTTTGTCCCTGCTAATCAATGCAAAATTCGCTTGCCGTCCTGCTCGCAGTTGCCTATGTTCCTGAGTACTGGATCCGCGATTAAAAATCTGCTTTACCAAGTGATTTATAAGGGAAAAATCATGGAAGACCTATCTTATCAACGGATATATCAATCGCGCGAATATCTCACTTCGCTCGGAAAAATTAGCCATCGCGCCCACTTCGGTGGCTATAGCCTGTCAGTAGATAACATCGTTTTTGCTATGGTCGCAGAAGGGAAACTCTACTTACGGGCCTGCGATGAAAGCGCAGAATATGATGTAGTCCGGCAAGCTCCGTTGTTGACGCTTAACAAGCGGGGCCGTCATGTATCGTTAAATTACTACTTTGTCAGTGATAGTTTGTGGGGCGATCGCGCATTGCTGCTGCAACTTTCAACGATTGCCCTGGATGCCGCACGGCGTGAAAAAGCGCAGCGCGATGCACATTTTCGCCTGCGCGATCTGCCCAATCTTTCCTGCCAGCTTGAGTTTCAATTACATGAAGCTGACATAAAGGATGTACAGACGCTGCGACTTCTCGGGGCAAAAGTCTGCTGGCTAAGGCTACGTAAAATGAATAAACAATTGGGTGTGAAAGTGCTATTTGCGCTTGAAGGAGCCATCGTTGGGGTCCATGAAGCTGCGCTCCCGGCGGCACGACGCCGGGAGTTAATTGACTGGTTCAACGACGTAACGAAAAAAGGATCTCATTCTTTTTAAACAATATGGCTTTTCAAGCGACACACTTCCGGCAATAACGCAATCAACAGGCCTATCTGTTGCAAAACAAGCGGCTCTTTGCTGTCAGGGCGCGGATCCAGGTTTTTAATGCGCTGCGACAGGTTGACGAGTGTTTCCTGCACACGGTCTTGATCGGCCGGTAAATGATGGAGTGCGTCGTCGACATAACAAACTGCGTCGTCGAGCAGGCGCAAAATATCCGGTTGGGTGAGCTTTTCGCGGTGTGCGCCTAACGCGGAAATATAACTGGTAAAAGTATGGTTCAGACATAACAGACGGAAGGCCATCTCGCGAAGTTCAGGTGAAGTGCCGGGTTCCGACGACATATTTGATACGACTGAGGCCAGCTCTGCATCGCGGTTGTAAGCGTTGCGGCGCGCGATACGATATGCAAGGCGGTTATCGCGCCCCTGGTGATATTGTTCAAGTATGGCGTCAAGATATCGGCAGTTGGCATCAAAAGCTTGTTCGGTCACGCGCGGCAGGTGCCTGAAGCGCCAGTCAGGCCAGATAAAACTAACGGCAGCCCAGGCGATGGCACAGCCAATCAATGTATCAATGATTCGCGGGACAGCGACCTCAAATCCTTCGCCCAGCAGGTTAAAACAGAGCAGTACCAACAGCGTGATAAACATAGTGGCATGGGCGTACTGCACAGTGCGAAAGGCGAAAAACAAGACACCGGTAATGACAATAAGCACCAGTTGCCCTTCATGAGAAGGAACAAAATAGAGTATCGGGAGGCCTATGGCGACCCCTACCAGCGTACCGATAACGCGCAAGCTCAGGCGATGACGCGTTGCGTTATAGTTCGGCTGACAGACAAACAGGCTGGTAAGCAATATCCAGTAGCCATGCTGTAAGCCGGTTATTTGTATAAAGGCATAGCCGATACAAAGCACCACTGACATACGTACTGCATGGCGAAAAAGCGCCGATTCCGGCGTGAGATTTTGGCGCAGCCGCAGCCAGGTATCGTTGAAGCCACTCAGGCTGTCATCAGCAAGCTGGTTCTCTGTCTCACCCGACAATTGAGGCTGTGGCTGACCTGATTCAATACTTGCCAACTGGGCGTCGATAGCCCGGAGGTTATCGAGTAGAAATCCGAGCGCGTTCAGGTGTTCTTGCTCTGTTGTCCCGCTGGCATGAATTCGGCCCAATGCTGCGTCAAGATGGACGAATACGCGCTCGAAGCGGTTGTCATGCTGGTAAGGCACGCGCAATAAAATGGCGCGGGCAAGCTGGGCGCATGCCTGAGACTGCATAGACAAAAGGCGCTGGAAGCGGAACATGACGTCGCTGTAACGAAAATGCTCGCGCAAAAAAAATGGCGCGGGCAAGCTGGGCGCATGCCTGAGACTGCATAGACAAAAGGCGCTGGAAGCGGAACATGACGTCGCTGTAACGAAAATGCTCGCGCAAAATTTGATATTGAATATGCGATGAACTTGCGCGTTCATGGATATCCTGCGCCGCAAAGTAGTAATGCAAAGCCTGCCGCGTGCTGCGCTGCCCGCGATCTCCGCGTAGGCGTGTCAGCATTGTTGCTTTGGTTTGATTAAGCGTGGCGACCAATTGGCCGTTCGCCAATGCGAGATCGTATAAAGGTGCCTGGCTTGCATCTTCAATATCCGGGTCAAACAGGCGGGATTTCAGTTCAAGGTAGTGCGCCAGTTGCTCATAACTGCGGGCCAGATTGTCCTGAAGGGCGCGAACAGGGAAGACCACATGGCCGATCAGCGTCAGCAGATTAAACCATACTGCACCGGCCAACAGTAATAACGGTTGCTGGTACCACTGCTCAAAGAGCGAAATGCCCAGCATGGTGTAAACCGCAATTAAGAGCGCACCGAATGCAATGGTTGCATAGCGCTGACCAAGCCCACCCAGCAAAATGAAGCCAATGGTCGAGCTGACAAGCCCGAGAGCAAACAACCATGGCCACGGAAATAACAATTCCACCGAAGCCGAGGCAATAAAAAACGAGATAAGGGTGATTATCAGGTTTTTTAGCCGCCCGCTCAGGCGGTCATCCAGATCGGCCAGCGCAGCGGCCACCACGCCAAGCGTCAAAGGAATGGTCAGCTTTACTTCGCCGAGCAGCCAGGGCAATGCGGCTGTACCGCAAAGGGCGATAAAAATCCTGACGTTATAAAGCCAGGCACTGTTCCATGTGTAACGGCGAAGTAGAGGGCTCAACATAGTAGCGCAGTCCGGTTACTGAAAACGACGACGGGCATTGGCTTCACGCGCGGCACGAGCTGTTTCCACCGAAACGACGCGTCGACCCACAGGCCAGAGAGCGATGGCGGCAATTTTGAAATTTGCTACGCCAACCGGAATACCAATAATGGTCAGACATTGAGCTACCCCGGCGACGATATGCATCACGCATAGCCACCAGCCAAACAATACAAACCAGAGAATGTTCAACAGGGTACCGCCTGCGTTCAACAGGCTGTTCTTGCTTTGTGGCGTAAGTTCATCGACGTGGATTGCCTCATTTCCCCACGGAATGAGCGAGAGTTTCGTAATTTCCCAGCAGGAACGCGTCAGAGGAAGAGTGATGATCAGCAGGACACTGACCACCGTTGCCAGTAGCCAGCCTAATGTAGTGGCGAAACCGCCAAGAACAAAGTTCAGTATATTCAAAATGGTACGCATAAAGCCTCAGTGCAAGCCTGTGTTCAGAGAATCCCGGCAATTGTAACGACTTTTTGGACTGGAGCGCCAATTCTCTGACGGGTAAACTGGCAATCATTGCCACAAGCTGAGAACAACACGTCATGGAACTGAAAGCGACTTCACTTGGGAAACGTCTGGCGCAACACCCTTACGATCGCGCGATTATACTCAACGCGGGCATCAAAGTGGCGGGCGATCGGCATGAATACCTTATTCCGTTCAATCAGTTGTTGGCAATTGAATGCAAAAGAGGGCTGGTTTGGGGAGAGATGGAGTTCCAGCTTGCTGATAAAAAAGTGGTGCGGCTACATGGTACCGAATGGAGTGAAACACTGCGTTTTTATCATCTCTTAAATGAGCGTTGGCGCAACTGGAGCGCTGAAATGAGCGAGGTAGCAGCAGGGGTTTTATCCGCTCAGTTAGATCTCATTTCCGGGCGTATTGAACAAACAAAGTGGCTGACGCGTAAACAAATTCAAGGATTGCAGCACCAATTGCAGCAGGCATTTCACGCGCTTCCGCTGCCGCTCGGCCGTCTGACGGAATTTGATAACTGCCGCGAGCTTTGGCGACAGTGCCAGGCGTGGCTTAACGATGTGGAAGGGCGTCGGGCGCAGCATAATCAAACATACACTGACGCCATGCTAACGCAATATGCTGCCTTTTTTGAACACATAGAAACCTCACCGTTAAATCCGGCGCAGTCGCGGGCCGTGGTTAATGGCGAGCAAGCCTTATTGGTGCTTGCCGGAGCCGGCAGTGGCAAAACGTCAGTACTGGTTGCAAGAGCAGGATGGTTGCTCGCGCGAGGTGAGGCAGCCGCTGACCAAATTCTGTTGCTTGCCTTTGGCCGTAAAGCGGCGCAGGAGATGGATGAACGCATCCGCGAACGGTTGCATACCGATGAGATAACCGCACGTACTTTTCATGCGTTGGCGTTACATATTATCCAGCAGGGAAGCAAAAAGGTGCCGGCACTAAGCGAATTAGAAAACAATACTGCCGCGCGTTTAACCTTGTTGACCACGACCTGGAGCCAGCAGTGCAGCGAGAAAAAAGCGCAGGCAAAAGGCTGGCGACAGTGGCTGGAAGAGGAGATGGGATGGAATGTGCCAGAAGGTAATTTTTGGGAAGATGAGAAATTGCAACGACGCATTGGACCAAGGCTGGATCGCTGGATTGGACTGATGCGTATGCAGGGTGGCACGCAGGCGGAGATGATCGCCAGCGCACCGGAAGAGATTCGGGAATTGTTCAGTAAGCGCATTAAGCTGATGGCCCCGTTGATGAAAGCCTGGAAAATGGCACTCAAAGCAGAAAATGCCGTCGATTTCTCCGGGCTTATTCATCAGGCAGTTAATGTGCTGGAAAAAGGGCGCTTTATTAGCCCGTGGAAACATATCCTGGTAGATGAATTTCAGGATATCTCGCCACAGCGCGCAGCGTTGCTGGCTGCATTGCGTAAGCAGAACTCGCAGACAACATTGTTTGCGGTAGGTGACGACTGGCAGGCCATTTATCGCTTTAGTGGTGCGCAGCTCTCGCTGACGACTGCCTTCCATGACTATTTCGGCGAAGGGGATCTTTGTGCCCTTGATACGACTTATCGTTTCAACTCGCGAATAGGCGAAGTCGCTAATCGCTTTATTCAGCAAAACCCCTGGCAACTCTCTAAGCCACTCAACAGCCTGACGGCAGGCGATAAAAAAGCTGTGACGTTGTTGGCGCAGGAACAGCTCGACGCGTTACTCGACAAACTCAGTGGTTACGCGACGCCGGAAGACAGGATCCTGGTGCTGGCGCGCTATCATCATGGAAAACCCACCTGCCTGGAAAAAGCCGCTACCCGCTGGCCAAAACTCCAGCTCGATTTTATGACTATTCACGCCAGTAAAGGCCAGCAAGCGGACTATGTCATTGTGGTTGGTCTGAAAGAAGGGCAAGACGGTTTTCCTGCGCCAGCGCGAGAATCCATCATGGAGCAAGCGTTGCTACCCCAGGCAGAAGAGTTTCCTGATGCAGAAGAACGTCGGTTACTTTATGTCGCGCTGACGCGTGCGCGTAAACGTGTCTGGTTGCTCTTTGATAAAGAAGACCCATCGCGTTTCGTCGAAATACTCAAGTCACTGGAAGTGCCTGTGGCGAGAAAACCTTGAATTCAGGCGGCTCAGGCCGCCTGCGTTTATTTCAGCCGTTCAGCAAGATAGCGTTGGTAATCCGGGATAAGAATATCGACGCTGTTGTTGAACTGCGGCGATTCGATAATAAAATCGGCGGTGGAGAGGTTGGTCGCGACCGGAATATTCCACACTGTGGCCAGGCGAAGCAGCGCTTTCACATCGGGATCGTGCGGAACCGCATTCAGGGGATCCCAGAAAAAAATCAAAACATCAATTTTGCCTTCTGAAATGAGGGCACCTACTTGTTGATCTCCCCCCATCGGCCCGCTCAGCATCGCGTTCACATTAAGACCCGTCGCGCGCTGAATTAAATTACCTGTTGTTCCGGTGGCGTACAGTTCATGTGTTGCCAGCACGGGCTGATGCCGTTCAACCCACTTCATTAACATCTGCTTGCAGTGATCGTGTGCGACCAGCGCAATTTTTTTACGCACGGGTAAGGTGCGGGTTGTTGATTCCATAATCGGTTTCCATCAGTGATTTTTGCTACAGATTACTGGAAGCACCTGATGCTGCAAGAGAAGCGGGTAAAAAAAACGGAAAATGGTTGAGTTCGCCTGTTTGATTTACACTTTGTGAAATCGCCCGGAGGAAACCATGAAAGAAACCGATATTGCCGAGATTTTACAATCGACTCAAACCATTGCACTGGTCGGTGCGAGTGATAAACCTGACCGCCCCAGTTATCGTGTTATGAAATACTTGCTGGATCAGGGTTACCATGTGATCCCCGTTTCACCAAAAGTGGCGGGCAGCACGCTTCTTGGGCAGCAGGGTTATGCAACTCTTGCCGATGTGCCAGAGAAAATCGATATGGTGGATGTGTTTCGCAACTCAGAGGCCGCATGGGGCGTGGCGCAAGAAGCCATTGCTGTCGGAGCAAAAACGCTCTGGATGCAGTTGGGTGTGATTAATGAGCAGGCGGCAGTGCTGGCGCGAGAAGCAGGGCTGCAAGTAGTTATGGATCGCTGCCCGGCGATCGAAATCCCTCGTCTGGGGTTGGCGAGATAAATATACCCCGCGATGAGCGGGGTATATTCAGTTGCGCAGGCGCGGAGCCTGAAGTTGTCTACGTATGGTGCGCGCAAGTTCGTCCATGGAGGGCTGCTCCGGATGTTCATCCGTGACTTCACTGGTTAACTGCGCTTCTGCCAGATAAGTGTGAACGGGTTGACCATCATCATCTTCCATCACCACATGGTACCAGGGCAGGGCGCGCAACTCGTCATTTACCGCCAGCTCGTCTGCTGACGGTTCATCAAGAGAATACTCAGGGTCGATATCGACCACTACGCCAAGATACCCCAGCAGCGAGTGGCGAACCTGCTGACCGATACCGAATTTGCTGGCAATCATTGTCACCTCCCGGGAACCTTAGATACCCTCAAATGTGGGGGCGCGGCTCCAAAATTCAAGTTACATGACGCGACAGGCAAACCCTTTCAGATAGAGCCCTTCCGGGTAGGTAGCGATCACCGGGTGATCGGCGGCCTGACGGAACTGGTCTATAAATTGTATATCACGACCAGCATCTAATGCGGCATCTGCGATGATTTTCTGAAATAAATCTGTGGTCATCAATCCTGAGCAGGAGAACGTCAGCAGCACACCGCCAGGATTTAAAAGCTGAATAGCCAGCATGTTGATGTCTTTATAGCCGCGGCAAGCGCCCATCAACTGGCTTTTGTTTTCAACAAATTTCGGCGGATCCATAACGATCACATCGAATGTTTCTCCTTGATCGCGATATTTACGCAGGAGCTTAAATACGTCGTCGCGCACAAATTCTGCTTTGCTGAGATCCAGTTTGTTCAGCGTAATGTTCTGCTTCGCGACATCCAGCGCTTCCTGAGATGTATCGACGCTCACGACCTCGCGGCAGCCGCCCATCAGCGCAGAAACGGCAAAGCCGCCTGTGTAGGAAAAACAGTTTAAAACACGTTTGTCTGCCACGTAGCGACGAGTTGCCAGACGACTGTCGCGCTGATCAAGGTAATAGCCGGTTTTGTGTCCGCCCTGAATATCGACAAACAGCTTCATGCCATTCTCTTCGATCGGTAACAATGCCGGAGGCAGCTCGCCCAGAACTGGGCCCTGCGTTAATTCCAGGCCTTCTTTTTTACGTACTGCAACATCGCTGCGATCGTAAATGGCGCACTCTGGGTAAAGAGATTGAAGAGCAGATAGCAGAGCCGGGCGCTGATATTCTGCACCTGCGCTCAGAAGTTGCAGCACCAGGAAATTGCCGAAGCGGTCAATCGTCACACCTGGCAATCCGTCAGATTCGCCAGCAATCAGACGGTAACTATCCAGCCCGTCACGCTGGGCAAGCCAGTCGCGCCACTGCTGCGCTTGTTGTAGGCGGCGAGTGAAAAAAGCAATATCGATAGTTTCATCTTTATCGAATGTCCAGATACGGGCACGGATCTGCGAGGCAGGGGATAATGCGCCTCGTGCCAGCCATTTGCCCTGGTGATTGACAATATCAACGGTTTCACCGAGGCTGGCCTTGCCTTCCATACGCGCAACGGCACCGGAGAAAACCCAGGGATGACGACGCAATAATGACTTCTCGCGTCCTTTGGCTAACACTAAACGTACACTCATATTCGGCTATTCTGTTGGCTGAAGAAAATGGGCGCTATTGTCACGGGTTCGCCGGGCAAATGCAACGCGCTCACACTGAAAGGAGACTGGATATGGCACAAGTTTGCACTATCGCCTGGGTACACGGCATCGTGCAGGGCGTTGGTTTTCGCTATACGACGCAGCATGAAGCTCAGCGTTTAGGGTTAACGGGCTATGCCCGTAATCTTGATGATGGCAGCGTAGAAGTTGTTGCCTGTGGCGAAGCAGAAAAGGTCAATAAATTGATTGAATGGCTAAAAGCCGGTGGGCCTCGCAGCGCCCGGGTTGACAGAGTTCTGAGCGAACCGCATCAACCCGACAGGGAATGGAGCGACTTTGGCATCCGTTATTAAATGCACTTTACCGGTTTGGGCAGGCCGGCAATCTTCGTTGCCTGCTTTGCTGGCCCTTTCGGAAACAGGCGATACAAATAACGGCTGTTGCCTTTCTCTTCACCATATTTATTCGCCATGGCTTTCACCAGCATACGAATAGCGGGAGATGTGTTGAATTCCAGATAGAATTCGCGCACGAAGCGTACCACTTCCCAGTGTTCCGCAGAGAGCGTAATGCTCTCTTGTTCAGCGATAATTTCTGCCAGCGCTTCGCTCCACTGCGCCGTCTCTTTCAGATAGCCTTCGCTATCGGTTTCAATTTCTTTGCCTTCAAAGATCAACATAGGGTTCACAACATCAGTCAATAACGGCGGGAGTGTAGCAAAAAACAAAGCCCCGCATAAGCGGGGCTCTCAGCAAAAGGATTTGTTTAATCTCTGCTGGCGAATCCCAGAATGCTCAGCAGACTTACAAAGATGTTGTACAGCGACACATACAGGCTGACAGTGGCACGAATATAGTTCGTTTCGCCGCCGTGGATGATGTTGCTGGTTTCAAATAGAATTGCGCCGCTGGAAATAAGGATAAACACTGCGCTAATTGCCAGGTGCAGGGCGGGCAGCTGCAAGAAGATATTCGCCACCATACCAATCAGAACCACGACAATGCCAGCCATCAACATACCGCCAAGGAAAGACATATCTTTGCGTGTGGTCAGCACATAAGCGGAGCAGCAAAAGAAAACTAACGCGGTACCGCCGAGTGCCAGGGCAATGACATCTCCCATTCCCGCCGACAGATAAGCATTCAGAATCGGCCCAAGGATATAACCGAGGAATCCGGTAAAGGCGAACGCAGCCAGAATCCCACTCGGCTTATTCGCCAGTTTATAGGTCAAAAACATCAGGCCATACATGCCAACCAACGTCAGGATCAGACCTGGAGAAGGCAGCATTAACACAGTACTGGCTGTTGCAGTGATAGCGGAAAATGCCAGGGTCAGGCTTAAAAGAAAATAGGTATTGCGAAGAACCTTGTGCGTGCTCAGCAGGGATGTGCGGTCACGCGATGAAGTAATAAGACGATCCATGAGCCACTCTCTTATGACAGATGTAATTAGCACTGGAGTCTAGGAAAGACTCGTTTGCGGACAAAGCTGTTTTACCCATCTTTACTCATCTTACAAGCCCATCAGTGCGGTAATTACTGCCAGAAAATTGCCGCCGGACAGCGTAACGGGATAAATGTGATGTAGCGCCATATTTGTCTCTTATATGTCATTGAAATGTATTGTCGTCTAACCTTTAGCACGTTAAGAGTGTAATTGCGTCGTCATAACATTAATTTCCAAGGCGAAAGGACATGAAACTACAAGCACGAAATCACATCACTCGCACTTTTTTAGCTGTCAGCGTTGCGTGCGCTTGCTCAAGCGTATATGCAGCGATAGTTCCAGCCGGAACTGCGCTGGCGGATAAACAGGAACTTGTACGTAATAACGGCAGTGAGCCCGCATCATTGGATCCACATAAAGTAGAAAGCGACGTCGAGTTCAATATTATTAGCGATATTTTTGATGGTTTAGTGGCAGTGAGAAAAGATGGCTCCATCGAGCCGCGTCTGGCTGAAAAATGGGAAAACAAAGATAATACGGTCTGGACATTCCATTTGCGCCCGGGGATCACCTGGTCTGACGGCACCGCCATTACCGCTAAAGATATCGTCTGGAGCTGGCAGCGTCTGGTTGATCCAAAAACGGCCTCACCTTATGCCAGCTACCCTGGCAATATGAATGTGGTCAACGCAACTGACATTGCACAAGGAAAAATGGCGGTCGACCAACTAGGCGTCAAGGCAATAAATGACTCGACACTGGAAATCACCCTGACGCAACCAACGGCATCTTTTTTGCCGATGCTGGCACATCCCTCCCTGGTGCCAATAGATAAGGTACTGGTCACCCGTTTCGGTGAGAAATGGACGAAACCGGAACACATTGTGACCAGCGGCGCTTATAAAGTGACAGACTGGGTTGTCAATGAACGCATCGTTGCAGAACGTAATGCGCGTTATTGGGACAATAAAGCGACGGTGATAAACAAAGTCACTTATCTTCCCATTAGTGCCGAAACAGCGGATGTTAATCGTTTCAAAGCTGGCGAGATCGATATTACTTATACGATTCCGGTCAATCAGTTCGCCCAGTTACGCAAAACGTATGGCGATCAGGTCAGTGTGGAGCCACAGCTGGCGACTTATTACTACGAATTCAACACCACAAAACCGCCATTTAACGATCCGCGTGTACGCCGTGCACTTAATATGGCGCTGGATAAAGATATCATCGCTGATAAGGTCATGGCACAGGGACAACGACCGGCATGGGTCATCAGTCAGCCAGAAATCGGTGGCGTGAAAATATCTCCGCCGGATTATGCTTCCTGGCCGCGGGATAAGCGTCTGGTTGAGGCAAAAAAGCTGCTCAATGAGGCCGGGTTTAATGATGATCACCCGCTGAGTTTCAACCTGCTTTACAACACAATGGAAACGCATCAGCGCATCGCTATTGCTGCCAGTTCAATGTGGAAGAAAAATCTTGGCGTTGAGGCAAAATTACAAAACCAGGAGTGGAAAACTATGCTGGATACAATGCATAACGGAAATTTTGATGCGGTGCGCTATGCCTGGATTGCCGATTATGACGACGCTGCAACCTTCCTGAATAACTTCCGCACTGGCGACAGCGAGAATACCAGCAAGTACAGCAATCCTGCCTATGACGAGGCTTTAAAGGACGCGGCGAAGGCTAAGGATGTTGCTGAACGCGGAAAATACTATCAGCAGGCGGAAGATCTACTTGGTCAGGATGTTCCTGCTATCCCTGTCTATCACTATGTGCGTACACATCTGGTCAAGCCATGGGTTGGCGGCTTCAATCCCGATAGCCTGGGTTATTATCTGACCAAGGATATGTACATCAAAAAGCACTGAGCCTGGTAATTTGCGCCTTATAAATAATCATTGTGCTGCTATTTCAAGCGAACAACATATTTTTGATGATTTTTCAGGCAAATGAACAGGCTCATGCTTTACATGAGCCTCAGGGATGTTTATAGTGCGCCTCACACCGGAAGTGTGGCCGAGCGGTTGAAGGCACCGGTCTTGAAAACCGGCGACCCGAAAGGGTTCCAGAGTTCGAATCTCTGCGCTTCCGCCATATTTAACAAGGGGTTACCGAAAGGTAACCCCTTTGTTTTTAGGGATTAGAAAAAGCAAAACCGCTCTTGAGCGGGCTAAATGCGCAGTATATCCCCTCGACCGTGAAGATTTATCCGGCAACCTGGGTTTTGAGGGGGTCTATTAATGAGCACAAATAAATAAGGGGCGCTTGCCTACCGTAAACAGAAAACCACTGTTTCCTTGCGCCTTGATAGAGTAGTTGACCTCTTTATTTGCATAAACATAAAAAGCAGGTAAGACCGTAGCGATAACATCGTCAGGCAGAGTTTCAGCATTATCAATTTTACTGATGCTGGCTGAGAGAAACTTATAGGTATTTCTGTTCTCTGCCCACGTATAAGAAATATCCCTTCTGATAGTGCCTTCAAAACGATTTGTCTGATGAAGTCTTCCACTCACGGAAACAACCCCATTTTTCTTTTGTTTGTTATACATAAAGTCAAAAGTAAAATTGGCCTGAATACCTTTGTGAAATACCACCACCGAAGCTGTACACGTTTCTGTAGTTCGGAGTTTTGTACTGATTAAAAAGTGAAGATATCCTGCCGAAAACCCAGCGATAAGAAAAATTAGCATTACTGACACCATTTTTTTATTCATCACTATTCACACCATTAATATGAAGTGAAATACAGCCGGGTGACATGTCCGTCGTATATTGACGTTTGCACACCAATGCCGTCAGGGTTGGTGATGTCAGTGAAGAAGGGAAGTAGACCCACGGGTAATTTTTACAGTTTAAGCCTGAATTTAAAACCAAAGATTTAAATCTCTGATACGGGTTTTTGTTGTCATGGTTATCATCTGTGGTATAGAAATGACAGCCGTTATCTGTCTCTATCATCGTATAAGTATCAAAAAAAGCGGGCTCGTCATTCAGATGCCAGATGGTATGTGTTAAGAAAAAACCTGTTACAAAGGCAATAAGAATAACCAATGCTGAAAACTGCCATCTGTGAAAATTTCCCTTATATGGTTCAGTGGTTATTTTAGGTTCTGTTGTCGGTATTTGATCATTCTCTCGGCTTTCTTCAGGAAGGCTTTCTTCTCCAGCTAACATGTCGCCAATTCCCTCATTAGCGATATGAACGCTAATCGATACAGCATCAACAATATCCTCCTGTTTAACGATTTTCACACCACCATCAATCTGAAAACCTTTCCGGGGTACGGTTGCGATCAGTTTTTGGTCTGTATCACCGACTGCGCGAAGCCCGCGACGAACAATTGAAATATTCTGATATAGCGTATTGGCAGGGACCAGCATTCCTTCCTCTTCCCAAACCTTTTTGAAAAAATCCTGCTGAAGAACGATATTAGGCGACGCTTCAAGCAACAGCAAAAGACAGCGGCAGGCCGGCGTCGTTAAAGTAACAGTCACCTCAGGGTTGCTTGCTGAGGAGAGTTTTTTCATTCCCGGTCTGAATTCAATTTTTTCGTTAATAAGCCAGTGCATATATTTAATAACGCAGCCAGGGGCTGAGTTCCTTATCAGCGTTGCGTTTTTAACATGAAGATTTCCCTTGAATTATTTCAACATGCCAGGAAATTATTTTCCATATTTTTTTAAATGATTAATGTATATTGATGAAGGTTCTGGATTTCTAAAATTCATAAGGAATAATGATAAGCAAATAATACGGATTATTGAAAAGGTCATGTGGTGGATTTCGTCAACTATTGTATTGAAGTTTAAATTACAGAAGGTCTAAACTAATGTAGTTTAGCGTATGTCTTTATCATAGTAAGTTTTATGCTTCGTAGGCTTTATATTCCCTATCGTTCAGCTTAGTCTATAACTATAGCAAATGAATAAAAATCTTAAATAAACCCTGTTTAATGGGAAGTTGAAGATAAACTGCTGAAATTGTTGAGTGTATATTACGACTTCGAAAGGAAAATTAAAAAGTGTGTTTTGTTTTTTAAGAACAATTCACTTGTTTTTATCGATTTGCTGGTAATAATTGAAAAAATCTTATTGGCATTTATGTCTAAAAGTAATAAATAAGCATTTCATTTTATGAAGCTCATGTATTAAATTACGCCAAAAGATTTAATGATCTCGCATTGTTATTGTTCCGTTTTCAACGTCGCTTGAATGATGCGTAATTTTCACTTTCGGTGAGCCTGGAATGAAATATTATGACTAATCTTACTACATAAACATTGCTGATAGATTTACAGGCTGAATAAAATACGACGGTAAAATATTCAACATGGCTGGCAAGTTATCACTTGTGCATATCAAAGCATTTGTGTTGCACAAGCATGTCTTCTTGCCAAAATAAAAACACACTTGTAATTGGTAGGTAATAATGAAGAGTAGAAGAAATAATCGTGGATTGATGTCACTCAACCCTGTAGCAGCATCAATTTTGTTATCTTTACCCCTTATGACGCAAGCTGCAAATATTAATATCAAAAATGGAACATTGACTAGCGCCAATGGCGTTCCAGTTATCAATATCAATAATCCAAATGGGAATGGTATTTCTCATAACATTTATGACGACTTCAATGTTGATAAAAATGGTGTGATTTTCAATAACACTAGTTCCGGTGCAAACACAGTACTGGGCGGGGCGATTGCGGGAAACGGTAACCTTACGTCAGGAAGTGCGAAGGTCATTCTTAACGAAGTCACCTCCAATAAAAAAAGTACACTCAATGGCATGATGGAAGTCGCTGGTGATAGAGCGCATTTGATCATAGCAAACCCAAATGGAATTACGACCCAGGGAAGTGGTTTCATCAATACCGAAAAAGCGACTATCACTACCGGTAAACCGGACATGCAAGATGGCCAGCTAAAAGGCTATGTAGTAAATGGGGGAATTATTACGGTCAACGGGTTGCAAAGCGATTCCCCTACAGAAATCCTGGCGCGCTCAGTAGCCGTGGCAGGTACGGTGGTTGCGGACGAACTCGCGGTTATCGCAGGGAATAACTATATCGACACCGATGCCAAGGTTGTGGGAGCTGTGACGGCTACTGGGCTGAGAAATACGTATGGTGTCGACGTGTCAGAACTGGGGGGGATGTACGCTAACCGCATTAATCTGATCAGTACCGAAAGTGGCGTGGGGGTTCGCAATACCGGCGTTATCGCAGGAGGGATCAATGACATCAACATTAATTCCAATGGTAAATTTATTAATAGCAATGGAGAGATTAAATCCGTTGGTAATACCCATATCAACACGAACGGCACGTTAGAAAACGTTACGGGTAGCATTGTCGGTAATGGGAAAATCTTTATCGATACTACCAAAAATACTATCAGTAACACCTCCGGAGGTAACATTTCAGCTGCGTCTGATATCATCGTTAGTAGCGGAGCTTTGAATAATACCAATGGTAAAATTGCGTCAGGAACTTTACTGGCAGTAAATACAAATGGCATGACCTTAACAAATTCAGGTAAAGGAAAGACGACGGGTCTTGAAGCGGGTGTTGTCGCATTAAAAACGGGTGTGCTAGACAATAGAAATGGCCAGATTCACGGAAATTATATTGGTATTGAATCTTCTGAAATCAACACCGCCAGTGGCGCAATGGAAGCAGTCAGTGATATTTCCTTGTTAAGTACTGGAAATATTGATAACACTCAAGGCCTAATCCGTACGCAATCAGGTGGTATCAATATTGAAACAGCCAACTCCTTCATAAATAGAAATAATATTACTGCCGATGAGACAAGTGCAGATTCTTTAGGTGTTCTTGCCGGAGTAGGCGGAATCAAAGTGAAGGCTGCGACAGTGAATAATCGAACCGGTAAATTAGGATCGTCTGGCACTATCTCCATAGAAAGCACGGGTACTATTGATAATCATCAAGGAAATATTTCAGCCAATAAAAATATTTCACTATCTACCTTAGGTGCTATAGATAACTCCACGGGTAAAATCTGGTCCGACGAAATGATCTCTATAAAGGGCGCTTCGTTGAATAACAGCTTGTATGTTGGTCATATTTTAGGGGATCAGGGGGTCAAAATTGATCTCACTGGTGTGCTTAACAACCATATTGGTGTCGTGCGCTCAGAATATGGTGATGTGCAAATCAGCGCTAAAGGTGTCAATAACAAAGGGGGGATGATTGTCGGGGAAGATATCAACATTAAATCTTCTTCTTATGTCGACAACCACTATGGATTAATGGTGGCTAATAAAAAACTGACTATAGATGCTGTTACGGATATCAATAACTCATATGGTGAAGAATTTAGTAACCTGTATGGTGATTATTTCGGTATGACCGGTCAAATCGGTGGCATGATAGGACGCGAAGGCGTTGATATTACTGCAAATACATTGGATAACACTCATAGCCGTGTGATTGCAGAATATGGTCCATTAAACTTAAAGATGTCGGGATTCATCGATAATCATTATGCTTTATTGAACAGCGGTGGAGATACTAACATCAAAACAAATCTCTTGAACAATAATTACGCGACTATTTATAGTTTAGGTGATTTAAATATTGATGTTGGTAGCCTCTCCAATTATAGTTCTGGTTCAATTGAAAAAAACAACGCCACGGGTGTTATCGCTTCGGAAAAAATCTTTCGCTGATAGTTGGTAGTGGTTTCATAAACTACGGTTGGATAAATAGTAATAAAGATGCTCTCGTTCGCGTTGCTGGATTACTTTATAACCATAACACAATTGCGGCAGATAATAATCTCGAGATTAATACTGTAGACACGTTTACCAATTATAAAGATGTTGCTGCTGGTGCTACCTTGAAGGTTAAAACAGATAAGAATCTTTATAATAGCGGTGCCGGCAATATGGTGGGTAAATTAACTTATATCGATGCTGCACGTGATATAACCAACTATGGAAATTTAATCGCTGATGATTACTTACAGGTTAGTGCCGTGCGAAATATCTATAATTATAAAAATATGTATACCGAAGGTAACGCCATTATTAACGCCCAGTCTGTCACAAATAGTGGCAGTAATGCGGTATTAGGCGGCGTTAAAGGTTTAGAGTTGAATGCTGGTAAAGTCAGTGGTAGCGGTACAATTGTTGGTATATAAGCAATAGCTTAAAAGCAGCAGCATCGCTGCTGCTTTTTATTTCTCTGAGAGTGAACATGAAGGCACGGCTACCATTACTCACGTATATTTTTTTATTCTTCAGTGTAAATGCATTTTCTGATATGCATTTAGAACGTCTTGTTAAAGATCAGCAGCGGAATGATAATAATGCACTTCGGGAAAGTAAGCAGGAAAAAAAAGACGTATTTTCGAGCAAGCGAGAAAATCATCGTTGATAATATAAAAATTCCTTATGAAGAGGTTTGTTATGCAATAGACGAACTTGTCATTGATAATGATTTTTTAAACGACTCTACTCTCGACGACATAAAAAATAAGATCGCCAAAAATTGTTTCGGTGCAAAAGGTATTCAAAGCGTTGCTACATTGATACAAGATTACTTTATCAACGAAGGTTATGTGACAACTCGAATTGAAACCCCCAATCAGAATTTAAAGTCAGGCAAGCTGTGGCTAAAAGTTGTTCCTGGGCGAATCGAAAATGTTTTTATTGAAAACAACGATGTAAGCAGCGTGGTTCTACCTTTTGCAGAAAATGACATTCTTAACTTAAGAAATATCGAACAAGGTCTTGAGAACCTTCAAAAAACCCCGAATGTAGATGTAAAAATTAATATCTCGCCGGGAAATAGAGATGGATACAGTAATATCATCATTCAGATTAATCGCAAAAAAAAATGGAACGTCAGAACGGTTTATAATAATTGGGGTGATGAAAGTACTGGTAAGCACTTGATTGGCGGGGCTGCTTATTTATACAATCTTGCTGCTCTGAGCGATGTCTTTTACTTTTCTGGAAACAGTAGTACTACCGGTGGATATAAAAATATAAGTGCCTGGTATAGCTTTCCTTATGGCTTTTGGGATTACGAGATTCTATATAGTGGAAGTTCATCAAAGCAAGGAATCGCGATCGGAAACTGGAGTTATGATTATACAGGAGAGAACAGGTATCTCAGCCTGAAAGCTTCCCGCACGCTTTATCGTGACATGGCTAAAAAAATCACAATGAGCGCTGAGATACTGAGGCGTAAATCTGCTTACAAGCTTGCGGATATTGAGCTGGCATTGCAAAAGCGCGACATGGGTAACGTTCGGTTAGCGTTAAATTATAAACAAAATTTTAGCGACGCGAGCGTGGACTCATCAATCAGCTGGCAGCGATTTTTAACATGGTTTGGTGGCAGTAAAACACCAGATATGTTATCTGGCGATGCTGATAGCGCCAGTCATTTATACAATGCAAATGTGACTTATCTGAAACGTATAACTTTTTTGCCTTTTCAGTCGTGGTACGAAATGAATATTGGAGCACAATATACTCAAGCTGAACTCACCTTGCAGGATCAGTTCTCCATCGGTAATAGATGGAGCATTAGAGGGTTTGAAAACAGTGCTGGCCTTGACGGAAATAAAGGTTTTTATATACAGAATACACTTAATTTTTTGACAGATTTTGAGGGCCTTACTGCTTATGTTGGCACTGATTATGGCCAAATAAATAGTAACGGTTATTCGCAAGAGATGTATGGACAGGAAAGCATTGTGGGGGCGACCTCTGGACTGAAAGGTTCTATCCAGTCACTTGGTTATGAGATTTCATTATCTATTCCTCTGATTTATCCAAAGCATATGGATGTGGATGATTTCACGGCAAACTTTAATTTTAGTTATCAGCTATAAAATTCAGGGTGAGTACAATGGCCTACATCGGTACGGATATTGTGGAGGTTGATCGCATTACCAGAGCAATTGAGAACGGTAAGATAAATTTTCTGGAACGTGTATTTAGCGAAAAAGAAATCAATGCCATCAATTTAAATGAGCCAAATTATGAAAGAGCTTCTGGTTTCTGGGCAGCAAAAGAAGCTATTGTCAAAGCTACAGGGTTGGGTTTTAGCAATGGTATTCGTTTTCAGAATATTGAAATCTGTCATGATCACTATGGCTGTCCCTATTATGTATTGACCGGGAGATTAAAAGAGATCCTTACTGAAAAAGGAATTGCGAAAATCTCCCTCAGCATCTCGCATTGTCGTACCTACGCTATTGCCGTAGCCATTCTTTCCTGACTAATTATGTGAACTATTATGTATAAATACGATGACTTAAATAATAAAAAAGTGTTGGTTTCCGGAGCGAGTGGGGATATTGGTCTTGCTATTTGTGAAAAATTCCTTGAGCAAGGTTGTCATGTTTATGCTCTCTATAAAACACATTCAGCGCCACTTGAAGATTTAAAAACACAACATAGTGGCGGGCAGCGTTTGAATATCTTGCAATGCGATCTGGCTGATCCTGACTGTGTAAACCAACTTGGGCTTTTTTTGTCAAA
This sequence comes from Kosakonia sp. H02, assembly GCA_030704225.1. Lineage (NCBI taxonomy): Bacteria > Pseudomonadati > Pseudomonadota > Gammaproteobacteria > Enterobacterales > Enterobacteriaceae > Kosakonia > Kosakonia styphnolobii. Next base: position 1,837,992 of record CP131915.1, read on the forward strand.
TGAAATCCAGCAATTGGATGTACTGATTAATAACGCCGGTATTATAAAAGATAATCTTTTTGCCTCAATGAGTTTTGATGACTTTAGCTCCGTTATCGATACAAACCTGCTTAGTACCTTCAGGCTGACCAGGGAAATGTTGAAATTATTAAGATGTGCTGAGGCGCCTGCCATTGTCAATGTTGCATCTATTGCCGCACTTGTACCCAGTGTTGGTCAAATAAATTACAGCGCATCCAAAGGTGCGTTATTAAGTTTTACTCGCACGTTGGCATCTGAAATGGCTCCGCGCGGCGTACGTGTTAACGCAGTGGCCCCTGGAATGATCGCATCGAAAATGGTTAAAAAAGTGTCAAGAACAGTGGTACGTGACGTGACGAATTCGATTCCACTTAAACGCCTGGGCAATTGTCATGAAGTGGCAAACACGATCGTTTATTTAAGCTCATCGGCATCCAGTTATATCGTTGGTCAAACCATTGTTATCGATGGTGGCCTGGTAATGAGGTGATTTATGTCCAGATATACGATTCCGGCAAAAATATTCCTCGAAATGGGCGGGTGGCGTCAGCCGTTACTGATGGTGGACAGAATTGATGACTATAAATATGGCGATAATGGCTATATCCGGGTCATAAAACATGTCACCTATAACGAGCCTTATCTGGCCGGGCACTTTCCTGAGGATCCCATTATGCCGGGCGTGCTCATCGCGGAAATATTTGGCCAGGCAAGTGAATATTTTTCCTTTTTAACTGACATTTGTGACATTTATTTTGCGCATTTTGGTGTTGAGCTCAAGACGTTGCGGGACATCTATTCTCGTATCCATGACCGCGAAGTTCTGGAGATAATTCGCGCGCGCCGTTCGCAGGTTCGTGGTGTTCTGGCTGCGCAAAATTTGAAATTTAAAGAGGTTGCCTGGCCAGGAGATACGATTGAGGTAACAAGCAAACTTGCTTTTTCTGACCCTGGCGGATTTAAACATTACTCCGTAACGGCAAATGTCGGAAAAAAGGTGATTAGTCAAGGGACGATTATTAATTTTCGTGAAAGTAACCAACCAACCAAAGGACGGTAATATATGGATTCTATGCATGATCAAATCAATGAGCGTAAAGAAGTTCTTCTTTCCATTAAAACGGAAATCATCCAGCGTTTAAATATACAGCGTGAGCCGTCACAAATTGATGACGACACACCTTTATTTGGCAATGGCTTAAAGCTGGATTCCGTTGATGCGACGGAAATCATTGTCCTCCTCGATAAAGTATTTTCTATACAAGTGAGCGAAAGTGATGATCCTTCTTATATGCGAAGTATCAATAACCTGGCCTCATTCGTTATCACTAAACGTCAGGCTTAACTTTGGATATAAATTTCTAAATAAGGATTTTTATGAAATCACTGTATGACTTACATTTGTCGAATAACGCTAAAATGGGCATCTATAATAATCGAGCCGTTCCTTCTGCCTATAATGAGCTAGCTGTTGAATATAAAGCAGTGAGAGAAAATGCATTGCTTGTTGATTATTCGCATGTCGCTATCGTTAGCGTAATGGGGGAGGATGCATGGGCATTGGTAAACCACATGGCTTCTGCGGATGTTTCCATTATTCGTGATGAACAAGGGATGTATTCTCTGGTTTTGAATGACGATGGCACCATTCGGGGAGATATTTATACCCTGTGTACACCAGATGGTTACTATCTCATTTCCGAAAATATCGCTGTGTCAGAACTTATTGAAACACTTAATGGTTTGCTGGAACGCGCTGATGAACTGGATATCGCGGAAATTCCTGAAATCAAATCAATGGATCAGGAAGAGTGGGGAGCAATAATGCTGGAAGGTCCCTGGTCATGGGAAATTCTTGCTGAAGTATATGGTTTCGACATTATCGGATTACCTTACCACGAATATATCAATCAAGATGATGGATTGATTGTGTTCCGCTGCGGCAAACACGGTGAGTTTGGCTATATGATGCTGGGAAAACAAACAGCGCTTGTTGAACTATGGTCGAAGCTTACAGATATAGGTGAGAAGTTTCTTCTTAAGACAGGCGGCCTTGAATACCAAAACATTGTTCGCGTTGAGAATCCTTGTTGGGATGAAAATATCCATGCTCTCTATAGCCGTAACCCTGTAGAGCTTCAGATGCAATGGGCTATTCAATACGACAAAGAGGATTTTATTGGCAAATCATCCGTTATTGATCTTTCTCAAGCTGGAGCACAACGTAAACTTATCGGTATGCGTCCGCTTGCCGAAAATACGGATATTGCCTCAGGCGATAAAGTGATGGTAGGTGAGAAAGAAGTCGGCGTCATTGTCAAAGCCATTTATTCCCCAGCCCTTCAATCCTTTATTGCTCTGGCATTGATTGATGAGGATTATGCCTGGTCGGATATCCAGGGATTTGATATTCGCACTTCACTCGCTGTGATTTCTGCTAAAACTCACAATGTGCCGTTTCTTTACAACTTAAGTATGTTGATTAACCCGATAGAGCACAATTATGTCGAGTTTGCGAAATCACACATTATTTTAAATGAGTCAGTTGATTCTCACCAGAAATAACTAATTGATTATTGGTGTCAATTGTCACGTATTGGCGAAACATCCTCGCAGCCGCGGAGAATCATTATGACGTCTAGCAGAAAGAGAGTTGTTATTACAGGGATGGGCATACTCTCATCCCTGGCAGAAAACCTTCATGATTTTAAACAGGCGCTATTAGATAAAAAATGTGGCGTTACAGATAGCCAACGGTTCAGTACATGGTTTGAAAACGCACGTGCCGCGGAAGTACTGCATAACATTGACTATTCTGAACTGTCAGATGAGATTGTGCATTCATTGGATAATGCGGCATTGTGGGCTTACAAAGTCGGTAAAGACGCGTTAAGACAGGCGGGTTTGCTAGACAATGAATCCTCTCTTAATGAGACAGGCTTAATTATCGGTGTCTCCTCCGCAGGTACAGAGGCTTTTTTGCCGCTTTTTGAGCAGCGCATTGATGATTTCTCGCTGCGTAAAGCAATTTATTCAGGAGGGTTTTCCTCCTGTTGCTCCAGCGTTTCGACCTTACTTGGCCTTAAAGGTGGCGTCGAATTAGTTGCCACAGCCTGCACCGCCAGTCCAAATGCCATCGGTATGGCGTTCGATTACCTGCAAAATGGCAAAGGCAAAACCATGCTGGCAGTGGGCACTGAGCCTATCTACTTGCCGACATTCGCCGGTTTTTATGCACTCAATGTCATGCATCCCGATGCCTGCTCGCCTTTCTCCGGCCAGCCTGGCATGTCAATCGGAGAAGGTGCAGGCGCTGTCGTGCTGGAAGAGTATGAACATGCAGTCGCGCGCGGTGCCACTATTTATGGTGAAATCCTCTCCTATGCGACTTCATGTGACGCTTACCATGAAACCGGGCCCGATCCGCGTGCAAATGGTGCGGTGCAGGTCATGCTTAAAGCGATGAAAAATGCGGGCGTTACTCCCGATCAGATCGATTATGTCAATGCGCACGGCACTGGAACGGAAGCCAATGACAGAATTGAGACGATGGCGATGAATAAGGTTTTTGCCAATCGCAAAGATCTGCTTGTCAGTTCGACCAAATCTTATTTCGGCCATAACATTGGCGCGGCGGGCATTGTTGAACTAATCGCCTGCCTGGTGACCCTCCTGGATAACAAAGTATTACCGACGCTTAATTTTTCAACCGCTCGCCCGAACTGCGATCTGGACTATGTTGCCAATGCATTCAGAGACAAAGAAATTAACGTGTTTCTGAATAATAACTATGCCTTCGGCGGAAATAACTGCTGCATGGTTGTGAGTACCAAACCTGGCTCAGTACCAGTCAGTCATTATTCTAAAAAGCGTGTTGCGATTACCGGGTTTGGCGCGATTACGGCCATTGGCCATACAGTCACCGACATTTTGCATAATATCTGGCAAAACAACGCAGTTCAGGCGTTAGGCGATGTGACGTTCCCTGACGATACACTTACTGAAGCCAAAGAGTTGCTGGCAGTACTGGAGAAAACCGATCAGCTGACAGAGATGTTCGGCAGCCAGTATGTCGCAAATTCGGGAACCTTGCCGGAAGAGAGTGAGCATTTTAAAACGTTCCAGGTGATGAATCTTGATCCGCGCAAATATCTGCGCCGTTTCGATTCACGTAAAGCCACACGTGGTGGCACGCTGGCATTGGTTGCGCTAGCAGAAGCGTTAAATACAGCGAAACGGAAGATCAAACGCGACGGTGAAGAGCTCGGCCTGGTCATGGGGATGTCGCGCGGTCCACAAGAAACCACTTATAAGTACCTACAAAGCTTAAAACCTGATCCGCGTAAAGTGCGCACATCGGAATTTCCGGGTTCGTTGATGAATTCCATCGCTACTTTCTGCGGCATTTCAGAAGGGATCAAAGGCTATACAACAACCCTGGCGACGGGCGAGAACGCCGCGCTTGGCGCATTAACCTATGGCTATGAAATTGTACGACAGAATGTGCAACCCCAGGTCATCGTGGGAGGAGCAGATGAGTTTTTCCCCTCGATGTCGCTCTATATGGATGCTGTCGCACAAAAAATACATATGACCTCCGCAGCCAGTGATTATCAAATTTATGGCAAAGCGGCTAAAGGTTTTGTGCCTGGCGAAGGTGCTTGCATGCTGTTGCTTGAAGACCCGCAAGCTGCTCATGATCGTGGTGTTGATGTGCTGGCCGAAATCGTCGGTTACGGGAAATCCTGTAGCAACACTTATTTCGATGCGACACAACTGGGCGAAAAGTCATCTACTATGGCGCTGGCTATTAAGCGAGCCATGTCTGACGCAGGGATCGGCCCTCAGCAGATCGATTTAATCTGTGGTAGCAGTAATGGCGGTCAACAGGATTCGCAGGTTGAAATTGATGCAATTCGGGAAATTTTTCAGCAAGAAAATCCGCAGGTGCCCGTTGTCAACTATAACGCCTGTTTCGGCTTTGTTGCTTCTGCTGCCGGACTACTCAATCTGCTGGTACTTATCGAATGCATTAAAACACAATCTGTTCCAGCCATTCCTCATACCGAAGTGTTCGTTGATTCGCAGATCAACTTCGTTCAGGAACCGCTGAATCTCACCATTAAGCATGCACTGCTGCTCGGGGCGACAGAGGGTGGCAACTATTATGCGGTCGTAATTAAGGGGTAATGCTGTGGAAAATGCGCCCGTTATCGCTGGTTACAGTATTTTTATGCCGTATGCGAAAAGTCCACATCAGTTAATAGAAAACCTGAAGCAGGGCGTTTGCGTTAATAAAGAACCCTGGTTTCGTTCTAATGAAGAGGCAATTAAATGCGGTTTCAGTCGTAACAGGCATGTTGCCAGGCTTGAGACTCTGCATGATGGTGACTTTAAATTGATCTTCAGGTTAATAGATGAAACGCTCGCGCAAGCCCGGCTCAAGCATGATTGCCTGAGCGGAGAGAATGTCCGGGTTTATTTAACCGGGTTAGGCCCTCGTGTGGACGTCATGGACTATAAATCTTTTTATGATAATAACGACATCGAGGATATAACGCTTACTAAATCCCTCCGTCATCTGCATGTCAGAAATATGTCTCAGGATCATCTGGCTTTTCAAATCGCGAAACGCTACGGCCTGAAATACATACCGCCAAATATGCATTGCACCAGCAACTCTTCTCTGGCAGCCGCCCATCTAGGCTGCCAGGCAATAGAGCAGGGTGGCATTGATTTAGTTTGTATTGTTAATTGTTCGAAAATAAAGACGCAGGATATTTGGTTTCTTGAGAGCCAATCGATGTTGGATAGCGAAGTGGTGCAACCGTTTGGCAAAAACGGAAAAGCAGTGTTATTCGCCGAGGGACTGGCTGTCATGCTGCTTGAGCGCAATGGCTACCGTCGTGCCAGAAATATGCACGGCGGTATTCGTCTCTCGTCAGCCTATATGCAAATCAGCGCCAATCGTAGCAATGACATGGCCTGGCTCAGTGCCAATATGCTGAAAGTTATGCGTACCGTCTTAAATCAGGCTGATATCACTCTACAAGATTTATGCGCCATCATTCCTCATGGTAATGGTTCGTCAAATACCGACAAAGCCGAGGCAAAAGCCATCACGATGTTAATGGGAGAACAATCGGTGCCTGTATTGGCGTATAAAGGGCAACTCGGTTATACCGCAACCGGATCGGGAATTATTGATTTGATTATTGGTGATTATTCTGTTCGTCATTGTGAACTGCTCACGCCAGTCAGTAATGATGCAATTATTGATGACCTGGCAAATCATGTTTTGCTTGATCAAGGAGTTATTACACACAATAAGCAGCATCTATTGAAAATAGGTTTGGGTGTTGACGGATCGATTATTGGCATGGTTATGTCCGCGTTACCTGATGCGCAGGTGAAAATATGACCATTGGAATGTACTTAACTTCATTTTCGATCGCTGAGCCGGATGATGATTTTTATATTTATTATCCGGGTTGGTTAAACGCCTGGGAATCGCATTTATATAATCGGGCCTTAAACGCAACGGGAAAACGCGGTTGGGGTTTTAAACGCTTTGGTACCAACAAAGAGATCTACGCGCGCGAAATGATACGCAAGCCTGACTATCTGAGCTATATCGATGCGCTGGAACAGGCGGCCGATAGCGCATTACTCAAGATGCCGGCAAAGGCGAAGATGAGCTTGTTAAAATCACGAACCGCTTTTATTTATGTTGATGCATGGGGAGAATCGGCTGTTTTTGAAAATATCACTAGCGCCTTACATACCGCCACCATTGATACGTTGCCGAAGCATTTATTGAAGAAATTCTCCGTAAAAGATGTCAGTTGTAAAATGCGTGGAGAGAAAATGTCTCTTCTCGGGGCAATGAAGTTAGCACAAGATTATCTGCACTGGGATATTTTTGACTTTGTAGTTATCTGCGCGGCGTACCGGGCCGTCCCGTTGCTCGTTTTCTCTGAAGAAGACTTTTCTGCCGAGGTACAAAATAAAAAAGTCATGCATAAAGGGGGCGTCAATCTCACTGTCGAGCGCACTGGATGTTTCATTTTTAGTCGTCGGGAAGGCGAGCTAAAAATTCGATGTGGACCCTATCTCACAACACAAAACGCAACTGAGCCTTGTTGTGAACTGTTTCAGGATGCGCCAGATATTGCTTTTTTTTCAGAATCCGACCTGACAAATAACAGGCTTACTTTAACGCCTGAGCATGCGGCTAAGACTATCAATCTTACCGAGATCTATGGCGCGAGCGGTTTCCTGACACCCGCATTAAGTTGGGAGTACATTAAGCAACTTTCAGTATCGTCCTTGAAAATGCGCACGCTTGTTCGCGACAGTTTTGGCGGCTGTAGTTATTTCGACACCTGGTATGAGTCGGGGGAGCAATGCGTATGAGAAATCGCATAAAAACACTCCCTGCGATATTGCTAAGCGACATCTCTAAACGTTTTGGTGATGGCGAAAATAGCGTCGAGGCGCTGAAAAACATCAACCTGGAAATTGCGAAAGGTGAGTTTCTGGCCTTATGCGGACCTTCCGGCAGCGGTAAAAGTACGCTGCTCAATATCCTTTCCGGAATTGATAAGCCTTCAGCGGGAACCGTAATCTTTTTAGATAATGTCCTTAATGACTTGCCGGAAGAAGATCTGGCGCGCATTCGCTGCAAACATCTGGGATTTATCTTTCAATTTTTTAATCTGATCCCGGTGCTCAGTGTTCTGGATAATGTTTTTTATCCCCTGGTGCTCAATGGACATTGCGGCAAGAAAGAAGCGAAAGCGCGCGCGTTGCACTTTCTCGACAATGTCGGGCTCGCGCATTTAGCGGATCGTAAACCCGGACAATTGTCTGGTGGTCAACAGCAACGCGTGGCTATTGCTCGCGCTCTGGCTCACGAACCGCGTGTCATTGTTGCTGATGAGCCGACCGGTAATCTGGATTTGGCGACCGGGGAAGCCATTTTGGATCTCCTGTTGCAGACGAACCAGCAAACTAAAGCCACTTTTATCATTTCCACACATTCAAGCCAGCTCAGGGATCGGGCGCAGCGGGTGATTGAAATTAAGGATGGAGAATTAGCCTATGACTCAGCCAGGTAAATGGCGCTGGTTATTCTGGTTCTTATTGCCGCTGTCAGTCGCTGTTTACTCAGCCAGAGCAACCGCCACGCCAGAGGTGAACAATGTATTACAGCATGGCTTCCCACTACAGCCGGACGCATTAACTAAAACCACGTCTGCTTTATTTTCCGAATACACTAATAAGAGAAATATTGCTTCTCTTGTTTTTTATTCCTATGGCGTGTTACGCCAGGCAAAGCATTTTTCAGAAATAAATGATTTTATTCACGCTGCGGAATATGCAAAAACGGGTCTCTTTTATCTCGATGAAGCGGTAGACGCAAATGAAGATAATCTGCGTGTCCGTTATTTACGTGCGCGTATTGACGCTTATTTACCGACCGAAATGGGGCGCTGTGTGGTGACGTTGCATGACACCGATCTTTTGTTAAAAAGTATCAATGTATTTGATAAAGATAGCTTGAATCATATTCGATATATGCGGTATCGCGCATTGGTAAGCTGTAATTTTAAGGATCAAGCAAATGCATTGCTCAATGAAATAAAGAGTGCATCGGTGAAATCAGGGAAACATTTCATAGTGGATTTATCTCAAACGCCAGAGTGGGATATACATGAAATCACGCAGATTGTATTGCCGTTATTAAAGGGTAAGTAAATGACCAGTGATATGTTATTCGTAAATCTTGCCATGCTCTTCGTACTGCTGTTCGTTATTTATTGCCTGGTATACAAGTTCAGAGATGCAAAGTTTGCTTTTTTAAATCTCTTTCGTCACCGAAGAAGATCTTTTTCGACTATTACAGCCATTATATTGGGCGGTGTGTCAATCTTTTTATATGGCGGTTTTATTAATTACTCATTCTGGATATTAAAAGAGCAGACTATTCGCACCAATATTGGCCATGTGCAAATTTATAACCCGGCATACTTTGAAACATCTAACAAAAGCCAGAGCCTTATTGAAAATTATGCATGGCTGAAACATGAGATCCTTTCCGAGCAAGCATTGTCTGATGATATTTCCACTATTTCAGGCCAACTGGAATTCACTGGCGTGCTTTCGCAATATGAGAACGAAACGTCCAGTTACTTTGCCGGGTTGGGTGTTGAACCCTTGCCCGCGCTTAAGCTGGGCTCTTTCGATAAACTTATCAACGGCAGCGACTTATCACGCGTAAAAACAGATGAAGTCACACTGGGAAGCGGGTTGGCAAAGACGCTTAACGCTCGTTACGGTGACTGGCTGGATAGTATGGTCGTTAATGCCCACGGTGGGCAGGGGGCGATGTCATTCAAGCTCCGGGGTATTTTTGCCTCGGGCATCAAGGATTATGACGATACGGCAATGAAAATGCCGTTGACTACAGCCCAACGCTTAATGGGCACAGACGGTGTCAGTAAAGTTTTAATTTTGCTTAAAACCGACAATACTTCTGCGTTTGCGACCCGGCTACGTCACTTTATTGCCGATAGGCAGTTACCTCTTGTGGTCAAAGAATGGAAAGAGGCATCACCCTTTTACCAGCAGGTAGAAGATCTCTTATCGGGGATCTATTTCTTTATTAAACTTCTCGTTGCCGTCATCGTTATCTTTATGATCGGTAATTCACTGGCCATGAATATTGTCGAACGTACTCGTGAAATAACGACTTTACGGGCGATTGGATTACAACCATTACATGTCACCAGGTTATTTTTGCTCGAAGGGATCTTTATTGGCGTTCTTGGTGCGATGGGAAGTCTGGCACTGGGTTTTGCACTTTCATCCATTATTAATTTGCACGGTATTGCGATTCCACCTTCGCCGGGGCAATCGCAAGGTTACACCGCATTCATTAAAACATCTGATGTCGACATTATTTGGGTAACGTTTGTATTACCGGTTTTAACCGCCGCATTTGCCTCAGTTCTTCCTTCTCTGCGGGCGGCAAAACTTAACATATCTGATGCATTCAAATTTTCATAAAAAAGGGTTAAGCAATGCCTTTCTCTTACATTTATCTTTCATTATTGGTCATATTCACAACCCTGATACCCGCCGTTAGTGCGGCGAACCCCGCACAGGACATCATTCGACGCGCGGATGAAATTCGTTCTCCTAATCAGCCGTTTCGTTATACCGTTACGGTGCAGGAGTACAACGAAAATATAGCGCAAGCGGAAAATAAACAGGTTTTTGACATCTCAATGCGTTTTATAAAACCTGAAAATGGCATACCAGCAGATGCACGATCCCTTGTCCGTTTTATTTATCCCCCCAGGGACAAAGGGAAAATTATGCTCTCCGATTGGTACCAGTTATGGTTCTACTCACCTGAATTGCGCCGTCCTATGCCCGTATCACGCGAGCAACGATTAATCGGTCAAATTTCTAACAGCGATGTCATTGTAACTAACTTTGAATATTCCTATAACGCAATTTTACTCGATGATGTTTCTTGCAATGGCAAAAAATGCTTTCAATTATCGCTCGATCGAAGATCAAATGATGTCATATATCCAAAAATTATTTATCAAGTAGAGAAAAATACTTATCACCCCTACCAGGCCAGCTATTATGCCCAGGATGGGAAATTACTCAAAGACGTATTATATCAGGATTATCGACAAGTATTAGGAAAAGAGAGACCAATGAAGATTATTGTCAAGGATGCAAGGCACGGTAAAAAAATTACTGTGATGGAATATAGCGATGTCAGGCTAGAGTCGTTACCCGAATCTTTTTTTACCCGAGAATATATTCAACGAGGTGCTAAGTGAATAACCGCCTCATATCACTGAGTATTCCCCTTTCATTAATTTCATTGAGTCTACAGGCGTCGTGTCTCTCCGGGGATGAAATTAATGCGCATAGCGATGCTGCGTTATTTTTTCAGAGTGCTTATGCCAAGCGTGCCCCCTCATTATGGAAAATCTCCGGTGAAAATGCCTATGCCACCGATAATGTTTATTCTGACGCAGGTATAAAATTAAGCAGTCATTGTACGGTCATTGAGAATAAACTGGACCTGGATTTTACTCTCTATGGGCTTGCTGAATATGCTTCACAGACGCCTGGCCGGTTTGAGAAAGATAAGCGTCGATCGCGAGCATTAATTAATCAGTTGCGCATGACTTATACCGTCTCGGACAATTTACGGCTCGAAGGGGGAAAGCTACAACCTAAAGCGGGCAACTTCTTTCTTAAGTCCCCCTCTGCGTTGCTTAATAACTATTACGCCGGTTTCAAGACGAATCGACTATATGACCCAACGTTGAGACCGTTGTATATGGAGTCATCCTGGGGGGTGAGGCTGGTAAAGGAGAGTCGTGATTACACGTTGTCATTAACGGTTGTGCCGCAATTAGCATCGATTCGTCAACGCTACGAATCATCCAGCAACTGGTCTGCAAACCAGCGTGCTAATGCTGATGAGCGTTACCATTTGAGCTATACGGATTATCGTTTGGCGGACCATACGCCATCCATCAACCTGTTATTGGGTGATTCAGGTTCGGTCTCCTTCGCGGATAGTTTTAACTATACACCGCAGTTTATGATTAACGCCGGGTTAGCATTGCATCGCGCCCAACAATGGCGACATTTTTCGCCGGAAAGAGCCGCTGAAGTACAGCACTATACTTTTCCTGCCTCGCTTTATGACACGCAGAATAAAAACGGTATTGAACTGGCGATTGGCGGTCAATATACCACAGATAATTTTAATGTCTTTGGTATGGAGTATTATTTCCAAAGTGAAGGTTATTCACGGATACAGTGGAAGCAGCAAGCTGACTTTGTACGATACCTTAATACGAACAGCCCCTATGATGTTTTAAATCAGGCTTTTGATTCCTATAAATATTTAATAGGTGCAGAGATAAGTAACGTTGGAAATAGAGGGGGGTTACAAGGTAAACACTACATAAATACCTGGGCTGCTTTTCATGGTGAAAATAATATAACGCTTCAGCCTTATCTGGTCTTTAATGTGATGGATTACAGTTCATTGTTCGGAGTGCATTATTCAACTCCGCTTGAAGATATTAGTGAACACCTTGAATTCTATACAGGGGCATGGGGGGCGCTGGGTAAACAGGATGCTGAATTTTCGCTTTTTGGAAAAATGGCTGGCGTCTATATCGGCATTAAGTATTTTTTATAGGGACATTGCAGATGAATATGAATAATGCAGAAAAACCAATCGCTTTATTGTTTGCCGGGCAGGGCAATCCCGTCATCGGCATGGGTGCTGATTTATGGGATTTGAATCAAGCAACCAAAAATATCTGGGATTGTGCCAGTGATATTACAGGCATGGATATTCGCCGCCTCTGTTTGAAAGGGCCGATGAATCGTCTGATTCGAACCACTGTGCAACAGGTTGCGGTGACGGCAATTAACGTAACACTTTATACGCTGTGTCGTGAAAAGTTCGAACCAGGCCAAATAATAGGCTCATGCGGGCACAGCGTGGGCGAATACAGCGCACTGTATGCCGCAGGCGCGGTCTCGCTGGAGACGTTATTTCAACTGATTCATTTTCGCGCGAATGTGATGCATGACATCAGCCAAATCAATAAAGGATATATGCTGGCGATAAAAGGCATCGATCATCAGAGTTTGCGCAACCTGATTGCATGTTCCGGGGTGGCTGTTGACATCAGTTGCGATAACAGCCGCAACCAGCAGGTTGTGGGTGGTGCAAGTGCAGAGCTTGCTGAGTTCTCCCAGGTATTGCTGGACGCTGGTTTCGAGTCGGTGAAGCTTGGCGTAAGTGGCGCCTGGCATACTCGCCTGATGGCTGAAGGTGTCTCGTTGATGAGAGATTATCTTGAGGGTGTCGATATTCATTCCCCTCATCATGGTGTGTTGATGAATGTTACGGGCAAAGCGGAACACCATATTGAGCAAATTAAAGACAATCTCGCTTTGCATTTGACTCACACGGTGAAATGGACTGATTCGATGGATCAATTCTTGATCCACCAGCCGTTAGTTAGCTTTATCGAGATCAGCAATAAAGCTTATTTGGGGCAATTACTCAATGATTTCACCGGTTTTACACCCGATATGGCTATGCATTGCAAAATGTTCTTAGGGTAATGAGGTAACGACTGTGATACCCGATTATTTAACTTTTATGCGCTTTCAGGACAGAAAGATTATTCCCTTTTTTTTTCTCATCGTGTTTCTCCTGCTTGGGTTGTTCTGGAAAAATGTGGGTTATGAATTTGTCGCGCATGATGCAGCGTTTATAAGCGGCATCCTCGCCATTGTGCTGTTCCATTTCACTTACGAGCTAAGAGCTTATTGGGCCTATAAATGCGTGGTCAAAAATATCGATTTTTCCTGGTTTGCTGAAAAAAAATTGTGGCGCTATGAGACTATTCTTGCGCACCCGGCTATTGCCAGTCTCTTAGCCGGTCTGGTCTTTTGGCTCATGGCAAAAGCCTGTTTTCTGTTTTCTCCGCCTGGCGATGCACTGGCCGTTCTATGCCTCGTTTCACCGCTTTTTTTATATTCGGTGTTCCGCTTACTGAGAACCAGCTATATAAAACAGTTAGCTTCAACTTCAGTCGAAAAAGTTAAATACAAACATCTCTATCGTTATCTCGCCTTTTACCTTTTCCTCAGTGTTTGTTTGAGTTTGCTGACTATTGCTCCTCTGAAACATCATCCTGAATTTAATTTGGCTGGTGGTTTCTTTTCCGCGCCGTTGATGGTGGCCATGCTGGTGTTGTGCGCCATTGTGCTGGTCGTCAATCTTGTCTTTGTGCGCTTATCGAGGCGGTACATTTTTCTCGGGCGCTTGTTTTTACAAGAGATAGATTTCTATTTTTCAGCGGCCTTACCGACACTGGCGCAACGCGAAATGCCGTTCTGGTTGCGGATGGCGCTGTTAGTGGTTGTTGAAGCGGTGTGGATCATGCTGGTAAGCATGCTGCTGGCGTTAGTGGGGGGGCAAATTGCTTTCGAAGTTTATTTCCTGCTCTGCTGGTTGCCCTGCCTCGCATACAGTTATTTGCACATCTATGCGTTATGGCACAGTGACTTTTTAATGGCGTGTGATATGTACCTGCGCTGGGGGGAGATCAACAAACAATCAAGTCTCTGGTAAAACCTTATCCGTCTGTAGTGGCTTTCACTACAGACGGAATCCATGGACATGTGCATTTTTATAATCTGAGGTCGGATGTTTAAATGTGCAGAGATGGTGAAATAAATGAAACCGTATCTTCCAGTAAATTATCTTTTATTAATAGCAAATCGTTTATTTTCTTACCGCCCATCTTTTTGCATGCTTTATTCCGGTAGGCGTAAACACGTTTTGGCGAAATACTTAATAATTTTGCTATTAAATGAATGCTTTTCCCTTTGAGTGATTCATTCAGAATAATCCTTTCAATATCACTCAATGCGTTTTCTTTGTGCGTGGCCTCCTTTTCCATTTTTTGCAGTTTTTTAATTGCCTGACTTATTTGGCTGAGGGAGTCTTGCGCTTTAATTACTATGTCGGCTTTATCAATAATAATGTTTCTTGTGGCGCCCAAAATAACGAGTAATTTACTTACCTTGTTAAGATGGGATATTGCTTTTGCATATGCCATATTTTTCTTGTCAAGGTGGAGAATGACTATATCGTCTAATGTCAATTCTTCGAGGAATAATGGGGTTAATTCATGCGCTTCGATGTTCCAGCCTTTCGCATTAGCCAATGAAATAATTCCATTCTGGAAATATACATCATCACTTATTGTATAAATCTTCATATGATTGGTTACCATATCGAGTAATGCTATAGAGGTGAGTCCTGGATTGTAAATTGAACTATATGGAATCAATAATTAAATGGTCTTAAATAAGATCTTAATCCCGACTGTATAGAGCCCAGATATGTTGTGATTGCGACCTGGCGAACTATACTTTATCTCGGTGCGTTTCAGAAAATGCCGTTCTGTTGGTATAGGTTAAATTTTAACGTATTAATTTTGTTATCTTTTTTAAGTCTTATGGTTGATAACGCTATTTAGCGCTTTCTATTTTAAGGGAGGCTTATACACCCTTTTTTGCTGTGTTGATTCGCACCGATGGCTTACCCGGTTTGAATAAACCTTAGCGAAAAATGCGCTGGCTACCATAAGGGTTTGAATGATGGAAACTTATCTTAAATCGATGAAAGGTGAATGGCTTAGCCTGCTTGAAAAGGCGGATATGCACATTCGTCTTCTCACCGCAGACGTGGCTCATACTCACGCACATGCGTTGAGTGAAGAGTTTTATCGTATCGTTCTTACAGATCCCCATGCCCGGGAATTTCTCTCAAATGCGCAGGTTGAAAGACACCTTAAATCCGCTCTTGAGCGTTGGGTCATGGAGGTTTTATCCTGCACACCTGATGACGTTGACCGACTTATCCAGTTACAGCACACCATTGCTGAAGTGCATGCACGAATTGGTATTTCCGTCGAGTTGGTAGAAATGGGGTTTCGCGTACTGAAAAAAATACTCTATCCGGTGATTATCGCCACCCCTTATGAGCCTGATGAAAAGCTAAAAATTTATCATCACGCGATTAACAGCATCGATCTGGCGATGGAGGTAATGTCGCGTGCTTTTTCATTTAGTGAACACAGTTCAGCGAAAGAAGATGAAAATTACCGAATTTTTTCTTTACTGGAAAACGCTGAAGAAGAAAAAGAACGGCAAATTGCAGCGTTATTGAGTTGGGAAATTAACCTTATCTATAAAATAATTATGGATGCCGATATAGGTAATTCCCTGTCAATGAGTCAATCTGATTTTGGATTGTGGTTCAATCATAAAGGTCGCCATTACTTTAGCGGTATTGCTGAGGTGGGGCATATATCGCGGCTCGTACAGGAGCTTGACGAGATATTCCGCAACACGCGCACGACTCCACGATCATTAAGTAACCGGGCGTTGCGTGTTAACTTTTTAATCTCTGTCCGAAATAATGTTTCGCAGATCATTACCTTATTGCGTGAGTTGTTTGAAGAAGTCTCCCGCCATGAAGTCGGTATGGATGTATTAACAAAACTCCTTAACAGACGCTTTATGCCGACCATTTTTAAACGTGAAATTGCCCATGCGCACCGGGCGTCAACGCCGCTGTCGGTATTGATCATCGATGTCGACAAGTTCAAACAAATTAATGATACGTGGGGGCACCATATGGGGGATGAGATTTTGCGTAAAGTCTCAAGCGCTTTTTATGACAACGTGCGCAGCAGCGATTATGTTTTCCGTTATGGTGGGGATGAGTTTGTCATCCTTTTAACCGAGGCCTCCGAGTTTGACACGCTGCGTATTGCCGAACGTATTCGCTCACGCGTGGAAAAAACCCAAATCAAATCCGCTACAGATGAAGATATCCCTCTCTCGCTTTCTATTGGCGCGGCAATGTTTAACGGCCACCCTGATTACGAACGCTTTATCCAGTTAGCGGACGAGGCTCTCTACATCGCGAAAAAGCGTGGGCGCAATTGTGTGCAATTATGGAAAGCCACGTACTGAGTTAAATGGGCGGAAATAGCGAAAAAGCGCTTCTCATCTCTTTGGTTTCTTCCCGCGGGCTACGGCCAAATAATCGCCTGAATTCGCGATTGAATTGTGACGGGCTTTCATACCCGACCCGGAACGCTGCGCCGGCTGCGGTCACGTTATCGCGGATCATCAGTAATCTCGCCTGATTGAGTCGTACTGATTTAATGTATTGCAACGGCGATGTGCCGGTAACAGCTTTAAAGTGCTTATGAAATGCCGGCACGCTCAGACCGACATCGTTCGCCAGCACCGAAACATGCAATGGCTGCGAAAAGTGTGCGTGGATCCGCTGCAAAACCCGGGATATAGCAGCGAATTGCCCCTGATTGAGCAACGCGGCTCGCAGAGCATCACCACGCTCACCCACCAGCACCCGGTAATACAACTCCCGCACCATTTGCGGGCCGAGGATTTTGGCTTCCTGCGGCGACGCAAGGGCGCGTAATAGCCGCAGCGTTGTTTGCGCCAGCGTGGGCTCCAGCGGTGTCGACATAATCCCCTCCGGTGCCGCCGCCGCGCGTCCCGGTGGAAGATCTAATTCGAGCACCAGTTCCGTTAACACCGCCATATCAAGCCCAACGCTTACGGCCAGCAGTGGCGCTTCGGCACTGGCCTGCGTTTCGGTCGAAAAGGGAAGGGGGACCGATAACACCAGGTAATGCTGTTTGTCGTAATGGTAAACACGGTTTGCCAGATATCCTCGTTTATGACCCTGGCAAACAATCACAATGCACGGCTCATATACCACCGGCGTACGGCCCAGCGGCCGATCTGAGCGCATAAACCGCACCGTATTCAGTTGTGATCGGGTATAGCCCTCATTGGGGGCCAGTTCACGCAGTAGCGATACCATCTCGTCCGTCATTGCTTCCTCTATATGGTGATATTTAAGCAAGCATTCTGCCTCCTGAGGCATAACAAGTGAACAACATAGAGAGAAACAGGCAATCATGGAATAAGAATGCGTCTGTTTTGCCTCCCGGCTGCTGGTTAACCTGTTTGCGTACATAACACAGGAGATCACCCCATGAATAACCGCAAAATTATTTTGCTCACCGGCGCGAGCAGTGGTATCGGCGAAGCAACGGCACGTCGGCTGGTCCAGGATGGCCATCAATTGATTATCGGTGCCCGGCGTATTGAACGCCTTCATGCGCTGCGTGACGAGTTGGGCAATATTGACTGTTTACCCATTGATGTTACGCAGGCGCAGGATTTGCAGCAGATGGCGCAGTTCGCCCTGTCGCATTATGGCCGCGTTGATGTGCTAATTAACAACGCGGGCATTATGCCGCTCTCACCGCTGTCGGCGCTGAAAACGGATGAATGGCGGCAAACTATCGATGTCAATGTCTACGGCGTGCTGAACGGCATCGCCGCGGTGTTACCGGCCATGCAACAACAAGGGGCAGGACAAATTATCAATGTCGCCTCTATCGGCGCGCACACCGTTTTCCCACTCTCTGCCGTTTACTGTGCCAGCAAATTTGCCGTTCGCGCCATTTCCGATGGACTTCGTCAGGAAACCGACAGGATACGCGTGACCGTTATTAGCCCGGGCGTCGTCGGGTCGGAACTGGCCGATCATATTACTGACACCGGTGCGAAAGAGGCGATGCAGGCGTTCCGCCGTATTGCGCTGCCCGCAGAGGCGATCGCAGATGCCATTGCCTGGGCTATCGCTCAGCCTGATGGCGTTGATGTCAGCGAAATTATTGTTCGCCACACCCAAAGCCCGTATTAAGGAGGCCACCATGAAAACACGCAAAGTCTGGTTTATCACCGGAGCTGCCCGCGGGCTCGGTTTATCGCTTGCCCGCGAGGTGCTCGCGCAAGGGGATGTGGTCGCCGCGACATCACGTACGCTGCAAAGCTTACGGCACGCGCTGGGTGACAATCGCGAACAGTTTCTGGCTCTGGAAGTCGACCTGGTTTCGCAAGCGAGCGTCAAACAGGCTATCGACCAAACTATGGCGACGTTTGGCCGCATCGATGTGGTGGTTAATAACGCCGGTTATGGTCAGTTCGGCACCTTTGAGTCGCTGTCCGATGCAGAACTGCGCAGCAACTTTGATGTGAATGTTTTTGCGCCCTTGCATGTTCTGCGTCACGCATTGCCGTACCTGCGCCAGCAGCGTAGCGGGCATATTGTGAATATCGCCTCGATTGTCGGTTTTCAGGGCGGTTATGCCGGGTGGGGGAGTTACACCGCCAGTAAGTTCGCACTGGCGGGGCTGACGGAAGCCCTGGCGGCGGAAGTTGCGGAACTGGGTATCCGCGCCACGGTGGTCTATCCTGGCCCGGTGCGCACGGATTTTCTGTCAAAACAGAGTTTACAGGCAGCGCAAACGACACCTGAGGATTACGGCGCGGCGCGAGCGTCCCTCGATTTGCACCTGAATGAGCTCGATGGCAAGCAGGCCGGGGATCCACAAAAGCTGGCCTTGCTGATTATCCAGGCCGTCAATGTGGAAAACCCGCCGCTTCATCTCTTCGCCGGGAAAATCGCCAACCAACTGGCGCATGAAAAAATCGCTGCCGTAAGCGACGATCTTGCGCAGTGGAAAGGGGCAGCCGAAGCCACAGATTTCTGAACTTTGGGTCACAAAGGAGCCGATAGCGGCTCCTTTTTACGCTCTAAACGCCGGTGTATCGTGAAGCCGGTTTGGCATTGCGCGCAGCGTTAAACAGCGCCATTCGTGCCTCTTCAAGGTTCTTCCACAGTTGTAAATCCTCAACTGGCGGCAACGTGATGAGTTCTCCGTGATCCAGCCCGACCAGCGCGGCATCCACCAAATCTTCGCTGGTCATTACTGCGCCATCCGGCAATGTATCAAGCCCAATACCGGAGCGCTGCCAAAACTCCGTCGCCGTCATCGCGGGCAGCACTGCCTGAATCCGGATCTGACTGTTGGCGAACTCCTCCTGCAAGCTGCGGGTAAAATTCACCACCCACGCTTTCGTTGCGCTGTAAACAGCATTACCAGCATGGGTATAAAACGCGACAATCGAGGCGATATTAATAATTGTGCCCCGGTTTTGCGCCACAAAACGCGGCAAAACGGCCAGCGTCAGGCGCATCAAGGAAGTGATATTCAGCGTATTAATGGCTTCATGTTGATCCGCCGTGCTCTTCAGGAATGACTTAATATCTCCCGCCCCGGCATTGTTCACCAGCAGCTCTATAGAAGCATCTTCGTGCAGTATGTTCTCCACCAGCGCAATACCGCTGGTCTGGCTGAGATCGGCAATCAGCGTGTTGACCTGCACGCCGTAACGATGCTGAAGTTTGCCCGCGAGGGCGCTTAACCGATCGGCGCGGCGCGCGATCAGCACGAGATTGTAACCGCGGGCGGCCAGACGGTCGGCATAAGCCGCGCCGATACCTGACGAGGCACCGGTAATCAGAGCAGTGATTGTCATTGTCATACCTCACGAATAAATGGTTTTATGATGAAACCAAAGCAGCATCGTTTATTTGGTTTCATTATGCAACCTAGCGATGCTGCAAAATGTGCGCTTTCGCGAGTGAGTTAAATGCGTACGTGAGTTATCGGGATCCGGCGACGTGTAGCGCCACCTCATCCGGTTGTAATGTGCGCCCATCCTCAGCCACCAGCGCCAATTTTTGCAGCGGACGGCGCGACAGGTTATCGACCAGCACGCTGGTAGGCTCGCCTTCAGCGAACAGCCATTCATTGCCCCATTGCGCCAGCGCGAACAGCACGATTTGCAGTGCACGGCCTTTTTCCGTCAACACATATTCCTGCCATGCGCTACCGTCAGCGGCGGGTTGTGTTCGCAAAATCCCTTCATCAACCAGCAATTTAAGCCGTGACGTCAGCATATTTTTGGCGATACCGAGGTGTTTCTGAAATTCACCAAAACGCGTAATGCCCGCCAGCGCATCGCGCACAATCAAAAGTGACCACCAGTCGCCAATAATATCCAGCGAGCGGGCAATAGGGCAGAAAGAGTCTTCAATGCGGGTTCGTTTCATAGGGATCTCCGGTTAGCGGTTTAATTATAAAACCACTTTACGCAGATAACAGCGCTTTTTGCGCAGCCGCACACTCCCGGGCAGCGCATCTGGCGGAGCGCAATAAATGTGTCACAATCCACCTTTCAGGCAGAGACAAAGGACACAGGATGAAACGTTTATTCTGGCTGGGCGCGCTCGCGGCCAGCCTGGTGACGCCAGCCGCGCTGGCGCAAACAGCCCCCGAGGGCTACACCCTGCAACAGATTGTGATCCTCAGCCGTCACGGTATTCGTGCGCCGTTAGCCAATACCGGTAGCGCGCTGGTGCAATCCACAGACAAACCGTGGCCGAAGTGGGACGTAGCGGGCGGAGAGCTCACCGAACGGGGCGGCGCGCTGGAAGTCTTCCTTGCGCATAACATGCGTAAGTGGATGGAAAATGAAAAGGTATTGTCGACCGAAGCGTGCCCCACGCCAACGCAGTTTTACGCATGGGCTAACAGCCTGCAACGCACCTACAATACCGCCCGCTATTTCATTGCTAACACCTTTGTGGCCTGCGATGTGCCCATCTACCATCAGCGGGAAATGGGCAATATGGATCCGCTGTTTAACCCGGTGATCACTGATAACTCGGCTGAGTTTCGCCAGAAAGCAGTAAATGCGATGGAGGCGCAGCGGCAAAAATACGATTTTGATGAAAGCTATAAGCTGCTGGAAAGCATTGTCGATTACCGCCACTCGCCAGCCTGTAAAGAGAAGCCCTCATGCTCTTTGTCACAGGAGAAAGATACCTTCAGCGCCAACTACCGGCTGGAGCCGAACGTGAGCGGGCCATTGAAAACGGCGAATGCGCTGGTGGACGCTTTCACGCTGCAATATTACCAGGGGCTCCCGCGGGAGCAGGTTGCGTGGGGTGGGATCAAAAGCGACAAGCAGTGGCAACTGCTGGAAAAACTCAAAAACGGCTATCAGGATATTCTCTTCACCACGCCGGGCGTGGCGCGTAATGTGGCGAAACCGCTGCTGCAATACTTCAATCGTCAGCTTGTAGAAAAAGCGACCAGCGCGGCCAAAATTACTTTGTTGGTGGGACACGATTCAAATATTGCTTCGCTGCTCGCGGCGCTGGATGCGAAACCCTGGCAATTGCCGGGCCAGTTTGAGCGCACGCCCATTAGCGGCAAAGTGGTGTTTCAGCGTTGGCATGACACGCAGGGTAATCGCGACTTGATGAAGATTGAGTATTTTTACTTCACTGCGGAGCAGATGAGAAACCTCGACAAAATGGGCTTCGACACGCCAGTGCAGCGCTATACCCTCGAATTGAAAGGCTGCCCTGTCGACAGCAACGGTTTTTGCCCGATGCAAAAATTCAGTGCCCTGTTGGGCGAAGCAGCGAAATAGCGGCGTCTCCCCCGCGAAAGCGGGGGAGTGGGGGAGCGTAACTACACGTTTTGCCGTTCTATGGTTTGTTCTCCCCAAAAGAGTGAATCTTTATCGGTTTTCTCAAAGGCGCGCAGCAGGACTTCATCGCTACCTTCTTCCCAAATTTTCTCTGCGAGGACCTCGTCGTAGTCGGCAAGTTCGAAAATAGCTTCAGCGATTTCCGGTGAAGTATTACGTAAACTGGCCCATTCGCCCACGCGATGAGCTTTCGCTTCCTGAGTTGGCATAAGCGTCCTCCTGTAGAAAGTTAACCGTTCAGTTTGACTGCCAGGCCGGCGACGTATTCGCCCTGATAACGGGCGATCGCCAGCTCTTCGGCACTTGGCTGGCGCGAACCATCGCCACCGGCAATGGTCGTCGCGCCGTAAGGCGTACCGCCGCGAACCACTGAAACATCGAACAGTTCCTGCGCGGCATAGCCAATGGGAACAATGACCATCCCATGATGAGCAAGCGTAGTCCAGGTTGAGGAGATTGTATGCTCCTGGCCGCCTCCGGTCCCGGTGGAACTAAACACGCTCGCCAGTTTTCCGTACAGCGCACCCGAGGCCCATAGTCCGCCGGTCTGATCAAGGAAAGTGCGCATTTGTCCGCTCATGTTGCCAAACCGGGTCGGTGTACCAAAAATAATGGCATCATACTCGGGCAGTTCCTGCGGTGTGGCGACCGGCGCATTCTGCGTCTTACCCCCTGATTTTAGAAAGAGTTCGGCTGGCATCGTTTCCGGTACGCGCTTGATAACGACCTCTGCGCGATCCACTTTTTGCGCCCCCTCTGCAATGGCATGCGCCATCGTTTCGATGTGTCCATACATGGAATAATAAAGCACCAACACTTTAGCCATTTTGTATCCCTCCTGTTTGTTAAGCGCGCAGCGATTCGCTGCGTTCTTCCTTAAGCGTATGACGTGATAGCCAGAGTGCAAATAAACGCGCCACTTCTTTGATAATTAACAATTAACGGTGAAGCGCGATCTTGTTGCAAATTGACACATTTTTGCGCGGGTACATTTTTAAAGACATAAGAGGGGCTTATCGGTTTCGCTTAAGGAAACGGTCAGGTAAGCCGCTTAAGCTGTTGCAAAATATTAATAGCGGCTGGCTGATGAGCCGCCGTTTACTAAGCTTAAGTTCACGCGGCGCAGATAAAGGTTCGGCCTTTACGTCGTGAGGTGAAAGAATCCTCTTTTACTGAATGCAGAAAGATGTCTGATATTTCACTTATCTGGAGGTGAGACATGGCAAACCATCGTGGTGGTTCAGGTAACTTCGCTGAAGACCGTGAAAGAGCATCAGCAGCAGGCCGTAAAGGTGGTCAGCAAAGCGGGGGTAATTTCAAAAATGATCCTCAGCGCGCCTCAGAAGCAGGTAAAAAAGGGGGCAAAAACAGTCACGGTAGCCGCAGTAGCTAACGCGACCCGCAGACAAGCCTTTACGGTTGCTGCATAAGCCCGCCGCCGGGGAGACCCGGCGGTTTTTTTATGCATGCGCGACGCATTAATTTATGTAACCGTTCTTCTGAAAGTCGAGTCGACTTGTGTCATTTGCTATGCTGCTTCGAACCAAAAAGGGGAGCACAAATGGCACAGGGTACGGCGAAGGGCGTGGGCAAACGCACACGGGCGGTAAGTGAAAAGCGTCAGGCGATTTTAAACGCGGCGCTGGAGGTTTTTTCTCGCCTTGGTTTTCATGGGGCACGGCTGGATCAGGTTGCGGAGCAGGCGGGCGTCTCGAAAACGAATCTGCTTTATTATTTCCCGTCCAAAGAGGCGCTTTATATTGCCGTGTTGCGCCAGATCCTTGATATCTGGCTGGCACCGCTAAAAGCGTTTCGTGAGGATTTCACGCCGCTGGTGGCCATCAAAGAGTACATCCGCCTGAAACTGGAAGTCTCGCGGGACAATCCCCAGGCCTCGAAGCTGTTTTGCCAGGAGATGTTACAGGGCGCGCCGCTGCTGAAAGCAGAATTAACCGGCTCTTTAAAAGCGCTGGTGGAAGAAAAAGCGGCGATCATCGCTGGCTGGATAGTCAACGGTAAACTGGCCGCCGTCGATCCCCATCATCTGATCTTTATGATTTGGGCCTCCACGCAGCATTACGCCGATTTCGCTATTCAGGTCGAAGCCGTCACCGGCGCAACACTCCAGGATGACGCCTTTTTCCAGCAAACGGTCGATAACGTGCAGCGCATGATTATCGAAGGGATCCGCGTGCGTTAGTTGCCGGGCGGCAGCGGGCAACTCACATCGCCTTCCTCACACTGCAACAGCGAGGCCAGCCACGCTTCGCGCTCGTTGGTTTTATCTGCCAGGCACTGGTTTTCCACCATCGGCTGCACGCTGCCGCCTTCAGAACCTGAACTGACGAACGCACAATCGCTGTCGCGCAGCGTAATCCAGGTTTGCTGTGCCTTTTTCAGCAACGCTGCCTGCTGGGGCGTCGCGCGTTTAATCGCGTCCTGATAGGTCTGGTTGAGTTTTTTATCCGCAGCCTGATAAAGCGCCGCGGTGCAACTGTTCAGTTGCGATTGGCTGGAGGCGTTATCGCACTCATCGGCGAACACCGGGTGGCTTAACATTAGCGCGGTGAGCGCCAGCAGGCTTCGTTTCATGCGCGTCCCTTGTTTAACAAGTGTGATTTAGCGGATTTATTAACACAGCCCTGCGCGAATGTCACTTCAGCGGGTGAATCGCGAGCGGACGGTTTTGCCTTGCTCGTTTCAGTTCACAAATTTCAAAACTTTTTCCTGCCGCCAGGTGGCAGTAAGGGCGAAAAAAACAGGCTACCATCATGTAAATGATAAATAAAAGTTAATAAATTGTTGTTAAATTCATTTTATTTAACACATCTGAAGGCTTATAGATTTCTCTTATGGTTTAAATTAACTAAATATTAACTAATATTTAACTGTAATTTATCAATTTTGGGCATTTATCACATTTTTACGATCCGCAGTGTTTTGCCTCTTCCCTTCGTTGTTAACCTCCATTTCGCGACTTTCCTCTGTCCTCAAGAAAGGTACAACTATGAAATTCAAACTCGCCTTACTCAGCGCCGCGCTGATTTCTGCCAGCATGGTGTCCGGCCAGGCTTTTGCTGCACAGAAGTATGAAATTGCCGTCGTGGCCAAAGTAACCGGCATTCCGTGGTTCAACCGTATGGAAACCGGCGTCAATGAAGCCGCGAAAAAACTGGATGTCAATGCTTACCAGACCGGACCTTCCACCCCGGATCCGGCGCAGCAGGTAAAAGTGATTGAAGATCTGATCGCCAAAAACGTTAACGCCATCATCGTCGTACCGAATGATGCGAAAGTGCTGGAGCCGGTGCTAAAAAAAGCCCGCGACAAAGGCATCGTAGTGCTGACGCATGAATCCCCGGATCAGCAAATTGGTCAGTGGGATATTGAAACCATCGACAGCGAAAAATACGCGCAGGCAAACGTCGATGAGCTGGCAAAAGATATGGGCGGCAAAGGTGGCTATGCCATCTACGTTGGCTCACTGACCGTGCCGCTGCATAACGCCTGGGCCGATTACGCCATCAAATATCAGAAAGAAAAATACCCGGATATGTTTGAAGTCACCTCGCGTTTACCGGTGGCGGAAAGCATTGATAAATCCTACGCCACGACGCTTGACCTGATGAAAACCTACCCGCAGATGAAAGGGGTAATTGGCTTCGGATCGCTTGGGCCGATCGGTGCCGGACAGGCGGTACAGAAGAAACGCGCGAAAGACAAACTGGCGGTTGTTGGCATCGCGATGCCGGGTCAGGCTGCACCGTATCTGATGCGCGGTGACATCAAAAAAGCGCTGCTGTGGGATCCGCGTGATGCTGGTTACGCGCTGGTCACCGTTGCCGATCAGTTGCTGCAAGGAAAAGAAGTGACGTCCGATCTCTCGATTGAAGGATTGGGCAAAGCCGATGTGGATATGGATAAGAAAGTGATCCGCTTTAATAAGATCCTCGAAGTGACAAAAGAAAACGCACAATCACTCGGTTTCTGAGCCTTTCAGGCCACACCAGGGAACCGGAACGCCGGCCGTCAGGCCGGCTCTTCCGCCGCAGATTTTAACCTCGCGCCCCTTTCGGGCGCTGGCAGAGGTATTGTCGATGAGCGACACCACCGCATTTATCACCCTTGAGAATATCAGCAAGCAATTCCCGGGCGTGCTGGCGCTGGACAATGTGAATTTAACGCTGAAAAAAGGCGAAGTTCACTGCCTGGCGGGGCAAAACGGCTGCGGAAAAAGCACCATCATCAAGGTTATCTCCGGGGTCTATCACCCGGAAAAAGGGGCCAACATAGAGCTCGACGGCAAGCTGTTTCACCATCTCACGCCGCCGCTTTCCGCCCATTACGGCATTCAGGTGATTTACCAGGATCTGTCGTTATTCCCCAATTTCAGCGTCGCGGAAAATATCGCCCTGCATCGCTATTTACCCGGCGGCGATATCTGGGTGCGTCGTAGCGCCATGCGCACGCAAGCGCTGGCGGCGATGGCGCGCATTGGCGTGCGCCTCGACCCGGATAAGAAAGTAGAAAAACTCTCCATCGCCGACCGTCAATTAGTGGCAATTTGCCGCGCGATTGCCGCCGAAGCCCGGTTGGTTATCATGGATGAACCCACCGCGTCGCTCACCCGCCAGGAAGTGAACGGCTTACTGCGCGTGGTGAATGAATTGAAAGCTGCTGGTATTTGCGTGGTGTTTGTCAGCCATCGTCTGGATGAGGTGATGGAAGTTGCGGATCGCATCAGCGTGATGCGCGACGGCAAACTGATCGGCACCTGGCCGGCGAGCGAGCTCGACAGCCATGAACTGGCGTATCTGATGACCGGGCAACGTTTTCACTACAGCCCGCTACCAGAAAAACCGTCGGTCGAACAACCGCCAATGCTGGAGCTGCGCCATTTGAGCCGCAAGGGCAAATACCGCGATATCAACCTCGCGCTGCGCAGCGGCGAAATCGTGTCGATTGTCGGCCTGCTGGGTTCCGGGCGCACCGAGTTGTGCATGAGCCTGTTTGGTATGACGAAGCCGGAAGATGGCGAGATCCGCATCAATGACAAGCCGGTGAAGCTGCGTAACAACCATGACGCTATCCGCCACGGGATCGGCTATGTCTCGGAAGACCGCTTAACGCAGGGGTTGATTATGGAGCAGTCAATCTATGACAACACCATCGTCACCGTCTTCGACAAATTACATACCCGTAGCGGCTTGCTCGATCACGCCAAAGCCGGGCAACTGGTGAGCGATCTGATCCGCAATCTGAACATCAAAGTCTCCGATCCCCGCTTGCCGGTGAAAACGCTCTCTGGCGGGAATGCACAACGCATCGCCATTGCTAAATGGGTTGCCACGCAACCGCGTATTTTGATCCTCGACTCGCCTACCGTCGGCGTCGATATCGCCAACAAAGAGGGCATCTATCAGATTGCCCGCCAGTTGGCAGAGCAGGGGATGGCCGTGCTGATGATTTGTGACGAAATCCCGGAAGCCTATTACAACAGCCATCGCGTGCTGGTAATGCGCCAGGGTGAACTGGTGGCGGAATTTAACCCGCACCGCTGTACAGAACAGGAGATCGCGGAGGTGGTGAATGCGTAACGCCTCGCTTGCCCGGCTTATCGGGCAACATGAATTCTGGTTAGGCTTGCTGGTCGTTGCCCTTGCGGTCGGGCTCAGTATCCGTACCGATGAGTTTTTAACCCTTGGCAACCTGACGGATGTCGCCACCAGCTATGCCATTCTCGGCATTCTCGCCTGCGGGCTGTTTGTGGTGCTGATCTCCGGCGGGATTGATATCTCGTTCCCGGCAATGACGGCAATTGCGCAATATGCGATGGCCAGTTGGGTGATTGCCCACGGCGGCAACTTCGCGCTGGCGCTGGCTCTCTCAATGGCCGTCGGGCTTGTGCTCGGGCTGGTCAACGGTTTCCTCGTCTACTGGCTACGTGTGCCAGCGATCATCATTACCATCGCCACGCTGAACGTCTATTACGGCCTGCTGGTCTATGCCACCAAAGGCACCTGGCTGTACGGCTTCCCGGACTGGTTTATGAACGGCATCAACTGGTTCTCCTTTACCGGTTCGGACGGCTATGACTACGGGTTAACCCTGCCGCTGCTGTGCCTCGGCGCGACCATAATTTTTACCGCCGTGCTGATGAACTACACCCGCCTGGGGCGGCAGATTTACGCCATGGGCGGCAACCGCGATGCGGCGTCTCGCCTGGGGCTGAACCTGCTGAAACTGCATTTTTATGTTTACGGCTATATGGGCATTCTGGCGGGCGTGGCGGCCGTGGTACAGGCGCAGATCACCCAGTCGGTGGCGCCCAACTCGCTGCTCGGTTTTGAACTGACGGTACTGGCGGCAGTGGTACTCGGTGGCACCAGTATGTCCGGCGGGCGCGGCACGCTGACCGGCACGCTGCTGGGGGTGATTCTGCTTGCCTTCTTACAGAACGGGTTAACGTTGCTTGGCGTCTCCTCTTACTGGCATATGGTGTTTAGCGGCGCGATTATTCTGGTGAGCATCAGCGCGACCGCGTGGCATGAAAAACGCAAACTCGCAAGGGAGCTTTAAGATGAAATCCATCGTCCGAATCCTGCCCGGTGATGCCATCATTCGCTTGCAATGCGTGATTATCATCGTCGTTGCGCTGGTCTTTTCCGCGCTGCTTGGCGGGCGTTTTTTCAGCGTCGCCAACTTCCAGTCCATCGGTTCGCAACTGCCGATCCTCGGCATGTTAGCGCTCGGTATGGGCATTACCATGCTGACCGGCGGCATTAACCTGTCGATCATTGCCGGTGCCAATGCCTGTTCGCTGGTGATGGCCGCGGTGATTGTCAGTCATCCTGACAATCCGCTTTTCCTGGGGCTGGCGTTGATCGCCGGGCTGTTGGTGGCGGTGGCGATTGGCGTTCTTAATGGTGCGCTGGTGGCATGGATTGGTGTCTCGCCGATCCTCGCCACGCTCGGCACCATGACGCTGATTTCCGGCCTCAATATTCTGCTTTCCAACGGCACGGTTATCTCCGGCTTCCCGACGGCAATTCAATACCTGGGGAACGCCACTATTGTTGGCATCCCCGTGGCGCTGCTGCTGTTTCTCGCGGTCGCGCTGCTGCTGTGGGTACTGTTGGAACATACTACGCTCGGGCGCAGCCTCTATCTTGTGGGCTCCAACGAGCAGGCCACGCGCTACAGCGGCGTGAACACCGTGCGTGTGCAAATCTCGGTGTATGTCATCTCGGCAATCCTCGGTTGGGTGGCCGCCATTTTGATGATGGCGAAATTCAACTCGGCGAAAGCGGGTTATGGCGAGTCTTATCTTCTGGTGACCATTCTGGCTTCGGTGCTCGGCGGCATTAACCCGGACGGCGGCTTTGGCCGTGTGCTCGGTCTGGTGTTGGCGCTGGTGGTACTCCAGATGCTGGAAAGTGGCTTTAACTTGTTGGGTATCAGCAGTTATCTGACGATGGCGCTCTGGGGCGCGGTGCTGATCCTCTTTATCGCATTACAGAATCGTAAAGCCTGATTTCAGGAGAAAAAAATGGCGAGCTACTTTATTGGTGTGGATGTGGGGACCGGCAGCGCGCGTGCAGGCATCTTTGATCTGACGGGCCGGATGGTCAGCCAGGCGAGCCGGGCCATTGAGCTTTACCGCCCGCAGGCTGATTTTGTCGAGCAATCTTCCGACAATATCTGGCAGGCGGTGTGCAACGCCGTGCGCGATGCCGTCAACCAGGCGGATATCAACCCGATCCAGGTGAAAGGTCTGGGGTTTGATGCCACCTGTTCGCTGGTGGTGCTCGACAAAGAGGGGAATCCGCTGACTATCAGCCCCTCCGGTCGCAGCGAGCAGAACATTATTGTGTGGATGGATCACCGTGCGATTTCGCAGGCAGACCGCATCAACGCCATGCACCATCGGGTGCTGGATTATGTCGGCGGGATAATCTCGCCAGAGATGCAAACGCCCAAGCTGCTGTGGCTGAAGCAGCATATGCCGAACACCTGGGCCAACGCCGGGTACTATTTTGATCTGCCGGATTTCCTGACCTGGCGGGCGACCGGTGATGATACGCGTTCACTCTGCTCAACGGTGTGTAAGTGGACCTATATGGGTCACGAAGACAAGTGGGACACCAGCTATTTCCGCCAGATTGGCCTGGAAGACTTGCTGGAGCATGATGCCGAAAAAATTGGCCGCTATGTGAAAACCATGGGTGAACCGCTGGGGCGGGGCCTGACGCAGCGCGCCGCCACAGAAATGGGCTTGATGCCGGGTACGGCGGTGAGCGTGTCGATTATTGATGCCCATGCCGGTACCCTTGGTACGCTCGGTGCCAGCGGCCCATCCGGTGAAGTGGCGGATTTCGACCGGCGCGTGGCGCTGATTGGCGGCACCTCCACCGGGCATATGGCAATTTCACCGCAGGCGCGTTTTATCAGCGGCGTCTGGGGGCCGTATTACTCCGCGGTGCTGCCGGGCTACTGGCTGAACGAAGGCGGGCAGTCGGCGACCGGGGCGTTAATCGACCATATTATTCAGTCGCACCCTTGCTATGACACGCTGCTCGCGCAGGCAAAAACCCAGGGGCAAACCATTTACGAAGTGCTGAATGCGCTGCTGCGCAAAATGGCCGGGGAACCGGAGAATATCGCCTTCCTGACCCGCGATATTCATATTCTGCCGTACTTCCACGGTAACCGTTCCCCGCGCGCCAACCCGACCCTGACCGGGGTGATCAGCGGGTTGAAACTGTCGCGTACGCCAGAAGATATGGCGTTGCAATATCTGGCGACTATCCAGGCTATCGCCCTCGGTACGCGGCATATTATCGAAACCATGAATCAAAGTGGTTACAGCATCGATACGGTAATGGCGAGCGGTGGCGGCACGAAAAACCCAATTTTTGTCCAGGAACATGCCAATGCCACCGGTTGCGCGATGTTGCTGCCGGAAGAGAGCGAAGCGATGCTGTTGGGCGGCGCGATGATGGGCACCGTGGCGGCTGGCGTGTTCGATAGCTTCCCGGAAGCGATGTCGGCGATGAGCCGCATTGGTAAAACCGTGACGCCGCAGACCAATCGCATCAAACAGTATTACGATCGCAAATACACCGTGTTTCACCAGATGTACGAAGATCATATGAAGTACCGTTCGCTGATGCAGGAGGAGGCATGAGCAGTAGCTGGCAGCAGGCCTGTGGCGCCTGGCAAACTTACAGCGAAGAGCTGGCGGCGCTGAGTGGCCGCCTTAGCGAAGAGACCTGGGCGGCATTGATGGCGGAGCTGCGCGGTTGTAAGGGCAAGATTGTGGTCACCGGCGTCGGCACCTCCGGCATTGCGGCGCGTAAAATCGCCCATATGCTGGCCTGCGTCGAGCGCCCGGCCATTTATCTTAATGCCACCGATGCCGCGCACGGTGATTTAGGGTTTCTTGATGCTAACGACCTGGTGATTATGCTGTCGCGCGGCGGCAATTCTGAGGAGTTGACGCGTCTGCTGCCAGGGCTGGCGGTGAAAGATATTCCGATTATCAGCGTGACGGAAAACCACGCATCGGCAATTGCGCTGGCCTCACGGTTAGTTATCTCCACCGGCGTGCAGCGGGAAATCGATCCGCTGAATATGCTGGCGACCACCTCAATTGTGCTGGTGCTGGCGATTTTCGACGCCGCCTGCGCCTGCCTGATGAGTGAAAGTGGTTATTCGAAGGAGACACTGCTCGCCGTGCACCCCGGCGGCGATGTCGGCTTAACGTTAAGAAAAAAAGCGCCGTAAGGCGCTTTTTTGATGCCCGATAAGCGAAGCGCTATCGGGCATTTTGCCGGGTGGACCCGGCCTGTTAATTTATTCCACGGGTATTTTTTTATCGCCAAGTAGAATATCAATGCCGCCTCTTTTATTATTTTCAATTCGCATAATAAGATCATTCTATATGCATTTTTCGCGGTCATTATTAAAACACACCATATCTTGCGTATCTGAATTGAAAATTCTAATGTCACCTGTGGGTTTTGCTTTAAAACCCTCACCATAGTTCCAAATGCTGATATACCAATCGCCATTTTTTGCCGGGGTCGGTATCTTAAAATGCTTTTGCAATATTTGTTTATTCTCTTTCCACCACTCTTTTTTTCCGCTTTCGGTTAACGGAAAGTTTTTCACCGCAACATTAGCAAAATTGAGCTGCTGGTCGGTTGCCATGATCTCGGCTTGTCTGAAAAAATTTATATAGATAAACGCAACTGCTAATGCAAAGAGTATAAGAATGAGCGACTTAGATTTGAGCATTTTTTGACCCTTTTATTTTTTAAGTAACTTCCCTTATTAGTGAAAACCCGCATATTCCTGACGTCGTATTCTGTTAAAGCGTTTTTGATCTGGTTGATAGAGTGTGGTTAATTATCAGCATTTGTGCTCAATCACAAATAAAAAGGCACCCATAAGGTGCCTGTCTTAGCGGTTTGAAAACAACTCTGAATATCCAGATGACTTATTAACCAATCGTCATCAGGCTGGCATTACCGCCCGCAGCCGCGGTGTTGACGCTGAGCGAACGCTCCAGCCACAGGCGTTCGAGCAGGATATTGGTTTCTCCGCGTGCAAAACCCTGGACTGAGACAATCGCGCCATCGCGGGCGGCAACGCTTTCGCACAGGCTGACAAGTTGATCGGAATCGCCGTGGAAAATCACCGCATCGAACGCTTGCGCCATCAGAGCATCGGCTTTGGCGAACTGAATGCGTTGGCTGATGCTCGCCGGAAGCTGTCTGGCTAACTCACGGTGTAGCGTATCGTCCGGCCACAGCGCCTGGCTACCGCTTGCCATCACCGCCGCCAGTTGCACCAGCGCATCCTGCTCGTTATCGGCAACGCACAACACCCGCTCGCGCGGAGCCAGCGTCCAGGTGTTGCGCTCGCCGGTTGGGCCTGGCAGCAGACGCTGTGTGCCCGCCTGCGCCAGCTCGCCGAACTGACGACAAACCTGTTGCAGTTCAGGGCGGTTTTCTGCCCATGCCGTTAACGCGTCCAGCGGCTGCGTCAGCACGGATCTCAACTGCGCATCCAGCGGACGCTCAGCATCGTGGCGTGCCAGCGTTTTCAGCACGGCATTTTCCGGGCGATTGCTCAACAGACGATAGAGATAGAGCGGCCCACCGGCTTTCGGACCGGTGCCGGACAAGCCTTCGCCGCCAAACGGCTGTACGCCAACCACTGCGCCAACCATATTGCGGTTTACATACAGGTTGCCGACATGGGCATTGCCCGTCACCTGGGCGATAGTTTCATCAATGCGGGTATGCACGCCGAGCGTTAAACCGTAACCGGAGGCGTTAATCTGCGCGATCAACTGATCAAGCTGGTTACGCGAGTAACGCACCACATGCAGCACCGGGCCGAAGATCTCTTTTTTCAGCTCATCGAAGCTTTCCAGTTCAATCAGCGTTGGCGGCACAAAAGTGCCGGTGCGCCATTCGCGGGCATCTTCGCTGTTTTCCCGTGCGGCCTGGAAAACGGTGCGCCCTTTGGCCTGCATCGCCTGAATATGCTTATCGATAGTGGCTTTCGCCTCCGCATCGATAACCGGGCCAATGTCTGTGGTCAGACGTCCCGGATTACCCATCCGGCATTCGGCCATCGCGCCACGCAACATGGTCAGCGTGTGCTCAGCAATATCATCTTGCAGGCAGAGCACGCGCAGCGCCGAGCAGCGTTGACCAGCGCTGTCGAACGCTGACGCCAGCACATCAACCACCACCTGTTCGGTGAGGGCAGACGAATCAACAATCATCGCGTTCATGCCGCCGGTTTCGGCGATAAGCGGCGTCGGGCGGCCTTGCGCATCAAGGCGGGTGGCGATATTACGTTGCAGCAGGGTGGCAACGTCGGTAGAGCCGGTAAACATCACGCCGCGCACGCGCGCATCCGTTGTTAATTGTGCCCCGACGGTTTCACCGCGACCCGGTAACAGTTGCAACACGCCCGCTGGCACGCCCGCTTCCAGCAGGAGTTGCACGCCCTGGGCAGCAATCAGCGGCGTCTGTTCGGCGGGTTTTGCCAGCACACTGTTGCCTGCCGCCAGCGCAGCGGCAATCTGCCCGGTAAAGATAGCCAGTGGGAAGTTCCACGGGCTGATACAAACCACCGGGCCCAACGGACGGTGCGTTTCGTTATCAAAGTCGGTGTTCACCTGACCGGCGTAATAGCGCAGGAAATCCACCGCCTCGCGCACTTCGGCAATGGCGTTGCTGAAGGTTTTGCCCGCTTCGCGCACCAGAATGCCGATAAGCGTTTGCATGTTATCTTCCATCAGCACTGCGGCGCGTTGCAGAATCGCGGCTCGCTCCTGCGGCGGTGTGGCAAACCAGATGGGCGCATGGTTTACGGCGTTATCCAGCGCCTGGTTCACCTGGGTTTCGCTTGCTTCCACCACATAGCCGACAATATCTTTCGGCTCGGCCGGGTTGATTACCGCCGCAGCGTCGCCTTCCATCACGGTTTCTTCCAGTACCGGGCGGGCATACCATTTTTGCGCTGCGCTATTAAGCAGTGCCGAGGAGAGGGAGGCCAGCCGGTGTTCATTCGCCAGATCGAGGCCTGCTGAATTGATGCGTCCTTCGCCATACAGCGCGCGGGGCAGGGCAATTTTCGGATGCGGCAGGCCGACCTGGCCTTCCTGGGCGGCGAGTTTCTCCACTTCGGCAACCGGATCTGCCACCAGCGCGTCCAGCGGCAGCGTATTATCGGCGATGCGGTTAACAAACGAAGTGTTGGCGCCGTTTTCCAGCAGGCGACGCACCAGGTACGCCAGTAAGGTTTCATGGGTGCCGACCGGGGCGTAAATACGGCACGGGCGGTTCAGTTTGCCGTCGGCAACTTTACCCACCACCTGCTCGTACAGCGGTTCCCCCATGCCGTGCAGGCACTGGAACTCATACTGGCCTGGATAATAGTTCTGCCCGGCGAGTTGATAAATCGCCGCCAGCGTATGGGCGTTATGGGTAGCGAACTGCGGGTAAATCAGGTTTGGCACCGCGAGCAATTTTTTCGCGCAGGCGATATAAGAGACATCGGTGTAGACCTTGCGGGTATAAACCGGATAACCCTCCAGGCCTTCCATCTGCGCGCGTTTGATTTCGCTGTCCCAGTACGCGCCTTTCACCAGGCGGATCATCAGGCGGCGACGGCTGCGGGTCGCTAAATCAATCAGGTAATCAATCACAAACGGGCAGCGTTTCTGGTAGGCCTGAATCACAAAACCAATCCCGTTCCAGCCTGCCAGTTCCGGCTCAAAGCAGAGTTTTTCCAGCAGATCGAGGGAGATTTCCAGCCTGTCGGCCTCTTCAGCATCAATATTGATCCCGATGTCGTACTGGCGCGCCAGCAGGGTTAAGGATTTTAGACGCGGGTACAGTTCCTCCATCACTCTGTCGTACTGCGCGCGGCTGTAGCGTGGGTGCAGGGCAGAAAGCTTAATGGAGATCCCCGGCCCTTCGTAAATCCCGCGTCCATTCGACGCTTTGCCGATGGCATTGATCGCCTGTTGATAGGAGACCATATACGCCTGCGCGTCGGCAGCGGTGAGTGCCGCTTCACCGAGCATATCGTAAGAGTAACGGAACCCTTTCTCCTCGAGCTTGCGGGCGTTCGCCAGCGCTTCGGCGATGGTTTCGCCGGTCACAAACTGCTCGCCCATCAGGCGCATCGCCATATCCACACCCTTGCGGATCAGCGGCTCGCCGCTCTTGCCGATAATGCGGTTCAGCGAACGGGAGAGGTTGGCTTCGTTATGCGTGGAGACCAGGCGGCCAGTAAACAACAAACCCCAGGTGGCGGCATTGACAAACAGCGACGGGCTGCGGCCAATGTGCGACTGCCAGTTGCCGTTGCTGATCTTGTCGCGGATCAGCGCATCACGCGTCGCTTTATCGGGAATACGCAGCAGCGCTTCCGCGAGGCACATCAGCGCCACGCCTTCCTGTGATGAGAGAGAAAACTCCTGCAACAGGCTCTGCACCATGCCCGCACGACCGGAGGCGGTTTTTTGATGACGTAATTTTTCCGCTAACTGGTAAGCCAGTTTATGCGCGTTTTCTGCCACCGGCTGCGGCAAACGCGCCTGTTCAAGCAACATCGGCACGGCATCGGTTTCGGCCCAGCGCCACGCGCCGGTAATGGCGGAACGGGAAACGGATTGCGGCAGGATCTGTTCGGCAAAATCGAGGAATGGCTGTGGGCTCTCTTCAATCACCGCGCTGGCGTCATCCTCCTGCGGCCCGTTGGCCTGTGTATTGTTCAGTTCCGGTAATCCGTCGCTGCTTTCCAGCTTTTCAAGGAAGTTAAAAATGGCTTGTTTAATAAGCCAGTGTGGTGTGCGGTCGATGGTTGCCGCAGCGGCTTTAATCCTTTCGCGTGTTGCATCATCAAGCTTGACCCCCATAGTGGTGGTGCCCATGCTTTGCTCCTGTTTTTATGTTGTTTTGCAGAATACGCAGAAATATCCACCATGTTGCAACTTTGTGCAACCTTGTTAAATGTGACATGGCTGGCAAGGTACGGAATGAATCAATTGTTAATTAGTGGTAAGCGTAATGGCGACGGGGTAATTCACTGCTGCGCCAGGATTTATGCAGTTGATAACACTTTTTAAAGGTGCAACCTTTAAAACTGTGACGAAGTGCAACCTATCATGAAAAGTTATCCCTGACGGGATGAATTCGATGTAAATGCTGTGTTAAATCAATTGTGAATAAGTGACGCTTCCGGCAGGATACGGGCGCTTCTAATAATACATACGCACCATCGCTACGTTCCGGCGATGGATAAAAACGGCAAATAGAAATTTGTCGACGAAGGACCTGGAGACTGTTTATGGCAATGAGCACACCGATGCTGGTGACCTTTCTTGTTTATATCTTTGGCATGTTACTGATTGGTTTTATCGCCTGGCGATCAACGAAAAACTTTGACGATTATATTCTCGGTGGTCGCCGCCTTGGTCCGTTAGTCACCGCGTTATCGGCAGGGGCATCGGATATGAGCGGCTGGCTGCTGATGGGATTACCGGGGGCGATTTTTATTTCCGGTATCTCTGAAAGCTGGATTGCCATTGGCCTGACGCTGGGGGCATGGATTAACTGGAAACTGGTTGCTGGCCGCCTGCGCGTACATACCGAGGCGAACAATAATGCCCTGACCTTACCCGATTATTTCACCGGGCGTTTCGAAGATAACAGCCGTCTGCTGCGTATTATCTCCGCGCTGGTGATCCTCATTTTCTTCACTATCTATTGTGCATCCGGCATTGTGGCGGGGGCACGTCTGTTCGAAAGCACCTTCGGCATGAGCTATGAAACGGCGTTGTGGGCCGGGGCCGCAGCCACCATTATTTACACCTTTATTGGCGGTTTTCTGGCGATCAGTTGGACGGATACCGTGCAGGCCAGCCTGATGATTTTCGCGCTGATCCTGACGCCGGTGATTGTCATTATCTCCGTGGGTGGTTTCGGTGATTCCATGGAAGTAATCAAGCAAAAAAGCATTGAAAACGTCGATATGCTAAAAGGCCTCAATTTCGTCGCCATTGTGTCGCTGATGGGCTGGGGGCTTGGTTACTTCGGCCAGCCGCATATTCTGGCGCGTTTTATGGCGGCGGATTCCCACCACACGATTGTGCATGCGCGTCGCATCAGTATGGCGTGGATGATCCTTTGCCTTGCGGGTGCAGTGGCAGTGGGGTTCTTCGGCATTGCTTACTTCAACAATAATCCGTCGCTGGCAGGCGCGGTGAACCAGAACGCCGAGCGCGTGTTTATCGAACTGGCGCAGTTGCTGTTTAACCCGTGGGTTGCCGGAGTGTTGCTGTCAGCGATCCTCGCGGCGGTGATGTCGACCCTGAGCTGCCAGCTGTTGGTGTGTTCTAGCGCTATCACGGAAGATTTTTACAAAGCGTTTCTGCGTAAAGGCGCGAGCCAGAAAGAGCTGGTTTGGGTTGGCCGCGCAATGGTGCTGCTGGTGGCGCTGGTAGCCATTTCGCTGGCCGCGAATCCGGAAAACCGCGTGCTGGGCTTGGTGAGCTATGCATGGGCAGGTTTCGGTGCGGCGTTTGGCCCGGTGGTGCTGTTCTCGGTGATGTGGTCGCGCATGACGCGTAACGGCGCGCTGGCAGGGATGGTTATTGGTGCGGTTACGGTCATAGTCTGGAAACATTACGCCTGGCTGGATCTGTACGAAATCATTCCGGGCTTCCTGTTTGGCAGCATCGGGATTGTGGCGTTCAGCTTGATGGGTAAAGCGCCAACCGCCGCGATGCAGCAGCGTTTCGCCGAGGCCGATGCGCATTACCATTCTGCGCCGCCGTCCCGTGTGGCGGTCGAATAAAGTAATCTCAAACCCGCTACGGCGGGTTTTTTTATCCCTCTTTATTTGCCTGACGCGCGGCGGGGCCGGGTTAGCCCGCTACGCGTTTACATCCAGTTATCATTCTGAACATATTTCGCTTGAGTTTCTTTTTTGCGTAATGATAATCACTATCACTGCAATTTACTTTTCTTTGCACCTTCTGACTGCGCATGACATTAAGGGCGTTCTCCATGTTTGTTCCATTTCTCATTATGTTACGTGAAGGCCTTGAAGCGGCGCTGATCGTGAGCCTGATTGCCAGCTACCTGAAACGCACCCAGCGCGGGCGATGGATAGGCGTGATGTGGGTTGGCGTGTTCCTTGCTGCGGCGCTCTGCCTGGGGTTAGGGATTGCCATTAACGAAACCACCGGCGAGTTCCCGCAAAAAGAGCAGGAGTTATTCGAAGGCATCGTGGCGGTGATTGCGGTGGTTATCCTCACGTGGATGGTGTTCTGGATGCGCAAAGTGTCGCGCAACGTAAAAGTCCAGTTAGAGCAGGCGGTGGATACCGCACTTGCGCGCAGTAACAACCACGGCTGGGCGCTGATCCTGATGGTCTTTTTCGCCGTAGCGCGTGAAGGGCTGGAGTCGGTGTTCTTCCTGCTGGCGGCATTTCAGCAAGATGTGGGCATTTGGCCGCCGCTTGGCGCGGTGCTGGGTTTAACCACCGCCGTGGTGCTCGGTTTTCTGCTTTACTGGGGCGGTGTGCGCCTGAATCTTGGCGCATTTTTTAAATGGACCAGCCTGTTTATTCTCTTTGTCGCCGCCGGGCTGGCTGCGGGTGCAATTCGCGCCTTCCATGAAGCCGGCCTGTGGAATCACTTCCAGGATGTGGCGTTTGATTTAAGCAACGTGCTGACCACGCATTCGCTCACCGGCACGTTACTTGAAGGGATTTTGGGTTATCAGGAAACGCCAAGCGTCAGCGAAGTGTTCGTCTACTTTGCCTATTTGATCCCGGCGCTGGTGCTGTTTATCTCACCTCCACGCGCCGGTACGCAGCCTTCAAGGGCGGCACCATAATCGCTTTCTAGTTACAACATACTCATTAAAGGAAAGGTCATGGCTACTCATTTTCGTCGTAGTGCATTACAACTCGGGATTGCGGCGTTGATTTCTTGCGCTTTTGGTGTTCAGGCGGCGGATGTTCCGCAGGTAAAAGTGACGGTCACGGACAAGCAGTGTGAGCCGATGAACCTGACGGTTAACGCGGGCAAAACGCAGTTTATTATTCTCAACCACAGCCAGAAAGCACTGGAGTGGGAGATCCTCAAAGGCGTGATGGTGGTGGAAGAGCGCGAAAATATCGCGCCAGGATTTAGCCAGAAGCTGACCGCCAATTTGCAGCCGGGCGAATATGAGATGACCTGCGGGCTGCTCACCAACCCGAAAGGCAAACTTATCGTGAAAGGTGAAGCCACGGCTGATGCAGCAAAAGGCGATGCGTTGCTGAGCCTGAGCGGGGCGATCACCGACTATAAAGCCTATGTGGTGGCAGAAACCGCACAGCTTGTTTCCGGTACCAAAGCCTTTACCGACGCGGTGAAAGCGGGCGATATCGAAAAAGCAAAAGCACTGTATGCGCCAACGCGTCAGCACTATGAGCGTATTGAACCGATTGCGGAACTGTTCTCCGATCTGGATGGCAGCATCGATGCCCGCGAAGATGATTACGAGAAAAAAGCGGACGATCCGAAGTTCACTGGTTTCCACCGTCTGGAAAAAGCACTGTTCGGCGACAACACCACCAAAGATATGGGCCACTACGCCGACCAGCTCAATCGCGATGTCCTTGATCTGCAAACGCGAATCAATGAGCTGGCGTTCCCGCCGTCAAAAGTGGTGGGCGGCGCTGCCGGTCTGATTGAAGAAGTGGCGGCAAGCAAAATCAGTGGCGAAGAAGATCGCTACAGCCACACCGATCTGTGGGATTTCCAGGCGAACGTTGACGGCGCACAGAAAATTGTCGATTTACTGCGTCCGCAATTGCAGAAAGAGAACGCCGGACTGCTGGCGAAAGTCGATACCAACTTCAAGAAAGTGGACAGCATTCTGGCGAAATACCGCACTAAAGAGGGCTTCGAAACGTACGACAAGTTGACCGAGGCCGATCGCAATGCGCTGAAAGGGCCGATCACCACGCTGGCGGAAGATCTGGCGCAGCTTCGCGGTGTGCTGGGTCTGGACTAACAACCATGAAACAACATGATGATAACGACGTCAGTGAACCTTCCCGGCGTCGTTTATTAAAAAGTATGGGCGCGCTGGGAGGCGCGCTTGCGCTTACCGGCGGTTGCCCTGTTGCTCATGCGGCGAAACCGCAAAGCGCGCCAGGTACGCTCTCGCCCGATTCGCGTATGGAAAAACAGCCCTTTTATGGCGAGCACCAGGCGGGCGTGTTGACTGCGCAACAGGCGTCGATGATGCTGGTGGCCTTTGATGTGCTGGCGGCAGATAAGTCTGACCTTGAACGTTTGTTTCGCTTACTGACACAGCGCATTACTTTTCTCACCTCCGGCGGCCCGGCCCCGGATACGCCCAACCCGCGCCTGCCGCCGATGGATTCCGGCATTCTTGGGCCGTTTATCGCTCCGGATAACCTGACCATCACCGTGTCTGTTGGTCAGTCGCTATTTGATGAGCGCTTTGGTTTACGCCCGCAGATGCCGAAAAAGCTGCAAAAGATGGGGCGTTTTCCCAACGATTCCCTTGATGCGGCGCTGTGCCACGGCGATCTGTTGCTGCAAATCTGCGCCAACACCCAGGATACGGTTATCCATGCGCTGCGGGATGTGATTAAACACACGCCGGATTTACTCAGTGTGCGCTGGAAACGGGAAGGGTTTATTTCCGATCATGCAGCGCGCAGCTGGGGGAAAGAGACGCCGGTGAATCTGCTGGGCTTTAAAGACGGTACTGCCAATCCGGACAGCAGCGATCCTGCGCTGATGAACGAGGTGGTGTGGGTTACTGGCGAGCAGGGCGAACCGACGTGGGCGGTAGGTGGCAGTTACCAGGCGGTGCGGATTATCCAGTTTCACGTGGAGTTCTGGGATCGCACGCCGCTGAAAGAGCAGCAGACTATTTTCGGTCGGGATAAGCATTCTGGCGCGCCGCTTGGCATGAAGAATGAGCATGATGTGCCGGATTATGCCAGTGACCCTGACGGGGATGTGATTGCCCTCGACAGCCATATTCGCCTGGCGAACCCGCGTACCAAAGAGACGCAATCGAGCCTGATGATGCGTCGGGGATACAGCTATTCGCTTGGCGTCACCCACTCGGGTCAACTTGATATGGGCTTGCTGTTTGTCTGCTACCAACACGATCTGGAAAAAGGGTTCCTGACGGTACAAAAACGGCTCAATGGCGAGGCGCTGGAGGAGTATATTCGCCCGATTGGCGGCGGCTACTTCTTTGTGTTGCCGGGCGTGAAAGAGGCCAGCCGCTATCTGGCTCAGCCTCTCCTTGAAGCCTGAAGATCCTATCCTGCCCGCCTCCGGGCAGGATATTCTGTTATCTGTTGCAATTTGACATACTTTTTCTGCCATCCAGCTATCATTTTTTCGTATTAGAAAGTATCTGTTATTTTTCTGTAATATTCTTCGCAGAGACTCTGTTTAACGACGCAGAGGTCTTGCACGTTATGATTTCGTAAAAATAATGTTGCAATGATGCTACTCTCTAAGATAAGTAGTAATAACGGTTATCCCCTGCGGTGATGAAGTTTTTCTGGAGATCGCGGATGGTAAAGTCCTGTAGCGGACAAACAAAACGACCACGCAAAACCCGGCTCGGGGGCTCAACCTCCGGCAACGACTTCTTCGCCCCTGAATTTTCCTCCTCTTTTTCCGTATCCCATTCTGACGATGTGGTAAACGATGCCAATCGCTCTGCCACATCATTTTCAAAGGCAAGCCAAGGCTTACAAGGAAGCCAACCCTCAGACGTTCGTGCGCATAATCGCGTCGAATCCGACGCGTGTGATGTAAACCAACAACTCAAGGTGCTATCCATGGGAAGACAGAAAGCAGTGATCAAAGCTCGTCGTGAAGCGAAACGCGTGCTAAGACGTGATTCACGCAGTCACAAACAACGTGAAGAAGAGTCGGTCACCTCGCTTGTGCAGATGAGCGGCGTAGAATCAATTGGCATGGCGCGGGACAGCCGTGATAGTTCTCCAATTGCTGCCCGTAACGAAGCTCAGGAGCACTACCTGAATGCTATTGAGAGTAAACAGCTGATCTTCGCCACAGGCGAAGCAGGTTGTGGGAAAACGTGGATCAGCGCGGCGAAAGCTGCCGAGGCCCTGATCCATAAGGATGTGGAGAGGATTATTGTGACCCGGCCGGTCCTGCAAGCCGATGAAGATCTTGGCTTCTTACCTGGCGATATGTCGGAGAAGTTCGCGCCTTATTTCCGGCCCGTCTATGACGTGCTGTTGAAGCGCCTGGGCGCGTCCTTTATGCAATACTGCCTGCGACCTGAGATTGGCAAGGTGGAAATCGCGCCGTTCGCCTATATGCGCGGACGTACCTTTGAAAATGCGGTGGTTATTCTTGACGAGGCTCAGAATGTCACCGCTGCGCAAATGAAGATGTTTTTGACGCGCCTCGGGGAGAACGTGACCGTGATAGTCAACGGTGATATTACCCAGTGTGATTTGCCTTCCGGTGTGAAATCGGGGTTGAGCGATGCGCTGGCGCGTTTTGAGGAAGACGAGATGATTGGGGTCGTCCGCTTTAACAAAGATGACTGCGTCCGCTCTGCGCTCTGTCAACGTACATTGAAAGCGTACGATTAAGCGGTTTGGTTTTTGGTTAATGATAAAACCCGGGAAACCGGGTTTTATTTTTTGTGCAGGAATATGAGGTGGCCGTGGCGTGTAGGACTGATAAGGCGAAGCCGCCATCCGGCGCCCGGTCGGGGATTCTCATCCCCTGGCATTTGCAATATGCGAAAAAAAAGCCCGCATTTGCATGCCGCAGGGGGTCGCGGGTTCGAGTCCCGTCCGTTCCGCCACTTATTTTAAAAACCGTATCTCTCACGAGATACGGTTTTTTTTCGTCTGTTGTTTACAAAAAAGGGCCAATAAGCCCTTTGTTTTTACGCTTCCCAGCGTTTCAGCAGCAGGCTGGCATTAACCCCGCCAAAACCGAATCCGTTCGACAGCGCATAGCGCATCTCAAACGGCCGAGCGGTTAGTGCCACCAGATTCAATCCATCGGCACCTTCATCAGGATGATGTAAATTCAACGTCGGCGGAACAATCTGCTCACGCAAAGCCTGAATAGTAAAAATCGCTTCAATACCACCCGCCGCGCCCAGTAAGTGCCCCGTCGCTGATTTCGTTGACGTAATCGCCACCGAACTCGTTTCGCCAAACACACCCTTAATCGCTGCCAGTTCCCCTTTATCACCCACCTGGGTTGACGTGGCATGCGCGTTGATGTGCTGAATGTCCGCCGCTGTAATATCAGCCTGGCGGATAGCCGTCTCAATCGCACGCCGTGCACCGTTACCATCTTCCGGCGCGCCAGTGAGGTGATAAGCGTCGGCGCTGGTTCCGTATCCCACCAGTTCAGCCAGCGGTGTCGCACCACGCGCAATCGCATGATCCAGGGATTCAATAACCAATAACCCTGCGCCTTCTCCCATGACAAAGCCGTCACGATCGCGGTCAAAGGGGCGCGATGCCGCTGGCGGATCGTCATTAAAACTGCTCGACAACGCTTTTGCTGCCGCAAATCCGCCCAGACTCACCCGGTGGATCGCGGCCTCACTTCCACCGCATAAGGCGATATCAGCCTCACCATTGCGGATAAGTCGTGCCGCATCGCCAATGGCCTGCGCACCGGCGGCGCACGCCGTTACTGGCGCACCAATCGGCCCCCTAAAACCGTGCATGATGGAAACATGTCCAGCGGCAAGGTTGGCAAGAAACGAGGGAATGGTGAAAGGTGAAAGTCGGCGCGGCCCGCGTAAATCAGTTGTATGAACTGCGTTGGCTATTTCACTAAATCCGCCAATGCCGGTAGCGATCACCGTTGCCGTACGATCTTTTTCCGCTTCATCCTGAGGAAACCAGTCCGCTTGCGTCAGCGCTTCTTTTGCTGCAACCAACGCAAACTCAATAAAGCGGTCCATTTTTTTGCGATCTTTTGCCGGGATCGCCATTAACGGATCAAAC
Source organism: Kosakonia sp. H02 (assembly GCA_030704225.1). Classification (NCBI taxonomy): domain Bacteria; kingdom Pseudomonadati; phylum Pseudomonadota; class Gammaproteobacteria; order Enterobacterales; family Enterobacteriaceae; genus Kosakonia; species Kosakonia styphnolobii. The sequence continues at coordinate 1,882,716 of CP131915.1, forward strand.
CCGTGCAGTGGTTCTTCCTCAATGGAGAGCACTCTGCCAGCGACTTTACACGGGATATCGTCGACAATCTCGTCATCAAGACGAGAGATCCCGGATTTTCCTTGTAGCAGCGACTGCCAGACATGCGATACGCCGCAGCCCAGCGGGCTGACGATCCCCATTCCTGTCACGACGATGCGTTTTTGTGAAACGCTCATAATCAATTCTCCTGAAATATCATGATGTCTGCGGCTTTTTCATTAAGGAAACAAGCAGCACAGTAAACAAAAAGCCAGGCATGATCAGGTAAAAAACATCTGAAAATGCCTGCGTGCGCGCCTCCCGTAACGCAAGTGCGGAAAGGTTTTTCAGCGCTGCGCTACCGACGAGTTCCGACGAAACGCTTGTGGTCGCAGCAATTCCCGCGCTCCCCACTCATGCGTTAGCGGAATAAAGCTGTACATCGAAAATGCAAACCCGAACAGGCCTGCCATCAACAGCCAACGGAGATCTACGCGATTGGCAAGCCAGGCGTAGAAGGGAATTGAGAGCACCTGAAAGAGACCGGTTAAAAATACCGCCAGACCAATTTTCAGCGCGCTAAAACCACGAACAGTTCCAGGAAACAGCGGTGTTAGATAGATCGTAGCAAAGATGCCTACCCCTGCCATAAACGAGAAGTAGCAGCCCAGCGAGACGGCGAGCAGCGTGATGCTGAATTAATCCGCACCCCGCAGCGGAAGCGGCAAACAGCCAGCGCTCTCTTCTTGCTGGCCAGTATCATGATCGGCACCTGCATACTGCTGCGGCATGAATTTTTGCGCACTATCTCCGGCGCGTTTGCGTTGCAAATAGTCATGGCGGTAATGGATCACCGGTGAAGCTGCCGGGCCGGGAGCCAGAACATATTTCTCTGAGGTAATGGGTTCCCCGGTTGCCTTATCGACCATAATCGCTTCGACAGGGCGTTCTGTTTTGCGTTCAACCAGCTGAATTTGCGCCCCTTCTGGTGAAAAATAGCGATTACCCCATTCCGCTAACGCAAGGATCACCGGGCGGAAATCGCGGCCCAGAGCGGTGAGATGATATTCATAGCGTGGCGGTGTCGTGCTGTAGCTCACTTTTTCCATCAGCCCGTCATCGACCAGCTCTTTCAGGCGTCGGGAGAGGATATTGGGTGCGACATTGGCGCTTTTCTGGAACTCATCAAAGCGAGTAAAACCGGCAAAAGCATCGCGCAGGATAATCATGCTCCAGCTATCGCCAATGCGCCCAAGGCTGCGGGCGATGGGGCAGGGAGCGTGGCAAAGCGGTTCATTTTTCATGGTCCGTCTCACGGAGGGTAATCAACTGCGCTCAAAGTGACATAGTGACTTTCAAAATGCAAGCAACTCAATTTGCTGCGTTACGCACTATTGCGTGAGCTGCAAAAATCCTCTGCTTTTTTGCCCCTTTTTCCGCTTGCCCCGGACCGGGATAATCGCTGCATCCGTTTTGAATTGACGAAAAGAGGAATTTTTATGTCTATCCCTGCATTTGGTTTGGGTACCTTCCGTTTAACAGATGAAGCCGTTATCGCCTCGGTGAAAAATGCGCTTGAATTAGGCTATCGCGTGATTGATACCGCGCAGATTTATGGCAACGAAGCCGCTATTGGCGAAGCGCTTGCCCAGAGCGGTGTTGCGCGTGAAGAGCTGTTTATCACCACCAAAATCTGGACGGAAAACCTGGGCGAAGACTTGCTGATCCCAAGCCTGAAAGAGAGCCTGAAAAAACTCGGTACCGATTACGTTGATTTAACCCTGATCCACTGGCCTTCACCGGGCGCGGCTGTGCCGGTTGCAGTGTCTATGCAGCAACTGCTGAAAGCGAAAGAGCAGGGGCTGACGCGCCAGATTGGTGTGTCAAACTTCACCATTCCGTTGATGGAACAGGCTATTGCTGCCGTTGGCGCGGAAAATATCGCGACGAATCAGATTGAGCTGTCGCCGTATCTGCAAAACCGTAAAGTGGTGGAGTGGGCGAAACAGCAAGGTATTCACATCACCTCTTACATGACGCTGGCTTACGGTAAAGCGCTGAAGGATGAAGTGATCGGCCGTATCGCGCAGAAACACAACGCGACGCCAGCGCAAGTGATCCTCGCCTGGGCGATGGGTGAAGGTTATGCGGTGATCCCGTCTTCCACCAAGCGTGAGAACCTGGCGAGCAACCTGCAAGCGCAGTCGCTGAAGCTGGATGCGCAGGATAAAGCAGACATTGCCAAACTGGATTGCAATGACCGTCTGGTCAGCCCGGAAGGCCTTGCGCCAGAGTGGGATTAAGATGCAACACAACGGGAGCTTCGGCTCCCGTTTTTACTACTCGCTCGTCTGCGACATATGCTCGCTAATAAAATCGATAAAGGCGCGGATACGCGTACTTACTGCCCGATCGCTGTAATACACGGCGCTAAAGGGCATCTCCACCGGCAGCAGTTTGTCCGTCAGTAACTCCACCAACTCCCCACTCGCCAACTCTTTGTCAATCATATAGTCCGATAAACTGGCGATACCGTTGCCGCTCAGGCAGAGATGTTTCAGGGTTTCGCCGCTATTTGACGAGATCTCTGGTGTCACTTCGAGCAGTTGCCCGTCGGCAGAAGCGACCGGCCAGATGTTCAGAGAAGCCGGCTCGGTAAAACCAAGACAAACATGGTCACGTAACGCTTCAGCGGTTTCTGGCTTGCCGTGATGGGCAATGTAATCGGGCGAGGCAATAATTTTGCGATAGCTTTTAAATAGCGGGCGTGCGCGCAGGCTGGAGTCGGTCAGTTTGCCAACGCGAATAGCGACATCAACTTTGCGCTCAATCAGATTGATAAATGTTTCGCTGGAAACCAGCGAAAGGCTAATTTCCGGGTAGCGTTCACGAAACGGCTTTATCAATGGCATCAAAAAATGCAGCACAACCGGCGTTGCTGCGTCGATACGCAGTGTGCCGCGCGGCACAGATTTATTCTCCATCACCTCGTTTTCTGCCGCCGCCATCTCCTGCAACACAGTTTGCACACGGCGAAAATAGCGTTCGCCTTCTTCGGTCAGGCTGAGCTGGCGCGTGGTGCGGTTCAGCAGATTGACACCCAGCTTGTTTTCCAGCTTCTTCACTGAACGGCTAATGGCCGAGTTTGCCTGACCCAGCCGTTCTGCTGCCCGGCTGAAACTGCCGCTTTCCACGACAGCAACAAAAATTGCGAGTTCTTCCGAAGTGGTTTTCATTATTGCCTCTGTAGCAACATTTCAACGAGATTATATATGCGGCTGTATTTAACCATGTCGTCCGCGATGACGCCACGCCAGGCAGGCGATGTCTGTGCCATTAACCACAAGGCGTGCCTTTTCTCGCGATTGGTCGTTGAAACTATGGGCTACAATCCCTATAACTGAATGACGCCCCGGTGTTCGGGCGCGGAAATCAAAGAGGTTTAAAGCCGAAGTGCCGAAGAATACTTATGCTATGCGATATATTGCCGGACAGCCTGCGGAGCGCATCTTACCGCCGGGGTCTTTCGCGAGTATTGGTAAGGCTTTGCCTGCGGGTGTTCCGTTAAGTCAGGACGAGAAAATCCGCGTACTGGTGTGGAATATCTTCAAGCAGCAGCGTGCTGAATGGCTCTCCGTGCTGCAAAACTTTGGTAAAGACGCCCATCTGGTGCTGTTGCAGGAAGCGCAAACCACGCCTGAATTAGTGAGCTTTGCGACGACAAACTATCTTGCCGCCGACCAGGTGCCAGCGTTTGTCCTGCCGCAGCATCCGTCGGGTGTGATGACACTCTCGGCTGCGCATCCGGTTTATTGCTGTCCGCTGCGTGAGCGCGAGCCGATATTACGGCTGGCAAAGTCGGCGCTGGTTACGGTATACCCGCTGCCAGATATGCGCAATTTGATGGTGGTGAATGTCCATGCGGTGAATTTCAGCCTCGGTGTGGACGTCTACAGCAAACAGTTGTTACCCATTGGCGACCAGATTGGCCATCATGCCGGGCCGGTGATTATGGCCGGGGATTTCAATGCCTGGAGCCGCCCGCGAATGAATGCGCTTTATCGTTTTGCGCGGGAGATGTCGCTGCGCCAGGTGCGTTTTACCGATGACAACCGTCGGCGGGCTTTTGGGCGACCGCTGGATTTTGTGTTTTATCGCGGTTTAAACGTCGAGGAAGCGTCGGTGCTGGTGACGCGTGCGTCGGACCACAACCCGCTTCTGGTGGAGTTTACGCCTGGCAGAACGCCGAATTAGCGCTTAAAAAAAGATAAAAAAAAGCACCGTGGGGAATACGGTGCTTTTTTATCGGATCCGATCAGGAATCCGGCGTGGCGCTGTTCTTCACGAAAAGCGTGAGCTGATCGCCCGGCTGTAAGTTTGCGGTATCGGTGTTCCAGCGCATCACATCTTTGATGTTAACGCCGTGACGTTTCGCGATACTCGACAACGAATCACCTTTGCGTACGCGATAGGTAATGCTATCGCTGTTGCGGGCAAGACGTTGCGCACTGCTGCCTGCGCCAACTGTCAGGTTCTGGCCTACTTTCAGATTCGCGCCACGAAGATTATTCCACTGCTGGAGATCCTTCGTGCTTACGCCGAGGCGTGACGCGATGGCAGAAAGCGTGTCGCCTGAGCGAACCTTATAGCTCCGGCTGGAGAGCGGGGTGTTATCCGCCATCAAGGTCGGCTGTACGGCGGCGATTTCGCCAGATGCCAGAGATTCACGCAATTGATCGGCATGTTTCTTCGGCACCATTACGTACTGCGGGCCTGCTGAGCCTAACGTCGAACCTTTAACGCCTGCGTTAAACGCTTTCAGCTTGTTGACGGAAATTCCCGCCATTTCGGCCAACTGTTTCACCTCAACCGGACTGCTCAGCCTGACGCGTGCCAGCGCACGGCTCTCATCCGGCGTTGGCAGATTCACGCCATACCGTTTGCTGTTTTTGAGAATATCGCTCAATGCCAGCATTTTCGGAACGTAAATCTTTGTTTCATAGGGCAAAGAAAGTGACCAGAAGTCGGTGGCCTTACCCCGTGCTTTGTTCGCTTTCATCGCCTTCAGAACACGACCTTCACCGCTGTTATAAGCCGCGACTGTCAATAACCAGTCGCCGTCGAACATACGGTTAAGACGCTGCATCATGTCGAGTGCGGCCGTGGTAGAGGCCACAATGTCACGACGCGCATCGTAGCTGCGTGTCTGTTTTAAACCATAATTTCGCCCGGTGCTCGGTATGATTTGCCAAATGCCAGCGGCATTGGCACCAGACGTTGCGTGCGGGTTAAAAGCGCTCTCCACTATGGGTAGTAGTACCAGTTCCATGGGCATATTACGTTTTTTAACTTGCCCTGCTATCCAGTACATATACGGCTCTGCCCGTAAAGTTACATCGTGGAGATAGCTCTTATTGTTCAAATACTTCAGTTTCTGTTCGCGAATCCGGCTGTTTTCCGGAATTCCCATCTTTAGCTCGTCGCTAATGGAGGTCCACAAGTCACTGTTACTCTGGGCGGCGAGTGTCCCATCGTCCATCCACCGCGCCTGACTTGTAAACTTCCCTGCTTCCCCTTGACCAGCTGCAGAAAGGCTCTGTGCGTGCTGTTGGACCGTGCCATCGTGGTTAGACGCCTGGCACCCCACGAGCAGGACAGAGGCGAATAATATCGCTTTTGCCTTCATGTGTGTGTCAATAGTAGTTGCTTAAAAGACGAGCGATGATAACGGCGATGTTTGCAAAAGGCAACCCGCAATGTCAGAAGTTATCTTTCTTTGCCCTTAACCATGCGAAACGCTCTTCAGGGTGTTGCAATTTTGTTTCTTGGTTAATTACATTAATTAAATCAGCATCTTCCGTGCGTAAAAATAAATTAATTTTCCGTTCATTTTTCAGAATAACGGGCAGTGTCTTTTGATTTTTCGCACGTAACTCACTCACTTCCTTATAGTATTCGTTAAGGACAGCATCATCAGGCAAGAGGCTAATGGCAAACTTCATATTTCCTAAAGTGTATTCATGTGCGCAACAGATAATCGTGTCGTCGGGTAGGGCATTTATTTTGCAAAAAGAGTGATACATCTGGCTTGCAGTCCCTTCAAACAATCTGCCACAGCCACCGGAAAAGAGTGTATCGCCGCAAAAAAGGTAAGGAAAACTGAAGAAACAGATATGTCCTAAAGTGTGACCTGGCGTGGCGAAAACTGAAAATTCATGTTCTAAAACAGTGACCGTATCGCCTTCGGCGACAACATGAGTTGTACCTTTATCTTGTGTCTCTGCCGGGCCATATACCGCAACATCCGGGAAACGCTGGCGCAGTTCTTTTACGCCGCCAACGTGGTCATTATGATGATGAGTCAAGAAGATCGTTTCAGGCCGCCAATTATTTTCCTCTATGGCGCGCAGGATCGGCGCGGCTTCACCCGGATCAACAATCAGGCAGCGCCCGTCATCGTTGCTCAGCACCCAGATGTAGTTGTCCTGAAATGCGGGAATACTGTTAAGATTCATAAATTACCTCTCAAAGCGTAGCGGAAGGTTGTAATGAAACCGGCAAGGACTCCCCGAACACTCGTAGCACCTGCAAGCTGGGATGCGTTACCCAAAGGCGCGTATTATCGCGAGGCGCTGGAGGCAGAGCTCAAGCCGTGGTTGGCAAAAATGTATGGGTTTCATTTGCTTAAAATCGGCAATCTCAGCGCGGAAATCAATGTCGAAAGCTGCGCGATTTCCCACCAGGTGAATGTCTCTCTGGCAGGTGTTCCGGCGCAGGTCAAAGCCGATCCACTGCATTTACCCTTTGCCGAGAAATCCGTTGATGCCTGTCTGCTGGCGCACACGCTTCCCTGGTGTCCCGATCCCCACCGTCTGTTACAGGAAGTGGATCGCGTATTGATTGACGACGGCTGGCTGGTGATGAGCGGTTTCAACCCGATAAGCCTGCTGGGGATCTGCAAAGCGGTGCCGTTTGCCCGTCGCTCGCCCGCCGTTAAAAGCCGCATGTTCACCCTGATGCGCCAGTTCGACTGGCTCTCTTTGCTCAATTTCGAGGTCTTACATTATAGCCGTTTTCGCGTGCTGCCCTGGACGAAGCAGGGTGGGAAGCTGCTCAGCACACATTTACCGGCGCTGGGGTGCATGCAACTGATTGTCGCACGCAAACGCACAATCCCTCTGACCCTTAACCCGATGAAGCAAAGCCGCAGTAAAACCCCGGTTCGCCAGACCGTGGGCGCAACACGACAATCTTAAGCCAGGGTTTCCGGCTGGTAGCCAACATCCTCCTGCGTGGGATTCATCGCCGCCGCGCGCGCCAGCTCATCGCAGCGCTCGTTTTCGGGATGCCCGGCGTGGCCTTTGACCCACTCCCAGCGGATCTCGTGATGGCTGAGCGCCGCATCCAGCCGCTTCCACAGATCGACATTTTTAACCGGTTTTTTATCTGCGGTTTTCCAGCCGCGCTTTTTCCAGTTATGGATCCACTGGGTGATCCCCTGGCGCACATACTGGCTGTCGGTGCTGAGCACCACTTCGCAATGCTCTTTTAAACCTTCGAGCGCCACAATAGCCGCCATCAGTTCCATACGGTTGTTGGTGGTCAGGCGATAGCCTTCGCTAAAGGTTCTTTCATGCTGGCGATAGCGTAAAATCGCGCCATATCCACCCGGACCCGGATTGCCAAGGCACGATCCGTCGGTGAAAATTTCTACCTGTTTAAGCATCTCTGGTAGACTTCCTGAGTTGAAAACGACAAGTCTGACATAAATGGCCGCTATGAGCACTGCAATTACACGACAGATCGTCCTCGATACCGAAACCACCGGTATGAACCAAATCGGCGCTCACTACGAAGGGCACAAGATTATTGAAATCGGTGCGGTCGAGGTAATAAACCGCCGTCTTACCGGCAATAACTACCACATTTACCTGAAGCCGGACCGGCTGGTGGACCCGGAAGCGTTTGGCGTTCACGGTATCGCCGACGAGTTTCTGCTGGATAAACCGACCTTCGGTGATATCGCCGATGAGTTTATTGAATACATTCGCGGCGCGGAGCTGGTAATCCATAACGCCTCGTTTGATATCGGCTTTATGGATTATGAATTCAGCAAGCTGAATCGCGGCATTCCGAAAACGGAAACCTTCTGTAAGGTCACCGATAGCCTGGCGCTGGCGCGTAAGATGTTCCCCGGCAAGCGCAACAGCCTCGATGCGCTTTGCTCGCGTTACGAAATCGACAACAGCAAACGTACGCTGCACGGCGCGTTACTCGACTCCCAAATTCTTGCCGACGTTTATTTGATGATGACCGGCGGCCAGACATCGATGAAGTTTTCGATGGAAGGTGAAAGCCAGTCGCAGTCAGGCGAAGCGGGGATCCAGCGCGTTGTTCGTCAGGCAAGCAAGCTGCGCGTTGTTTTGGCAAGCGATGAAGAGTTGATGGCCCATGAATCGCGCCTCGATCTGGTGCAGAAGAAAGGTGGAAGCTGCCTGTGGCGCGGCTAAATCGTCTGGTTATCGTTGAAAAATCAACAGATGGGCGATTTTTGCAGCAAACGATTCAAAACAGTGGAAAAAGCGTTGACGCCACCAGGCGCAATCCGTAATATGCGCCTCGTTCCCTAACAGGAACACAACGCGGAGCGGTAGTTCAGTCGGTTAGAATACCTGCCTGTCACGCAGGGGGTCGCGGGTTCGAGTCCCGTCCGTTCCGCCACTATTCAGAAGGCCTGAATCAGCAATGATTCAGGCCTTCGTCGTTTTCGCGATACATAGTTTTATTCTTGTCGCCGCATTCAACGCGACGACAGAAAATGCCTTAGCGTACCCATCTTAATTGCTGCAAGTTACCGTCCAGATGCAGCTCCGTTTGCAGACGCGCCACATCCCGGCAAATAAACGCCATCTCCCGGTGCGTTTCCAGTTTGCTCCGCCATTTTTCCGGCACTTCATGCAGGTTTTCGTACAGCGCTTCCAGCGTGGGAAAGGTATTCAGTAACTGGGTGGCGCTTTTGGGGCCGATCCCGGCAACGCCCGGCACTTTTGAACTGCTGATGCCCGCCAGTCCCCAGTAATCCGGCAGTTGTTGCGGCGTCACGCCGTACGCCTGGGCGATAAAGGGTGCATCCAGCCAGCGTTTCTGAAAATAGTCGCGAATGCGGATAGTGGGAGAGAGTAGCTGGCAGTAGCCTTTGTCCGTCGAGACAATGGTCGCTTGCTGCCCGGCCTGCGCCATTTTCACCGCCAATGTGGCGGCGAGATCGTCCGCTTCATTACCAGGCGTTGCCCAACAGCGGATGCCGCGCTGCTCAAATGCTGCGCGCAGTGCGGGCATTTCATGGTGCAGCGTCTCTGGCATGGGCGGGCGGCCTGCTTTGTAATCCGGCAGTAGTTGATGACGCCAGCCCTGGCTGCGGGCTTCATCGTCGAACACCGCCACTGCATGGGTTGGCTGGCTATGCACAATCAACTGCTCCAGCGCGTGCAGGCAGGTTTCCGCGCAGGGTGAACCTTGCACCGCATGGATGCGACGGATCAGATTGAGTGCGTCGACAATAAGCAGATGAGCCACAGATACCCTCCTTGAAATCGTGCGCTAAGGGTAACATCGCCCGCTTTATGAGGCTACGAAACGGTAACCGTTCGGGAAGATGCCTCGCAAAACGAGGCATCTGAAGGCAGGGTTAATCGCAGGTAACAATCTTCATTGCCAGGCCACCGCGCGAGGTTTCGCGGTATTTCGCGTTCATGTCTTTCCCGGTTTCGTACATCGTCTCAATGACTTTATCGAGACAAACGCGCGGCTCACTGGTGCGGCGCAGCGCCATACGCGCAGCGTTGACCGCTTTTACCGACGCAATCGCGTTACGTTCGATACACGGTACCTGTACCTGGCCAGCCACCGGATCGCAGGTCAGACCGAGATTGTGCTCCATGCCAATTTCCGCAGCGATGCAGATCTGCGCCGGGCTACCGCCGAGCAGTTCCGCCAGCCCGGCCGCTGCCATCGAGCAGGCAACGCCCACTTCGCCCTGGCAGCCCACTTCCGCGCCGGAAATCGAGGCGTTCATTTTGTACAACGAACCAATGGCACTGGCGACCAGCATATAGCGCGCCAGCGAATTGGCATTCACCTGGCGAATAAACTTGTCGTAGTAAGCCAGCACCGCAGGCACGATCCCGCAGGCACCGTTGGTCGGTGCGGTCACCACGCGGCCACCGGCAGCGTTCTCTTCGTTGACCGCCAGCGCAAACATATTGATCCAGTCAACAACTGCCATCGGATCGGTGGTGGTTTTATCGCTGCTGACCAGCATGCGGCGCAGCGCGGCGGCGCGACGTGGAACGCGCAGTCTGCCCGGCAGAACGCCTTCGGTGGTGATCCCGCGCTCAATGCCGCTGTGCATCACGTCCCAGACGCGCGCCAGGTGCTGCTCCAGTTCTTCTTTACTGTGCAACGCCAGTTCGTTTTTCATCATCAGGCCGGAGAGCGACAGGCCAGTTTCCTGGCAGTGGCGCTGCAAATCGGCGGCATTTTTGTAGGGATAAGGGACGTCCACTGGTGCACTGCTGGTCTGGCCGAAGTGGTCTTCATCAACAATAAAGCCGCCGCCGATGGAGTAATAGGTCTGGCTGTAGAGCACATTTCCACCCGCCAGCGCCGTAATCCGCATCCCGTTTTCATGTAGTGAGAGGTTATCGGCATGAAAATTCATGCACTTGTCCACCGGAAACTCAACTTCATGCTCGCCATTCGCCAGCAACAGGCGGCCGTGGGTATTAACGTCCTGAATGAACCCCGGAATAGCATCGATATCGACGCTGTCCGGCAAGTTTCCGGCCAGCCCCATAATAATGGCGATATCCGTATGGTGGCCTTTGCCGGTCAGAGAAAGAGAGCCGTAAACGTCCACCACCACGCGGGTGACGTCGCGCAATATGTTGCGGGCAATCAGATCGTCGGTGAATTGTTTACCGGCTTTCATTGGGCCAACAGTATGCGAGCTGGACGGGCCGATACCGATTTTAAAAATATCGAATACGCTGATCATAACGCACTATCCATTGCAAGGAGGGTCGCGCCGCCCGGAGTGGACGGCGCGCAGAGATTAGCTGAACAGGGAATAGAAAATCGCGGAGATAGCGATAAAGCCCATGATAACAATGAAGATGTTGCTAATGCGGCCGCTGTATTTACGCATCGCCGGAACTTTTGCGATGGCATACATCGGCATCAGGAACAGGATCATCGCGATAATCGGGCCGCCCAGGGTTTCGATCATGCCGAGGATGCTCGGGTTCCAGGTGGCAACCGCCCAGGTGGTCAGCAGCATAAACAGCGCGGTAATGCGGTTCAGCTTGTTGATTTCGATGGTTTTACCTTTGCCGCGCAGGGACTTGATAACCATTCCGTTGAAACCTTCACGCGCGCCCAGGTAGTGGCCGAGGAAAGATTTGGTGATAGCGATCATTGCAATGATCGGCGCCATCCAGGCGATGATCGGCGCGTTAAAGTGGTTTGCCAGGTAAGAGAGAATCGAGATGTTCTGCTCTTTCGCCGAAGCCAGATCGGCAGGCGCAAGGCTCAGCACGCAACTGAAGACGAAGAACATTACCGTCAACACCATCATGATGTGTGCGAAAGCCAGAATGCGGGAGCATTTACGTTCTGCTTCTTCGCCGTACTCTTCGCGTTTTGCCACGGCAAAAGAGGAGATGATTGGCGAGTGGTTAAAGGAGAAAACCATTACCGGGATCGCCAGCCACAGGGTCATCCACAGGCCGTTGCCCGTTGCAGATGCGCTATCCAGAGAAAGTGTTTCCAGCACGGCACCGTTCCACTGCGGGATCAGATAAACCGCCAGCAGCATCAGCGCGATCACGAAAGGAAACACCAGAATGCTCATCGCTTTAACGATCATCTGCTCGCCAAAACGCACGATGGTCATCATGCCGACAATCAGAATCAGCGACAGAATGGCGCGCGGCGGCGGTGTCATGCCCAACTGATGGGTCATAAAGCTGTCAACGGTGTTGGTGATTGCCACGCTGTAGACCAGCAGAATCGGGTAGATAGCGAAGAAGTAGAGCAGGGTAATCAATTTACCCGCGCCGATACCGAAATGTTCTTCTACCACTTCAGTGATGTCTTCGCCCGGATTTTTACCGGAGAGAACAAAACGGGTCAGGCCGCGGTGGGCAAAATAGGTCATCGGGAAAGCAAGGATCGCCATAATAATCAGCGGGATCAAGCCGCCAACACCGGCGTTAATTGGCAGGAACAGCACGCCAGCGCCAATCGCAGTACCGTACAGGCCCAACATCCACATGGTGTCGGTTTTACGCCATGAACTCCGTGTTTCGGTTGTAACCAGCGTACTGGTTTGAGTCGTTTCCATTGATAAATCTCCTGGGGAAAGCAAAATGCTGCCATTTTGGGCAAATCAATTGCCGTTGACGCCAGCGGTAATATTAAATCCGGCCAATTACGGTTTTTTTATAATTTCTTCCCGTAATTATTTGCGGCGGAAAGATACATGTATGTTATGACTCTATCAGTGATCGGGATCTCAAATGCAATAATCCACTTTTTATGTGGAGATATTTAGATCATCTCTCTGCTTATTGATATCTGAATGAGATTTATGGGCGCGAAGGCTATCACTCGCCATATTTGCGATCAAATCAACACAAATGAAAGACGATAAAACACCTGTCAACTGTCGAAATCGCAGTGATTAATCGATGTTTAAGCCAACTGAAGTGGATCAATAACCGGTGTGTGTCGTGCAGATGAGCGGCAGAACCGCGTGAAGTATAAGGGCGACTTATAGGCCGCCCTGGTGGGGTTAAGCGCAGATTTCGTAACAGGGAATATAGGCAGAGCCAGGCAGTTTCATACGGTGCTGGGCGACAAAGCCCTGCAACAGATCGTCCATCCGGCGCATCATATTGCTATCGCCATGAATTTTATAAGGGCCGAAGGCTTCAATGGCGCGAATGCCATGCTCTTTCACGTTACCCGCCACAATACCGGAGAACGCCCGGCGCAGATCCGCTGCCAGCACTTCCAGCGGTTGATCCGGGTAAAGTTTCAGGTTCGCCATATTTTCGTGGGTAGGCTCGAACGGCACTTGCAGATCCGGCGCAATACGAATCGACCAGTTGAAGCTGTAAGCATCCCCGGTTTCGCGGCGATTCTCTTTCACCTGCGGCATCGCTTTTTTCATCAGGCGGGCCACTTCTGGGGCATCATTAATCACGATGGTGTAGTGACGGCGCGCGGCTTCGCCCAGCGTGTTAACAATAAATTCATCCAGCACGCGGAAATAGTCCGCACTCTCTTTCGGCCCGGTCAGGATCAGCGGCAACACCTGATTTTTATTCGCCGGATTCATCAAAATCCCCAGCAAATAGAGCAGCTCTTCCGCCGTGCCTACGCCGCCCGGGAAGATGATAATGCCGTGGGCGATACGCACAAACGCCTCCAGGCGTTTTTCGATATCCGGCATGATGATCAGTTCATTGACCAGCGGATTGGGGGGCTCAGCCGCAATGATCGACGGCTCGGTCATGCCGATAAAACGCCCCTCTTTATAACGCTGCTGCGCGTGGCCCACCGCTGCGCCTTTCATTGGCGCTTCCATTGCTCCCGGCCCGCAGCCGGTGCAGATGTTCAGTTCACGCAGGCCAAGCTGGGTGCCGACACGGCGGGCGTAAAGGTATTCAGTTTCATTGATAGAATGACCGCCCCAGCAGACCACCATGCTCGGCGCTTCGCCAACATGCAGCGCGCGGGCGTTACGCAGAATGGAAAAGACCAGGTTGGTAATGTGCGTGGAGCTTTCCAGGTCGAGATGCTGAAAACGCCCGGCGTTATGGATCTGCCCGCTAACGAACAGAATGTCGCGCAGAACGGCAAACAAGTTGGCCTGCAACGAGCGAATAATACGCCCGTCAACAAAGGCCTCTTCCGGCGGGTTAATCAACTCCAGCTTTACGCCGCGTTCACGGCGTAACACGTTGATATCAAAACTTTCGTTACGGGAGAGCAGCTCTTTGCTGCTATCGGTTTGACTCCCTGAGTTCAATACAGCGAGCGAACAGTTACGAAACAGTTGATACAGGTCGCTGCTGGCCGTGCGTTTAAGCATATCGACTTCCAGCTGCGACAACATATCCATCGAGCCAAGCGGGCTAATATGTGTAATCAAGTGAACTCCTTACGGGACGAAAATTTTATCTTCCCTGCTGATTACAATAGCCTCCGCTTATGACGTTTAACAACCTGCCCGGTGAATGTTTTACTGGCGAACCAGCCGCCCGGTGGATGGGACAAAATCCGTATTGGTGCGCCACGGGTTGATATCCAGGCCGCCACGGCGCGTATAGCGCGCGTAAACGCTCAGTGTTTCCGGCTGGCAGAAGCGTTGAATATCCGTAAAAATGCGCTCGACGCACTGTTCGTGAAACTCATTATGGTGGCGGAAGGAAACCAGATAGCGCAGCAGCTTCTCGCGGTCAATTTGCGCGCCGCGATACTGAATTTGTACCGAACCCCAGTCTGGCTGGTGGGTTATCAAACAGTTCGATTTCAGCAAATGGCTAACCAGCGTTTCCTCAACCACGTTTCCGCGGGCGGCATCGGTCAGCAGGGTGGCGTCAAATTCATAATTATCCACCTCAATGTCCTGATCATCGATGCAGGTGCCATGGAAATGGGCAATCGGCTGGCCTTCCAGTTCATCAATGCGATAGAGCGTAACGCTCACTTCGCCTTGCGCGCAGGCGCTGAGGTCACGCTGCAAGGTGTCGCGCACCTCATCCCAGCTGGCGAAACGCGTCTGGTTAAAACTGTTGAGATAGAGCTTAAAACTTTTTGATTCCACCAGGTTCTGGCTGGCGTGATCGAGTTCAACCTGGCCGACCGCTACTTGCGGCAACCCTTTAGCATTCAGCCAGGAGAGTTCATACAGTGTCCAGATATCTGCGCCGTTGAACGGCAGATTGTCCGCCTTAAGCCCGAGCGGATCGCGGTTGAGCGAGCGGGGAACGCCCTGCAACAAGCTGGCGTCGTAGGTGTCGCGGTAATCGGTGGTTTTGCCGAGTGTCAGGCCAGAGAGCGCCTGGTGGTTATCATAAGAAGACATGTTTCATCGCCATTTTGCAGGTAAACTATGGCGCAAGTTTATCCTGGCTTATGTGAAGAGAGAAATCGGTGGAAAATGAGACGGCCCAGGCGCTGAAAGCCTTTACGGAACGTTATTGCGATGCGTGGCATACCGGGCGCGGCACCTGGCCGAAAAGCGAGGATCTGTACGGTGTTCCTTCGCCGTGCATTATTTCATCCACTGATGAATACGTCATCTGGCAGCCGCAGCCGTTCACCGCGCAGCAGAATGTAAACCCCATTGAACAGGCAATGGGAATTGTGATACAACCGCCGCTTCACACGTTCTATACCACCCAGTTTGCCGGTGATATGACTGCGCGATTCGGTAATTTAGCGCTAACGCTGCTGCAAACATGGAGTGAAGAGGATTTTCAGCGGGTACAGGAGAACCTGATTGGTCACCTGGTGACGCAGAAACGACTGAAGTTGCCGCCTACGCTTTTTATTGCCACCCTCGACAGCGAGCTGGATGTGATTTCGCTCTGCAACCTGAGTGGGGAAGTGCTTCAGGAGACGTTAGGCACACGCAAACGAACTGTTTTAGCCCCGAGCCTGGCGGAATTCCTGCACCAAATCGAACCCGTTGTGTAATCCACTATACTACTCCCCTTGTGAGAGATCTCTTACAGAGCCTGTAGGAGATCGGCACTACGTTACATCCCTCCCTTTTTCATTATTTTGGTTTTAATATTTATAAATCAAATAGTTAATTTTATAAGCCCTTCGTTTTATGGCGTCTTTTAACAATGCATTTGCGTTAGGTCTCCTTGTAAGACGTCAGTGAATGGGTAATTCTATCTCTTGTCGACACGGAGTCTGACTAAGAAACGTACATTAGGATGATGTTGTTTCTGGACACACCGGGACGGTGCTTCAAGGACAGACTTCAGGACGAAGTGAAAGGACATCGCGGGAATGCGGTAAAGGACACCTCCAGGACGGAGAATGAGAGCCGGTCAGGATGTTCGGTAGATCAGGAGGATCCAGGACACGCTTTAAGGACGAGGCCAGGTCACATCGGGGTGGTGTGAGCATGACGCGCTGTTTAAGGATGAACAGGTCAGGAGACCGCAGGAAAAGTTTTCATGGATGAGCAGGGAGCACAAGAGTAGCGGGATGGCTATGAAACGAACCGGGAGCACTGTTTTTACAGTGCTCCCTTTTTTTATTTGTTCCGCTCTTTGCTATGCTGCGCGCCAGTCTGTTTTAAACGGGGGGTTCTATGACTCAACATCAACGCGTGCGCCAGCAACTTCACCTGATCGAAGCCCAACTTCGCGAGCACGATTTATGGCAAACCACGACGCCAGCACTGGGTGCATTTGAAAGCACACAGCCTTTTTGTATGGATACCCTTGAGCCGTTCGAATGGCTGCAATGGGTGTTAATTCCGCGTATGCACGCCTTGCTCGACAGCAAACAGGCGCTGCCGCACGCCTTCGCGATTGCTCCCTATTATGAAATGGCCCTTGAGGCGACCAACCCGCACCGTGAGGTGATGCTGGTACATTTACAGCAGCTTGACGCCCTGTTTGTCGGCGAAAACGACTGATGCTGGAGATAATCTACCAGGACGAGTGGCTGGTGGCGGTCAATAAACCTTCTGGCTGGCTGGTGCACCGCAGTTGGCTCGATCGCGATGAAAAAGTGGTGGTGATGCAAACCGTGCGTGACCAGATAGGTCAGCATGTTTTTACCGCCCATCGCCTCGACAGGCCCACCTCCGGCGTGTTGCTGATGGGCTTATCCAGCGAAGCCGGTCGCCGTTTATCTCAGCAGTTCGAACAGCATCAAATCCAGAAACGCTACCACGCGATTGTGCGCGGCTGGTTGATGGACGACGCACTGCTCGATTATCCGCTGGTCGAAGAACTGGATAAGATTGCCGATAAATTCGCCCGCGAAGATAAAGGCCCGCAACCGGCAGTCACTCATTACCGGGGCCTGGCGACCACGGAAATGCCCGTCGCCACCGGAAAATTTCCCACCACCCGTTATGGCCTCGTTGAGCTGGAGCCAAAAACCGGGCGCAAACACCAGCTTCGCCGCCATCTTGCTCATCTTCGCCACCCGATTATTGGCGACAGCAAACACGGTGATTTGCGGCAAAACCGCAGCGCGGCAGAGCATTTTGGCTGCACCCGATTGATGCTGCACGCCAGCCAGTTGACGCTGACGCACCCGTTCACCGGCGAAGCATTAACCCTGCGCGCCGGGCTGGATGAGGTCTGGATGCGCGCGCTCTCGCAGTTCGGCTGGAATGGGATTCTCCCTGAGAATGAAAGGGTTGAGTTTGCCGCCTACAGCAGTCAGGATGAGGATAATCTGGAATCACGCAAGGAGGAGTAAGCATGGCGAAAGTTGGAATTTTTGTCGGCACCCTGTACGGCAATTCGCTGCTGGTGGCAGAAGAAGCGCAGGAAATTTTAGCCGCGCAGGGCCATAGCGCGACGGTGTTTGAAGATCCTGAAGCCGCAGACTGGGACAATAACAAAGGCAATTACGCGCTGGTGGTCACCTCCACCACCGGGCAGGGCGATTTGCCCGAGAGCATCGCGCCACTGTTTCACTATCTGCGTGACAGCGTCGGTTACCAGCCTGAGCTGCGTTATGGTGTGATTGCCTTGGGCGATAGCACATATACCCATTTCTGCGGCGGCGGTAAACAGTTCGATGCCCTGTTGCAAGAGCAGGGCGCGCAACGCATCGGCGAGGTTCTGCTGATTGACGCAAGCGTCGATCCCGAGCCGGAAAGTGTCTCCAACCCGTGGGTGGAGCACTGGGCAACCCTGCTGAAATAAATGTTCACCCTCCCGCACGCCGGGAGGGAAAACCGGCTTTTTACCGGCCGTCAAGCGACGCAATTCACACTCTTCACGCTCGCCTGCCTTTTCTCCCCGTTGTTTACCGCCTGTTTCAATTTCCGTGAAGTACTCCCCATCCGCCTGGGCTAATGCCTCAAATCAACGTCCGGGTTCAGGTGAATGTTGTGTTGTTGCACGGTGAGTGTTGAAAAGGTGCTTCTTATACTTTTTCTTGCCAGTTAAAAAAGCCGCCCGCCGGGAACCCGTTTCCCGCGCAGGAGCGGCAAAAAAACACAACCACATCGTCCTGTCTTCCCCTACAGGTTGCGCCGTACAGGATGCATGTTGAAAAGAACATCTTTGCTTCGGGAGTATAACCATGAGTTCATTAAGCCAGGCGGCGAGCGGCGCTGAAAAGCGTACAAACGCCCGCTACTGGATAGTGGTGATGTTGTTTATCGTCACATCCTTCAACTACGGCGATCGCGCAACGTTATCGATTGCTGGTTCAGAGATGTCCAAGGCCATCGGCCTTGATCCGGTCGGTATGGGTTATGTCTTTTCCGCGTTTTCCTGGGCCTATGTGATTGGCCAGATCCCGGGCGGCTGGTTGCTTGACCGCTTCGGATCGAAACGCGTCTATTTTTGGTCCATTTTCACCTGGTCCCTGTTCACCTTATTGCAGGGCTTCGTCGATATCTTCAGTGGCTTTGGCATCATCGTCGCGCTCTTTACGCTGCGCTTTATGGTGGGCCTGGCAGAATCACCTTCTTTCCCGGGTAACAGCCGTATTGTCGCGGCCTGGTTCCCGGCTCAGGAGAGGGGCACGGCGGTAGCGATTTTTAACTCCGCGCAATACTTTGCCACGGTGATTTTCGCGCCAATCATGGGCTGGCTGACCCACGAAGTGGGCTGGTCGCACGTCTTCTTCTTTATGGGCGGACTGGGGATTTTCATCAGCTTCCTGTGGCAGAAAATGATCCATGAGCCCAATCAGCATCCGGGCGTCAATAAAAAAGAGCTGGAGTATATCGCTGAAGGTGGTGCGCTGATCAATATGGATCAGAAAAGCAGCAAGCAGAATGTCCCGTTCTCGGAGAAGTGGGGGCAAATCAAGCAACTGCTCGGTTCGCGCATGATGATCGGCGTCTATCTCGGCCAATACTGCATTAACGCCTTAACCTACTTTTTCATCACCTGGTTCCCGGTTTATCTGGTGCAGGCGCGCGGCATGTCAATTCTCAAAGCGGGCTTTGTCGCCTCGATTCCGGCCATTTGTGGGTTTGTTGGCGGCGTACTTGGCGGGATCATTTCCGACTGGTTAATGCGTCGCTACGGCTCACTGAACGTCGCGCGTAAGACGCCAATTGTGCTGGGGATGCTGCTGTCGATGAGCATGGTGTTCTGTAACTACACCGATTCGGAAATGCTGATTATCGCCTTTATGGCGCTGGCCTTCTTCGGTAAAGGCATCGGGGCGCTGGGCTGGGCGGTGATGGCAGATACCGCGCCAAAAGAGATCAGCGGCCTGAGCGGCGGCCTGTTCAATATGTTCGGTAACATCTCCGGCATCGTCACGCCGATTGCGATTGGTTACATCGTCGGGACTACCGGGTCATTCAGCGGTGCGTTGGTCTTTGTCGGTGTTCACGCGCTGGTGGCGGTACTGAGCTACCTGGTGCTGGTCGGGAATATCAAACGTATCGAACTCAAACCTGTGACAGGACGTGAATGATGAACACACAAGCAAGCCCCATTATCACGGATATGAAAGTCATTCCCGTCGCCGGGCATGACAGCATGCTGATGAACATCGGCGGCGCGCACAATGCGTATTTTACACGCAACATCGTGGTGCTGACAGACAACGCCGGGCATACCGGCGTGGGTGAAGCGCCGGGCGGTGAAGTCATTTATAAAACCCTGGTCGATGCCAC